>JAVJRN010000057.1:0-98991 GCA_040218415.1 Cyclobacteriaceae bacterium
CTTCCTTCGGTCAATACCTCACAGTATCCAACCTTGCGACTTGCTAGTGATTCAGGACACGACTCCCGCTCACAAGGGACTTTCACCCTCTGGAATAATTTGGTATCTTAGATACCAGATGCCCATGCTGGGCACACACAGACATTATCATCCATTATAAAAACGAATGAAGAAAACCCTTATCATAATGCTTCTGACTACTATTTTACTTAGCAGTTGTAATGAACATTCGAAAAAACAAACTTCGGATAAACAAATCATTGAGAATGAATATTCCGAATTAATTGCATTAGGCTCTTATCCGAACTACTACTACAATTTAGCAAACGAGTTAAATAATGCAGGTAGACCAGAATTAGCAATTGAGGCTTACCAAAACTGTATAAAAACAAGTAATTCCCAGACTTTTATTGAAGATGCTATGTTTAATCTATCTATGCTTTATTTGGACACTAAACAAGATTCTTTGGCATACCCACTAATGGATTCTTTAATTAATAGAAAATACACTTGGTTAAATTGGTATAAGAATTCGGACAATCCTTATTCAGAACAACCAGAGTACGTTTCTAAATTATCACTGATAGACAGCATAACTCATTTGAAAGATAATCCCAAGAACTGTAATTTTCACTATCAAGATGTTTTCAATTTTATTACTGCTTTTAATAAAAGTAGAAGCAATTGGTCTAACTCACCATCCTATTTTTATAACGATTACTTCTCTAAAGCATCTAAAGCTTTATTTTACTATCAAAAATTTAAAATCCAATCTTCATCTCACCAATTTGCATATCGGATTGAAGATAAAAAAGAATATTTTAAGTCCATTATACCAAACCTAGAACAACTCTATACCCAGGAAAAGACTCTTAGGAATTACTTTAACGAATTTGAAAAACTGTACATTGATGCTGTTTTTCCAGATATTTACTATACGGTTGGTTGTTTTAATGCCGGAGGGACATCAAGTCCTTTTGGATTAATAATCGGAGCAGAAATGCACACCAAAATGAAGGATTCAGATTTATCAAATTTCAATAATTGGGAAAAAAAGGTAGTGCGCGATTTTTCTAATTTGCCATTAATTACAATTCACGAATTAGTTCATATTCAACAAAATAACAATTATAACAATTTGTTAGGTAATGCAATTTATGAAGGAGCAGCTGATTTTATAAGTTCTTTAGTGTGTGGTTCACATATTAACCAATATGTCCACGAATGGGCTAATAAGAACGAGAAAGAAGTTTGGAATGAATTTAAAATGGATATGTACGGAGAAAATACACAAAATTGGATTGGTAATGCAGATAGAGCTAAAGACAAGCCCGCTGATTTGGGCTACTATATAGGCTTCAGAATTTGCGAAAGTTATTATGAAAAACAGACCGATAAAAAGAAAGCTATTAAAGATATAATAACGATTACTGATTGGAATCAATTTTACTTAAAAAGTGGATATATGAACTAAATACTATTGCCAATCGAGTAGACGGCCGTGAGCCATAAGCCCACGGTGCGCCTCTCACACCACCGTACGTACGGGTCGCGTATACGGCGGTTCACTAAATCAGACTTTCACTTTTTGGAAGTAGTCCAGCAAACGGGGACGCCCAGTCTTTCATATCCTCTCTTCTTTAAGCGAACTTTGGTAATTGTAGTCCTTAGTATGGGGCTTTGAGATACTGCCCAGCCGCCCATTCTCGTCCTACCGCAGCGGCGGACCGTTCCAAGCATAAGCCATCCCTTGTTCTATGCCTAATCGGATCAGGTTTTTACGTTTCCGCTCTAACTTCTTCCAGTCTACGCGACCCGATCATGCCAAATACAGTATCGAATTCGGTTTCTTAGCCACTCGTCGAGCTTCTTGAGTTTGAGTTTAATGCTTCCTAGTCGGAAGTTGTTAATCCATCCTCGGCATACTTCTTTGAGTTTTGAAAGCCGCGAGTCAAGACTGTGTGGCAGGGTTTTCTTGGTGATCTGTTTGAGCTTACGTTTCAGGTTTTGCCAACTTCCTTCTTTGACTACCAGTTGGTATTTGCCCTTTTCCCCTTTGCGATAGGTCGGCGTAAAACCATGACCTAATACTTCAAAATCTACAGGTCTTCGGATGCCGCTTTTCTCTCGATTGATGGGTAAATCCAGTTTGTTTTTCAAATAAAGAAAAACTTCATTACCCACCTTTCGGGCTTCTGCTTTTGACTTTGTGTAAATACTAAAATCATCAGCATAGCGGACAAACTTATGACCTTCGTCTTTGAGGTATTTATCCAGTTGGTCGAGCATAATGTTCGACAGTAGTGGACTCAAAGGACTTCCTTGTGGTACTCCTTTTCGGCGTTTGTGCAGCTTCCCTTTGATAAGGATTGGCGCACGTAACCATTTTCGGATAAGCCACAGGGTTATCGGGCATTTTACTTTCTCATAGATCAGTTGTAGGAGTTTGTAGTGCTGAACCGCAGCGGCGGACCGTTTCGTCAAAGAATCCTTTCAAGTCAATGTCCACAGTGTCTTGATAACCATCATTGATGTATTTCAAGCTTTGCTGTACTGCCTTTTGGGTGTTCTTTTGCGGTCTGAACCCATAGCTTTCTTCCTCGAACTCTATCGCAGCGGCGAACCGCCTCGAATTTGGCTGCTAGTTGTTGGCTTACCGCTTGTTGAAGCCAGCGATCTACTACCGTTGGTACGCCTAGTAATCTGGTCTTCCCGTTTGATTTTGGGATTTCTACCGCAGCGGCGGACCGTTCCTTTGATAGCTGTGGGTACGTACCTCCGATGCAGAATGTCAAGTGCGATAGCAGAGCGATTTTCGTCAATAAATGACTTTAGTTCGTCTGTTTTCATACCGTCTATTCCAGCCGAACCTTTGTTGCTCACCACTTGGCGATAGGCTTTGGTCAGGTTTCTCGGATGTAATACTTTTTCTATCATTTTGTTCTGTCTTGCTGTCTTAAGTATAGGCTATCCCGATAGCTATCGGGATTCCTACACGAATTTCAGCATGATTTAATGTTCAGTCGGGGGCGCCCAGCCCTTCCCAATCTTGTGAGTCCTCTGCTCTAATCCTTAGCGGTGGCAGCTCATTACTAATTAGTACTATGGCTTCTGCTGACTTCTCATCTGTTACACGTAACAGTCGAGACCTCCCTCGGTAAGGTGAATATCCTTATGTCTATCCCTGCTACATCTACATTAATACGCTTTTGGTATTCGTAGGGCTTCACAATGATGTGTTTGCTCACCCACATATTTATGCCTCGGTATGTAGTTTCTGTTCGTCAGTACAGACATTGCAGTCTGGCTTACTTCACTCCATACCTCACGGTAAACGAGCTTGCCACTTGCTTTGCTTCCAGGAACGACCCCAGCGCATACGGGACTTTCACCCTTTGGAACACTCGAATTCATGAGCTATATTCACCATTCAAGGCACACACATATGCTATGAATGAATGGGGTTTTATCAGTCAGGATATTTGGTGGCACTTGAAAAGTCCGCCACAAGTTTTAAATTTAAATCAAGGCCGAGCCGCGTAGGCGTGGCTATGTGCGAGCGGAAAGATTTGTGCTTTCTAATCCCCACTCATCATAGCTTGGCGTTAGGCTCAATTAAAAAAAATGAAAAAAGAATCGAAATATATTAAATACTTGGAATGGGCTATAATGCTTGTTTTGCTTTTTGGAATATTAAAGATTTCAAAAGAATTTGGTTTTGCAGAAAACCTAAAGCCAGATACAAGCAAAGGAAAATATATAATGATGATTGGAATCGTTTTTTTTACATTCATCGTCTTAGCTATACATGAATTAGGGCATTTAATTGTTGGGCTAATAAATGGTTTTAGATTTGAGTTATTTGTTGTCGGTCCTCTTGGGTTAAAAAGAGAAAATAATAAGGTGAAAATATATCTTAATAAAAATATAGGATATTATGGAGGTGTAGCAGCAACATCTCCAATTGATGACGATAAAGATAATGCTAAGAAGTTTGCACAAATACTTTTAGCAGGACCAATCGCATCTGTGTTATTCGCAGTAGTTTGTTTTGTAATTGCTTATATGGTCGGCAAACCCCTTGGGATAATTTTTTATGCAGGAGGGACAATTTCAATTGCTATATTTTTAGCTACGACTATTCCATCAAGAACTGGAATGCTTTTCACGGATAGGAAACGCTATCAAAGATTAGTAAATCCGGGTAAAGACCAGCAAGTCGAATTGGCTATGCTAAAAATAATGGGGAGGTATTCAAAAGATAATTCTTATAAAAACATTGACAAGAATGATATAAATGTTTTAGTTTCTGATGAACTTCCTTTTATTAAGTTTTTCGGCTTATTTAATCTCGTCTGCTTTCAATTAGAGAATAATGGAGTTGTAGAAGAAGAAACATCAAGAGATTATGAAAATAATTCTATAATAATGTCCAAAAGTTTAGTAAGTGCTTTTGATAAAGAAATCGAAAAATTGAAAGAGCGATTGAAAACTGAGCCTAGTCGAGTAGGTAAAGGGGAATTTCACCCCTAAACCTCTCACAAAACCGTGTGCGGACGGCTAGTCGTGAACCTCTCAATTCACACGGCTCTTATTATGTAGTCCTCAAACTGGTGGGTTACACCAATTTGTACCCCAATGACCAATGATAAAACAGGTTGGGGTATGAATGGGTTATCCGCCGCAACCAAGCAATGGCTTTCACCTTGCTACCTTTGAAGCTTTTATACTTGTTCAATATCCACCTGATCATCCGATGATGTAGGTAATAAAACACAGGCTTTAGACTTCTTCGGCTGATCGCTCCATAATAATTGATCCATCCTCGTATTTTCGGATTTAGCATATTGGCCAAATCCTGTATCCCGCGTTGGGTCTTGTTATGAAAGGCCAGCTTTCGCAATTCCCCGACTATGCGAACCTTGGACTTGCGACTCATCGTGCAGTCAAACTGCATATAACTGCTGCATTTTCTCAGTTTGTTGCGAAGGGGCTGGAATCGGACGGCCGACGCGGCTAAAGCCAAGAAAGTAAAACTGTACTGGATAGCCTATTAGATTCCTCCCTTCTTTCTTACAATACACTATTTTCGTCTTTTCGGGATGGGCTCTCAGTCCACATGCCAATAAACGATCCTAGCTGGCGCGTTTAGCCATTCCGGCGCAACGCGTACCTGTTCTGCGCTGTACTTTGATCAAAGAAAGTCGGTCGGAATGGTTGTTACGAGCGTTCGAAAAAGCAGGTAAAGACCTGAAGCGTATTTCAAATAGCATAGTTTGGCAAGATGTGAATCAACCTAAGTCAATAATGACTCATGCTTTTCTTGGTCAAAAATTGAACTATATCCATGGTAACCCTAGAGAAGCAGAAACAGTGTAATATTTGTATAGTTCTGCGAGAGATTATGCCGGGTCAATTGGATGCGTAGATGTGATTATTTTGGAATGAGAACCGCGTTGCAAACGCGCTCTAGCGGAGGGCAAGGAGTACGCAGAATCATACAAATTCGTCTAAAATACGCTAGGAATTACAGACACGCTCTGCCATTAGACTTTATTTTAAAATCTTCTAAAAGGCGATGAAAAAAGATACACTATGAATAATTCTCAAGCCGGCAATAGAACCAGTTGGTAAATTGGAAATATCAAAAACTGTTTTTTTTAATGAGATCGAGCGGATACTACGGATAAGGAACACAATTCAATTGATTTGTTAAAATGGTCTCCTATTTACTATTCTTTCGTTCGAGGACTTTCTTTTTTTTCGCTGAGCTAAAAAATACTCTGCCCTACAGAGCAGGATACAGACACTTTCTATTCATGCTAGCTTCATCCGATTAAAGGCAACCCCGAGGCAGATTTTCTAGCATTAAATCTCCTCATAAACCATCGAAAAATGAAGCAAGAAATTGGCAAGCTGTCAAAAAAAACCACCCTTGTATTGGTACTGATTTTCTCTCTTATCTTCTCCCCCCTCGCTCAAAGTCAGGATTTAATCATCTCAGAATTCTTAACAATCAATGATGCCAATCTCGCTGATGAAGACGGTGACTATTCTGATTGGATAGAAATTCATAATGCTGGTTCCGCATCAGTGAGTTTGCTCGGTTGGTATGTAACTGACAATGCATCCGTACTTACCAAATGGAAATTTCCAGAGGTCACTCTAGCAGCTGGCGGCTACATAGTTGTATTCGCTTCGGAAAAGAAGAGATCAAGCGCCACTGGAAATTTGCATACAAACTTCAAACTTTCAGGCTCAGGAGAATTTTTGGCCTTGATTAAGCCTGATGGTATCACATCTACTACTTTATTTGATGAGTACCCTGTTCAGTCCAAGGATGTTTCTTATGGGCTAATTGATGATCAATATACCTTTTTAACAACGCCCTCACCCGGTACTGCCAATACTACAGCCGGCGCTATTTTAGACCCAGCGTTTAGCCATAGCAGAGGATTTTATGATGCTTCGTTTACACTCACAGTTTCAGATTTAAATAGCGATACGGACATCTATTACACAACGAATGGTAGCAGCCCTACACTCACTAATGCCACAAAGTATTCTTCACCGCTGATCATTGATAAAACGACCGTTTTGAGTTTGGTTGCCATAGACCAAACCGATCAGACTTTGGGAAATGTAATTACTCAGACCTACATTTTCGCAGATATTTTAGATCAACCGAATAATCCTGCAGGTTACCCTTCTCGATGGACCTCTTCAGAGGCCGCCTTTTTTCCAGGAGATTATGAAATGGATCCTGAAATCTGCACGGCTGAAAATAAACCCGCCCTTTTCGCAGCATTGAAGGCCCTCCCAACAGTATCGTTGGTCACTGATGTTGAGCATTTGTTTCGTGATGATCCTGACAATGACTGGCTAGCTGGAATCTACCTTAATAGTGTAGAACACTCAGAGCCTTGGGAACGACCGGTTTCCATGGAATACTTTGATCCCGAAGAGAATGTTGACTTTCAAATAAACTGTGGATTGAGAATACATGGTGGCAATGGACGAAAACCATCTAACAGTCCGAAGCATTCGCTAAGAGTCCATTTCAGAAGTGAATATGGGCCTTCCAAACTCAACTTCAATATGTTCGATGAAAAGAGCGCTAGCAATGAGTTCAACACTTTGGTATTTCGTGCGGGTTACAACTACTCATGGCTCAAAAACAGCCCTGCGCAATGTGCTGAGACTGATTATGTAAGAGATCCATTCACCAAAAAAACACAACTTGATATGGATCGTTTGGCGGCTCACAGGAAGTTTGCCCATATCTATTTGAATGGATTGTATTGGGGCGTTTATGATATATCAGAGAAAATCACCGATGACTTTGTAAGTGAATATCTGGGAGGCAAGGAAGACGACTATGATGTAGTAAAGGATCACAATGGCGTGACCGATGGAACAGACGAAGCGTGGAAATCACTCATCACCGCAACAAATGAAGGATTTGAAACCAATGAGAAGTATCAAAAAATACAGGGAAAAAATGAAGATGGCTCGATCAACGCTTCCTACCAAAATCTACTAGACGTAAGAAACCTAACGGATTACATTCTGATCAATTTCTACATCTCCAATACAGATTGGGATAAAAACAATTGGTTGGCTACTCGAAACAGAGCCACTAATAAAGAAGGGTTTAAGTTTCTCTGCTGGGATGCTGAGACCTCCATGAATAACCTCCATGAGAATATCACGGATAAAAATGAAGCTGGCAATCCAACAGGAATTTTCAACAAACTATTAGAGAACACTGAATATCGGGTCTACCTAGCGGATCGTATTCAAAAGCATTTTTTTAATGGCGGAGCGATGACACCTGAAGAAACTGCTGCCCGCTATCAGGAAATAGCTAATGAATTGGGTGTGGGATTATTGGCTGAATCTGCACGGTGGGGTGACTATCGCAGAGATGTGGACGGTGGCGGAACTTATGCACTATATACCAAAGAAGACCATTGGCAACCGCGCGTGGACTATATGCTCAATACGTATTTCCCACAGCGAACAGATATCGTTGTAGCACAGTTAAAGAACGCAGGCTGGTTTTTAGCTATTGATCCTCCGCAATTCAGTGAAGAAGGTGGTGATCACAATAAGCCTTTCAATCTGGACATTTCTTCCGATACTGATACTATTTACTACACTACTGATGACTCTGACCCGCGACTATTTGGAGGTCAGACTTCTTCCAGTGCGATGCTCTATAAATCCTCTTTCACATTGGCTACTGACATGACCATTCAAGCTAGAGCCAAAAAAGGTTCAGTGTGGTCGGCATTGACGAAAGCTAATTTCAACGTATCCTCTGAAAATGTAACGTTTGTTGACAAAAGCATTTGTCAAGGAGAAGCTTTCAAGGGATTCGAAACCACAGGTGGCTATGTTATCACCGAAACATCGTCCACTGGTGCTGATAGTATAGTCGTGTTGAATTTGACAGTGAATCCCCTACCCGACTTTACCATCGGAGAAGACACTGCGGTTTATCAGCACAACGCTGTGCTACTTCAGCCGGATACAGATTTTGATAGCTACCTATGGAATACAGGAGCAACCACCAAAAGTCTCTCGGTTGAAAATAATGAAGAAGGCGTGTTTAGCTATTGGCTTCAGGTTACCAATGACCATGGATGCATCAATAAAGACACCATAGAAATCAGCGTCAACAAGCCTGATATACTATCGGCTGGTCAAAATACTTTACAGTCCATAAAAGTTTTCCCTAACCCGGCCACCGATAAGATTCAAATCGAATTAGCTAACTCAAAATTAGCTGGGGCAAAAATTCGAATTACGGCAATCAGCGGAGCAGTCATGTTCACAGGTGAGCTTAATGCCGGAGCTGATTTTCAAGAAATCGATATCACAAAATTTTCAGCAGGCATTTACATGCTAAATATCAAATCAGACAAGACTGAAAAATCTATCAGACTGATCAAACAATAAAAAAGCATTTAATGAAAATGATGAACTTAAGATTCCTATCCCTTTTCATAATGTTGCCATTGATAGGTCAGAGCCAGCTAAAAATCAATGAATTGATGACCAACAATGTGTCATACCTCATGGATGATGCCTATAACTTCAGCATGTGGGTAGAGCTCTATAATAGCTCTGCTACTCAGACCATTAATCTTTCTGATTACTATTTCACAGATGAGCGTTCAGATCCTACCAAATGGCAACCAGCTTCAGGGACCGTATCACCACAGGGTTTTGAAATCCTCTATTTTGAGCGGGACGAACGTGCCGGCCATGCTTCTTTTAAAATTGATCCTGAAGGCGGTGAATTATTTATCTATAGCGCACAGGAGTTGGTAGACCAAGTGGAATATCCTGAGCAGTTTCGCAATATTTCTTTTGGTCGCAAAACAGATGGTGGCGAAGAATGGGTTTTCTTTGAAGAACCCAGCCCTGCTTCAAGCAACACCAACAAATTATTTGCAGCTTTACGCTGCAGCAATCCGGTCTTCTCTTTGAAAGGTGGTTTTTATTCGGGAAGTCAAAGTTTGACCTTTTTGGATATCCCGGCAGGAACAGCTATCTATTATACCACTGACAATACAGAACCTAACAAGAGTGCGACACTTTTACAGGCTGGTGAGACGATTACAATGAGTTCTACCAAAGTCGTTCGAGCCAAAGCTTATCAAGAAGGTCAACTCTCCAGTGATGTGATCTCAGCTACTTTTTTCATCAATGAGCGCAAACCAGATCTACGGGTAGTTTCTATATCCACAGACCAGCGATTTCTCACCAATGACACCATCGGTATCTACTGTGATGGCACCAATGGCATCATAGGCAATCTGCAGAAAACACCAAAAAATTTCAATCAGGACTGGGATCGTCCTGTCAATTTTGAATTTTTCGATGAAGAAGGTATACCTCAGCTCAATCAGGAGCTTGATATCAGGATAGTGGGTGGAGGTTCCCGTGAGAGTGCGCTCAAATCAATATCTATATCCCCCAAGCGGAAGTTTTATGAAAACCAGCTGAAATATGATTTCTTCAAATCGACCAAACCGGGACATAAGTACAAGGATATCATGATGCGTAACTCGGGTAATGATTTCAAACGTACCATGATGAAAGATGCCTTCATTCAATCCTTAATTGTAAATCGTATGGAGGTCGATTATCAAGCTTATGAGCCTGCCGTCATCTACATCAATGGAGAATACTTTGGCATAGAAAATATGCGTGAGCGCGCCAATAAGGATTTTGCGTATAGCAACTTCGGCTATGATAAGGATGAGGTAAAACTCATAGAAGCCACCTACAAGGGAGTGGATTCGCACAATGACATCCCTACGGATGCAACGTTCAATGAGTTAAGTAGTTTTCTAAAACGAAACCCAATGTCTGACCCAGCGAACTATGCGCAAGCCAAAGAAATGATAGATGTAGAAGAGCTCGTCAACTACCTCATACTGGAAACTTTCACAGCGAATGTGGACTGGCCATACAACAATGTGAAAATGTGGAAGCCAATAGAAAATGGTAAATGGAGATGGATCCTCATGGACGTAGAGTACAGCTATAGCATGGGTAGAGTTGATCACAATACTGTGACATTCGCACTGGGGGAAAACACTAAAAGCATGATAGGTGGCTATAGCTCAGCTCCAGAATGGTCGGTAGTAGTCTTTGCCGAACTCATAAAAAATGCCGAATTCAGAGACATGTTTATTGATCGGTATGCCATACATCTTTCAACGACTTTCAAGCCGGAACGCACCATTCATTTTGTGGATAGTATGTCTGCTAGGATCAGTAATGAGATCCCTTATCACCTCGCAAGATTTAATATTGCAGATAATTTTGAAAAAGATTTGAAAATTTTTAGAGACTTTTCGACACAAAGACCAGCCAATGTGCTGAAGCATTTAAGTGAACGCTTTTTGAATAATGCATCCACAGCGACCATTCATTTGAGTGCTGATATAAACGGTGCAAGCTATACGCTGAATGGCCAAATGATAAATGATACGGAAGCAGAGATCAGCTACTTCAAAGGAAGAGACCTTGCCATGGCAGCCAATCCAATTATGGGTTATCAATTCAAGCATTGGCTTGTGGATAATCAAGTGGTAGAGCAAGCAGTTTACAGTGGTGTGATGGATGCCGATTTGGAATTGAAAGCTATCTACGAAATAGATGCCAATCAAGTAAAGATTCCGGTATTCATCAATGAAGTGGTCAGTAGTAATCAAATCATAACTGATGAATATGACGAAACTGACGACTACATCGAACTTTACAATGATGGATCGGAAGCTATAGATATAGCTGGATGGTTTGTCACAGATGATATTACATATAAAAGAAAAGCTCAAATCCCTGAGGGTAATGGTGTGAAAACGACAATTCCCTCAAAAGGCACTTTGGTACTGTGGGCTGATGGTACTCCAGAACAGGGACCACTTCATCTGGACTTCAAACTAAGTAAAGCTGGTGAGTCTATAGGTCTTTACCGACCTTTTAGTGCTATCGAAGTGCAAACTGTGGATGAAGTGACAGTTCCAATTTTAGACTCAAATATGAGCTACGCAAGAGTGCCAGATGGTAGCTCGACTTGGGCCATTCAGCAACCAACTTTCAACAAATCCAATCTATCGTTAGATCCTCTGGCTTTTGAAGCCGAAAATATCTTCCATATTCAACCAACATTGGTCAACGACGCATTTCATATTCATAATGCGCTTGCTAAAGAAGTAAAAGTCATTGGCTTAAATGGACAAGTTTATTTTTCATCTAAATGCAAATCAGCGGATGAGCTGATTGATATCTCTCACTTACCGAAGGGACTATACATTGTAGCGATAGGCCAGTTTGCTACGAGAATCGTAAAGGAGTAGAGCATAAAAGCCAATATGCTTGGCTGTTTGCAAAACGCTTATAATCGATTGAAAACACTGCTTTGATCAAGACGGTGAATTTTACTTTTGTCCCTTTAAACCAATACTTACTATATTAATCAGCTTAAGGGCTCTCCTGCTACCTTGATGCTAGTGATTATTCCAGAGATTGGGTGAACAGAATGTGAGCGGATAAGAGCATCAGTTTTTCGCTTTCAAAAGTTTAGTTTTCCTCTTGAGATACCCAAATAAAATAGCTCTCCCCTTTCAGATTATTTAGACAAACTTCAGATCGTTCTAAGTAATTGTACTTCTGGCAGCAATGTTTTGAAGCGTATCAAAATAAAATCCATATTATCGGTATTTAATTTATGTCTTTTCAATTCAATATCGGTGTTGATATTAGTAAAGACAGGTACAATGAAATACTTTTATAGAAATTTGAAAAGTCTACGCGACAAGGTTCGGCTTAGGATGATAGTTGGACATTAAAGGCAATTAGTCACAACTATGAAATTCAGCATATCACTAACAATACTTGGTTTCTTACTATTAAATATTCAGTCAACTTCAGCCCAAACTAATGCTGACGGTCTGTCATCAGCTAACCATGATTTACTGAGGGATATCTCCTATAGCTCAGATGCTGAACAAAATATGGATATCTATTTATCAAGAACCTTAAATGCTGAGACACAAAATATTACGATAGTATTTCTTCATGGAGGAGGCGACTATGTAAATGAGAGATCCAAGGAAGAACGACACAGAGCGCCTTATTTAGAAAAAGGATTCAATATTGTAAACCTGAACTATAGACTTAAAAGAGGTATTCCAGTCGTGATAGAGGACTCGACTAAGGCACTCCATTATTTAAAAGAAAACAACTCTGAATACAATCTGAATTTAAAGAGAATACTACTGACGGGCTTTTCTGCAAGAGCTCATAGTACAACAAATGTGGGAGTAGCTCAGAACAACGAGCAATACCCCAACAAGCTGAGTAAGGGAGGTAAAATTATTGGTAATATTAATTTTTCAGGACCTGTAGACGGTTTCCATGGCATTGAAAACATTTCCATACTCAATAAAAAAATACAAACACTTCATAAATCTGGCAAGTCATGAATAAGTCCATTCTACGGTTTTTTCTATTATTTATAATAACACAACAATCTTTGCAGCTGACTGCTCAAAAGCAGTCGGAATTCGACTCCCTTTCCACGTTACTTAGTACGGATATTTCTGTGAAAGAAAAAGCTGATGTGTACAGAAAATTAGGGTGGCTCAAAATAAAGCAGCGAGAGTACAGTCAGGCTCGTGACTATTACGACAAATCCATTGAATTTTATAAAGAAATAAATAATCCCGCAGGAGTAGCTCGAGGATTAAATGGTATTGGTAATGTATATGCAAAGCAGTCGAACTATAAGCAGGCCTTAAATTTTTATTTCCAGGCACTAAAAATAGACGAAGAGCAAAAAATCCAAACAGGGATGGCTAGTGAATACGGAAATATCGCTCTTATCTACGACCAACAAGGACGCTATTCCGAGGCACTAGAGTACTACATGAAATCCTTCGAAATCAACAAAGCACTCGATAACCGAAAAGAGCTAGGAGGGCTGTATAGAAGTATTGGGAGTGTGTATCGCAGATATGAATTTGGAGACGGTTTAAATTATAAAAAGGCATTGGAATATTATCATAAAGCCCTTGAAATCTATGAGGAAGAGGGAAATCCATTGAGCATAGCTAATGTCTATCAAAGCCTTGGTGGACTTCTCATTATTCAAAACAAGGCGGCAGAAGCCTTACCCTATTATTTAAAAGCCATTGAAATGGCCAAAGAAACCGGTGGCGACCTCCGATTAGCCTACTATTACAACAGTTTAGGGGGCTGTTACATAGCACTAGACAGCCTAAATCAAGCACTTAGTTATACAAAATTAGCCTTACAAAAGGCGGAAAGCTCCAACGGGAAAAATATCATTCCTCAAATCTTAGAAGGTATTGGAGACATCTACCAAAAAAAACAGCAACTTTCTCTTGCCGTGAAATATTATAACAGAGCCCTTGAAGGTGCCCAAGAACTAGGGATTTTGTTTGAACTCTATAATACATCACGCGCTTTAGCTCCCATTGAGGCCGATTTAGGAAATTATAAGCGTGCTTACGAGTTACACGTGCTCTTTAAGGAAGCCTCCGATAGTTTGGTAAATGAAAAGCAAGTAAGAGAAATGACTCAGAAGCAGGCTGATTTTGATTTCCAACAAGAAAGAGACTCAGTGCAGTTAGCTCAAATGCAGGAGCGTATCACCTATGAAACAGAGTTGAAACTACGCGAACGCAATCAGCAATTTACTTTAGTGGGTTTGCTTGCGGCACTTATCATTGCGGTTGTATCATTCCGGTTTTACCACGCTAAGAAAAAGGCCAACCAAAAACTCACCACACTTAACGAACAAATTTCCGAACAAAAAGAAGAAATCCAACATCAGGCCAAAGAACTGCAATCATCAAATGAAAAGTTGGTCGCCTTAGACGGTTTCAAAGAAGATTTGACGGGCATGTTGGTACACGATCTTAAAAATCCCTTAAATACCATTGTTCATTCGGTAGAAGATTACAATCCCGAAAACAATAAAAAAATAAAACAGGCCGGACATCAATTACACAACTTGGTGCTGAATATTTTGGATGTGTACAAATACGAAAACAGCCAAATGATCGTGGAACAGTCGGAAGTGTCCTTATCTGATGTTGTTCAAAAGTCAATAGACGACACCAGCTTACTGGTGATCAACAAATCTATTGCATTGACAAGCACCATTCCGTCGGGCATTCAGGTAAAAGCCGACCAAGAAGTGTTGCTCAGAGTATTTGCCAATCTGCTTACGAACGCCCTTAAATACACGCCTCAGCATGGCACTATTCAAATATCCGCTGCTGTTGAAAACGAAGGAATGGTGAACATCCGTGTTGCTGACTCTGGAAAAGGGATTCCCCCCGATCAGTTAGAGAAAATCTTCAATAAGTTTACCCAGTTGGATGCTACAAAGTCTGGCAGCATGCGTTCCACCGGACTAGGACTCACCTTCTGCAAAATGGCTGTTGAAGCGCATAAGGGACAGATCAACGTTGAAAGCGAAGTTGGGAAGGGAACGACCTTCCTCTTTACCCTACCCCTATCACATTTTGACCAAACAGCAGAGCAAACGCCCTCGCATGAAACTCCCAAACCTGAAAGCGACATTAATCTTAGCCCATCCGAAAAAGAAACGCTCGCGCCAATTATTGCGGCACTAAGTCAAACATTGGTTTTTGAAGTAGGAAAAGTAAAAGCCATTCTTAAGAATTTGGATCAGCCGACCGAAGAGATCAAAAAATGGGAAGAAGAAGTGCATAAGAGTATTTTAATTCTGAACGAAGCGCAGTACAAACACCTATTACACATAGCCGCCCATGGATAATCCACATAGAAGAATCTTAATTGTTGACGATCAGATCGAAAACTTGCAAGCCATCTATCAGATGCTTGAAAAATCTGCCATCTCAGAAGAAATCTCATTGGCAAGTAGCGCCAGCCAGGCGTATCAAGTTATAGAAAGCGAACTTCCTGATTTGATTATTACGGATTGGGAAATGCCGGATATTAATGGGATTGAATTTATCACCACTTTAAAAGTAAACCCTGATACGAGAGATATACCCATCATCATGTGTACGGGCATCATGACAAGTGCGAAAAATCTGGAAACGTCTTTAGACGCAGGGGCTGCTGACTATATCAGAAAACCAGTCGATGAAGTAGAACTAATTGCGCGGGTTAAAGCCAACTTGCATCTTTCCCAACAATATCGAAAAATAAAACTTCTGAATGAATCCAAAGACACCTTGTTTTCGATAATTTCCCATGATTTGAGAGGTTCCATTGGTATTATCCAAGGCTTCACCGATATAATAAAAATGGATCATGAAAACTTCAGTCAAGAGCAGATCCTTGAATTTATTGACATCATTGGAAAGCAAAGCCGAAGCATCTTCGCCATTCTTGAAAACCTACTGCTCTGGGCAACCCATCAAAAAGAGAATGTTTCCATTGACCGTCAGAAATTACCTTTACATAAGGCCATAGCCGAAAATATTGATCTATTGGAAGACGCAGCGAGTAAAAAGCAGATTAGAATTGTCAACACGATTCCAGAACATATACACGCCTCCTTTGATATGAATATGATATCAACCATTTTCCGGAATTTGATTGCAAATGCCATCAAATTCACGCACGAAAACGGACTCATAACCCTTAAAGCAGAAACTACTCGCGATGCTATAATTTGCTCTATTGAAGATACTGGCGTTGGAATTTCACCCGAAAGAATTGAAAAAGTATTTCAAAAAAACAGCTTTGAAACTACTTCGGGAACCCAACACGAATCGGGATCTGGGCTTGGATTAAAACTCTGTCAAGAATTTATAGAAAAGCATCAAGGCAAAATTTGGGTGGAAAGCGAAGTTGATAAAGGCAGCTGCTTTAAGTTTTCCTTGCCCATTTTATAGTAATAGGCCTAGAATGGCTTGCTAACCGCCATGCGATTGTATTGTTTTTAAAGAGATTGACAGCCAAGAGTCTGAACTGGGCATCTGTGGTAGTGCTTCTCAGATACAGACGTTTCTGCATTTTCGTGCACTGAATTAAAGTATATTGTAAGTAAGACAAAATGATTACCGTTATTACAGAGAAAATTTCCAGAAATTATTGCTCGTGTCAACATTTGAAACCATTACAAAGGTTGTGGCTCAGTCTATAACCATGCGGGCACACCTCCGATATCTTGAAGCAGAAATAGAAAAATCACAAGAGCCGAAACCCTTGTGATTTTAAAAAGTTACCTGCGAGTTTTATGATTATGCCGAAACGCCATCAAGTACATTTTCTAACTGCATTTCTTTAAGAACTCTATCTTGAATAGGTTGTGTCAATTCGTTTATTTCATCCACGCCCCACGTAATTCCAACAACAGTTCGAGTTGGACGTTTGCCAAAAGGCAATTCTGCTAATTTTAAATAAGCCTCTACAACCCATTGTGGATCCGGAGCATCTTCGCTTTGTAACATTTGAGTAAAATTTTCACCCATTGCAGAAGGAACACCCGCCAATTCACCATAAGATTCTAAAACTTCATTGTAAGCAGGAACTTGTCCTGATGCCAATAATCCAGTTCCGAATGGTCCTGGCTCTACCAATACGATATCAATACCAAATGGTGAAACCTCATATCGCAAAGCCTGTGAATAACCCTCCAAAGCATGTTTGGTCGCTGTATACGTTCCGAAAAATGGTGGCGACATACGACCAACCAACGACGAGGTATTGATAATTAAGCCTGCGCCTGCTTTACGCATAACCGGTAAAACTGACTGCATGGTTCTAATAGCCCCATAATAGTTGGTCTCCATTTGTTGGTGTGCCTGAGCCACACTAAAGGCTTCTGTGATACCAAGAAACATAACACCGGCATTGTTGATTAGAATGTCAATGTTTCCTGCTTCTGCCAAGATAAAATCCATCGCTTCTTTTACGGAAGCATCTTGAGTGACATCCATATCTACTACTTTGATATGGGCAGAATGTGCTTCAAGTTCCGCTTTTTTGGCGGCATTCTTGCCTTCTGGATTTCGCATCGTGGCAAATACTTTATTGCCTTTATCGGCAAAATCCTTGGCAGCCTTTAAGCCAAACCCGCTGCTGCTTCCAGTAATAATTATGTTTTTCATTTCGAATTAATTAAATCTAAAAATTAAATTGAGGCATAGGTAAAAGCCAGATAATTGAGAACAGATGCCCCTAGCCAGAATGCCGAAAATACAATACCCACATTTCGGCCATTTCTTGATACTTTAGGATGTTTACCCAAGAAAGGAATACCCGCATGATTGGCATTGACCAACATGAACAAAACAGACATTGCTAATAATAACAGGTGTAGAACAGCACGATCTTCTATGGGTAATTGCATGCCATAAACTGCACCAACAATAATAGCGATAAACGCCAATGCCCCCTGCCGCTGCTCAAAAAGCAGAACAAATAGGTAATCTTCAGCTGCTGTTTTTTTCTCCCTTGGTGCTGCCGAAAGTGCTGCGTCCAACATCACTGTTTGATCCATAGCGGTAAGATGTTTACTACTCTTGGGCAAGCCAGGTTCAAATAGAGGCAGCACATAATTGGCAAGCCAACGAGCCAACATTGGATAGGCAACTTCTACTGAGTGCAATATGCCTGGTGCCATGCAAAGTATTAAAGCAAGCGTGGAAATTGAATTTTCAGTCATGATTTACGTTTTTAATCGCAGGGCGATAGCCCAATAGGTCTAATTCCCCGATGCTCTGCGTCGGAAGCTAGGGTCAAGGGTTCTACCCTTGGATTTAATACCATTTATTTACAAATATTGGTTTTATTAAAATCCAAACATTCCATTATCATTTGCCAAACCTTCTGTTGGGACAGGCTGAATAATATCCCAATGCTCCACGGCTTTGCCATTTTCCATGCGAAATAGATCATAAAAGGCATTTGTGGTTCCGTTCCATTGACCTTCACTCACCGTGAGCACAAAGTTGCCTTCTCCAATTACTTTGTGAATGGTTGTGTATTGAAACATATTGTTGATCGAAATAAGGTATTCCACAGCAGCTTGAATACCAACTAAACCATTATCAATACCAGGATTATGCTGAATGTAATCCTCTGCGATGTAATTTGTAATGTTGTTTGGGTTTTGCACCATCAAAACATCCTCTATTATCGATACCGCCAAAGCTTTATTTGCTTCCGTTTGATTCAAAGCGGCAATACTGGTTCGCCCATCAATCATTGTATTTCCATTGACAGTTTGACTTTCCCACGGTTGTAAGGCATCCCAGTGTTCAGCAATTTTCCCATTTTCGTCAAAACGTAATATGTCGAAACTCACGACTGTATCTGCTCCAAAAGGTGCGGCATTTGTCCAAAGGTTATGGATAGCCACAAAATTACCCTCTTCAAGTATTCGGATATTTTCTACGGTCGTTCCATTTTGTTCTAACATAGGCAGAAGTGCTACAAAAGCATCTCTTCCCGTGGGTATAAATGGATTATGCTGCATATAATCCTCCGTGACCAACTCCTCTATCGCAGCAACATTTCGGGTATTCACAGCTTCAAAAAATGCCGCTACTTTTTCTCTTTGACTCAACTCGGGAGTAGCTTCATCATCATTTTCACATGATGAGAAAAAGACCATTAGGACAAAAAGTACAGTTACTATTTTAAAATTTGTGATTGTCATTTTATAGAATTTTAAAAGTTAAACATGCCATTGTTATTTGCTAAACCTTCAGTTGGGATAGGTTGAATGACATCCCAATGCTCGACCGCTTTTCCATTTTCGAAGCGCAACAAATCGTAAAATACTTGGGTTTTGCCACTCCATTCTCCTTCACTAATAGTAAGTACGAAGTTTCCTTCTCCCAATACTTTGTGGATTTTTGTATACTTAAACATGTTGTTTTGAGAAGTGAGGTATTCAACAGCTTCAACAATGCCAGCTAAACCATCTTTAATTCCCGGATTGTGTTGGTCGTATTGTTCAGTACTGATGTAGTCGGTTATCTTATTCGGATTTTTACCCATTAAAATGTCTTCTACCATTGATTTGGCCAATGCCTTATTTGCTTCGGTTTTATCCAAATCCGTCACAGTTGTAGAACCATCCGTTTGTGTTCTTCCACTAGCAGTTTCTTTAACCAATGTTGTCATAGCATCCCAATGCTCCGCTACTTTACCATTATCGTCCAATCGAATTATATCGAATGAAACCATTTCATCTGCCCCAAAAGGCTGTGCATTTCGCCAAATGTTATGCATAAACACATAATTGCCATCTTGAAACATTCTAATGTTTTCGGCAGTGGTTTCGTTTTCTTTGAGAATAGGAAGCATTTGTATAAATGGTTCTAATCCAGTTGGTATATATGGATTATGCTGGATGTAATTGGCATTAGCCAATTCTCTCATTTTTTCAGGATCTTGTTGAAATACGGCACCTAGAAACGTGCCTACTGTTTCTTTTTTACTCATAGTTGTTTTTGTTGATTGATTAACCTCGCTTGTTGAATTTGTTTTTGTTGTGCCACAGGAAGCCAGAATACCTGTTAACATGATTGCTGTGATTACTTTTTTCATTGGTTTTGATATTTAGTGAAGTTATTACTTGTTATTCGCAAGCAATATTAGATAATTACTTTTGTAATGCAAGTAATTTTAGTATTAATTTCATTATGCAAGTGAAAAATTATAATTAATTATCTTTGCAGGAGAAAAAATTAACAGAGAATGAAAACAAAATTTAGATGCAATTGTCCTTTCACTTCTGCTCTTGATGTTTTGGGTGATAAATGGATGCTGGTAATTATCAAGCAGATGCTAATAGAAAACAAAGAAACTTTCAAGGATTTTACTGATAGTGATGAAGCGATTGCCACCAATATCCTTTCCAGTAAAATGAAACAATTGGAAGAATTTGAGCTGATTACAAAGTTTAAACTAGCTACCAATAAAAAGTCTGTTTACTACCATTTAACTAAAAAAGCACTTGATTTAACGCCTATAATTTTAGAGCTAGGTATTTGGAGCGATAAACATTTAAGAGATGCTAATCCAACCATAGTTAATGGAGAAAGTATGGAATTATTGAGAAACGATAAAGCTGGTTTTGGAAATATGTTAATTGAAAACTATAAAAAGAAAGCAGTTAACAGGTTAGTAAGCTAGGGGAATTTCACCTTTCTCCATGTCCTGTGTCTTACAGGACATCATTCTGTTAGGGTTGATAGATTTTGTATCAGGTCTTTGGGTCACAGACCTTGGAACAGTTACCTGCTTTTATTCTGCATGATTTTTAGCTCAGGGGCATTCAATATGCATTGTTTGTAGCTCCTAGCCTATCCATTTTTTCGAAAAACATCAAGTCCAAATTCGCCGATATTACAACAATCCTATTGTAATATCGTAATATTACGATACTTTTGCATGACTGATTGGTTTATCAATCCATTGAAAAGTTACCGAAACTCAATAACCAATATATGGGCGTATCACGAACAGACCTCTTCTCCGACATTCAGAATCAAATGGCTATTTCCGCCAAAGCTTTCTCCCACCCTGCACGCGTGGCAATTATTCAGTATTTACTTAACGCCAATGCGTGCATCAATAGTGATTTGGTTCAGGAATTGGGATTAGCGCAAGCCACAATCAGTCAGCATTTGCGAGAATTGAAGGATATCGGCATTATTCAAGGCACAATTGAAGGTTCGAAAATTAGCTACTGTATCAATCCCATTCGCTGGGAGGAAATCAAAGGCCAATTCAATAAAATATTTAACCAATTTGAATCTCCTTCATCAGGAGATTGTTGCTAATTAAATGTTTCACTTAATCATGTTAAATCAAGAATATACAATCATGAAAAAAGAACAAGAATTGAAAAATATGGTGAAAGAGCGATATGCTCGAATAGCCGAACAAGGAAAAGCGGAAAATGCGGCCTCTTGCTGTGGCGCGACCACTCCTACCAACAAAGTCTACAACATTATGATGGATGATTATACAGGAACCGGCGGCTATGTCGAGGATGCCGACTTAGGCTTGGGTTGTGGCTTACCTATCCAGTTTGCAAAGATTCAAAAGGGTGATACAGTGATCGATCTCGGCTCTGGAGCTGGTAATGATTGCTTTGTAGCCCGACACGAAACTGGCATTGAAGGAAAAGTAATTGGTATTGATTTTACGCCAATTATGATTCAAAAAGCGCGTACAAATGCGGAGAAGCTGGGCTTCAACAATGTCGAGTTTCGCGAGGGTGATATAGACAATATGCCAGTCAGCGACAATGTAGCCGATGTGATCGTGAGCAATTGCGTGCTGAACCTTGTACCCAATAAGAAAATGGTTATCGAGGAAATTTTCAGGGTATTAAAACCCGGCGGGCATTTTAGTATATCTGATATCGTGTTGGTTGGCAGCTTGCCAGAAGCACTACGAGAAGATGCAGAGATGTACGCAGGTTGTGTATCTGGAGCTATCCAAAAAGTTGACTACCTGCAACATATACAAGAGGCTGGTTTTGATCATATTACCTTACAAAAGGAAAAGCCAATCACCATTCCAGATGACATTTTAGCCAAATACCTTTCTGATCAGGAAATAGAAACATTCAATCAAGGAGCGACTGGTATTTTCAGCATCACGGTATTCGCATCAAAGCCAAAAGAAAGATCAAGTAAACAAAAAATCAATCTTTCCGAGATTGGAGTGCAAGAGCAAGAAGCTAGTTGCGCACCAGGATCAGGTTGTTGTTAATTTTTTAAACAATCATAAAAGCTACAATTGCTTACGTTACCAAATCTTGAGCGTACTATCCAGATTGTACGTGAACGACATGTTGCCGATTTGCGAAAAGAAGTACTTCAGCCATTGCTTGACTATGTTCAAGAAAAATTGGATGCTGGAAAAGAGATAAACCTCAATTTCATTTGTACACATAACTCGCGAAGAAGTCAGTTTTCGCAGATTTGGGCACAGACAGCAGCGGATTCTTATGGTGTGCCTGTCCGATGCTATTCTGGAGGAGTTGAAGTCACCAGTTTTAATGAAAGAGCAGTAAAAGCCATTGAAAATAGTGGCTTTATTGTCTCTGTCAAAGGAGCTGTAAACCCTACCTATTCCATTTCATCATCAAATGATAGTAAACCTATCATCGCCTTTTCAAAGCTTTTTAACGACCCAGCGAACGGAACCCATGAATTTGCAGCGGTCATGACTTGTTCTCACGCGGATGAAAAGTGTCCGTTTATTCCCGGAACAGATCAGCGGATTTCGGTTCGATATGACGATCCCAAGGAGTTTGACGACACGCCACAGGAGGCAGCAATGTACAAGGAAAGATCCATGCAAATAGCGAGTGAAATGTTTTACACATTCGCTCAAATCAAGCAATAGTCAATCGCAATTTCTTCAAAAGCGATGCTTTCTCCATCTGATGATTGGCTTAAAATGCACTGTTTTGGAGATATTTGATTCCATTACACGGGAGGATGATTTTCTATCCAAAAAAATGATTCATTGGGCATTCAAATGATCATGAGCCTTTCAGATCAACTAGAGGGCAGTTTTAGATTTTATAATCAAGATGGATTGAAAAATTTTGAAATTATATATCCAAAACCAGACATCAGATAGTTTCAAAATTCCTTGGCACTGGGCTGGTATGCCAAAGTAAAGCTTCTACCCTTTTTAAGACTCAGTGAGAAAACCTTTAAGATAAGTTTTCAACAGGTCAAGGTCTTTATCTTCCTCTCTGACTAAATCGCCGCTTTCATCGATTGCAAAAGAAGCGTAAGGAATTTCGATAAAATTGACACCCTTTTCTTGTAGGCCTCTCTTTTTACGCTCGGCATAAATGCCCATGAGCTCAGCTCTTTTAGTGCCTTCTGGCGTTTGCCTTTTCGGATGATCTATAGAAATAGCGTCCTCTGGGACAATAAGCTCAATAACCAGATTGTGTTCAGGATAATATGCCGAAACCGGTAAGGAACTTCTTGTCTTACCATCTTTATGGTAATTGCCCAAAATAAAGTTGAATTTGAAATTCCTTAAAGCCGTCACGCCAAGCAAATCATCACAATGGTTGATAAGGTAATGCTCATCACTCTGTGATTTGAGCAATTTTGCTTTTTGGATTTTGGTGAGTCCCGTATCATTTGGATCAGTGGCGGTGAACTCAAAACCTTCTCTTACAAAATACCAAAACGTATGCTTATCCTTTCGCTCAGCATGCAAAGTTGGGATTTGGTGTAAGGCATTTTCTTCATCCAATGTTCTAAGAATCTTTCTTATTGGCAGTCCGTTTTTTTCGTCTTTTACAAATAAACTGGCCTCTATGAAATACGGCATGAGCGCATTCGCGGAAACGGTATTTTCCTCAGTGTTAGCCTGAAAATAATTATCAATGACTTGATTAATCGATGTTAGGGTTTCTTCCTTCATAATATTGAAGCGCAATTTACCGATTAAAAAAGTTCTGTTCTAAAATTATTGTCTGGAAGAGTTCCTAAGCTATACTTTTAGCAATCGAGAATTAACGCTGGGTCAGTTTTTGCCGACCCACATTGCTTTTCTGTGGCCATGTGTAGGCGATCAACACAATAACTCAGTATCACCTTCATATTAGTGACGATTTTTAGCTTTCATTATTTTTTTAATCCCATAAGCTGCACCTCCTAGGAGTAGAAGGCTGAGCCCACCGTCTATAGGTGTGGCAGGTGGTGACGGTGGCTGAGCCAATAATGCTGTGTAAGCCAATAATCCGAGGATGCTGAGTATTATTTTAGTGTTGTTCATGATTAAATCTATTTAAAATGTGCTTTCTGGTTGAATTCTTTGGTCTATTTCAATAAAAACTTAACAGAAGCATCATTGATTTTAAGAATATAAACCTGATTGGTTTTAAGCTTTGTATCAAGAATGGCCTGCTTATCAACGAACGATACTTCCTCTTCATGAATGACTTTTCCGCTAATAGAGATAATTTGTACTTTTTCATTGTCGCCTGCATATTGAACCTGCAAAGCTTTTGAAGTTCCGAATACTTGAATCTTTGTAGAAAGAAGCTGACTGGCTAAAACCTTATTCGGTTCATAAACCAACTCTAGGCGGTTTTCCACAACAGATTTTTTTAAAGTCACATTTATTTTCGTTTTAGCATCCAGTAAATACGTCTGATTGGTTTCTCTGTCAATCAGGGTGAAACTTCCATAAGTGGGTAAGTGATCCACAACGATGTTATATTCACCCACATCAAGACTCTTTATTCCTAAACTTGTTGAGGAGCCTTTCGTCAACGGAAGCGACTGAATAGCCATTCTTTCGTTTTCTAACATGGTGTAAAATGAAAGGTTTGGGTTCATAAACTTGGAAGCGTCCAAACCTATATCTTTTGCCAATGTGGCATTTTCCAGATATTTCATAATCAATACATCTGAGGATTTTTCATTTGTCAAAGTAAGCTTTAAGTCGCTGGAGACTGAGTTTGACATGAAACGAGCTTGGCTAGCACTACCCTGCATATCAGCAGTAAACTGAAACGAGCCGTTAGCCAATGATTTCACAAAAAATCCTTCGCCGCGATTGAGCTGACCATCAAAACTTCCTGTAGTAGTCCCATCCGCCAGTACGGTTTCATAAGCGCCATCTCTTGTTCCATTGGCTAAGTTGGCTCCACCATCTCTCCAGAGATATATGACGCCATCAACGATTCCAGATCCTGAAACACCATTTGCGGCAACTAGCTTCGAATGGCTAATGGCTGCATTGTAAGGATTGGCCAAGAGTTCATAATCATTGTCTATATCATCGTTTGAATAAGTTAAATCTATAGAAACCGAACCGCTCACCAATTTTCCATCTAGTTCAAGCGATTGTGTTGCTCCTGCATAAGATACGAAATACCCTTTGCCCGCTTCTAAAGCTGTAGGTATTACATAATTGTTGTTTTCAAAACCGTAGATAAAATCCGGGGTGTTGGCTCCCTCTGAAAAAATCACAGGATCTAAAGTACTACCTAACATAGTATATGCTCCGCTACCTTCTACCCTATTTTCGACTCGGCTAGTACCCTCTCCTGAGGCATTTCCGTGAATGGCTAATGACCCATTTTCGCCTATTGTCAAAACTGCGCTGGCAGAGATTGAGATGTCATTCACGTGATAATCTCCGGAAATCTGAGGCTGATTAACAGTGGAAGATATCACCACGTCATCACTAGCTATTGGTACTGATCCTGATGACCAGTTGCCTGATTTTCCCCAGTCCGTATCAACTGTTCCTGTCCACGTGTTGACCGGATTTAAGGAATTGTATATGTCTTCATCAACAAAACGAACAATTTCCATGGTTCTGTTTCTGCCTTGTGTGCTATTAGCTATCGCATAGATGTATTGATCTTTTAAGAAAATCTTACCTGCACTTACGCCTTCAGCAAATGCACCCTGATAGGTGGCGATATTGTCTATGAGTGATCCATTCGTAAGATCAAACTTATCAACAGAGAGCGTATTCACTGAACTGAAATATTCACTTGATACGATTAAATCTCCTTCTGAATTTAGTGTAGCATCACTCAGGTCATTGAACGCCTGCTGAGCACCAAGGTCTGTCAAAACCACAAACTCACTTGTTCCTAAACTATTCAGTGATCCAACAGCAATATCATCATCGCCAGTGCTACCGTCTAAAGCGGTGATATATTTGATATTTCCATCTACTATGAATAGGCTACCGCTTCCAGTGGCACCTCCACCATTTGGAGGTGTTACTTCAGTTTCCCAAAGTGTGCTTCCATCTGTCTTAGAAAGTTTTGAGAAGTAGAGATTTCGAGATCCATCAGTTCCCATCACTACAGGTTCTCCGTTGGCATCAAGTTTTAAGTCTTTCAGTCCATCCGCGCCATTCGTCGGTTCGAAGCTGCGTACCCATTGTTTATTGAGGTCTAAATCGTATTTACCAACTACAAACTGCCAAGGGCGGGCGGAATAGTCCACCAAATAGAAATAGATGTAATCATTCAAGCTGTCATAGATAAAGCGTTGGGGTGCAACATCATTTGTTGTAGAAATTGCCTCTTCACCTAATTGAACAGAGAAATCTGATAAGCTGATTTTTGAAATAGCCCTTCGCTCTCCCACGTCATTTTTAAGATAGGATTCGTAAATATGTCCATTGATTATCAGCGTATTAGCAAAAGCACTCGATCGATTGGTGATGAAATGGTCTACTTCATTTCCTTGATAATCATACTTATAAATAGCTGCTTCGCTAGTTCCGGATTCATTTGTAATAGCTCCCAATACGAACAGGTGATTGTCATATCTCACAACCTGAAAAGCCTCATCTGTACCCGTGCCTCCTTCTCGATTAATCCACGCTTTTTCGCCATCTTCTGTGAATTTAAGTGTGGTAAAATCGTTGCTCCTATCAGGAATACTGTTGCCAACGGCGAATACTTCATGATCGTTCGTGACAAGAAAGTCTGATATATATTCAGTATTCAATGTATCATACCGGTAATAATTAGGTGCCAAAGGATCGTAAACAATACTGAATACTGTAGATGCCTCATTTTCAAGACCGACTAGATTGGTGACCGCTCCAGCCTCCAATTGCGCTGTTATGGTTCCTTGAGCGATAGTTTGCAGACGGATCTTGATTTTAGTTGAAGATTGTACCGTAGCATTTAACACCTCAGCATTGGTTATTTTCAATAATGAAGGATTGTAGTTTTCCACTTCCTCATCAAATTCTAGGAACAAATCAAAAGCCGTGAGAGGAGTTGAGGAGCCTAGCGCTGTGCTGATAACCACCGTCGGTGCTGTTTGATCATATTGAAAAGAGATTTCAGCATCTTCTTGTGGATTCCCTATTAAGTCGTCAGTGCCAGATACCCTTAATTTCACTTCACCCTCATCTTCAAGTGATATGGTCGCGGTATAATTGGTGCCCTCCCCACTCAATGAAGCTAAGGTAGCATTGGTTAAATAAATTTTCGAAGCATTAAATTCTTGTACCAACTCAGAAAAAACGATATCAACATCAATGCTGGATTGGCTGGTATTCGTTGGAGTTGTACTACTGAGGGTAACTGTAGGTCTGACGAATTCAAAATCTTCGCCATAAATCAGGATAGGGTTTGGCGCAACGCCAGGAGTTGGCTCTTCTCCATAAGATGCAGGAGACCAAGTATACGTAGAAGGCGCCAGCGTATCTTTGTCACTCTCATAATAATATTTACCATTATTTTGAATGCGCCAATACCCTCCAAGATTGTCATTGTTAGGCCACCATTGTATAGAATTAGAAAAACGTTGCTCACCTAGTTTTGTAAATAAAGGTCTCCCCGACTCATATTCCCCTAAATCATAAAAACCATTAACCTGAGTTGTTCCCGAATTGGTCACTTCCAAAAGTGGTTTTGAGGTAAAAGTCCATGCCGTGTTATCAGAAATTCCTTCAAAGGCATTTCCTTTTGCATCCCGAAATAGGCCTGCGTCGACCAATACATAATAGTCTTCAGTATTTCCGAAAAAATTTTCACGAGGAATAGTCACCTTTTCTCCTTCAACATCTACCTCACTACTCGACACATTGATGGACTCGAAAAGTGTACCATCGGCTTGGTATATCCTGATGTTTCCAGGGCCAATTGAGATGTTTTCGTCAAACGTAATGCTGAATTGCTGTAGAGGTTGCACAAAGTTCGCATCTTTAGCTGGAGAAATAGAAATGATTGTAGGTGGTGTTATATCTGGAGCTACATAAGTGGAAGTAGTTCCAGAGACAATCGGAGCAGGATTAAGTGCGGCAAATGTAGGCCTACTTAATTCAGGAACAGCTTGTGCTTCCCATCCTGTATCTGGAGGCAGTGGCGTGTCGCTAAAATTCACATAAGAAAGATTCCCTTTTCTAAGTATCCATTTGGCTGGAAACACATCATCAAACCAATAGAGTACCACATCAAAATCGGATGTGCCGTAAGCTGGTTTATTATTAAGTGTTGTATACTGACTAAGTGCCAAATTAAAGGGTTGCCAACCAGCATTTTCTATAACAATATCACTCTCCTTTGCTTCAAAAAAGAAGGAGTTGAAACGAGAACTTATTCCAGCCCAAGGGTTCCCTGAAAGACCTTCGATAGCTCCATTATCGGCAAGGATGTAATAGGATGTTTGATTAATGAAATCTTCCGTAGGATCGATCGTTAACCTCTTTTCATCAATAGTGAGCCTATCGGAAACACTGACGTCATAAGTTTCTACCACATTATTATCACCATCATATAATACGATATTTCCAGTACCAAACTGGATAGGTTGAGTAAACCGCATTTCGAGATTATTATTGAAAGGAAAATCATCGATTCCATCATCCGGATAGGTAGCTCTCAAAGCCAAATCTGCTACATCAACATTACCAGAAAGCGTGGGTGCTGGAAATTGAGCCGGGATGTCATTTACCTCACTAGTTGGCTCATAGCCCACATCCGATGGTTTATTTGAAGTGGTAAAATTAACTGCACCAGAGATATAAGCACCTTTAGAATTGTCGACGGTATTTTCGATGACCCAGCCAGAAGGACTCGAAGAAAGGCGAATCCGGTAATCCCCTTTGGTGTAGCTTAACTTGCTATTTACAGCTCCAGTACCTTCATATGTGCCATTGAACCCATCGTCACCAGCTCCTGATACCGTTACACCAACAAAATCTGATTCGAAATTCCACTCAGTGTTATCTGATAAACCCACATAACTATTATCAAAGATGTCAAGTACTGCCCCAGCATCAATTAATATATAAAACTGCTCCTCTGAGGTCAAATATGGTGAAGATAAAGTGAGCGTCTTCTTATCTATTGTAACTTGCCAAGATTTTGTAACGTCGGCCTCAAAAAACAGGGTGCCATCAGTCTTGTATATATTCACATTACCTGAACCTATTTTTATTGGTTCGTCAAATATGATCGTTATTTGAGTATCTGAGGCAACATCTACCCCATCATCCGACGGAATTTTTGTCACAATAGCAGGACCATCATTGTCCGTAATGGTAGTAACACCACCGGAAAATGTTGGAATTGGGTTTCCTCCCGCTACTCCGTCTGCACCACCCCTAACCCATCCTTTATCCGGTGGCAATGGAGAATCTACCAATGCTGTATATACCAGATATTTGTCATTGAAATACTCGCCTGCTAATAACCAGTATCCTCCGTCAGAATCCCATCTGATTCTTGTTTGGTAGAAACCAAAAAATACTTTTGAGCTCTCATACATCGGTTTTCCATTTACGTCCGATTGGTAAGTGTAAGTACCTTCCATGTTGGTATTTGTACTTACAATAACATCTTCTTGGGCGTACAACGATGTAGAGATTGTTAACAATAAAAATTGGAGGCTGAGAACTAGTTTCATCTATGCTAAATTTTTGATCAAAGGAAATTTTTTTAACACATCTTTTCACTCGTGGTAAATGGGTAGTCCTGTAATGGTATTTTGGTATTTTTCCTTTCTTAATATTTTATGACACAGCCTTTAGTCACGAAAGTGATTGTTTAAGTGATCCGAAGAAATATTTATTTGAACAAAAAATGGATATTATCAGACTGTAAGGGAAGATTTGGTTTCAGTGCCTGTGGTAGTTCACACTGGAGTGTGCCGCCAGATGGAACCTCTTGGCTATATAGAGAAGATGTTTTTGAAGATCAAAAAGGATATTGGAAGAAAATGGTATCCAAGAAACACAACGAATCGGCTTTTTTACCAATGCAGGAGCCTTTTATGACTTTAATCGAAGAGAACTAACCCGACGGCTCTTCCTCGGGGAATTTCATTCTGGCATCTCCAAACAAAAAAAGGCCCTTATAAAGACCTCTTTTTTGTTTCCATAACTTCTAATCCGCGAAAAAACCAATCACTATAGGTGATCCGATAAGTTTAAGTAAAGAATACAATGATAACCTAGTTCGTTTTTTCGTGTTCTTTTAAGTTCGCCGTTAAGCTCATCTACAAGGCTTAATATTATTTCTTGGCCAAGTCCCTCCGTCATCTCGAACTCATCATGAGCCACTACCCTTTGACCATTATCTCCGTAGTGAAACTCGATCGTTTTATTTTTAGCTAATTCTGCGTTGAAATAGAATTCTGACTTTTCGCCATGAACAAAGGCATATTTCATTGAATTGATGATCAACTCATTCACGATCAATCCAACCAATAATGCTTTTGAAGAATCGATACGAATATTTTCAGATTGGAAAATAACGTTTATTTGGTCTTTGTCATGAAAAACGGCCGCTACTATTTGATCAATCAAGTCTTTCAGGTAGTATTTTAAATCAATATGTCCCTCATCAACATGATACAACTCTTCGTGAACCTTAGCTATACTCATGATTCGCGCATTGAGTGAATCCATTTGAGCAGATAAACTTGGATTATTCAATTTTTCAATAGCCAGTAAGTTTACGACTAATTGAAGATTGTTTTTTACCCTGTGGTTTACTTCTTTTAATAAAACCTTGTTTTTGAAAAGTGCCTTATTCAAGTCCATCGTCTTCTTTCGTAACCTTAACAGGTTATTTACCTGAAGTGCCAATGACTTTAAAGCTTTGATTTGCTTACAAGAAAGTTCTCTAGGTTTACTGTCAATAACACATAATGTGCCGAGCGCTATACCATCTTCATTGACCAAAGGAACACCTGCGTAAAATCCAATATTAGGTGAGCCCGTCACCAACGGATTATTAAAGAAAACATCGTTTTTGCTCGTATCAGGAACAATGAAAATATCGTTGGGATTAAGAATGGCGTGTGCGCAAAACGAGCTGCTGATCGGGGTTTCTCTCTCGGTCATACCAAAATGAGATTTGAACCATTGTCGATCTTTATCAACAAACGAGACCAATGAAATGGGTGTATCACAGATACCAGCAGCTATTTCTGTAATTCCATCATAATCTATTTCTTCCTTGGTGTCTAGAATTTCATAGTCGTAAAGGGATTTAAGCCGTTCTTTTTCATTGGCTGGTTTTGGTACTTTTTGCATTTACCGAGGTTGTATTAAAATAAATTTAGCTGAAATCAAATCTAACATATGAGAATTGTACTACCAAAACACTGAAACGTACAATTTTAGTTGAAGTTCATTTTTTCACACGAATTATTTACAATATTCAATTTTAAGTACCTGTGTACATTCATTAAGCGTTTAACTTTACCTTATGTATTTAGCAATTTGTGGAAACATTGGCTCAGGAAAAACAAGTTTGGCCGAAAAATTGGGCCATCATTATGGCTGGGACGTGTTATTTGAATCTGTAGAAAACAACCCTTATCTCGCTGATTTTTATGGAGATATGAAGACTTGGTCTTTTCACTTGCAGGTTTATTTCCTCAACACACGCTTTAAACAAATAAAGGCAGTCCAAGAAAGTAAAAAGTCTACCATCCAAGATCGGACGATTTATGAAGACGCATTCATTTTTGCTAAAAATTTAGCAAAATCCGATTTGCTCAACGAACGCGACTACAATACCTATTTAGCTTTATTTGATTCAATGGTGGAGCATGTTAAAGCGCCAGATCTGCTTGTTTACCTTAAAGCTGACACGCCAAAACTGGTTAGTCAAATTCAGAAAAGAGGCAGAGAATATGAAAATGCGATTCGCTTGGATTACCTAAAAAACCTCAATGAGCATTACAGCGAGTGGATTTCCGAATATAAAGACGGAAAGTTGCTGATCATAGACGTAAACAATTTAGACTTTGTGAATAATATTGGCGATTTTTCATTGATCGTCGAGCGGATTGATGCTGAGGTTCACGGCCTTTTTAGTTGAGCTTTTTCATCAAAGCTGAAGTACTTTTCCAATGCTCATTGATTAAGAAGTCTATAAATGATCAGATTCTTTACGAATCACCTTAAAGTGGATTAGTTAAATATAAGCATCGACAGCAGTTTAATAACTTTGTCAAAAATTTAAAATTAGACAATTAGATTTGATCAATAGCGCAGTAAAACAACTACTGAATATTATACTTCTGGTTCCGTTTGTACTATTGGCCCAAACTAAAATCAAAGTCAATGTCCCATATAATTCATCGGTGGCTAAAGACTCTGTTATCTCTAAACGGACGAATAAAAAGTCAATAAAAAGTACAGATACCATTTATATTTCAAAAGATGGTAAGCTTCTCAAGCACCAACTTTTTTATGACTCATTGTATGCAAAGGCGAGTAAATCTGTTATTACGAAAAACCTGTACAACCTACTCGTCACACGACCTCCATCAAAAATTGAAAGTATTGATTATGAAAACTCTTATAAAAGTGAGTCATTTTTTGCACCATTTCAAGGAAAGGTAATATCGTCCATAGAATATAGGCATGTCGATGTATTTGAAGGATCGGTGTATGACACACTCAAAACTTCCTCAACGCCAATAATTAAGCTCACCAATAAGGTGCATTATCATACGACAAAGCGTGTCATCAATAATCAGTTACTTTTTGATGAAGGAGATAGAGTAGATAAATATGCATTTGCAGATAGTGAGCGGCTATTGCGTTCATTGAGGTACATTGAAGATGCACGGATACTTTTGAAAATGAAAAAAGAGGACAAAAACCAGGTTGATGTCATCGTAATTACAAAAGACAGATTTCCTTGGTCACTTACGGGATCAGGATTGACAGGTAGTACCTATAGTATCGATTTGTTGAATCGTAATGCTTTTGGCACTGGTAATGAGTTCAGTGTCGGGTACCGCCACTCCGCCAATAATATGCCTACCCACGGGTATGACGTCTCCTATACTTTTAGAAATATTAAAAAGTCGTTTATCAATACTACCGTTTTTTTAGCGAATAACCACATAAGGCGAGGACAAGGCATCACATTTAGTAGAGGTTTCATTTCTCCAAGTATCAAATATATCGGTGAGGCAACTTTTGAAAAAGTGGCCAACAATCAAGACTTTGTATTCGCGGATTCCCTACTAGCGGAGAATTTCACTTCAGAAAACACCCATTATGATTTTTGGTTGGCAAGATCGTTTGCTATCGGGAAGAGAACCAACTTGGGCGCCAGTGTAAGGTTGAATCAAAGAAATTACAGCCAAAGACCTGCTGTGAAAATTGACAGTAACGAATTCTATCTCAATAGTAAAATGATTCTTGGATCAATGTTTTTCAGTCGAATTAACTTCCTTAAATCCCAAAACATATACTCTTTCAATATCACAGAGGATATTCCAATCGGTCATTTACATACGCTTATTTTTGGGCCACAATGGACAGAGTTTGGTCGAAGATATTATTCAGGTGTCAGGTCTAAATACGCCTTTTATACTGACTTGGGATACTTCCAATTTAATGCTGAATTCGGGACTTATTTTCAGAGGAAGTCGTTTAGAAATACGATTTTTCAACTCAACAATGTATACTTCAGTCCATTGTTCCAGCTTGGGAAAAGCTCTGCAAGAGTATATCTCAGAACCAATTATTTCAGAGGGCAAAATTTGAGCATTCCCATTTCTGGCACCCTCTCCGACGAAAATCATTTTAGAGAATTTGAAGGAATTAGAATCAATGGCAATCATGTGGTATCGTTAAATGTAGAGTCCATTCTTTTTACTCCATGGTATTTCTATGGGTTTAGGTTTGCTCCTTTTGTATATGTGGATCACGGCTATGTAAAAGAGACGAGAATTCAGCAATCATACGAAAAACTCTACTCGGGCATTGGTGGAGGGTTTAGGATAAGAAATGAAAGTTTGGTTCTGAACACCTTTGAAATAAGGTTTACCGCTTTCCCTAGCTTTCCTGAAAACGGGCAACCTTATTCTCTCAGTTTCTCCTTTTCTAATCCAAGACTCTTTAATAGCCCGAGTATAAGAAAACCAACGTTGGTCGGAATCGAACGATGAATTATTTGATGCAATGACAGATCCTTGACTTGAGTCTGTATGACCAAAAGATGAGATTAGCTGTTGCAACCTTCTTACCTTCATGACAACTATGAATAATTTTTGGAAGCCCAGTTTACTTTCAAATTACTCGTATAAACCCTGATTTAGGCGACTAAAATTTCTAGATTATTTTTTACACTCCGTTATTCAAAAAAGCCTTAAAAAATGCGTCAAAAGTCCATTTTACACTACTCCAAAGTCAATAAAATAAGACAAAAATTCAAGTCAAACGTAAAATTGAAGATTGAATTAAGATTTTTTTAAGATTTTTTTCAAAAAGGCTTGTTTCCAAATTTTCAATAGAGGTTCTCATAAATATCTCACCAATTTAACAATGATAACAAAATTCAAATATTATGTGAATTTTGTATCATTTCGACTAAAAGGTTGTTGTTCATCTAATTATTTAACGATTTGCTGATTGTTTTAACAATCATATCGTTGGCTTTTTTCTGAATTTGTAGCTACGTTAGCACTTCAAGCTAATTGACAAAAACATGAAAAACCTAACCTATTTTCTTGCATTAGGATGTATTCTGATCACTCACTTTTCCTTTGCTCAGCTAAAGGAAACCATTATTCCTGAAAAAGCTATAAACAGCGCTATCGCAATGACACATTATGTGGATGAACCCGACAGTCATCCATACAAATGGGCGAAATTTGAAGATGATGGAAAAATGTTTTATAAAGCCTATTTCAATGAAGAAACTAAAAAGATTGTGATAGTATATAGCGAAGAAGGCAAAGCACAGGAAAGGTGGGAACTACAAGAAAAGATTCCCTCAATCATCGAAAATTTCCTCAAATTAGAATTTGGTAAGTATAAGGCGCTGAATTACCGAAAAGTAATTCAAGATGATGGAGAAGATTACTATGCAGTTGATGTAGATACCAAATACCGCGGCTACCAAAGAGTGAAATTTCATACCTCGGGCAAACCATTTAACGATGGCTTATCTCAATTTGTGGTAAACAATTAGATAAGTAGAAAAACCTGAAGGTTCAATTTGCCAAATGAATTTTTAAGCACTGATTCATATAGTGTAATGATGGCTTGGCTCTAAACTACACCCAACTTTCAGGGAATAGTTTGGTGTTATGTAACCATAAGTTTTAATAATTATAAGTTTCGGGAAGTTGTAAGTGTGCAGATTTTACGTGCTTGCGATGAGAGATATTGTTTCTGCTCTTAAATAAACAAAAATCCTTTATTTAAAGGTCTATGTAAAGTTCAGAATGCTCGTTTGTCTTTAGTTGTTGAACATTGAGGTTTCTGCATCTTTTTTCGAACTCCTCTCCTCCCACCAGACTAAAGCGGTAACCATGCCAACCACAAATGACTTCAGGTCTTAAACCAATTTTATCTTGAAGGAGTGAATAATCTTGATGAGGGCAAAATGCTTCGTAAAAATAAAAATCATCATTGAATCGAGTCAAAGCATAGGTATTGCCTTCCAATTGCACTCTCTTAGTTTCTCTATGAGAAATCATGTTTTTGGCTTCTTCAAGGCTATCAAATAAGATGATTGATTTCATTGTGCAGAATTACTACTGTTTTTTGAATGTTAACATTTTGCGGTGATAAACTCATTTAGAAATTTCGGTGATCTCTTTTGCACTGGGTCCATATAAAGGTGATTCTAATAAATGGTATTAAACCCAAGGGTAGAACCCTTGACCCTAGCTTCCGACGCAGAGCATCGGGGAATTAGACCTATTGGGCTATCGCCCTGCGATTAAAAAACACTTTTCTAAATCATCAGTTTAAAACAATAAGCAAGAGGAACTAATTTACTGAAAATGATTAAGACCATCTCAAGTCTAAGAAAACTACCATTCATTGTGCTGTTACTATTTGTTCTGGCCTGTGGTGAAGATGAAGTTTCTCCCACAGGGAAATCTGAGACTTACACCATTAACGCTTACAATGGTACTTCTGTGACAGCTATTGCCACTGTGAAAGAATTGTCTAATGGCTACACTAGAGTGGAATTGGCCTTATCAGGGACAGAGGCAAATTTGAGCTATCTAGCGCATATCCATCAAGGCGATGTAAACAATTTTGGAGATATTGTTGCACAGTTGCGCAACTCTAATGCAAGCAATACTCTGATAAGTCAAGACTTGACCAATACACTTTATTCTTATGAAGATTGGCTTTCATTTGACGGATACATCGCTATTCATATCGATGATGACGATGTGTACCCTATTGTCGCGGTAGGAAATATCGGAGCAAATGCCAACTAAGACCCATGAAGTCTTGGAAAGTAAAAAGCTCTTTAAATCATCTTTTCAATGACCTAAAGAGCTTTTAGTAACTATAAATTATTAACGAGCTGAAACTAAACCTGTCAATAAATCCTCGATATAATTGGTATTACTAGGCAATTACAGCACCATTTTCCGCATCCGCATCGGGAGAAACAGCTTTTAAGGAGCCATCTGCATTTTCTGCAAATAACAACATGCCTTGCGATTCTATGCCCATGATTTTACGTGGAGCCAAATTGGACATTACCACTACTTTCTTCCCAACCATTTCCTCTGCCGTAAAATGTTTGGCAATGCCACTCACTATGGTTCTTTTATCCATACCTGTGTCTACCGTAAATTTGAGAAGCTTATTCGATTTTTCTACCTTTTCTGCAGTGAGTATCTCTCCTACCCGCAAGTCCATTTTCATAAAATCATCAAATGACACTGCTTCTTTGGCTGGTGAAAATTTGATTTCGTCTTCTGCTTTGTTTGCTTCTTTGGTATCCATTAATTTTTTGATTTGAATATCTATAGTTTCGTCTTCTATTTTTTCAAACAACAAGACATCAGATTCGATAGCCGTTCCTTGTGGTAACAAATCTACTTTACCAGCATCCGACCACTTTAATCCAGATATATTTAGTTGTGTCTCTAATTTTTTTGCGGTGTGCGGCAAGAAAGGTTCGCATAGAACGCACAAGTTGGTCGCCAATTGGAGTGATAGGTTAAGGATGGTTTCTACCCTCGATTTATCCGTTTTAATGAGTTTCCATGGTTCAGTTTCCGCCAAATATTTATTTCCCTCGCGAGCCAAATCTATCAAATGGCTTAAGGCCTCTCTGAATTTAAACGCATCTAAAGACGCTTCTATTCTTGATGGAAATTCGCCAATAACTTTGATTAAACGCTCGTCAATTATTGCTAGTTCTCCGCTGGCTGGCACTTTCCCGTCAAAAAATTTCTGAGTCAAAACGGCTGCTCGATTGATGAAATTCCCAAAAATAGCGACTAGCTCACTGTTATTCCTTGTTTGAAAATCCTTCCAGGTAAAGTCATTGTCTTTTGTCTCAGGAGCATTGGCAGTAAGCACATAGCGCAATACATCTTGCTTATCTGGCAGCTCTTCCAAATACTCATGAAGCCAAACAGCCCAGTTTCTAGAAGTAGAAATCTTGTTTGACTCCAAATTCAAAAACTCGTTGGCAGGTACATTTTCGGGTAAAATATAGCTTCCTTCAGCCTTTAATAAGGAGGGGAAAATGATGCAATGAAAAACGATATTGTCTTTACCAATAAAATGCAGAAGTCTCGTATCATCTTTTTTCCAATAATCTTCCCAGTTTTTACCGACCTCTTTAGCCCAATCCTTGGTTGCGCTGATGTAGCCGATGGGCGCATCAAACCACACATACAATACCTTTCCTTCACCCCCTTCAACAGGCACAGGAATTCCCCAATCCAAATCTCTAGTAATTGCTCTTGGCTTTAATCCACTATCAATCCAGCTTTTACACTGTCCGTATACATTGGCTTTCCACTCTTTATGGTCTCTAAGAATCCAATCCTTTAACCAATTTTCATATTGGTCTAATGGAAAATACCAATGTTTAGTCTCTTTCAATTGAGGTGATTCTCCGCTAAGCATAGATTTTGGATTAATCAACTCGGCAGGACTCAGGGTGGATCCGCAACTTTCACATTGGTCGCCATAGGCATCAGGAAATGAGCAAGTTGGACAAGTACCTTTAATGTATCTATCCGCTAAAAATTGTTTTTCTTTCGCATCATAAAACTGCTCTGAATTTTGAATTTCAAACTTGCCCTCATCATGCAATTTTTTAAAAAAATCAGAAGCCGTTTGGTGATGTGTTTCAGAGCTTGTTCTGGAATAAATATCGAAACTTATCCCAAAATCTTTGAATGACTTTTTAATTTGGTTATGATATTTATCGACAATCGCTTGAGGAGTCGTGCCCTCTTTTCTTGCTCGTAAAGTAATAGCTACGCCGTGCTCATCGGATCCACAAATAAATGCAACATCTTCACCTTTGGAACGCAAATAACGCACATATATATCTGCAGGAACATACACCCCCGCCAAGTGTCCAATATGTACAGGACCGTTGGCATAAGGTAATGCTGAGGTGATAGTATGGCGTTTAAACTCTTTTTTAGACATAAAATTCAAAATTCAGGGCGCAAATATAGCCAGATTAAAAAGCTTGTCCGAACTAATTACCCACCCAATTATTTTACCATTTGACAGTTCCAATCACCTTTTAACAAACCAAAGATTGTATGATCAGGTAGAAACGCTTTGTTTTGCGTAAAATGGAACCCAATATAAATTTTGAGAAAGCTAAAAATTTGATTTATGAATAAACTTATCTGTACACTCTTGCTCTTTTTGAGTTTGACGGTATCCGCTCAATATAAAGTGGAAATTGATCTTAATAACATCATTGATGATCAAGTTCCGGTGATGATTTACCCGCCAAAAACCAGTGACTCAACCATAGAATATCACATGGTCAAAATAGTACCAGGTACCTACAGCATCTCTGACTATGGCAGATTCGTGTCTGACTTCAAAGCCATTGCGAATAATGGAGAAGAGCTTGGTTTTGAAAAACTTTCCACTAACCGATGGAAAATCAACAATGCACAAGAATTAAATTATATTTCTTATAAAGTACATGACACCTTCGATGCTTTCGAAGGTTATGGTGAAGAAAGAGAAACGATTATTTTTGAACCGGGAGGAACAGGCATAGATGTGGAAAGGAACGTTTATGCTTTTAATACTTTTGGTTTTATAGGTTATGTGAAAGGACAAATATTTCAGCCTTATGAACTGAAAATAAAACATCCTGAGAATCTTTTTGGTGGAACTGCCTTAGAAAACAAATCAAGATCGGAGACGGAAGATGTTTTTGTGGCGGAAGATTACAATTTTCTGGCCGATGGCCCTATCATGTATTGTAAACCTGATACCGTAACAAAACAGCTTGCAGGAGCAGAAATACTTGTTTCAGTGTATTCTCCTAATAATGTGCTTTCTGCCAAAGATGTCATGGATAATATTGGCAACCTAATGGAAGCACAAGCCAATTATTTGGGCGGAAAGCTTCCGGTTGATCGGTATGCTTACTTAATTTATTTAATGGATGGCTCCAGTTTGTCTGGCGCTATGGGGGCATTGGAGCATTCTTATTCTTCTTTTTATTCTTTGCCAGAGGCGAACGCCGAAAGAATTGGCCAAACAGTGAGAGATGTCGCAGCTCATGAATTTCTACATATAGTTACTCCATTAAATATTCATTCCGAGCAAATTGGGCAATTCAACTATATAGAACCCGATATGTCTAAACATCTTTGGCTCTATGAGGGTGTGACGGAATATAGTGCGATGCACGTTCAAGTAAAATACGGTCTTTACGGACCAGAGAAGTTTTTGGAAGAAATAACGGACAAACTAAGAAGAGCCGAACGATATCCAAGCGATGTTTCTTTTACTGAAATGAGTAAGAAAATCTTAGAAGATGCATATGCACCATTATATGGTAACGTATATCAAAAAGGAGCACTCATAGGCATGTGTCTGGATTTATATCTTCTAAAATACTCTGACGGAACCTACGACTTACCGCAGTTGATGCAAGACTTGTCTTTAAAGTATGGCAAGACCACCTCTTTCAAAGATGATGATCTTTTTGATATTATCACGGAGATGACATATCCTGAAGTAGGTGAATTCTTTACTAAGTACGTTGATGGTAATGAGCCTTTACCTGTAAAAAAAGTGCTGGACTGGGCTGGGGTAAATTATGAGGAAAGTGTGACCACCATGGAATTCAGTTTAGGCCAAATTAGCTTAAACCTTAATGAAAACCGTGAGATCATCGTCGCTGATATTTCAGGAATGAACAAGTTTGGCAAAGCGCTAGGTTATCAAACGGGTGATGTCATTTCCTCAATCAACGGTGAAAATTTTACACTAGCCACTGCTCAAGGTATAATAACCAACTTTGGTTCTACTTTTGAAGAAGGAGATAAAGTCACTGTCGTGGTGAAGCGAGACAAAAAAGGGAAAATGAAAAAGAAGAAACTTAAAGCAAAAGCTTTCAAAGTAGAAAGAACTCAAAATCATTTCTTACAATTCAACAGTAATCCAACCGACGATCAAATGTCAATATTAAAGGCTTGGATTGTAGCCAAATAAAGAAAATGAACAAGGAGGTAACACTACCTCCTTGTTTTTTTAACAGTCGAAAGTATTCAAATTTGTAGGCAGAATATACTTCTGTTAAAATTCTAAAATGAATTTTGATAAATTCTGATTGGTGTCCAAGTCAAGTTTTTTTCTCAAACGATACCTCGCTACCTCAACCCCTCTTGGAGAAATACCCATTAAATTGGCTATTTCTTTTGTGTTTAAGTTCAGTCTAAGAAAGGCGCAAAGCTTTTGTTCGCTCGGCGATAAGTCCTTGTATTCAGCCCGAATTCTATGCAGAAAATTACCATGCACTTTGTCGAAATGATATTCAAACTGCTTCCAATCCTCCTTCAATTTCAGTTTAACATCGATTTCTTTAACAATATGCTCCAAGGCCTGTTTGGTCTGTAATATTTTCCCATTTTCCTTGACCTGTTTTAACTCTTCTTTTACAGACTCTAGAAAATCATTTTTTACAACCAAATTCATGGTAGAAGCAGCCAATAAGTTGTTCACATGCCTTAGCTCGCTTTCGATTTTCGCTTCTCGCAACTGTAATAGCTCCTGTTGCTTCTTATCCAATTCTAGCTCTTTTGCTTCGCCAATTTGTCTCGACTTTTTCTTGATTCTAAGTTTTTGATATTTATACATGGCAACAAAGAATAATGCCAATAATAAAAGATAAAGCATTTGCGCATAGATCGTACGATAAAAAGGAGGCTCCACTTTGATGATCAATGGTAATCCTGCAGTCTCTTCGCCTAGATAATTTAAGGCCTGAATATGAAATTCGTAAGTACCTTCCTTTAGATTGGTATATTCTTTCGTTGTGGCGTTACTCCAATCACTAAATTTATTGTCAAACCCTTTTAAGAAGTATCGAAATTGTTGGTTGTTAAACTCCTTGAAATTGTAAGAAGCTACATCAAACTGTAAAACTTTTGCTGTATGGGCGACTGTTAATTCTGGTAACTTTTCTGATCTTTTTCCAAAAGGTGGTTTTTCGTAAATAACAAAATCTTCTGCCACACTAAAAACCCGAGTAATCATGGGCTTTTTATTTACTAAAGTTCGATTTTCCAGTTCAGGATCGTAAAAAATAAAACCTTCATTGGCGTTAAACAAAACGCCATTTTTGACATTTATTGACACGTTTAATAAATCATTATTCAATGAATGGCGTAGCTGGAATAATGAAGAGGGATGATATACGTAGTTTTTAGAACTAATTTGTTTAAAATACCCTACTAAATCCTCCGTAAAGAGGTGGACATTTTTTCTATTTCCTTGAAAAAGAAAATAAACGCGCTGATCCCCAACTACCTCATTGAAAAGTTCGGTTTTCACAATATTATTCGTGTTCTCTTCAATATTGTAGATCCCTTTTTCAGTGGCAATATGAATTTCATTATCAATATTACTTAGAATGATATGCCGCGCTATTGGCAAATCAAATTGATCCGACACCCTAATCGTTTCAGCTGACTTAAGATCTTGATCCAATATCAATTTAAAAAGGCCTTTATAAAATTGACCAACCCATATTTGTCCTTTTTGATCTTCTTGAAAAAAACGACTTGATTCACTGAAACCGCCTATTTTACCAATTGGTTCTAAAATCATGTTCGTATTCAATTGGAACAAGTACAGTCCAGAATAAGTACCCGCTAGTGCATATTCTGGGTTTGATCTAAGCTGTTTTACTGACCATAGACCGTCGGTTGCCGCTACTTTTATTGCTTGTTTTTTAGAAATTCTAAACAAGCCAGTATGATGACCTAAATACAGTACATCAAATATTTCCTGAAGCCCATAAGCAGGTCCTTCCGTTCCTTCGATAAATACGCATTTGGAGGTACCCTTCTCCAGAAAATACAAACCATTTGACGTAGAGTAGTACGTGCCTAAATCGGTCTCATAAGCCTCATAACCACTACCTTGTATGTTAATATCACTATTTATGAGGCGTAAGGGAGAATTAATATCAATGAGCGAAATACCATTTTGCAGCCCTACCCAAAGGTTGCCAGAGAAATCCTGAAAAGCGTTGAGACAAGCACTTGACTGCAATCCACTTTGTCTGCCTATGTTTTCAATTTCATTCGTTTGTTGATTAAAAATAAATAGACCAGCCGTTTGAGTAGATATGACCAAACGAGAATCTGAAAGTTGCATGACGTGATTCACATATTTATCTCTCAGAGCAAATTCCAGTTCAGGATATTTTCTTTGGAGACCAAAAGGCGTAATTAATTTTACATTGCCGTTATTGTAAAAAACAAGATAACCATCCTTATCTTGAATCATACCCGAAACTATACCTTCAGCCTCGCTGACTTTGGTGAGAGAAAGGTTTCCAATTTCATATAGTCGACCATTTCCATTCTGAGTAAATAGTTTATCTCCGGCCTTAAATGATCGATCAAAACCATTTTCAGGCTTGATCACGAATATTTTTTTGCCGTCATAAACATATATTCCTTGAAAAGTACAGAAAAAAACCATTGACTCATGAAGGATAACGTCCCAAACCTCATCAAAATCCTTGGAGCCTTCGGGTATTAAGTTTACCAATGATACATATTCCCAATTCTCTTTGAAAAATCCAAAATCTCCTTGAGAGCCTACAAATAGTCTATCTGAACTCTGGTCGAAAGCCAAAGACCTTTGCTTCTTTCCTGTTCCGTAGGCGTGTTTTTGCCAATCCTTTCCATCATAAGATAATACGCCTAGATTATTGGCCACATACATGGTCATATCCCGGTTCTGGGCAAAGTCAATATTTTGGATACCCGCTTTGTAACTGTTTGGTGTGAAATTATGGATTGGGTATTTCCCTAATATTATCTCACTGTTGGCTTTTAAATAATAAAATAAGCCTATTACCACAGCAAAATACCTCAAATAATTCGTGTACTTCATGAAGCATTAATATTTACAAATGTGAAAGTTCAAAAATATCATAATATTCTGTCATATAGATAGTTACAATTATCATTATTTTAGTTTGTATGGGTGTTTATTGAAATTCTTGAAACAATTGATGCAGTCATTGTTTTGGATGATTGATATTTAATGAGCATTATTGAGACTCGAATATAAAGAAGGCATCCTGTAACAACTTCTTTATCATGAGAAAACACATAACATTTTACCAACACTGAAGAAAAGCTTATGAGCAACCTGAAAATGAAAAACCTATTACTCACCTATCTATTGCTCCTGTCGGCAATATTTGTGCAAGCACAAACTGGCAAGGTGACAGTACAGAGAGATGCTGATGGGATGACACTAATGGTCAACGGTAAACCATTAATGATCAATGGAATGAATTGGGATTATTTCCCTATAGGAACGAACTATTCATATAGTTTGTGGAACCAGCCCGATGATATTATCAAAGCAGCATTAGACGCTGAAATGTCATTATTGCGTAATATGGGTGTAAATGCAATTAGGCAGTATACTGGAGTTCAACCAAAATGGATCCAGTACATATATGAGAATTACGGGATATACACCATGTTGAATCATTCATTTGGTAGGTACGGCTTGACCATTGATGGTGCATGGGTTGCGGTGACTGACTATCGGGATGAAAAAACCAAAAAATTATTACTGGATGAAGCAACAGAGATGGCGGAAATGTATAGAGACACTCCTGGTTTGTTGCTTTTTTTATTAGGTAACGAGAACAATTACGGACTTTTTTGGGCTGGAGCTGAAACGGAAGATTTTCCAGATGATGAAGAAGAAAAGATGTTCATTGGTGAAAAGCGTGGAAGACCAATGTATAAACTCATGAATGATGCAGCTATCCAAATGAAAGCATTAGATAAATCACATCCTGTGGCTATTTGTAATGGTGACCTATTATTTTCGCAGATCATCGCAGAAGAGTGTAAAGATGTTGACATACTTGGCGTAAACATGTATAGAGGTGCTTCATTTACCGATGCTTTTGAGAGAGTGAAAAATGAACTTGACATGCCGATCATGTTCACAGAGTTTGGTGCTGATGCTTACAATGCGGTATCAAACTCCGAAGATCAAAAAATGCAAGCCTTCTTTATGGTTGAAAACTGGAAAGAAATTTATCAAAATGCCGCTGGTATGGGTAAAGCCGGTAACTCTTTAGGAGGTTTTACTTTTCAATTCAGTGATGGATGGTGGAAATTTGGTCAAACTAAAAATTTAGATGTTCATGATAATAATGCTTCTTGGGCAAATGGGGGATATTACCTCGATCATGAAGAAGGAGCGAATAATATGAACGAAGAGTGGTTCGGAATATGCGCAAAAGGTCAAACGGATGCTCGCGGGCTTTATCAGCTATATCCACGAGCAGCTTATTATGCTTTAAAAGAACTTCATTCTGTTGATCCGCTTGCTCCTGGAGTAACTCAGGAGACTTTAGAGAACCATTTTGCTGAAATAGAGCTGATGGATGCAGTAGTGATGGCCAGAGGCGATAAGGCTGCATTGGCTGGTGAAAAAGGAGGTAAATTGAGACTGAGCGAATTCAGAGCGAATATTTCCACTTATCAAACCGGTGGTAACCTGATCACGACACCAGATGATCCAGATCCAACAAACCCTGTCTATCCTGATCAATTAGGTTTCGATAATATGGAGTCTTATTTTATCGGTTTCGAGGCTAATCCGGCTGACAATGTTACCGCGAATGTAACCTTGAACGTATTAGGTAATGTCGCTCAAAACCCTATCGATGAAATTTTCTATGAAAATAGAGGTCGATTCCAAAATGTAAATACGACTAACGGACCTACACCTGCACAATTGAGCAGAGTTCAAGTGTACCAAGCAGAATATACTTGGAATCATGAAATGTTTGATCTAAAAGGGTTCTACAGAACAGGACACTATCATTGGGCTTATGAAGGAGACTTTTTTAATTTGTATCAGGAAGCTAATTACGGGCCAAACATAGATATCTATAATGGTCTCGCACCTCAAGGTTTTGAATTTGAAGGTAAGAAAGAGCTAAAGGATCTTAAAGTAGCCTACGGTAGAGAGTTATGGTGGGGTGCTAACGCCGCTGTTCTTGTGAAATATGGTAAGCATATAGGAAAATATAAAGTAACAGGAATTTTCCATGAAGATCTACAAGCACCAGGTGCGGCAGTGAGTTCCATTGCCATACCAACGCCTAAAACAAGAAGAGTTACACTAGCAGCATCTAGAGAGATTGGTAAGTTTGGTATAGAAGCAGGTGGAATTTGGGGTGGACAACCACTCGTTGGTAGAGAATTTCAAATTGCTCAAGAAAACTCTGATGGCGATTACGATGTTGTAGTAGATAAAATCCGAGAATCTGACACATGGGGCGGGAAGATGAAATTAACCTTCTCTTCTGGAAGAATTAACTGGTATGCACAGTCAGCTTATATGGGATTGGTTGCTATGGGCGGATTTGATCAAACACGAACCTTTACTGGATGGAGACTTAAGGATTCAGGAAGTGGGAATCAAACTAATTTCTTAACAGGTTTCACCTATTCACTTGGTAAATGGCAAATAGCTCCTAATTTTCTATGGCAAAAGCCATTGGTTGATCCAATGCCAGGAGATGTTGGTGGAGCAGGTAGACTTAGAAACATCATCGCAGATCCTTTCATGGTTGGGGTGAACAGAGAAACTACAGCAGGTGAACTTTTAATCACCTTTGACCCTACCCCTGGTAGCTGGATGTACGAATGGGATAACGACCGTGCTGAGGACGCTAAATTCGCTGCGAGTGTTGGTTTTGTATATCGTCACCTACCTACCTCTACAGATGCTAACATCATATTCCCTGGAACAGGTCGAGTGGCTGCTGCTGCTGATGGCGCAGCTCCAGCTTTAGACTTATGGGAAGTCAATGCACGCCTTGTATCGAAACTAACCCCAGATTTTGGAATTATCGCCAATCTTTACGGTGGAAACGGTCAAGCAAGAGGATCCGATCCTCGGGAAATCGAAAGATATGGTGGTGATGTTCGAGTAATCTACAAAACCATCAAGGTTGTTTCTCATGTGAGAGTCAATGATTGGGGTCCTTTTGATTATCACCGCGACTTTAACCTCACCTACCCTCTTCAGACGATGTTGGATGTCTCTACTTCTGCTGGAAAGCAAGATTGGTTTGTGCTCCCTAACACAACCTTAGGAATGAGGTTTACTTGGAGATCAATGGACGAAAATTCTCCACGCTATTCACCAAATGCCGCAGAAGAGTTTGCAACATCTCCAATAATAAGCCCTGTTGGTTTTCCAAATGGAAACGAATGGGAGTTTAGAACTTATGTAAATATTAGTCTTGGTAAATAAGAATAAATAACCATGAAAAATAAAAAAATAAAAAATATAATTACCGCTCTGGTTGTCGGGGCGCTCGCTACAGTAACGACGAGTTGTGAGAGAACAGCTTCTGATGAAGCCGTTCCAGCTACTTTTTCTACAAATGGCGATATTTTCACAGATGCACCTGTAGGTTTAGGTAATTTCTTCTATTTTCCTTTTGCACCTGATGCTACGAACCCAGTAGGTTCTAAGTTCGATGCATTCTCTGTCGATGATTCGGAGAGTTATAAAGGTACTGCCTCTATTAGGTTTGACGTGCCAAATGCCAATGATCCTGATGGTAATTACGCGGGTGGAATATTTGTAATTGATGGAACTGGTAGAGATTTAACTGGTTACGATGCGTTTACATTTTGGGCTAAAGCGTCTCAAGGTGCGACAATAGCGCATATTGGTTTTGGAGAGGATTTCGGCGAAAACAAATACAGAGCGGTAAGGCAAAACATTCAACTCTCAACCAACTGGGTTAAATATATCGTACCTATTCCTGATCCGTCCAAATTAGTAGAAGAACGTGGAATGTTTACGTATGCAGCTGCTGCGCCAGCGACTGGATTGGGTTTTGCCTTTTGGATTGATGAACTAAGATTTGAAAAATTGGGGACGATTGCTAAACCTAGGCCAGAAATTTTTGAGGGACAAGAGATTTCACAAAGATCTTTTCTTGGTTTTGAAATAGCGATTAATGGCTTAAGCCAAACTTTTAATTTAGCTAATGGTATCAATCAACCAGTGATTTGTACCCCTGCGTATTTTAACTTTAATTCATCTAATCCTCAAACCGCCACTGTAAGTGAATTGGGTATTATATCTCTTATCGGCGATGGTACTGCTGAAATTACTGCCTCTATAGCGGGTGTTGAAGCGCAAGGTTCATTAACGGTAGAGGTAGATGGCGCTTTTGTTACAGCTCCTGACCCTACCCGAGACCCGAGTAATGTGATTTCAATATTTAGTGATTCTTACAATAACGTTCCTGTTGACTTTTTCAATGGATTTTGGGAACCTTTTCAAACCACAGAGTCTTCTAATTTTAACGCGGGTGGAAATAATATGATAAGTTACTCCAATTTTAATTTTGTTGGTAATCAATTCGCCAATCCAACAGTGGATGCATCAGAAATGACACATTTACATATGAACATGCTCATTCCCAATGAAATACCAGCCGATCTTGATTTCTTAGTGACAGTCGTAAATTTTGGTGCTGATGGTGTTGAAGGCGGTGGTGATGATAATAGAGAACAATTATTCTTTTTCGCAGATGATTTTGAAGCTGACACTTGGGCTACTCTTGAGGTGCCTTTAACATTAAGTCCAAGAAGTAATCTCGGACTCATTATCTACGAAAATATCAACAACCCAACAACATCGGAGATAGATAACTTCTTTTTAGACAACATTTATTTCTATAAGCAATGATGAAAATGAAAAATAAAATAAGCCTTTTGAATATGTTAGGAAGATATGGAACTATAAACGGATTACTCCTTGTTATAGGTGCTGTTACGATATTAGGTTGTGATGGTGATTATAAGCAAGAGGTTACTACACTTAACAACTTGGTATGGGCAGATGAATTTGATGGGTCGGGTTCGCCTGATCCAACTTATTGGTCCTTTGAAACCGGTACTGGCCAAAATGGCTGGGGTAACTTTGAGCTACAAAATTATACTGATCGCACTCAGAATGTTCAGACGCAAGGTGGTAATTTAATCATCACTGCTAGAAAAGAGTCTTTTGCTGGTTCTAATTATACTTCAGGTCGCATTATTACGAAGGATAAAATTGATTGGACGTACGGTCGTTTTGAAACAAGAATGCGCCTACCCTACGGGCAAGGCATGTGGCCTGCCTTCTGGATGCTAGGTGCCGACATTGACAATAATGAATGGCCAGGAGCTGGCGAAATAGATATCATGGAATATAGAGGTCAAGAGCCGACTGTCATTCATGGTAGCGTTCATGGACCTGGATATTCTGCTGGACAGGCTGAAACGAAGAGTTATGAATTAACCAATGATAGATTCGATACAGGATTCCATGTTTTCGGTATCGAATGGGGTCCTCAATATATCAACTACTATGTGGATGATGTTTTGTACAATCAAATAACCCCTGCTGATGTTGATGGTGAATGGGTTTTTAATAAACCATTTTTTATCTTAATCAACTTAGCTGTAGGTGGAACTTTTGTTGGAGCCCCTAATAACGAAACAGTCTTTCCACAATCAATGCTTGTGGATTATGTAAGAGTTTACGCATACGAATAACAATTAAATAAACTATAAAACAAGTGAACAAACAATGATGAAAACAATGAATAAATTTTTGAAAAACGCATTCTTAGTAGCCTTATTAGCTACGACTGCAGTTCTCATGAGCTGTACGGAGGATGAAGATGATGCCGAGCTGCCTGCAGTAGTGGCAAGTTTTACACAGACAACTGACTCGGAAACTGGGACAGTGACCTTTTTGAATACTTCAGAAAATGCCACTATTTATGCTTGGGATTTTGGTGATGGTACGAGTTCAACCCTCTTTGAACCATCAAAAATGTATTCTGAAAATGGAACATATACGGTCGTTTTAACCGCATCTAATGCCGCAGGGGATTCAGATGTTGCACAGGCTGATGTCGTTATAGATGTTGTGGTAGCGGATACCGAAGCACCTGTAATTACTTTATTGGGTGATGCTGAGGTTACAATTACTGTAGGTGATACTTATGAAGATGCAGGAGCCACAGCTAACGATAATGCAGATGGAGATATTACCTCCAGCATTGTAGTAACTGGTACTGTTGATGAAGCCACTGCAGGTACATATACATTAAACTATAATGTAAGCGATGCTGCAGGGAATGCTGCAACGGAAGTATCTAGAACGGTTATTGTTATAGAAAAGGTAAGAGTTGAGGACGGATTACTGACAAATGGTGACTTTGAGGACGGTCCTGATAATTGGTTCACCAACTACGGTGATAATGTACCTGAAATACGAAGTGAAGGAGGCAATAGCTATTTCTTTGCTGAAGTTACGGCTGCTAACTCTGGTGAGCCTTTTGCGGTTAATCTAAGTCAGATAATTGAAATAACGCCAGGTGAAAGTTATGTGCTTTCTTTCGAGGCTTCTTCCGATAGAGCAAGAACAATTATAGCTGGAATTGGCCTGAATGAAGATCCATGGAGTAATGCTACAGAAGTGGTTAACCTCACTACCGAAAGTCAAGTATTTACATTAAAATTGACTGCCGCAGGCTTTGGTATCCCTAACAGTCGCGTTCTTTTTGATCTTAATGCAGAGAATGGCGTTGTAGTCATTGATAATGTAAGATTGGATGTAGATCCTGACGCAGGCGGAGGCGGAGGCGGCTCTGCAACCCCAATTGTAAATTTTGAAAATGCATTAGCAGGTATAGCCACAGGCCAGTTTGGCGGAGGTGTAACTGCTCAATTGATCGCAAATCCGGTCTCAGGTGGTATTAACACAAGCGCCAATGTTTTTCAGGTGAATTATACTTCAGGATCCGAATGGTGGGGTGGAACTGAGTTGGACTTTGGAACAGGTGTTCTTGATGCTTCTGCTACGGTCTACAAAGCCAAGCTTTACTCTACTGTAGCTAATTCAAATGTTCTTTTCCAAGTTGAAACAGCTTCAAATGTAGGAACAACAGGCGAAGTTCAAACGATCGTAAATGCAAACGAATGGGTTGAGGTTACTTTTACAATGCCTAATCCTCCAGCTCAAGTTAACAGAATCATCATACGACCTGATGTGTCTGATCAATCTAGTACAAAAGCGAATACCGGAACATTATATATAGATGATATCGTTTGCGAAAGTTGTACGCTAGGTTCCGGTGGCGGAGGCGGAGGCGGTGGTGGCGGAGGCGACTGCCCTGCACCTCCAGCTGGTGACTTAATATCTAATGGTGGGTTTGAGTCAGGAGAAGCTTGTTGGCAATTTGATGTATTCCCTGGATCATCTGTTTCTACAACTGTGAGTAGTGATGGCAGTAATTCAGCTGAGTTACAAGGAGCAACTGGCCAAGCTGTTGGTTTAAAGCAAGAAAGATTTGCTGGTGGTGTTTTACAGCCAAGTACAACTTACACAGTTACTTTCGACATACAAGCTGATGGACCATTTGGTGAAGGAGGAATTCTTAAAGTATTTACTTTCTCCGAAGGTGTTGATGGTGGTACTGTAGGTGCTACGCAGCATGTTCTTGCGGATGCTATAACCTCCCTATCAACTACTTGGGAGCAGAAGTCTTACAACTTTACAACTCCGGCTACTGCGCCTCAAGTTGAAGGTGGTTTATCTTTTTACATTGAGATAGTTAATAGCTCAGCTAAAATTAATCTTGATAATGTTTCTATTAAATAAGTTTTAGAAACTGTTTATTAGAATATTTTAAAAGGTTGGGCATTCTTTAATGCCCAACCTTTTATTTCAAATTTCAAAACCCAACTTTCTACTAATCAAAAAAGTCCAAGTAAAAACTCAAAAATATACTCCCCTCCCCTCAAACCTAAAATGAATCCTGAAACCAATAAATCATACACCATTCTCATAAGCCTCATCGTGGCGCTTGGTGGATTTTTATTAGGATTTGACAGTGCCGTTATATCGGGAGCTGTAAAAGGTATTACGCTTTATTTCGAAATGTCTGACGCGATGATCGGCTTTGCCGTAGGATGTGTCATTTTCGGAGCAATGGCTGGTAATTTATTGGCTGGCTGGTTGTCTGATAAACTAGGCAGAAAAAACTCCCTGATTATAATAGCCGCTTTATTTACGGTTTCAGCAACTTGGTCGGCATTCGCTACCGGTTACACAGAATTTATCATTGCAAGAATTATTGGCGGTATTGGTATTGGTGGTGCCATACTCATCGCCCCTATTTACATCGCAGAAATAGCTCCTCCAAAATTACGGGGCAGCCTGGTTTCATTCAACCAGCTCAACATTGTGATTGGAATCTCCGCGGCTTATTTCTCCAATTACTTTTTAATCAATTTTGGGAGTGACAGCTGGAGATGGATGCTCGGTGTAGAAGCCATTCCCGCATTCATCTATTTTATTGCACTCTTCACCGTACCAAAAAGCCCAAGATGGCTCATCATCAAGTTAAATGATACCATAGCTGCAAAGCGAATATTAGAAAAAATCGGAGGTGGACAATATGCTGACCTTACGATTAAAGAAATTGAAAGAGGATTAGGTAAAAAAGAAAGCAAAGGAACAGTCAAGGATATTTTCAATCCAAGATATGCGACCATTATGATCATTGCCCTCGGAATTGCCTTTTTCCAACAAATCACAGGTATAAACGCCATTTTTTATTACGCCCCTACCATTTTTGAACAAGCCGGTGGAAGTGTTGATTCCTCTTTTTTACAAGCCATCGTGGTTGGCCTAACAAACTTAGTGTTCACCTTAATAGCCATCTGGCTTATTGATAAACTCGGCAGAAAGCCACTCCTGTTGATCGGAACAATCTTGATGACATTTGCATTGTTTCTTGCCACTTTCGCATTTTTCAATGCCTCTTACAATTTCAATACTGCAACCATTCAGAAAGTTGCAAATACGGAAATACGAGCATTACTCCAATCGCTAGATGGAGCATCTTTTGAAAATCAACAAAGCGCTTTTGAGGCTGTCAGTGCCAGACTTTCGTCTGACCAATTCTTAGACTTTAAAAGAAATCATATTACTCATTTTATTGATATCAATGCTACGCTAGTTTTAATATCAATTTTATTATATGTCGCAGCTTTCGCCATTTCCTTAGGCCCAGTCATGTGGACATTAATTTCAGAAATCTTTCCAACGAAAATTAAAGCAATTGCTGTGTCCATCGTTGGTTTTTTTAACTCACTTGTCAGCTTTGCAGTGACTCAAGTATTTCCTTGGGAATTATCTAATTTAGGGCCTACCATGACATTTGCGCTTTATGGCGTGATGTCATTTTTGGCTATCCTATTTGTGAAAAAATTTGTAATAGAAACCAAGGGAAAAACTCTTGAAGAGATTGAAGAATTACTGATTAACAAAACTTATTCAAAAAATAAAATCACTTGAATACAATGAGCAATAATAACTCCCAAGCACCTAAACTTGAAAGAGTAACTATCAATGGAGAAATCTATCAACGAATTTCAGACGTTGATGCCATGCGACCTTTCTTTATGAGCATTGTTAGTGATTCCAATCACTGGATGTTCATTGGTAGCAATGGAGGCCTAAGTGCTGGTAGAAAAGATGCTGAAAGTGCTCTTTTCCCCTACTACACTGATGATAAAATAATCGAATCAGCCGAAATCACTGGTAGTAAAACGATTTTTCAAGTCTTGACCAATGGCCAAACTCAGATTTGGGAGCCGTTCTCGATTCGTTTTTCCTTTCAATACAATACAACAAGAAATCTTTATAAAAATATTTACGGTAACAAAATTCTATTTGAAGAGGTCAACCACGATCTAAATTTAACTTTTCGATATGAATGGAATTCTAGCGATAAATACGGTTTTGTCAAGAAGAGTACGATAACCAATAATGGTGGAAGTACTTCGGAAATCAATCTATTAGACGGAATTCAAAATATACTTCCTTATAGTGTAAGCAGCGGACTTCAAAATACACGAAGTAACCTTGTCGATGCTTATAAAAGAAACGAGTTAATGGCTGATGTAGGTTTAGGCATTTATGCCTTAAGTGCCATTATTGTAGATAAAGCTGAGCCGAGCGAAGCACTTAAAGCCAATATTGCATGGACTGTTGGTTTAGAGAATCCTAGCTTCTTGTTGTCTTCACTTCAGCTCGACGATTTCAGAAAAGGCCAGCAAGTAGATCAGGAATCCGATATTAAAGCCGAAAAAGGAGCCTTTTTTGTGAACAAAAAGGTCAACCTTGAGAGCGATAAAGAGCTATCCTGGTTTATTGTAGCAAATGTTAATCAAAACCAGTCCTCCATCGCTTTATTGTCGAAAGAGATATTGGAAAACAATGCAATAGTATCTGATATTCTTGAAAGCATCGAAACAGGCACAACGAAGCTAATCGCTTTGAATGCCGCAGCAGATGGTCTTCAATTAACGAATGACAAGCTACGTGATACGCGGCATTTTGCTAACTCGCTGTTCAATATCATGCGTGGAGGTATATTTGATAGCAATTATCAAATAGAAAGAGCTGATTTCTTAGGCTACTTACATAACACCAATAAGGAAGTTTACGCCCGAACAAAAGAGCATGTATTGTCACTTCCTGAGACATTCACAACACAGGAATTGAAGAAAGTCGCATTCGAACATAGCGATGTGGATTTCACTAGATTATCGATTGAATACTTACCACTTAAGTTTAGCCGAAGACATGGTGACCCAAGTAGGCCTTGGAACCAATTTTCAATCAACACTCACAATGAAAAAGACGGCTCGAAAATTCTCGATTACGAGGGCAATTGGAGAGATATTTTTCAGAATTGGGAAGCACTGGGTCACTCCTTTCCGGAGTTTACCGACAACATGATCGCGAAGTTTTTAAATGCTTCAACTTTTGATGGCTACAATCCTTATCGAGTAACCAAGAATGGGATTGATTGGGAAACTATTGAACCAGACGATCCTTGGTCTTACATTGGGTACTGGGGAGATCATCAAATAATTTATTTGTTGAAATTTCTAGAATTTGCTCAGTTACATTCACCTGAAAAATTGGACAGCTATTTTGACAAGGAAATGTTCGTTTATGCAAATGTTCCTTATAAAATAAAGTCGTATGAAGACATTTTGGCAAACCCAAAAGATACGATAGATTTTGATGCTGAGTTAGATCATAAGATTGAAGAAAGCAGAAAAAAAATAGGTGCAGACAGTGTTTTAATAAGTAATAATCAAGGGGAAATACATCACGTCAATTTCATTGAGAAAATCCTAGCGACAGTATTGTCTAAAGTATCCAACTTCATACCAGAGGCTGGTATTTGGATGAATACCCAAAGACCTGAATGGAACGATGCGAATAATGCGCTGGTAGGAAATGGCGTGTCCATGGTTACGCTCTATTATTTAAGAAGATTCTTGAAATTTTTCGGAGAGGTATTGGCTGATACACAACAAGTTGACATTCAGGTTTCTGAAGAATTGCTGACGTTCTTTAATGATGTGGTGGCGGTCATCGAAGAAAATGAAAAATTACTCGATGGTTCAATTTCTGATACCCAAAGAAGAACAATCCTCGATGGATTAGGAAACGCTGGTAGCAACTACCGTTCTGAGATTTATCAAAATGGTTTTAGTGGAAAAAAACAATCACTCACCATTGAAAAAATAATCAGTTTTGTCGGTAGCACGAATTCGCATTTAGAGCATTCGATTACACAAAATCAGCGTGCAGACAAACTCTACCATGCGTATAACTTGATGACCGTTTATGGCAATGATAAGGTCAGAGTATCTTATTTGAGTGAAATGCTCGAAGGTCAGGTGGCCGTTTTAAGTTCAGGGTATTTAACTGGCACACAGACTTTAGAGGTGTTAGATGCTTTGAAAGGAAGTGCGTTGTTCCGTCCAGATCAATACAGCTACCTACTCTACCCTAACAAAGACCTTCCTGGGTTTACCGAAAGAAATAATATTCCGAAAGAATCCGTAGAAAGCTCGACGCTATTCACTTCACTACTAGAGAAAAATAATAAATCTATAGTAGTCAAAGATGTGAATGGTAATTACCACTTTAATGATCACTTCAAAAATGCGGAGGATCTCAAGGAGGCCCTTAACGAACTCTCCACTGAAGGATACAGAGATTTGGTTGAAAAAGATAGGCAGAAAGCATTAGATATCTTTGAAGAAGTCTTTAATCATAAAGCCTTTACCGGCCGTTCGGGTACTTTTTATGGTTATGAAGGTTTGGGTTCGATTTACTGGCATATGGTTTCCAAACTTCAATTGGCGGTTCAAGAATCTTGCTTACAAGCCATCAAGGATGAAGCTGGTGAAGCAGTGATTGGTCGCTTATTAGAGCATTATTATGAAATAAATCAAAGCATCGGAATTCATAAATCACCTAAACTTTATGGAGCATTCCCGACCGATCCGTATTCGCATACCCCAGCGGGTAAAGGTGCGCAGCAGCCGGGAATGACTGGTCAGGTTAAAGAAGATATACTCTGTCGTTTTGGTGAACTGGGCGTTTTTGTCGAGGATGGTTGTTTGACTTTTAACCCTTGTCTTTTGCGGAGAGATGAATTCCTCAAGCAACCAGAAACGCTAAAGTATATTGATGTTCAGAGCAATTGGAAAGAAATATCATTGAGTGAAAACTCGCTATGTTATAGCTACTGTCAAGTTCCTATTATCTATAAAATTGCTTCTGGAAACAGTATAGAAGTTCACTTAAATAGTGGAGAATCTGTTAAAGTGGATAGCTTATCACTGGATAAAGGACTTAGCCATAAAGTCTTTGGCAGAACGAATGAAGTAGCGCGTATTGAAGTAGAAGTAATAGCAGATAGTTTACGATAAAAGTGTCTGGTGGTGAAGGATATATCGAATGTAGTTTTTTATTTCTCCTTGTTCTATTCTCTTGTAACAATCATAAGATGAATGCAGAAATGAGTGATGAACTATTGATTGAGAATAAAATTGACTCGCTAATTGGGATGATGACTTTGGCTGAAAAAATTGGCCAAATGAGTCAAATTCGACACTTTGAGGAAAATGCTAAAAGCGATATTTCTGAAAAATTCATAGGATCTATCATTCACACCGAAGGCCCAACACCAGGTGCCACAGCCCTGGAGTGGCAACAGAAATTTTCTAAACTGCAACAAGAAGCATTGAATACCCGCTTGGGTATTCCGCTTCTTGTTGCAGTAGATGCTGTCCATGGTCAAAACACGTTCGAGGGAGCAACTATTTTCCCACACAATATTGGGTTGGGCGCTTCCAGAAATCTTGAATTGGTTACTCAAACGGCTTCAATAACAGCGCTCGAATCCCAAGCCACAGGATTTTCTTGGGTCTTTTCGCCATGTTTGGCTATCCCCTTCAACGAAAAATGGGGACGTGTTTATGAAGCGTTTTCAGAGAGCACTGAATTAACAGCGCAAATGGGCGTAGCTTCTATTCAAGGTCATCAAGGAACTCTCTCTAATACAGCCACAGTAATGGCTACCGCAAAACATTTTATAGGAGATGGAGCCACTGACTTTGGTGTCGAGGGAGGAAACAGTTCTTTATCTAGACAAGAGGTAAGCCGTTTTTTATTACCTCCCTATCGAGAAGCTGTCAAAGCCGGAGTAGGTTCAGTCATGGCCTCATTCAATACGCTTGATGGAATTTCCATGCATGCCCATAAGTTAATGATTACAGATATACTTAAACAATCTATGGGTTTTGATGGGATTGTTGTGTCTGATTGGAAAGGATATTCAAGATTTGGAGAACACGAAATTATCATTGCCGGAATAGACATGGTCATGGCGGTAGACGGAGATCTTGATGATTTTCAGCAAGACTTAGCTGCCGCTGTAGAAGATAAAAAGGTCTCCATAGACAGAATTAATGATGCCGTAAAAAGGATCCTCCGCCAAAAATTCAGGCTCGGACTTTTCGATCATCCGTTTCCTAATGAAAAATTGATAGCTCAAATTGGAAGTCAAGCTCACAGAGATGTCGCAAGACAAGCAGTGAGAGAGTCTTTGGTTTTGCTTAAGAATCAGGAGGACATTTTACCAATTAAAAAAGACGTGAGGAAAATAGCTGTGGTTGGAGAATTCGCAGATAATGCAGGTCTACAATCTGGAGGCTGGACTGTGAATTGGCAGGGAACCGATAAAAATTATGAAGGCTCTACCACTATTTTAGAAGGAATTGAAAGCATCTATGATGGTGAAATCATCTATGATGAAGATGGAACTGTCGTTCAAAAAGACGTGGACTTGGCCATTATTGTGGTTGGCGAAACTCCCTATGCAGAATTTTTTGGTGACATTGGTGGGGAAATGGATGCTTACGAGCATACCTTAACGAGCACACATCAGCAATATATTACAAACTACAAATTAGCGGGTATTGACATTGTCACAGTACTGATTTCAGGAAGACCACTGGTGACTACCAATGAAATTAATAAATCTGATGCCTTTGTTGCCGCATGGCTACCTGGATCTGAAGGCGATGGAATCGCAGAAGTATTATTTGGCAAGTATAATTTTTCGGGGAAGCTCCCCCACTCTTGGCCGAAATCTTTAGATGATTATCAATCAAAATATGGCCCTAATTTTTGGGATGACTCAATCGAACCATTATTTCCATTTGGATATGGATTAACCTATGATGACTTAGAAAAGAAAAAACAAAATTAGCACTTTCACATATAATTACTAGAACGTTATGAAACACTCAGGGAAAATACTTTTAATCATACTTATAATTGGATTATACTCTTGTGATCGATCTAGTAGCAACAATCAAGAACAAAACAATTCAATTAAAGAAAAAAACGTGACTGCAAAAGACATACTGGGCAACTCAGACTATTTAGCAATTTCTTATGGAGGATACCGGCAAAAATCGCGTGATATTCAACCAACAATACCAGAGTTAAAAGATGACTTGAAGATATTGTCGGCCATGGGTGTGAAAGTATTGAGAACATATAACGTACAACTACAGCAAGCCCCGAATATTCTCAAAGCCATACGAGAACTGAAAAGTGAAAATCCGGACTTTGAAATGTATGTTATGCTTGGCGCTTGGATAGACTGTAAAAATGCCTGGACTGAATTAGCACCCGATCATAATGTAGAAAGTGAGCAGAATGAGGCTGAAATTGGTAGAGCTGTGAAACTAGCTCAACAATACCCCGACATTGTGAAAATCTTAGCTGTTGGTAATGAGGCAATGGTGAAGTGGGCCACAAGCTATTATGTTCAACCAGAAGTTATACTCAAATGGGTAACGCATCTTCAAAATTTAAAAAAGTCTGGAGATCTTCCTAAAGATTTATGGATTACCTCTTCGGACGATTTTGCTTCTTGGGGAGGCGACAATTCTGAATACCATACCGAAGACCTAGAAAAACTGATGAGAGCTGTGGATTATATATCGATGCATACTTATGCGTACCATAACTCACATTATAATCCAGCTTTTTGGCAGGTTCCAGAAGAAGAACAAGGCCTAGAACCTATTGAAAAGATCGATGCAGCCATGCAACGATCTCTGAAATTTGCTCAGTCTCACTACGATTCCGTAGCAAACTATATGACTAGTTTAGGTATAGACAAGCCTATACATATTGGTGAAACAGGATGGGCAAGTGTTTCAAATGGTCATTACGGACCAAATGGATCCAAAGCCACTGATGAATATAAGCTCGGTCAATATCACGATTTAATCCGCGAATGGACCAACGAGGCTGGTATTTCTTGCTTCTATTTTGAAGCCTTCAATGAGCAGTGGAAAGACGCTGGAAACCCTTTAGGTTCTGAAAATTATTTTGGTTTATTCACCATTGATGGTAAGGCCAAGTATCCATTATGGGATTTGGTGGATAATGGTACTTTCGACGGACTTACAAGAAATGGTAATCCAATTACTAAAACATACAATGGTAATAAGGAAGAATTAATGAAAGTAGTTTTAGTTCCACCTGCCAAATAGTTCTGATTGAATTGTTCTCATAAAAAAAAGCTGAATTTTCACACGTTAAAAAAGTAAAATATGAAATTATTCGGACTCAAATTATCGGTGTTATGTTGTGTAATTATTTTTTATAGCTGTAACTCAAGTATGGAAAATCTAAATCTAGTAGTTATAGAAACTTCTGCCAACGGCAATAAAATGAAAACTATTTCTGAGTTTTCACTTGGAACTGAGCCTATTGAGGTGAAGATTTTACTCGAGCAGAAGTATCAGGAGATCACCGGTTTTGGTGGCTCATTTACGGAAGCATCTGCCTCTCTTTTAAATCGACTAAGTCCTGAGAATAAGGATAAAATACTAGAGGCCTATTTTGGTGATACTGGTGCTAAATATTCTCTGACTCGGACTCATATGAATTCTTGCGATTTTTCTCTGTCCAATTACTCCTATGCTCCTGTTGAAGGGGATGTGGATCTAACACATTTTTCGATTGATGAGGACAGAGATGACCTCATCCCTATGATTAAAGGTGCGATGGAAAAATCTAGCGAGGGTTTTAAAATACTGAGTTCTCCATGGACTGCCCCACCTTGGATGAAGGACAACAATGACTGGCGAGGTGGAAAGCTCTTACCCAAATATCATGCTACATGGGCTCTCTTCTTTTCGAAATACTTGGATGCCTATAAAGCGGAAGGAATTGATATTTGGGGATTCACCGTGGAAAACGAGCCGCTTGGTAATGACAAGAACTGGGAAAGTATGCATTTTAGCCCTAAGGAAATGACTGACTTTGTGGTTGATCATCTCGGGCCAAAGCTTGAACAAGAGGGTCAGGATGTGGTAGTTCTAGGTTATGATCAAAACCGAGGTGAAGAATTGAAACACTGGGTTGATGAAATGTATAGAGACAGTTTAGCGCGTAAATATTTCGGTGGTACAGCTGTGCACTGGTATGCAAGTACCTATGATGTATTTCCAGAATCTCTACAATATGCCCATAATGCCGCTCCTGACCAGCATCTCATTCAGTCTGAAGGTTGTGTCGATGCTGAAGTTCCAAAATGGAAAGACGACAAATGGTACTGGTCTAAGGAAGCCACTGATTGGGGTTGGGATTGGGCACCAGAAGACCAAAAATATCTCCACCCAAAGTATGCTCCTGTGAATAGATATGCCAGAGATATGATAGGTTGCATGAATAACTGGGTGGATGGCTGGATTGATTGGAATATGGTGCTTGATAGACAAGGCGGCCCTAATTGGTTTAAAAACTGGTGTGTCGCTCCTGTCATCGTTGATCCTGAGGCTGATGAAGTTTACTTCACCCCATTATACTATACCATGAGCCATTTCAGTAAGTACATAAGACCTGGAGCTCAAAGAATCGGATTTGAATTATCAGATGATAAGTTACAGGTTACTGCCGCACAAAATAAGGACGGCTCCATCGTTTTAGTAGTATTTAATGAAGAAAATGAAACGCGGACGGTACGGATTAATTTGCAAGGAAAAACCAAAGACATTAGCATCAATGGTCAAGCAATACAAACGGTAACCGTGCAACCATAAACACCCTAAAATTATCAAAAGAATTAACCTAAAAATAAAATGACAAAAATCACAACTCCAGCAAAGGATAGAGTGCCTGTTGGGCAGAAAATGGCTTTTGGAGCCGGGCATTTAGTACTAAACCTTTTACCAGGTTCACTAGGTGTATTTATGTTTTTTTTACTCACGGCTTTCGGTATGGATCCCTTTTTAGCCGGACTTCTTGGAGGATTACCTAGAATATTTGATGCGCTGACAGATCCTATCATGGGGTTCATTTCTGACAACACGAAATCGAAGTGGGGAAGACGAAGGCCTTATATTTTTGTGGGAGCCATTCTTAGTGGATTACTATTTGCACTCCTTTGGCAACTCAATCCTGAAAATTCAGCAAACTACAACTTCTGGTATTTCCTAATTATGTCAATGGTATTCCTAATAGGTAATACCATGTTCGCAACTCCACTTGTTGGACTTGGCTATGAGATGACCTCAGATTATAATGAAAGAACAAGACTTATGGCCTTTTCTCAGACTATAGGTCAGATCGCATGGATGATTGTTCCATGGTTTTGGGTAATTATTAGTGATGATACTATGCTGCCAATCTCTGCCGAGCAGGTTCGTGCGATAGCGGATTTGGGACTTACAGAGGTCGAAAGCACTAAAATGACACTTGAGGCAGTTCAAGCAAATGGAGTGCGTAAACTATCGATTATTGTTGGTGCTGCGTGTCTTGTATTAGGAGTATTACCAGCATTTTTCTGTAAAGGAATAGATGCAGGACACATGGAAAATAGAAAAGAGATTTCTTTCGGTTCATTAGGAAGAAATATGAAAGAGCTTTTCCAAGGTATTGCTCAAGTTTCTAAAAACAAGCCTTTTGTAAAGTTATGTGGAGCTACATTTTTAGTTTTTAATGGATTCCAAATGGTGGCGGCTTTTAGTGTTTATATCATCGTCTTCTATATGTACAATGGTAGTTACGAAGCGGCTGGAACTTTACCTGCTTGGTTTTCTACAGTTACGGCTCTGGTTACCGCTTTTGGAGTAATTCCAATCGTAAGCTGGATGGCCAATAACTTTGGCAAAAGAAGAGCTTTCATTTATTCTACAGCGATATCTATCGTAGGATATGTTCTTAAGTGGTGGGCTTTTGATCCGGAAAATATTTGGTTGCTATTTATGCCAATTCCATTCATGGCTTTTGGATTAGGTGGATTGTTTACTTTAATGATGAGTATGACCGCCGATGTTTGTGACTTGGACGAACTAAAAAATGGAATGCCTCGTAAAGAAGGAACATTTGGTGCCATTTATTGGTGGATGGTAAAATTAGGACAGGCATTAGCATTAGTATTAGGCGGAGCTGTATTGAAATTCGTTGGGTTTGATGGTGGTGCTGTGCAGCAGACTGCCGAAACAATGACCAGTTTACGTTTAGCAGATGTTTTTATACCAGCTTCTACCGCCGGACTAGCCATTCTCATTATGTGGACTTACAGTCTAGGTGAAGACAGAGCTCGAGAGATTAAGAAAGAGTTAATCAAACGTAGAGGAGAATTATAATAATAACCACACAATAAACTTAATTTATAATGTCATCATTTAGAGAAGGGAGATATCTATCCCTCGCATCCTTAGACTTAGCAGATAAGTCATTAGAAGAGCTTAAGGCACTCTTGAAACAATATTTGGAAAACGGAACCCACGGTTTTTGCTCAAGTCCTTACTTGGAAGGTCAAAAACCCGGAGACCAACTTTCGGAAGGTCAAATCAGACAGAGACTGGAAGTGCTTAAACCATACACAAAGTGGATTCGATCATTTTCAACAACTGACGGTAACGAATTGATTCCTAAAATAGCGCACGAAATGGGTATAAAAACCATGGTCGGCGCTTGGTTAGGAGACGATCCTGAAATCAATAAAAAAGAAATCGCAAATCTGATTGATTTAGCAAACGCAGGATTTGTAGATATTGCCGCCGTAGGTAATGAGGTGATGTACCGTGGAGACCTTACAGAAGAGGAATTACTTAAGTTTCTTTATGAGGTAAAAGAAAAGGTCAAAACAGATGTTCCAATAGGATATGTTGATGCATACTATGAGTTTGCCAAGCGACCTGCCATTACAGATGCCTGCGACATTATACTAGCCAATTGTTATCCATACTGGGAAGGTTGTCCGCAAGAACATTCTTTACTGTACATGAAGGAGATGTTCCGAAAGGCAGAACAGGCGGGTAATGGAAAGCGTGTTATCATCACCGAAACCGGATGGCCAAGTCAAGGAACTAGCTTAGGAGGGTCAGTACCCTCAATAGAAAATGCCATCAAATATTTTATCAATGCACAACATTGGTCAAAAGAAGATGGAATTGAGATGTTCTATTTCTCTTCTTTCGATGAGTCTTGGAAAGTTGGAGACGAAGGAGATGTTGGTGCTTATTGGGGGATTTGGGACAAAGACGAAAAGCTTAAGTATTAAACCATTTTTATTGGTGTAAATAACTTAATCAAGGCGCATCATAAGTTGCTCCCGAAACGTACATCTTCATATAAAAAAAGACCGAATAGAGTGTAAACACACTCCTATCGGTCTTTTTTTATGAATTTTATTCAGTCGAATCTCCTTATCAGTCCATGTAAATTATCGACGGAATTTACAATATGCCTGAAAATTATGTTTTAAGACAAATGGTTTATTGGTTTCTCGTATGCCCAATAGGTCAACGTATCACTCTAGGGTAAATTCATTTGTATACTCCAGATCATGTTGCTATTGTAGATACGGCTTAGGTCACTAGGCTATCATTTTGATAAAGGCATGTCTTCAAGTTCAGATGCAGCAAGGCAATTACATTCAGAATTTTCTCTTTCCAATGCCCATGGACAAATACTAAAGATTTGTGATCAACATCTTGTCACTTGCGACTTCAGATTCTAGAAAATAATGGAAGCCACCAAGTTTGACTTAATTTGATTTTTTGATGTATATGGTCATCGTTCTTCAACCATGTAAAGCAAAATCAATGGATCAATCAGGCAAGAAGATGTTTTCTATAAATTATTAAAATTTAAATGCTCGTTGACAAGGAAAAAATGTGGTAATAAATAAAAAAGACGGCCGATTAGACCGTCTTTTATTAATTATCAATGTGATTGGTAGTCACTTTCCCCAAAACAAAAATCAGTTATAACCAGGATTCTGCTTAAGCGTACCAGCAGACAAATCCATTTCCACTTGCGGTATTGGCAAAAAGCCTTTGGTTGTTGTATTGAAGGTGACATCATAAACTTCACTATCCCCTGTATAATTTGGACCCATTATACCTATTGTGGTAAGTTCTGACTGAGCAACTGCTTGTCCTCTACGCAAAACATCAAAATACCTAAGTCCCTCACCAGAAAGTTCCATGCGTCGTTCATTAAACAAAGCATCCTCCGTATAGGCCGGTAGAGCAGCTAAACCTACTCTAGCTCTTACGCGGTTGATATAAGCCACATCTCCACTTAGCTCAGCAGCCATTAACAAAACATCTGCAAAACGTATTGCACGATAGTTTGTCATATTGTGCAGTTCAGGAGTACCAATAGTCCCACGATCAGTAAGTTTAGTTGTGTATTTAGCTGAATAGTATCCAGTATACTGAAAGGAAGCTGTATTTAAGGAAGTTCCACTTTCTGCGAGTAGCGCAGCTTCTGTAAGAATAGTTAAGGGCTGACGCGGATCACCATCCATGTCCTGAAATAACTTATGAGAAGGTATCGCAAATGCCCAACCTCTATAGTACTTGGTTGATCCGGAGATTCTTGGTCCCATCATTTGAGCTGCCAGATTACCTTCAATGTATTGCTCTGATCCCCAGTCTCCTTGTACAGGTTCCCCTTCGTATGATATTTCAAAGACACTCTCTACTCCAAACTCTTCCGCCGCAGTAAAAATAGTAGCATAGTCCGCAACTAAATCGTGACCACTATTAGCTATTAAATCTACAAGTTGAGCCAAAACATACGCTTGATCTACATTGGTACCATTGGCATTCAGTCCAGTTCCATAGACCCCATTTTCGAATAAGTAAACTCTTGCCAGCAAAGCTTGAGCCGCCCATTTAGTAGCTCTTCCCTTTACAGCAGCATCTGTAGGAAGCCCCTCGATAGCATCTACAAGGTCTGATGCTATTTGGTTATAAACCGCAGCTGGTGACACTTGCAATACGTTTGCCTCTGATGGACTCTGAGGTTCAGTTGGTAAAACTATATTCTCAAAGAATCTCACTTGCTCGAAGTAGAAATAAGCTCTTAGGAATTTAGCTTCAGCGATTACTAATGCTTTAAATTCTTCAGTGGTATTCTCTAATACTTCAGCATTTTTAATAGTGAAGTTGGCTCGGTAAATCCCGTAATAATTTCGTTTCCATAGAGATTGTACCACATCATTGGCGCTAGAAATACTGAAACGATTGAATTCGTCTTCTTCAGCACCATCACCCGCATCTTGCCCCCCAGCATAGGCATCATCAGATAGAATTTCCGAAAGAACTAAATATGGTGACCATGCAAGTCCGTAACCAGTTTGATGTCCCAAAACATCATAAGTTGCGATCAATGACTCCATTACTTGACTTTCCGTCTTGAAATAAACTGAAGACAAAAGGGTTCCCTTAGGGGAAGTCTCTAAGAATTCTTCAGAGCAAGCAGAGAGCGTTACTGCCGTTATGAATATGAAAATAAGTTTTTTCATGATAGTTCTGATTATTTAATTAAAACGTGATTGAAGTACCAATTCTGAATGTTCTTGCTTGAGGATAAATTCCTCTATCAATACCCATGTCTCTTACACTAGAAACACCTGAGCCACTAAAATCCACTGGTGCACCTACTTCAGGATCTGGGCCGCTGTACTTAGTGAAAGTTGCTAGATTTTCCAATGAAACATAAATTCTCCAATTGCTACATTTAATTTTTTCTAGAAACTTATTTGGCATACTGTACCCAAATTGAACATTTCTGATTCTGACAAATGATCCATTTTCTATATTCAACAAGTCATTAGCTCTTGTGAAGTTTTCATTTGGATCGCTGCTAGTAAATCTTGGTACTGTGGTTGAGGGATTTTCCTCTGTCCATCTGTCAAGAATCCAAGTCTGCCTATTAGAAGATTTAATATCTGGTCTATTGATGCCATTGAAAATTTCATTTCCAAATTGCCCTATGATGAGAGCTGAAAAGTCAAAGTTCTTATAGTCCATTGATAGATTAGAACCAAAAGTCCAATCAGGTATAGGACTACCAAGCGTAGTTCTATCGGCATCAGAAATAACTCCATCACCATTGGTATCTACATATCGAATATCTCCAGGTTTTGCATTTGGCTGAATTGGATCTCCCGTACTGCTTATGTGTGCGAATACTTCTTGAGTAGATTGAAAAATACCGTCTGTTTTAAATCCAAAAAAGCTAGTCACTGGTTGGCCTTCAATAGTACGAGTAACCTCACCTGCTAACGCCCAGCTTGCTCCTTGAATAAAACCCGCTTCGTTGGCAACTTCCACCATTGTATTCTTGTTTCGTGCAGCATTTAAACCTATAGCGTATTTGAAATCACCAACTTGATTTCTCCAGTTTAGAGCCATTTCAAAACCTTCATTTTCCATCACTCCAATATTCGTCCAGCTCAAAGGCACACCTATACTGGCAAGTCCTATTTCAAGTTGTAACAAATCTTTTGTGGTCTTTTTGTAATAATCAAAAGTACCAGTCAAGCGATCAGAGAAGAAGCCTGTCTCCAATCCAATGTTAAGTTGCTCGGAGGTTTCCCACTTAATATCTTGGTTTTCAACATATGCTGGTATTGCTCCTTGATTAGCTCCATTTGCATAATTGTAAGCGATATTGAAATCAACTATAGCTGCATAAGCAAATGGTCTAATGTTGTCATTACCATTTTGTCCCCAAGAAGTACGCAGTTTGAAAAAACTAAGACCCGGTATATTAGGAAAGAATTGCTCATCACTCAGCACCCAGCTAGCTCCAAAAGAGAAGAAATTACCAAATCTATTGTTCGCACCGAAATTCGAAGAACCATCTCTTCTATAGGTAGCCGAGAAAGATATGCGGTCATTAAAATCATAAAGCAACCTTGAAAACATAGAAGCCCGGAGAACCTCATATTCATATCCAGCAGTTCTTTGAGTAGAATCAATTGTAAGATTCAAATAAATCAAATCTTGATTAGTCGGATCAATACCTTGTCCACTGCCCCCTACATATCTACCAGTATTAACCAATGTAGACATACCTGCTAAAAAGTTGAATTTATGAGCTCCTATCTGCTTCTCATAGATAGCCGTATTTTCCATTTGATTGGCAAGATCCCTTTGAAGACTATTCGAAACGCCAGGAGCATTCGTAAAGTTAGTCGTACTATTCAGATAAAACTGCTGTGAATAGTTAGCATTTTCGTAATAGCTTAAATCGATACTAAATGAAGATTTAAGTTTCAGTCCATCAATAGGCTCTACCTCAGCAAAAACACTTCCTAGAACCTGATCCTTAATACCTCTCCCATTTTGTAGGGATAGCCAAGCCAATGGATTGACCACCTCTCCTCGTACATTTGAGGAAATAGCATAGGCTACACCATCTTCATTCAAAACATATGGGTTGTTACCATATCTTAATTGGTCGTTAGCCAAGACATCAGGATCTGTTTCGTATAAAGGTGTCAAAGGATCCATATTCAGTGCACTACTGTATGGCCCGTTGAATGAAGCATTACTTGCAACACCTCTGTTTTCTATACGTGCGTATGAGACAGAACTCCCCCATTTTAACCACTCATTTACCGTAAAGTTTCCATTAAGTCGTGCTGTGAATCTTTCGAATTTTGAGCGATCGCCACCAATTACTCCTTCTTGATTGAAATAGGATATACTCGACGCAAAAGATGCTTTTTCGCTACCACCACTTAGCGACACTTGATGGCTTTCAATCGGTGCATTACTTGTGAACAATTGCTCTTGCCAGTCAGTGTCGTTGGCCGGAATCTGGTTGGGATCAAAGAGCTGACCGTTGATATCTTGCACGTTACCTTCAGCCATTAACTCAACATATTGTTCAGCATTCAAAAGTTCAACTCTATTTGCTGCATTTTGTACTCCACGATAGCCTGAGTATGAAATGGTTGTTTTACCCTCTCCTCCGGTTTTAGTAGTAATAAGAACCACACCATTTGCCGCTCTAGCTCCATATATAGATGAAGAGGCTGCATCTTTTAGCACTTCCATAGATTTGATATCACCTGGATTAAGGTTATCAATACTATTTACAGCGATACCATCTACGAGATACAAAGGTTCCGAATTATAGTCAGTACCAATACCACGTATTTTAATACTTGGGCGCTCACCTGGTTGTCCAGATTGAGTTTGTACTTGCACACCGGCCGCTTGACCTTGAAGTGCTTGCTCTACTCTCAATACTGGTGTAGAAGTAATCTGATCTGAATCAACACTCGAAATAGCACCAGTCAATACTTTCTTCTTCTGGGTACCATATCCTATGACGACTACTTCCGCCAATTCTTCGATATCTGCTGCAAGTTCAACGTTTATTGTTGTCTGGCTACCTACAGCAATCTCCTCAGTAACAAAGCCTATGAACGAAAATGTAAGAACATCATCAGAATTTACTTGAAGTCTATAATTTCCATCAAAGTCCGTTACCGTTCCTCTGCTAGTTCCTTTGATCAATACGGAGACTCCTGGTATCGTTTCTCGCGTTTCACCGTCGGTTACGGTTCCAATTACAGTCATCTCTTGAGCTCCCGCACACCAAAATATTGGTATAAAAAACAGAGCTATCAAATATTTTTTCATTTTAAAAAGTTTTTAGTTGGAGTATTATAAGTGTATGATTCATTATTCTGGTTGAAAAACTCGTATATAATCCACATTCATTTTTTGTGGAAATAAAGTCGTAGCATTTGGACTACCTGGCCAATTGCCTCCTACTGCTACGTTCATTATGAAGAAGAACTTATTCCTAAATTCAGATAATCCTGCAGGAGAAATGTCTGCTATGTGATACTGAATATCATCTATATACCACTTTATGGAATTCGCATCCCAAATGATGCTGTAGACATGAAATCGATCACTCAAATTTCCAGTTAATAACTTTCTACTTCCACCAAAATTAGCACGGTCTCCATTATTGTCCCAATGTATAGTACCATGAACTGTATTGTCCCTGCCATCACCCCCTCCTATCATTTCCATAATATCAATTTCACCACATCTTGGCCAGCCTACCGTAGTGATATTTTCACCGAGCATCCATAGAGCAGGCCATATACCTTGACCTTCAGGCATTTGGGCACGAATATCAATTCTTCCATATTGAACAGTAAATTTATTCTGTGTTGTAAGCCTAGAAGAGGTGTAAGCTGATCCGCTAAACGCTTCTCTTTTAGCCTCGATAGTTAAAAAGCCATCAGCAACTTTGGTATTTTCCTGTCTGTAGTACTGAAGCTCATTATTACCCCAGCCACTGTTTCCAGTACCCGTTTCATAATTCCAATTAGAAGTATTCAAAGAAGTACCACTAAACTCATCTTGCCAGATGAGCTTCATTCCTTCGTAGGTCAATGGTGTGATATAGCCATTCTCACCATCAATTGGTCCTGTTTCGTCCCCTACTTGAACGAATATAATTTTTGATTCTTTAAGAAATCTTTCAGTTTGCCCATAGGCACGTACTTCTATTTCATAAAGCCCTGTAACTGTATAAGTGTATTCAAATTCTCCCGACTGGTTTGAGAGTGTGTCGCTGCTGGATTCTCCTGAGAAGAAGGTATACCTGGCGGCATTTTTAGCCTCTGCTTTAATATCAATGACCCCCAATCCGCCTTCTGAAATTATAATCTCTACATTGAGATCGGTTGGCTCAGAACCATTCATTTCGCCGATTTCTTCACAAGAAGTCGTTAAAATCAGCAACAGAAAACTAAAGAGGATAACTATTGGTCTTATCATAATTGAAAACGGTTATTTTAGGAGAGAACTAAATAACGATCACGCCTTTTATTCTTAAAACTTAGGTTTATAAATACTTAGAAACAATAATTTTATTGCTGACTTATATATTAAAAGAGCCGCCCATTAAAGGGCGGACTCTATTAAATATTGACTTACTCTACATTACTATTCTTAATAGAGATACATATTATCCCTACTTGATTTCAAGATTTTTAATGTAGAAAGTACCTTCCACAGAATGGCCACCGCCTCCAATTCCTAGGAAGAACATATCCAAATCCGTTCTTAGTGTCGCATCATCCATATTGCCAGATGTTGGTGCAGTCAAATCATATGTTAGTGTATGCCACTGATCCAAAGCCAAATCCTCAGATGACCATTGTGCTTGGTATGTCCACCAATCACCACCTTCAGTCTGATCTCCAAAACCGATTACTAGGCCTTGTGTAAGTGCACCAGTATAATCATTCGAGCTTGGAAGATATACATCTATACTCATTGTGGTTACATTTGACAGCAAGAAATTCGCTTGTGGATCAGCTGTAAGGACGGCCTCTTGAAAAGCGGTTGCAATTCTATTAAACTGACCAACCAATCCACTTCCGCCAGCAGGATCTGCAACGCCTAGAGCGATTGTTGATGCTCCATTATCGATTTTAGTGAAATAATCCGCCCCAGCAGCATCAGCAAAAGTGTGGCCAAGAGTAGTTGGTGCTGGTGTACCACCACAAATATCACAACTATTATAGCAGAATGTACCAACTGTCATAGCAGTTTCACCTACAGTAAGAAGTCTATTCCAATTGCTATCATCACTAGTACCAACACATGCCTCATAGCCTGTACCATCACCAAATATTTCACCACCATCAGTCCAGTTATCGTATTGAAATTTATATTCATGATCACCAACTGCAACTGGAATAGTTAGTTCCCATAGACCGTCTCCCATATCAGTCATTGCATTTGCATCACCTGACCATCCGTTAAAAGATCCAGAAACATACATTGTGGTGAAAGTTCCAGTGTGTTCGCTCATATCCACTATGAAAGTAACATCTACTTCTGTTACAACAGGACATTCTTCAACAATAACTTGATCAGACGGATTGTCATAACTTACTAACGTTGATCTCCAGATTACTCCATCGCCTGATACAGTTTCGAGTACCATAGTATCAACTTCAGCATTAACTAATTTTGCAACAGTATATGTTACAGTTGCTTGTGGCTCAGTTACCTCAGCACCATTAGCCGCTTTTGGAATTCCAATGAAACCACCATTAATTACTAATGAACCTGCAGCCGGATCAAAAGTGAAATCGTGAGTCCCAGAGTCCCAAGCAGATAGGTCTTGACCATCCGCTCCTACAAATGAACCGGCTACAGTTGCGTCAAAACATCCAGCAGTTTCCCATGTACCAGCTTCTGCCCAAAAGTCACCATTGTTTTCAAATGTAAACGTCCCGTCAGGGTTGAATGTCCATGTATCATCCATGATACACTCACGAACGCACAATCGATCTACACCACCTAAAGACCACCAAATCTCACTTCTGTCAGCAGGAAAAACATCATAAGCATTAACTCCCGTAGAAGCATCGCCGATCAACTGCCAAACTTTACCATTGTCACCAACCAATGTTTTTTGTGCTTCCATTGGATCTGATACCGTAACAGACTCTGTTTTAGTGGCAGAAACTCCGTCAGCATTAAATGCAGTAAGAACTACACTATAAGTACCTCCCTCTGAAAACGTATGAGTTGGATTCTCATCTGTAGTGGATCCGTCTCCACCAAAATCCCAACTGTAAGTAGTTGCGTTTTGTGAGAAATTTGTAAAAGTCACCGTCAAAAAATCGGTCTCAGCTACTGCAAACTGAAAGCTCGCTATTGGGTCTTCTCCAATAGCATCAGCAACATCTTCATCTTCGTCACACGATATAAAAATGGCCGTAGAAAAAAGCATTGCCATTAACAAGGCGTAATGCGCGTAAATTTTTAATTTCTTCATACTTTTTTAATTAATTATCTAATTGTGGTTAAAAAAATGTAATTCTAACAATTTGCCTTTGCTCTGCTATCCATAATTTTCATTATTGCAAATGCAAACGTTTTCATATCCGGCAAACTTGCTAAGAAAGATTTAGAAAGACAAGTAAAAATATTACATCAATTACTCACAACCTCATCACAAGCACTACGTCATTAATACATCAAATAGTCGTAAATATGAGCTTAAAAGTGTTTTGAGGGTTATTAGGATTGCACAAATAAATTTGGAAGCCAAATTGCCTAAAAAATTATCCAGAAAAGCTAAACTTTTACACTGTTCATAAAATCCCTAATTATCTTAAATAATAATAAACAACTACTTAATACAATATCTTCTAATCTTTTATGCTGATCATAAGTCACTTAGAGAATAAGAAAAAGTATGTTCAAAAAAAGAAAAATATTATTATGAGTTAATTAGCGTCTTTAATTTGGCGATAAACATCTATATTAATCAAATGGAAGAGTTTGAAATTAAAGAAGGAGAAGAGTTTATCGAATTAAACAACCTGATCAAAATACTCGGCTGGGTATCCACTGGTGGTCAGGCGAAGCAAGTCATCTCTGAAGGCCAAGTGGAGGTGAATGGCAAAGTAGATACGAGGAAACGAATGAAGTTACGATCTGGAGATTCAATTGTATTCGGAAAGCAATCAGCAGTGATCAAATGACAACTACAGTTAGCATTATCGGTTGTGGATGGCTAGGTCTTCCACTTGGAAAATCGCTTGTTTCAAAAGGTATGAGCGTAAAAGGGAGCACTACATCTGAACATAAACTTGATCAATTAGCGGATGTTGGCATTGAACCATATCATATAGCATTGACGCCAGTGTCTGCTAGCGTACGGGATTTTTTTAATACGGATATTTTAATCATTAATATCCCGCCAAGAAACCAAAATGACGATGCGGACTTTCATAAGAAGCAACTCCTTTTCTTAAAGCATAAGGTAATCGAAAGTAAGGTAAAGCATGTGCTTTTCGTTTCGTCAACCTCAGTATATCCGAGCAGTAAGAAAATAGTAACGGAAGATGATGCATCCTTTAGCGGGAAAAGCAGAGCCGGTATTTCATTACTAGAAATGGAACATATTTTCACACAGGCCACTCAGTTTTCAACTACGGTCATTCGATATGCCGGACTCATTGGGCCTGAAAGACATCCTGGAAACTTTTTTTCATCTGATAAGGATTATCAAGGAGGAAACATCCCTGTTAATTTGATCCATCGTGATGATTGTATCGGCATCATTGAATTTATTATCGCCGAGAAACTTTGGGGGGAAACCTTCAACGCATGCTTACCAGATCATCCAACCAAAGAAGTATTTTACACAAAAGCTTCCGAAAAACTCAATAAAAAACCCCCATCATTTAAAGATGATGAAGGTATAGATTATAAGATTGTAAGTGCCGACAAACTAATAAATGCGGGTTATCAATTCAAATACGAAAAATTAATGGATACTATTTGAACTTGATTTTTCGAAGGCCGTTGAAATACAACCATGCTGCTTTTATTTTAGAACCGCCTTTTCTTGATAGTTCCATCGCATCCCAAAGCTCTTCAGGCACCTGATCCAAATCATTCATTTCACCTGCTCCTTTGAGCCACTCGCCACCGTCGATGGTGACTACTTCACCATTCACATAAGCAGAAAAATCGGATACCAAGTAGGCGGCTAAGTTTGCTAATTCTTGATGCTCTCCTACCCTACCTACGGGCACTTTTTTGGCAGGATCAAATTTCTTTTTCAGGTCACCAGGCAGCAAACGATCCCAAGCGCCTTTTGTTGGAAACGGACCCGGTGCTATGGCATTGCTTCTTATTCCATATTTCGCCCATTCCACAGCTAAAGATCTTGTCATGGCCAGTACGCCCGCTTTGGCTGCAGCGGAAGGGACAACATAGCCAGAACCTGTCCAAGCATAGGTCGTCACTATATTTAGAATTATTCCCGGCACCTTATTTTCAATCCAGTCTTTTCCTACGGCTAAGGTGAAATTATAAGATCCCTTTAAGACAATATCAACAACTGTGTCGAAAGCCCTATGAGAGAGCCTCTCTGTTGGACTAATAAAGTTTCCTGCTGCATTATTGAGTAGAACATCTATTTTCCCGAAATTGGCCTTGGTATCGGCAATTACCTTTTCAACCTGATCATATTCTCGCACATCGCATGCCAGCGCCAAAACTGGATTACCCGTTTCGTTGGTAATCTCTTTGGCCGTTTCTTCAAGAACATCCAGTTTTCTACTCGTAATCACGAGATTGGCTCCAAGATGAGAAAAATAAGTTCCCATGGATCTTCCTAAACCAGTACCACCACCAGTGACTAATATCGTCTTACCTTTTAGTGCCCCTTCGCGGAGCATTCCTTCTTTATAATTCATCTTTTTTGGGTTAAAAAAGAAAGATAATCAATTGCAGATAAGTCGCCTATTTTCTCGGCAAATACTGCATTACCAAGCCGTAAACAAATGTTCCGGCTACAGCTGAAAGGAAAACGACTATAAAACTTAAGAATCCATTTCCAATCAAAATATAAATAGGCCCTGGACAAGCACCAGTGAGCGCCCAACCCAACCCAAATATTATTCCTCCAATCAATGGCGGCCAGAATAACTTCGCCTTTTCTTGAATAACAATAGGATTTCCGGCAATATCTCGAAGTTTGAAACGCTTAATTGACTGAACTAAAACAATACCTAGAATCACCGCAGAGCCAATGACTCCATACATATGAAACGACTCAAACCGGAACATTTCATAAATCCGATACCATGAAATAACCTCAGACTTGGTCAATACAATACCGAATATTATTCCAACGAATAAGAATTTTATATTTTTCATAACAGAAAAGGAAGAATCAGGTGCGTGATTAATAGTCCTCCAATAAAAAATCCAACTACTGCAATCAATGAAGGCCATTGTAAGTTGCTCAAGCCACTGATGGCGTGTCCGGAAGTACATCCACCGGCATAGCGTGTTCCAAAACCTACCATAAAGCCACCCAAAATCATAAAAATGAAACCTTGGAAGGTGGCTAAGTTTGAAAAGCTAAAAATGGATTCAGGAACAAATGATTTGCCAGGAGCTACAAAACCATAGCCTTCAAGTGAACGGATGGTTTTTTCACTCAAATCGATGGCCGTTTCTGGCATCATATATTGATTTGCAATAAAGCCACCTATGACGCACCCAACAGCAAAAAAGATGTTCCAAATAGCACTTTTCCAGTCAAACCTGAAAAACTCACTCCATTTTCCAGCCCCTCCTATGGAGCAGACCGTTCGAAGCGTGGAAGATATTCCAAACTGCTTTCCAAAGAACAAAAGAATAGCCATTATTAAGGTGATCATAGGGCCTGCGACATACCAAGGCCAAGGTGAGGTTATCCAACTCATAAATACAGATTAGTTCGTGATATTAATCAAAGATACTTTGATGCGTGACGTCACATCATGGCAAAATGAATTATTAATTTGAGATAATATTATTGTCAAAAAAATAGCCTCATAAGAGGCTATAATAATGTGTTAAATGGAAAACAAACTTTAACCAAATAGTGATATCACTAAAAGTTTAGGATAACCAGGCTGGTTTGGTTGTTTTCACTTTCGCTTTTAGGGAATTAAGTATTTGGTATAACCCAAAATACGTTCGGTTTATATACAACCCGTGACGAGATCCTCTCGGATGTCTGGAATTTCTAAGTTCTTTCATGCTGGAAATTCGCTCTCCGAGGGTATATATTTTATTGAAATACACATCATCACTGAAATCGAACTCATCAACATGAAATGGATTTCCTAACAGCATGGTCATTTCTTTGAAAATAGAGATGTACAACTCCTTTTCTTTAGGAGAATCATCGTCGTAAAGAAATTGAAGTTCTAATAAAAGTGGAATAAGCTCCTCTTCATTAGTCACCAAGTCTTTGCTCATCAACTTAAAATAAGCGTTATAAAAATCTTCAGGCACAATTTTGACACACCCGAAATCAATCACACCAAGTGTGCCATCAGGACGCAATAAAAAGTTTCCTGGATGTGGGTCAGCGTGAACTTGTTTTATATTGTGTACTTGATGATGGTAGAAGTCCCATAATGCTTGACCAATTCGATTTTTGACTTCTTGAGTTGGGTTAGTGGATAAAAACTCTTTCAAATGCTGGCCATCGAGCCAGTCCATCGTAATGACTCTATCAGCCGACTTTTCGGGATAATATTTTGGGAAAAACAAACCATCGATATGGCTACAGGCTTCTGAAATTAAGACCGAACGTTCTACTTCGAGATTGTAATCAGTTTCCTCCAGAAGTTTAGATTCTACTTCTTCCATGTATTGATCCAGCTCACGCTCATTCAAACCAAATAAACGCAGTGCGAAAGGCTTGACTAATTTTAAATCAGATCTCACACTTTCAGAAACGCCAGGATATTGAATTTTTACAGCAAAAATTTCCTCCCCTATGGTAGCTCTGTGCACCTGTCCGATAGATGCAGCATTAATCGCATTTTTAGAAAAAGTATCAAACATATCAGAAGGAGCTTTTCCAAAATATTTCTGAAATGTCTTGACAACCAAAGGATAAGATAATGGTGGAGCACTATACTGGCTCATGGCGAATTTATCTTGATAAGCCGTTGGTAACAGATTTTGATCCATTGCGAGCATTTGTGCCACTTTGAGCGCACTACCCTTAAGTTCACTCAGCGAATCGTAAATATCCTCTGCATTGTCTTTATCGAGCTGCTCACGTGTATGGTTCTTATCAACCATTTTTTTACTGTAATGCTTGATATAGTTCCCTCCTACCTTTGCACCCGTTTTCACAAAACGTGCAGCTCTCGACACTTTACCTACTGGTATTTTATTCAACTCCTTCATTTCTTCCCTTGTTATGGCTTGTATTTTTTAAATTTTATCTAAATGAAGGTCTATTCTGAAAGATGAATTTCCCAAAATCGATTAAGGAATCCAGAGCGCCTTTCCCTATCAAATCGAATGCGAGGTTGACAGATTTTTCAATCGCGGCATCTGTTTTCTCAAAATCAGCGGATTCATCATTGGCCCAAAACTTACATATGAATAGAAAGTGCATCCAAAATAGTTTAGAATATTGATTGCTAAAAGGACGTTCTGCAACTTCTGTGGTGTCCTTACCTTCCAGAATTAAATCATTGATGAAGGTATCGAAATGTGGCTTAACTCCATTTAAAAAGGCTGGATGTGTATCGCGCTTACTTAGCTGATCAAAACGATACATCACGAAACTTCTGTTATTCTTCAGAAGTTCAATCCACGTGTAATGAAAAGCCAATATTTTCTCTCGAACAGAATAATCAACATACGCAGCATCATTTTCGATAGTTTTCAGCGTTTGCTCAAACCAACTGGCCCAAATACTTCTTTCCAATGATTTGAAAGAATTGAAATATTTGTAAAAATCGTTTTCTGATGACTTAAGATTTTTGGCAAAAAGAAAGATTGAATTTGGATCTTTTCCTTCAGTAAGTAAGTATTCAATATAGGCTTCTTGGAACGCCTCTTTAGAGGTAACTTTTTTTGCTTTTGTGGCTGTCGTTTTTTCCATAATCCAGTAACACGGGTAACAAGGAAAAGGTTAATCCATTTTCAAAAAAAAGACTCAACTTTTTCGCAGATCACTTTTTTACTCTAAACTGACTTTCAAATAGAGACTTTTACCTAGGTCATTCAACTAACCATCTCGTAAGACTAACTGTCCATTTTTTTTATACTTGGCGTTATTCGATTGTCTTTATTATTTGCATCTTCCTCCTATTCCCTCCTTATTTGGATTGTTAATCGGCAAAAAACATATCAAAAAGTCCAGAATTACGTTGAAGAATCCAAAACATTTCTAAAATTGACATGAAAACGTGAAAAGGGAACCTCTAATCATTTCAAACCCACTTTTGAATTATTAAAGCAATGCAATCGTTACTTTTGTCAAGGAAAAAATGAATTTATGGTGAATATTATAATGTCTTCAGTTTTAATCATTGCCAATCTGTGGTTTGCCCCAAAAACCAAGGATACTTTTGAAAAGGACAATGAAATCAGATGGTATACTTTTGAAGATGCGGTCGCACTTTCAAAAAAAGAACCCAGAAAACTTTTGGTAGATATATATACCGATTGGTGTGGCTGGTGCAAGAAAATGGACAAAGACACCTATAGCAAGGAAGAAATTGCAAATTATATTAACAAAAACTTCTATGCGGTAAAATTCAACGCCGAACAGAAAGAGTCAATCAAGTTTGATGGTCATGAATTCAAATATGTCGCGAATGGTCGACGAGGAGTTCATGAACTTGCTGCAGCATTGACCAATAATCAGTTGAGTTACCCTACCACCGTTTTTTTGGATGAAGAAAACCGCATCATACAACCCATCGCAGGCTATCTCGATGCTAAATCAATGGACCCTATCATTAAGTACATCGGTGGAAATAATTACAAGGACACGCCATGGGATGAATTTCAAAAAAATTATAAATCAGTTTATTAAAAAATCAGATTCTGCTACAATAAAGCGAACCTAAAACCGACGCAAATGAAACACTACTTAATTACTTTTTGCTTACTATGCTGCGCTGTTGACCTCTTTGGACAAACGAGAACACTAGATAGCTTCTCAGAGGTGTCAACTCAAGAAAGCATTGATGTCATTATAAAAAAGGGCAATGAAAATAGTGCGAAAATTATTGCACGTGGTATAGACGAAAGCGAAGTGATTACCAGAGTTTCTGGTGACAAATTGAAGATTGAATTGGAGGATAATAATTATAGAAATGTTGATGTTCAGGTAATCGTTACATTTCGTGGTACGCTTGAAGCCTTGTATGCCTCTTCTTCTGGTTCCATTTCCGTAGAAGATCCTATTGTGAACAACACTTTTTTCAAGTTAGATGTGAGTAGTTCTGGAGAAATAGATTTAGAAAGTCTTACATCGCCATCCATTGATATGGAAGCTTCAAGTAGTGGTGATATTAAAGCTAGAATTGACACAAAAAGATTAACTGCCAAAGCGTCAAGCTCTGGAGAAATTGACATTAGAGGAAAAGCAGTAAAAACCGAGATAAAAGTAAGCAGCTCTGGCGATTTCGAAGGTGAGTACTTTCAAACTATAGAAGCGGATGTTTCTGCATCTAGCGGAGGTTCGATTAAGCTGGAAGTACAAGAAGAGATTAAAGCAAGAGCATCGAGTGGTGGTTCGATAAGATACAGCGGTGATCCTAAGTTTGTAGACAGCAGCACGAGTAGCGGCGGCTCAATAAGAGGTTGATTGTCGAGAAAAAAGAATTATAAGCCATCCTTTGACCAAGGGATGGCTTTTTCCATTAATTAGGCTTCAAAGTTTAAAATAAGTCATCGCTTATAAGTAGGTACTGTACTTTTGCACATATGATAGTTCCAAAAAATGATAATTTCAAGTCTGGTTTTGTCTCCATCATCGGCAAGCCGAATGTTGGCAAATCCACTTTAATGAATTCGCTCACAGGCGAGCAATTATCCATTACAACCAACAAAGCACAAACCACCCGTCATAGGATTTTTGGAATTATAACTACGCCTGAGTCACAGATCGTATATTCTGACACGCCGGGAACACTCGACCCCACTTACAAGCTTCAAGAGAAAATGATGAAATTCGTAAAAACATCATTGGAGGATGCTGACGTAATTCTTTATATCGTAGAACTTGGAGAAAAAAAAGACGAAACTGGCTGGCTCGACATAGTCAAATCATCACAAGTTCCTGTCATTTTTTTGATCAACAAAATAGATACAGCCAAAGGCTCTCAAATATTGGATAAGGAAACTTACTGGCAAGAACTTCATCCCGAGTTAGAAATCATGCCTGTTTCCGCGCTTGAAAACATCAACCTCGATAAGCTTCATCAACGTGTTCTGGAACTTTTACCCATCCATCCACCCTATTTTCCCGAAGATGAATTGACAGATAAATCTGAAAGATTTATTACTGCCGAGATCATTCGAGAGAAAATATTTTTACTCTATAAACAAGAGATTCCTTACAGCTCAGAAGTCGTCGTGACCTCATTTAAGGAGGAAGAAAAGATAATTCGATTGGAGGCAGAAATCTTTGTAGAGAGAAACAGTCAAAAAGGCATCATTATCGGCAATAAAGGCGAAGCGATAAAGCAGCTTGGAATTGCTGCTCGGGAGTCATTAGAAAAGTTTTTTGGGAAGCAGATCTATCTAGAAACCAGAGTGAAAGTGGAAAAAGACTGGAGGAAACAAGATCGTGCCTTGAAAAAATTTGGCTATTAACCTCTGTTAACAGGCTTAATAACAACTGAAATAATAGCTTAACATTAGATCGCGCCATATATTATGATGATTGTCAATCAATTGTGGCTTTTTAACTTATTAATGCGACCTTTGCATGCATTTTCAAAATTCAAATTCCCATTATCAATTCTTAGATGGCAAACATAGTAGCAATAGTAGGTAGACCAAATGTTGGTAAATCAACACTTTTCAATCGGTTAGTCGAGCAACGACAAGCTATTATGGATAATGAATCCGGTGTTACTCGCGATCGCCATTATGGTTACGGAGAGTGGAACGGACAACATTTTACCGTGATCGATACGGGTGGTTATGTGGAGGGCTCAGACGATATTTTCGAAGGTGAAATTAGAAAACAAGTAAAAGAGGCACTTTCTGAAGCTTCTGTTATTTTGTTTATGGTCGATACGATGACTGGTCTGCATGGTTTGGATCAAGACTTTGCCAATGTAGTGCGAGAGTTAAAAAAACCCATCTTCTTAGTCGCCAACAAAGCTGAAAACAATGAAAGAAGGTTGGGTGCCAACGAATTTTATGCACTTGGACTAGATGCCAACATCTTTGCTATTTCGTCAGCCGATGGATCTGGCACAGGTGACCTGCTCGATGAAGTGGTCAACTGCTTTGAAGAAGATGAAGATGTAGAAAAAGCGGAATCTTCTCTTCCAAAAATTGCCATTTTGGGCAGACCAAATGTGGGTAAATCAAGTTTCCTTAATGCGCTTGTAGGTAAAGAAAGAAGTATTGTGACAGATATTGCTGGCACTACAAGAGACGCGATCAATACGCGTTACAACCTTTTCGGAAAAGATTTTATTTTAACAGATACTGCCGGTATTAGAAAAAAGGCAAAGGTAAAGGAGGACATTGAATTTTACTCTGTTCTAAGAGCCATTCAAGCACTTCAAGATTCTGATATTTGCATTATTATGGTCGATGCTGAGCGAGGTTTGGAATCACAAGATATGAGTATTTTGGCATTATCAGAACGCTACAAAAAAGGAGCAATCTTGATGATCAATAAATGGGATCTGATCGAAAAAGATGGTAAAACTGCCGACCGATTCAAGAAAAGCTTAGAGGAAAAACTAGGGCCTCTCTCCTACATTCCAATCATATTCACGAGCGTCATTGAAAAACAGCGGATCATGAAAGCGATTGAATTGGCGCTGGAGGTGTATGACAATAAGAAGAGAAAAATTAGTACATCTGTACTGAACGATACGATGTTACCTGAAATTGAGCATAATCCACCACCCGCTGTTCGAGGAAAATATATCAAAATCAAATACATCACACAATTACCTATTGCCAATCCTACTTTCGCATTTTTCTGTAATTATCCGAAAGACATCAAAGAGTCTTATCATAGATTTTTATCGAATAAGTTAAGATCACATTTCAATTTTCAAGGAATCCCAATTCGATTGGTTTTTAGGAAAAAATAAAACAGGAAGTGCTTATTTAACGTGCTGTTTCCTGTTCTAATAGCTCAATTTCATCGACCATATTCTTTTCAAAATATGGTCGATGTATGTCTTTAGTCGTAGTTTCCAAAATTTGAGCTTATAGCTTAGTTTTTGATTTTTTTGCGACTTGAATCTTCATCCACTCCACCTAATTCCAACGCTTTAACAAACTGCACGGCGTTTCCGGCAATTCCTTTAATGGAGCCATACATATCTACGGTATTGGTAAATACCTTATCTATTTGCTTATCTCGCTCTTTCCAAATACGCTGCATCGCTCTTTTCTCACTTTCCAAGCCGTTTTTCATAGCAGTAAATCCTTCCATTATGGCTTCTATTTGCAAACGAAAGGTATTGCTCGTAAGGAAACCATGAAAGCATGTGTATTTTATCTCCTTTGTCTTCCTGAGAAACCAAAGCGGCATTGACTTGTATCACGTTTTCGCGAAGCACAGAGCAAAGCCCCTTAAATTCTTCATAGGGTACAGATCCAAACACCGTCCATAATTCCCATAAGATCCAATCCTGAAGGCCTAAAATTTCTACCCTTTTTGTCGATTATGGAAAAACTAAAAAAAATCTCCTCGTAGTTGTTAATTAAATCGGATATTTTTACCCGATCCGTATTTCCTCGGATGTCAGAAATCAACAACTCAAAACTATGATAAACAGATCCTTTCCGTCATTATTAGTTATCCTTTTCATCTTTATAGCTCAGTTTGGGGTTTCCCAAAAAAAGAAATCTAAACCACCTGTCGCTTCACTTGATACAGAGCTTTTTTCCAGTCTGAAATTTCGAAATATAGGCCCTGCGTTCATGTCAGGAAGAATAGCGGATTTGGCGATTGATCCTACGAACGAAAACGTTTGGTATGTTGCTGTAGGGTCAGGTGGCGTTTGGAAAACAACGAATTCCGGAACCACTTTCAAACCCATTTTTGATGACCAGCCAGTTTATTCCATTGGTTGTGTCACTATTGATCCAAATAATAATTATGTGATTTGGGTAGGAACTGGTGAAAATGTGGGCGGACGCCATGCTGGCTTTGGTGATGGTATTTACAAAAGTACAGACGGTGGTGAGTCATGGACCAATATGGGTTTAATGAATTCAGAGCACATTTCTAAGATCATTGTACATCCAAAAAACTCTGATATCATTATGGTAGCCGCTCAGGGGCCACTTTGGAGTAGCGGTGGCGATAGAGGTTTTTTCAAGTCGATCGATGGAGGTAAAAGCTGGAAAAAAACGTTGGGCGATGATGCTTTTACCGGCGTTACTGATATGGTTTACGACCCAAGAAATCCTGATAGAATATACGCAGTGACTTGGGAGCATCACCGAACCATCGCATCATGGATGGGTGGTGGAGAGAATTCTCGCCTTTATGTAAGTGATAATGCAGGAGATAGTTGGACACAACTAAAAACTGGCCTTCCAGAAGGCAAATGGGGAAAAACTGGCCTGGCTATTTCACCCATCAATCCTGATGTGGTTTATGCTGCTATTGAACTGAATAGAACTAAAGGTGGCCTTTGGCGATCTACCAATCGTGGTGGAAGTTGGACGAAAATGTCCGATGCTGTGGCTGGTGCTACAGGCCCTCATTACTATCAGGAAATTTATGCTTCTCCACATCAGTTCGATCGATTGTACATGATGAATAACACGCTGATGAAATCTGAAGATGGAGGTAAAACCTTCGAAAATATGGATGAGACAACAAAACACGGTGATAACCATGCGGTAGCATTCAAGAATTCTGATCCGAATTTCTTACTTGTAGGTACAGATGGTGGTGTTTATTCCAGCTATGACTTGGGAAATAGTTGGCGATTCATGGAAAATCTTCCGTTGACACAGTTTTATAAATTGGCATTAGATGACGCAGAACCATTTTACAATATTTATGGAGGCACACAAGACAATAGCACACCCGGTGGCCCTTCTCGCACGGATAATCACCATGGAATTCGAAACTCAGACTGGGAAATAGTACTCAACTGGGATGGACATCAGCCGGCCACAGAGCCCGGAAACCCTGACATTATGTATGGTCAGCGCCAAGAAGGAACACTTTCTAGAATAGATCTATCCACAGGTGAAGTGACTGATGTAATGCCACAACCAGGTGAAAACGAAAATTATGAAAGATACAATTGGGATGCGCCCATTCTTGTGTCTCCACACGATCCTAAAACACTCTACCATGGTTCACAGAGACTTTGGAAATCTACCAATCGTGGCGATAGTTGGACTCCCCTATCTGGTGACTTAACAAAAAATCAAGAGCGAGTCACCTTACCAATTATGGGTAAAGTGCAAAGTTGGGACTCTCCTTGGGATGTGGGTGCTATGTCTAATTTTAATACCATCACTTCTATCGCGGTATCGCCAAAAAATGAACAAGTCATTTTTGTAGGTACTGATGACGGTCTCATTCAAATCACTGAAAATGAAGGAAAAAGCTGGAGAAAAGTAGCCGTAAGCGCCTTGGGCGTGCCTGCGCGCAGTTATATCAACAATATCAAAGCAGACCTCTTTGATGAGAATACTTTATATGTGGCTTTAGACAATCATAAAGAGGGTGACTACCGACCTTATCTTGTGAAAAGCACCGATAAGGGCGCAACTTGGACAAGAATAGAAAATGGTTTAGGAGAGAAAAATTTAATCTGGCGAATAGTACAAGATCATGTGAAAAAGGATTTGTTTTTTGCTGCAACCGAGTTTGGTGTATATGTGACATTGGATGGAGCAGATAGCTGGACGGAATTGACTGGAGGTATTCCAACGATCTCATTCAGAGACATTGATATTCAGCGCAGAGAAAACGATTTGGTCGCTGCATCTTTTGGAAGAGGTTTTTATGTGTTAGATGATTATTCCGCTTTACGAAAGGTTTCGAAAGCACAATTGACTGAAGAAGCAAGTCTCTTTGAACCACGAAAGGCATGGTGGTACATCGAGCGATCAACCATTGATTTTGATGACGACAGAGGTTCACAAGGATCACAACTGTATTTGGCACCAAATCCTGATTTTGGCGCTGTATTTACCTATTATCTAAAAGATGAAATTAAAAGTCTGGAACAAGAAAGGCAAGAAAAAGAAAAGGGTGTAACAGGCAATATTCCTTTTGCCGGGTGGGAAGCGCTGAATAATGAAACCCGAGAAATCAAACCGTTTGTCTTTTTAGAAATTCGCAATGCAAACGGCGATATCATCAATCGAATCAAAGCGGAAAACAAAAATGGGTTTAACAGGGTAACATGGGATTTGCGAGTAGGTGGCTCAGCTGCACTTGAGCTGGATGGAAATGATGAAACATTAACAGGTTTACTCGCTGCTCCGGGTAATTATACGGCCACCTTGAATAAATATGAAGACGGCAGTACTACCGAGCTTGCTGGGCCAGTCGATGTAAAAGTAGAACGACTTAACTCTGGCGTACTAGAGGGCAGCTCCATTACTGAGGTAACTGCTTTCTGGAGAAAATATGAAGACATGAGTCGTGATGTCGAAGCGCTAAATATCCAATTAACCAACACAGGAAAAATGATAGGAAAACTGATGAAAGCAGGCTTGAAAGCCAATGTATCCTCAGAGACACTGGCGCAAATATCCAAGTTGAATGACAGTTATAATAAGTTGGATACTGAATTCAATGGTAATGCAGCAAAGAACCAGATTGGTGAAAAGAATAAACCAACGATTAATGACAGACTCTTTGCAGTCAATCGAGGAATTTCGCTATCTACCTACGGCCCAACCGAAACACATAAGCAAACTGTAAGGATCATTGAAAAACAGATGACTTCTATCCAAGAGCGTTTGGCAAACATTAAACAAGATGCTAAAACAGTTGGTGAAATCATTGTGAAAGCTGGTGGATCATGGGTAGAAGGAATGGATTGATGATTGGCTTAGAGATGAAGAATCTATTATTTCATTTTTCTATCGCATTGGCAGTGGTAGGATGCGTGGCTCCTGAAGTCCAGCAAACAAAATTTATTCATGAGGTATCAAGTCAAGTCAAGCCTTGGACGAGTGAAACCTTTGAGTCAACAGAGGAAGATTTCACCTTTGCGATCATTTCTGATCTCACTGGCGGTGAACGAGCGGGTGTTTACAGCACCGCAGTAGAGCAACTCAATCGCCTCGACCCTACTTTCGTTATGAGTGTGGGCGATTTGATCGAAGGTGCTACAGAGGATTTGGATCAGCTCAAAGCTGAATGGGATTCATTTGACGACAGAACCTTTCAACTCAACATGCCCTTTTTCCATCTTGGGGGTAACCATGATTTGACCAACCCAGTGATGCTAGAATATTGGAAAGAGCGATTTGGCCCGTTGTATTATCACTTTGTGTTTGATAATGTGCTCTTTCTTATGATCGACTCAGAAGATTACGGGGAAGAGCGAATGCTTGAAGTGAATGCCGCACGTAATATTGCTATGAAAATCATTAGTGGAGAGCTGGAAGGCACTTTTGATGAGTCCGCCTATGCCGCTATGGAGGAAAGTAAAGTGGGTGGTATAAGTATAGAACAACAAGCTTACTTCCAGGCCGTGCTGAGCAAATACCCGAATGTGAGATGGACGTTTCTTTTCATGCATAAGCCTGTCTGGAAACGTAATGATGAGCTGGGATTAGGAAGTATAGAAGAAGTTCTGAAAGGCAGACCTTACACTGTTTACAATGGACATGAGCATTCGTTTTCCCATAGAAGGAGAAATGGCAGTGATTATACCATATTAGGCACTACTGGTGGCTATCAAAATCCAATAGATTCAATGGCATTCGATCATGTAACACTGGTTAGAATGGACTCCACTCTTGTAGTTACCCATTTAAAAATGAAAGGTATTCTCAATGAGAAAGGCGCATTACCGGAGGGTAGTGAGTTGGTAAGGTAATGGTCTGTCTAGTCGCCAACATTACTTATTGCATGGCTGACTTATTTTAGCTTGTATAGTGTTGTCCCATTTGATGGTTTTCGTTATTGTACCTTTTTGAAGAGTATTTGCTGTTTGGAATATATTGATCTTCTTTAGCGGCTTTAAATGGCAAGTATAAATTTAACCTAATCAGAAATTACACTATTATTGTAGTAATGCATCATGGCCTTTTATTATCGATGCTACTTCTCATCGTAGCTCAACTTGATCTTCATGCCCAGTACAAAGTAGACAAATTTAGTTTGGACGGAAATCTATATTCTTGGTACGATCAGGAAATAGGCAAAAACAATTCAGGTATTTTAGTCGGTCAGTACCAAGAAATTCAACGACTGACACGGAAAACTCATCAATTCTTTGGATCCAAAGAATGGGCCAATGTCACCTTAAAATTCAGAGGACAGCAATATGATAGCATATTTGCCTTATATGATATTTCTAAGGATGTTTTCGTCATTAAACACCCGGTGGATTTCCGGCTTCATAATCAACCCATTTTACTTCCTCAAGATCAAATAGAATGGTTCCTGATGAATAATCATGCCTTTCGATACTATCCAGAAGGTATCAAGCTAATTCCACCAGGATTCTTTGATGAATTATTCATAAGTAATGAAATAGCATTGGTGGCCAAGCGTAAGAAAAACGTAGAGACCAATCAAACGCTAGAGTATGAACCCTCTGACCAGTATTTTTTAAACTTTGATGGAGAATATCACAAAGTATGGGGGCGTTGGTCTGTTCTGAATGTGCTAAAACCTTACAAATCGAAACTTAAGTCATATATCACAGCGAATCAATTGCGCATAAAAGCCAAGGCGGAAAATGATGGAGACCTGATTGAACTGCTCGACTATGCTCAACAACTAATCACCCCCACTGAATGAATAAGCTGTATTCCATCCTTTTCATTTTAGTATTGGTTTGTCCACTAGGCCTTTTGGCACAAAGCAGTGAACCAACAATAACAGGCATTTATAATAATACTCCGGCAACTGATGTTTTTGCCTCATGGGAAGAACAAACGAGTCTTCAATTCTTTTATCAACGAGAATGGGTAGATTCATTGAAGGTTTCTGGAACATTTGAACAAACTCTAATTAGCGAAGCGCTAAAATCCATTTTTTCTAATTCCACGCTAAACTTTCTTATTTACGAGAATCGTGTGATTCTGACCAATAATGCTGTAATTGTTACCGAAACGGCACTAATTACTTCCGGCACTAAGCAACCTGAAGAAGTCGAAACCATTAGAAAAGGTCTGGTTTTCGGCCGTGAATATCTGAATCAAACGCAAGATCAGAGTGATTTAGAAAACTTTGTATTTGAGATTGGCAACAGAACGCAGCTCAACAGTGGAACGGCAACAGCAACGATTGCTGGATACGTAAAAACTCAGGAATCTGACGAACCTGTAGCAGGTGCTCTGGTCTATATTCAGAATCCACTCAAAGCAACTACTTCTGATGAATCTGGCTTTTATACAATCAACTTACCAAAAGGCAAGCATCAATTAATGATTCAATATGTTGGTATGAAAACCACTCAGCGAAATGTCGTGCTTTTTTCAAATGGAAAGCTTAACGTAAAAATGGATGTTGATGTGATCGCCTTACAAGAAATAACTATAGAATCCGACAGAGATGAAAACGTGAAGGACGTTCAAATGGGCGTAAACAAAATCAAGATAGAAGAAATTAAAACGGTTCCAATTGTATTAGGTGAAAGCGATATCCTTAAAATAGCGACTACAAAAGCGGGTGTACAAACCGTAGGTGAAGGTGCTGCTGGCTTTAATGTGCGTGGAGGCAAAGCAGATCAAAACCTTGTACTTTTCAATGATGCCCCCGTTTATAATCCATCTCACTTTTTTGGATTTTTCTCTGTCTTCAATGCGGATGCTGTTTCGAGCATGGACTTGTATAAAAGTGGCATTCCTGCCAAATATGGCGGCAGATTATCCTCAATATTCAGTATTAACTCGAAGGAAGCCAATAAAAAAGAATTTCATGGACAAGGAGGTATTAGTCCTATCACTTCTAGGTTGACATTGGAAATCCCATTAATTGAAGACAAAACAAGCCTTTTGATTGGTGGGCGAACCACCTACTCCAATTGGGTGCTCTCCAGAGCCAAAAGTGCTTCTTTTCGAGAGAATAAAGTGTCGTTTTTTGATGTCATTACCCGTGTGGATCATGAAATAAATGATAACAACTCGCTTACCTTTTCCTCCTACATTAGCAATGACAAATTCCGACTCAACTCGGATACACTTTTTTCATTTTCAGATTTTGGATTTCATAATATAAACGGAGCTATGGCATGGAACCATCGCTTTGGCAATAATATGGATGGCAAATTCTCAGCGACCTACGCACGATATGGCTATGAGCTAACTTACGACGAATCACTGCCCAATGCCTTCACTCAGGATTTTGACACCAATGAAACCTCTATAAAAGGCGATTTGGAATATTATATTGGTGAAACCCATAAATTCAGTTTTGGCGCCAGTATGAAACACTATCAGATAAACCCCGGCTCCAAAAAACCATTGGGCGGTGAATCTATAATACTGCCTGAAATAGTGCCGGAAGACCAAGGGCTCGAAAGCGCCATTTATTTTTCGGACAAGTATGAGTACAATGAGCAGCTCTCACTGTATGGAGGCATCAGGTATGTGATGTTTAATGCACTAGGCCCTGCTACTGTGTACAATTATGAACCAGTTTTACCTAAAAATGGAGATACACGAACCGATTCTTCTACATATAGCGCAGGCAATATCATTAAAACCTATCATGGCCCAGAATGGCGATTTTCTGCTCGATATGCCTTGGACAATGCCAGCTCATTGAAATTAGGCCTTAGCCGAACCAGGCAATACATTCACACTTTGAGCAATTCTGCTTCTCTGTCACCTACGGATACTTGGAGGCTTTCCGGCCCGAATCTGAAACCACAAGTAGCTGATCAAGTTTCTCTAGGATATTACCGAAATTTCTCGCGTGGCACCATTGAGGTTTCCGTAGAGGGTTATTATAAAAAACTTCAAAACCTCGTCGATTTCAAGACGGGATCTACCTTCCTGCTTAACCAAAACGTGGAACAAGTAATCTTGCAAGGTCCGGGAAAATCTTATGGCCTTGAATTTTCCGTCAATAAATCTGGAAGACTCAATGGGTGGATCAACTATGCTTATGCAAGAACTTACATTAAACTGGATGGTGATTTTGCCGAAGAACGAGTGAACGAAGGACAATTTTTTCCTACCGCCTATGACAAGCCGCACACCGTCAATCTAGTTGCCAATTACAAGCTCACCCGCCGATTAAGTTTCTCCGTGAACGCCACTTACAGTACAGGAAGGCCGGTGACCGTTCCTGTAGCGGCATTTAATTTCAAGGGAGCCCAAAACATTCATTTCTCTGACAGAAATGCTTTCCGAATTCCTGATTATTTCAGGGTAGATCTGGGTATTAATCTGGAAGGAAACCACAAAATTCAAAAGTTAGCCCATTCGTTTTGGTCATTGTCGATATATAACCTTACCGGACGAGACAATCCATTCTCCGTTTTCTTCGATGTGAAAAATGGAGAAGTCGTCGGCTCACAATTAATTGTTTTTGGAAATCCAATCCCTACGCTCTCATACAATTTCAAATTCTGATGAAAAGACGTTCCGACTATATCGCTCTTTTGTTTTTGTCCGTGTTGTTGGCATGCGTAGAACCTTACGATTTTGATCCCCAATCCTATGAAAAGGTTCTCGTAATAGATGGAGCAGTGAGTAATCAGGAAGGGCCATACACCGTGACACTCAACTACACGTACCCACTAGAAACCAATCAAAGCGAATCCATTACAACTGCAAAGGTTTGGGTAGAGGATGGAGATGGAAATACCTTTCCTTATACTTTCACAAAACAGAATACTTATAGCTCACCTGATGGATTTAGAGCAGAGACAGGTAAAAAATACGCCTTATGGGTAGAAATGCCAGATGGTAGTCGGTACCGTTCAGACAGTCAGTTGTTGCAAGCCGCTCCACTCATTGACACGATTTACGGCAAGTATGCCGAGCTCCCCAATGAAAACGAAGATCAGAATGTCGGCGGCATTCAATTTTTTATAGACGCGAATAATAGTGATAGCAATGCCAAATACTTCCGCTATGAATGGGAAGAGGCCTACAAAATAATTACCCCCTATCCTGCACAATTCAGAGTAGCTGATGACAGTAGTATAGTACCTCTAGATACTGCAATTGGGATATGCTATCAAGAAGGAGCTTCGAACTTGTTGATTTATGGTACGTCTGTTGGTAATGCGGGAAATCAGATATTGGAGTTTCCTGTTCGGTTTTTGAGTGAATCACAACAGCAATTGCGCACTCGCTATTCCATTTTGGTTCGTCAACATGCAATTGGCGAGGCTGCTTACCTTTTTTATAAGCGATTGAGAGAAAATAATGAATCCGGAGGTTCACTTTTTGATCAGCAAGTAGGTTCTGTATATGGTAATATGTATGCAGTGGATAATCCTGACGAGGCTGTGCTTGGATTTTTTGAGGTAGCTGGAGTTTCCGAAAAACGTTCCTTTTTTGATTATGCCGATTTGGCCGATGAAATCAATCGCCCTCCGTTTATTTATGATTGTTTTTTGATTTCAGGGGTGATCACCACGCCAGACAGTGCGGCTTACTACCTCAATATCACAGGAGGAAATATCTATTCTTACTTGGAAACATCTCCCGATTCGGGCATGCCATCCGAAGTTGGAATTCAATCCAAGACCTGTACTGATTGTTCCTTTTATGCAGAAATTACACCTCCTGATTATTGGATAGAATGAGTAAAAAAATCATCATTTTCAATCTTGCTTGGTTATGGATATTAAGTTGTTCCTTTGGGCAAAATAACATTCAGGAGAATGTTTACCTGCATGTGAATGACGAGTTATTACTTACAGGAGAGACCCTGTATTTTTCTGCCTATTGCAATAGCGAAGCAACTGGCAAACCTTCTGAGCTAAGCCAAATTCTATATGTAGAGTTGATCGATCACAACCAAAATGCTGTTTTCCAGCAAAAAATTGGCTTGGAGAACGGACGCGGTTATGGCGACTTCTTTCTTTCATCATTGATACCTACAGGTTCTTATCAGTTATTGGCATATACAAGGTGGATGAAAAATTTTGGGCAATATTTCAGCACCAAAATTCAGGTCGTCAACCCTTTTGAAAAATATGAGGCGCCTGCTGTTGTATCAAAGATTGAAATCGAATTCTTACCTGAGGGCGGTGCACTCATCGAAGGAACTTCCAATCTCATGGCCATGAGGAGCAATGTGCAAAAAACCTTAACTGGCAGAGTTGTCAACGAAGCTGGTGAAAAGCAAGCCGACATATATCTGAATTCCACTGGATACGGATCATTTGAGTTTACTACAGAAATAAGTGAACAATATCAGGCGATAATAGAAGATGATCAGGGTGGTTTTTACTTTTTTGAACTGCCTACTGTCAGACAAAATGCTTCCATTATTCAATTATCGAGAAACCAGAGTGCGTTCACGCTAAGTGTACTTGGCAAAATTTCTCCAACCATGAGACTTGTGGCCTATGATGCACAAAACATTATACTCGATCGCCCAGCTACTTCGGGAGAAACTTATTCCATAAGAACAGAAAACTTGAAAAATGGTATTTATAAGGCCGCATTAGTAGATGGAGAGGAAGAGATTTCGTCAAGATTGCTACTTCACAAAAGCGCTAACTTTTCAATCTTGAAAGAAACATCAGCAGGAACTTATTCAAAACGTTCAAAAGTATCGATTACACTTCCAGCGGAGCAAGATGCTTCCGTGTCAGTATCTGTACGGAAAATCAATCCAATGACAACATCTTACCATTCCCAGCAACATGAATTGTTGAAACACTTGAACTACCCATTATCACAGCAGGATATGGATGATCAGATTCTTTTTGCTAATTGGAAGTACGGAGAAAGCATTCCTGATTTTGAGGAAGTAAGCTTACTTCCAGAGTTACGCGGGCAGCTCATTTCTGGCAGTATTTCTCCTCCACAGGAAGGCACCTCACTTATTTACAGCAATATTGGGAATGATTATCAAATGGCAAGTGGCTTGTCCATGGAAGATGGCAGGTTCACCATACAGATTGAGCCCTTTTATGGCAATCAATTAGCATACATCAGTGCCATCAACATTGACACAACCATAATACTGAAAATCGATAATCCATTTCTGGATAGTTATCCGGATTTTGATTATTCACTTCCAGTGCTTGACTCAGGGCAAATTGCGAACCTAACCAAACGAAGTATTCGTAATCAAATAGAAAATGCCTATTTCAATGTGAAAATGCATGAGTTACTCCCAACAGATCAGTGGCTTCCCCAGTTTCCCAAATATGATTTCCTCTACGTTCTAGATGACTATAATAGGTTTCCAAAGATGTATGAGCATTTCATCGAATACATACCAGCTGTTTCGGCTCGAAAAGGAAAAACACGATCAAAATTAAAAGTACTCCTAGCAAACACCATAGAAGGAGAATACGATCCTCTCCTACTCTTGGATGGCGTACCTGTGACTGCCGAAAAAATATTATCATTCAGCCCTTATAAAATTGAGCGAATTGGTGTAATCAATAATAGAATATATCTGGGAAACTTGGTTGCCGATGGGATGATAGCCTTTGAAACTTTCGAGCATAACCTGATGAATTTTCCAATATCAAACAACCAAATTGAAGTTGACTATCAGGGTTTGAAAAACCGCAAGGATTATACCTTTCCTGAATACGAAACAGACAGTGCACTAAATAAAATCCCAGATTATCGGGATCAACTTTATTGGTCTCCTGAATTGAAGCTGTTTTCGGGCAAAAACAATGAAATAACCTTCTACACCAGTGATACTCCCGGAGACTTTGAAGTCATTGTGGAAGGCTATACTTACGAAGGAAAGCCTTTGTCTATCCGTCGATATTTTACAGTGAAGTAATCAAAAAATCAAGCCCGTTTTTGGCCTATCCGGTTGTTAGAACATTGATTCACAACACATTAAGCTTTGCAACTTCATAAAGCAGAACAAGTCTTTAGTCAGACACGAAATTGATGCTTTTTGAAGATATACTCTCTTTTGTCGAATATAAATGCTGATACATCATCAGCGGAATATTAATTCGAATAAAGATCAAAAATATGTTCAGTATCCTTGCCATCATTAATTCCTAATATCCAACATACCTCAGACAAATCCGAGAAGTCCAATCTCCCCTCTTTGTTGAAAGTTCTGACTTTTGAATCCTTATCGACTTTTGTAAAACGTGGAAATGTATAATACCGAAAGAATAAAGATTGTTTTCAGTATCATGTTATTATCATTTAAATTTTTCCTCGCGCTCTTCAATGACCTCTTGAGTAGAAAAACGATAGCGCATGTTTCTGTAAACAGCTATATCTGTGATGTCATCAGGAGTCCCATTTGGGATAGCTCTTGCATTTGCAGAGACGCGGTATTCCCCTTTGATGGGAAGCACCCTATGCCAACAGTGCCCATGCACAATCACCAGCGTTCCCTTTTTTGGAGACAACACTATTTGATTCTCTAAATCCTCATGCGGTTTGCCTGACGGTATCTCCCCTATTTTGTGAGAGCCAGAGTATACAATCGTTTGGCCACCTGTTTTCTCATTGATGTCATGGGTATAAAAAAGGCGATTTAGGTTAAATCTACTTGAAACTTCGGGCGGACAATCCTGATGCCAAGCCTGACCTTGGGTGCCTTGTTTGGAAAACATTACCATCAGATAAAGCGATTCCCACCCGTTTCCCAATATACTTTGGGTGAGCTTTCCAAGCTGTTCGTCGGATTCAATAGACTGAAAGTTTGCATCACCTTCCCGTAAAGGAAACCAGGGAATAACTTCTGTTGCTGATTTTTGAATGAAGTCTTCCGAATGTTCCCACTCAGGATTTCTTCCAAAATGTGCCAGAATCACCTTATTCAAATGGTCCATCAACTCATCCGTGAAAAAGTTTTCAATCACCACATAACCTTGCTCCCAGAAGTCTTGGACATATTGTTGATAATTCATTGGTTTATCTTTATTTGTTTCCATGGACGGTTTATATATTGATTTTCACGTTTCAGTAAAATTTAGCTCAAAAGAAAAGCTGCAACCTCATCGATGATAACGACCAGCTCATAGGTGAGCGTTGATTATTAAATACATCAAAATAGCCATTATGGAGCTACTTGATTTGATGGGATCGTAAGTTAGATACACAACGCTAAATTTACTGATTACACTTTTGAATATCACAAGAAGTGAGACAGTTTTCACCACTGTAAAACAGGCAAGACCGGTTCGTAAAGCGACGATTCAAGTGCCTTCCGAATACGTATAACAAAACTTTATGTATTATTATAAGATAGTACTAAACTCTCTAATAGTGCCTATGTAAGCGCTTTGACGTTTGTGTGAAATAGTAGAGGCTATTATTTTTAAATACCGCTTCATTAATAGAGCGTTTTTTTTCATGTAGTTGTTTGACAGCTCTGAATATTTGGAATAAACCAAAATTTATTTAGAAAAAACCATTAATAGACATTTATAACGTTATACGGTTTTCAAAATTCCCGGTTAAGACCAAATCCCATTGCTAAACAGTTAATAAGTTGTTTTGCATTTTTTTTTTATATTATTAGAATGCGCCATTCAATTTTCACCGTTGATGTTGCAATAAATCTCAAAAAAAGAAAATCAAATAAACCTGGTAAAACATTGGCAAAACATGACCTAAAGGTTACAAACAAAGGGTTCTTTTGGAAATTCAAAAACTCATTAACCTTTACGGTGAGATAAAAAATAAGGCAAAAGGTTGGTCCATAAGGTACATTTGATTCTGCCGATTTAAGTAATCCACCAAACCTTGTCAAATTCGATGAATAGCTTATATTCACGGTATTCTATCTGAAAAGGCGCCTATCTTGATAATAATGACGCTTCTTTGGTATACCAGTACCCTATGCAACAAGCTATTACTACTTTCCAGTCATTGATTAAAAGCAAACTCTACTGCCTCGCCTTCACTGTAGGACTAATGGGATCATCGGTCATCCTCCCTTCTTGCAGTACTGAAATGATCGCTGGCTATCCATTACTCGGTGCTAGTCAAGGTATCGGCAGTGCCACATTGCTGGTCAATGACTTGAAAAGCACGCGTGACTTCTATGCTGATACTTTAGGTTTCGATATCGATAAGCCAGAGAAGTTTAAGAAAGGAGTACCTACAGGAACTAACAACACTACGATAAACTTTCCTGATATGTCCTCCCTTAAGCTGATGACTATAGAAGACTCTCTGGTTACTTCCGAAACACCTTCGTTTCTTACGTCATTCTTAGCGAAGCATGAAGGCATCACACGGTATGCATTAGCTACTTCTTCTGTAGATACCACCTATTCATTTTTGACTGATCAAAATTTCAGGATGGATTCCGTAAAATCCTATCGCACCTCAGACGAGTCTGCCAAAGGATGGACCCGTGATGACGGTGGAGTCCAAGAGCACCTCTTGGCATTCCAAGCCCAACAGACGAAACCCTACTTACCAACTTTCATAGAGAATGCAGGAAGCGATTACCAAAGAATGCAAAAAATGTGGAATACCTTCTATGCCTACTATAGAAGTTATTCGTCGCATCGAAATGGAGTCATCGGTATTGGTGCCATTCGTATCGCCGTGGATAGTTTAGAATCGGCACGCGCACAATTCAAACAAATGGGTCTGAAAGAACTCAAGTCTCGCTCGTCTGATATGATGGCAATCTTTCAGCTCAAGCGACAACAAGAGCTTCAGATAGTCACTTCTAAAACGAATGGTGATGAGATTTCTAACTTTCTAGAAGAGCGGGGATCTGGTGTTTTTGCCATCCAATTTGAAGTAATCAATATAGATTCGACCTATGCGTTTTTAAGTGAACGACTACCTACAGAGGCACTTCTAATGGATTCCTTGTCAGGGCGCGTGACAGTATTAAGAAAATATGCCCATGGTGTGCAGTTAGATTTTGTCAACGAACCAGCATCACAAGCATTGATGGCTCAGCGACTGCAAGTTGGCTCTAAGTTGGATAGTGTCGCAGCACAAAATGCGTCTGGCATGTATCAAAAATACTGTGCTCTTTGCCATGGCGAAGATCGCCAAGGCTATGCTGCCGACAATGCACCTTCCCTCCGATCTAAATCTTTACTGGGAACATCAAAGTCCAATAATTTCATGCGCTATACCATGCAATACGGTAGAGTCGGAACTGCTATGGCCGGCTACCTTGACGCGCAAGGTGGCCCTATGGAGTACATAGAAATAGAGGTACTTCTTCAGTGGCTTTATGATCAGGCTGGTGTAGAGAAGCCTATTGAACTTTCGCGCGAGCCTGTATTAGGTGATATAGCACTGGGCACAAAAGTGTATCAAGAAAATTGTGCCGTTTGCCACGGAACTGAAGGAGAAGGTATCTCCGCTCCTGCTCTTGGAGGCTCCATGCTTTTGGCCACAGCTACAGATGAATTCCTGAAATACGCCATCTCCGAAGGAAGAGACGGTACTCCAATGATCGGCTTTAAAGATATCCTAGACGAAGAAGAAATCAACGGTGTAACAGCATTTCTGAGAAGTCGCGCAGCTGGTTGGAATATTCCTGAGGCTGATACAGTGACTATTCCTACGCCAGACAACTATGTGTTGAACCCTACAGGCAAAGCACCCAATTTCGAGCTGCGTGATGGACGATTTGTATCAGCTGCACAGGTGAATCAGGCCTTACAAGACCATGCCCGAATGATCATATTGGATGCACGATCAGAAGTAGCCTGGCGCCAGACGCATATACCTGGTTCTATTCCCGTGCCGTACTATGAAGATCCTGAGACTTTCGTCAATGACATACCCAACGACAGTACATGGATTGTCGCTTATTGTGCGTGTCCTCATGCTGCGTCAGGTCGAGTAGTTCAGACGTTGAAACGCTATGGATATCAACATACAGCCATACTGGATGAAGGAATCCTCGTGTGGGCAGGTCTCGGCTACCCAGTCAAAAACGGACAATAAGTGAAGAAACTTAAAGTCATGAAGTGATTGAATAGAGAAGTTTTGAGCAAGAAATACTGAATGATTATTAAAGAATAGAGTTCGTTGATTGGATTGCGTTTGCGAGAGTCTTCAAAAATTTTGCTAACATACCTCCTGAATCCACCATGGCTCACTTACATTTTGAGTTATTGACCTATTGGTTGGTAAACACAATCAGGAATCTGCTCAAACTAAAAGGTATTAAAGATTTCTGGCAGAAGATTGTTCGAAAAAACCAATCATGCTTATTTCACTTGAAAAGTATACCAGTGTTTCAGTTCAAAAGTATACCATTTATGGTTAATAATTAAATTATTACTATATAACGTAACGCCATGGATAGGCTAGCCTATCCATGGCGTTACGTTATATCCTTTTCTTT
>JAVJRN010000064.1:0-36088 GCA_040218415.1 Cyclobacteriaceae bacterium
TTTACAACCCAGAAGGCCGTCATCCTGCACGCGGCATGGCTGGTTCAGGCTCTCGCCCATTGACCAATATTCCCTACTGCTGCCTCCCGTAGGAGTCTGGTCCGTATCTCAGTACCAGTGTGGGGGATCATCCTCTCAGAACCCCTACTGATCATCGTCTTGGTAAGCCGTTACCTTACCAACTAACTAATCAGACGCATGCCCATCCATTACCAATAAATCTTTAATCATCTTCAGATGCCATCTAATGATACTATGGGATATTAATCCGAGTTTCCCCGGGCTATCTCCCAGTAATGGGTAGGTTGCATACGCGTTACGCACCCGTGCGCCACTCGTCAGCTTCCCGAAGGAACTGTTACCGTTCGACTTGCATGTATTAGGCCTGCCGCTAGCGTTCATCCTGAGCCAGGATCAAACTCTCCATTGTATATAAATTTTACTTGCCATAAGACAAGGCCTCTTGCGAGACAATGTGTTTGAAACCTTGGCTACTTTCCTCAAAGTCATAACAAATTCGAAAATTTGCTACTCAGAGCATTTTGCTATCTTATCTTCATTCATTCAAAGAACTTTATTAATGGTTTATCCTCTCAAACTTTAAATACCGCTAAGATTTAGCTTCTCGTATCTCAAATTTTTTAAGCCCATTACTCGTGCCATTTACTTCCTAAATGACTCTTTTTTACTACCGCTTCGCTCTATTCTTTCTACCCTCTCTCTGTAAGCGGATGCAAAAGTAGTAATTAATTTCTAAACTAAAAGCGATTCTTGAAAAAAATTAAATTAAATTTTTGTGACTATCCAACTAATTTCCCCTCTCCTCAAAACCTCAGCCCCATTCCTTTCAAACGGATGGCAAAGATAGATAACTTCTACCCACTTCAAACTAATTATTCACAAATTATTCCAACAAATATTTATCGGATTACCGTCTGGGTTCGATTTGGTCCCAATGAAACCATATTTACAGGCGTTGAAGTGTACTTTTCTATATCCTCTACGAATTTCATGAGATTTCCGTGAAGGCTATTAAATTCGACTATTTCTGTTTTCCCCCAACCTTGATAAGATTTGTTAATCAATTCAATATTCTCATTATCCAGATAAAGAGGAAGCTCAGTCGTCTCAATTTCATTGATTTTATATCCATGACAAGCTTCAATGGTTTCTAAAGAAGCTAAAACATCAGCTTTCATCATGAATAGTTGAGTGACGCCATTAATCATACACGAAAAGTTTAGCGCTGGCAGATCTAACCAGCCACATCTTCTAGGCCTACCCGTTGTAGCGCCGAATTCATTTCCAGCCTTCCTCAACTCTTCCCCCTGCTGTCCATGTAGTTCTGTAGGAAAAGGCCCACTTCCAACTCGAGTACAATATGCTTTAAATATCCCAAAAACTTCACCAATATTTTTGGGAGCTATACCTAAACCAGTACAAGCTCCGGCAGCAATTGTGTTTGAGCTGGTAACATAAGGATAAGAGCCGAAATCTATATCAAGCATTGTGCCTTGTGCGCCTTCGGCCAAAATTTTCTCATCTTCTTTAATCGCTTGATTAAGTAGATATTCCGTGTTTAGCACGTCGAACTCTCTTAATTGCTCAATAGATTCAAAAAAAGATGTTTCTACTTTATCTAAATCAGCTTCAAAATCATATCTTTCGAGTATCATCAAATGGAAATCTCTAAGCGCTTTGTATCTCTCGTCAAAGTCTGGCTCATTGATATCTCCGATTCTTAATCCTTTTCTAGCCATTTTATCCTGATAGGTTGGCCCAATGCCTCTGAGGGTCGATCCTATTTTCTTTTCACCTTTTGCTTTTTCATAAGCTTGATCAAGTAAGCGATGAGTTGGGATTATCATTTGTGCCTTATTAGACAGCACCAAGTGTTTCTTGAGGTCTAATTGAAACTTATCTAAGTCCGCAATCTCTTTTTGAAAAATGATCGGATCGAGGACTACCCCATTTCCAATAACATTTAAAATACCTTCGTGAAAAATACCTGAGGGTATTTGATGAAGTACATGCTTATGACCGTCGAACTCGAGGGTGTGCCCAGCATTCGGTCCACCTTGAAAGCGAGCTACAACATTATACTTAGGTGCGAGGTAGTCAACTACTTTCCCCTTACCTTCATCTCCCCATTGAAGCCCCAAAAGGACATCTACTGCTGCCATTTATTTATAGTTAATCTCTGATTCTGAATTTGTAATCGTGAAAATTGCCTGAAGCTTAGTAATTATCAATAGTTTCTTCACATGTTCGGATGGCTTCATTAAATACAATTCACCATCCTTATTTCTAAATTTGGTAAGAATGGTAATTAAAACACCTATCCCACTACTATTGACATATCGTACATTTTCAATGTCAACTAAACAATATTTTACTCCTTGGCTTAATGCGTCATTGACAAGTTCGATTAATTGTGGCCCGTTGTTTTCACCTATAAGGTCACCATCGAAAACCAATTTCAACTTGTTTTTTTCTATTTGATGCGTGTATTTCATTTTTAAGATTTGATACCAAATACTGTCGATTAATCTGACTTATAAAGTTTTGGAAACCGCTAGTTACGCTAGTTTTTTCTATTCTCACAGTTTTCTTTCTTACAATTGGCATACAAAAGCAAGGAATGATGAATTACTTCAAATTGGAGTAATTCACCAACAGTATTTTGAATGTTTTGAATTCTTGGGTCACAGAATTCTGAGACCTTATTACAATCTATACAAATCAAATGATCGTGCTGCCTATAGCCAAAGGATTTTTCAAATTGCGCTAGGTTTTTACCAAATTGATGTTTGGTTACTAAGTTGCATTCAACAAGTAAGTCTAAGGAGTTATATACAGTAGCTCTGCTTACTCTGTAATTTTTTTCCTTCATACTTATGTATAGTGACTCCACATCGAAATGACCGCTTCTAGAGTATATCTCCTCTAAAATGGCATATCGCTCTGGAGTTTTACGAAGGTTCTTTTGCTCTAAATACGCTGTGAATATCTTATTTACTTCTTCTTGTAGCTTCTCTGCTTCCATAGGACTGACAAATATAGTTTGCAATAAGCTATTTCTAGCTTTGTCTCGAAACAGAGACTACACCATTTACACTTTCTAAGTTTTTAATCAGCTCATCTAAGTGTTTCGTGTCGTTAACGTAAAGCTCAATCGCGCCCTCGAAAATACCACCTTCCGTATTTATCGTAATCGATCGCATGTTTACTTTTAATTCGTTTGAAATAATCTGGGTGACATTATTAATAAGGCCAATACGATCTGTTCCAATAATGCTCAGTGAAGCAAGAAATGAATTGTCCTGACTTGATGTCCACTTGGCCTTAACCACTCTATATCCATAGTTAGACAGTAATTCTGCCGCGTTGGGACATGTAGTACGATGAATTTTAATTCCGTCGTTTATGGTAACAAAACCGAAAACATCATCCCCAGGGATTGGATTGCAACATTTTGCGAATTTGTAGTCAACCACATTCATATCTTCGCCAATCAACAAAAGGTCATAATCTTCATCGCGTACCTTTTTGATTTTGGTTGAAAAAGCCTTTGTATCCGAAACCCTACCTACCCTTCGGGTTTGTTCTACTACATTATCCTTGAATTTTTTAATTGCATTATGATCAATTTTGCCTTTACCAATAAGGTAGTATAAGTCGGTAATGGTTTTAACATCAAAATAAGAAGTTAGTTGGGAAATGACTTCTTGGGTGAAAACAATTTTTAATTGCTTCATTTTTCTCTTCACCACTTCCTTGCCCTCAGCTGCAAAATGTTTTCTTTCCTCCTTTAGGGCATCCTTTATTCTAGCGCGTGCTTTCGATGTTACGACATACTTTAACCAGTCTTCGTTCGGTTTCTGCTTTTTAGAGGTGAGAATTTCCACCTGGTCTCCATTTTTTAAAACGTGACTTAATGGAACCAATTTTTGGTTGACCTTAGCTCCAAGACAGTGAGATCCCACTTGAGAATGAATATCAAATGCGAAATCCAAAGCTGTAGCGCCATTAGGCATTGTAATCAAATCACCTTTTGGCGTGAAAGTGAAAACTTCTTCCTGAAAAAGTGAAGAACGAAAGTCATCAACGAACTCGATTGCATTCGTGTCATTTTGCTCCAAAATCTCTCTTACTTTCCCAATCCACATCTCAAGGCCTTGCTCAGTTGAAACTTCTTTACCGTCTTTATATTTCCAATGAGCAGCGTATCCTTTCTCTGCTATGTCATCCATACGGCTGGTACGTATCTGAACTTCAACCCATTGCCCCTTGTCACTCATTACGGTGGAATGTAATGATTCGTACCCATTTGACTTTGGCATACTTATCCAATCTCTTAAGCGATCAGGATTGGGCTGATAATAATCCGTAACAATGGAATAAACCTGCCAACAAGCTCCTTTTTCATTTTCAATTTCGGTATCTACAATAATACGAATGGCAAAAAGGTCGAAAACTTCTTCGAATGGTACATTCTGTTTTCTCATTTTGTGATGTATAGAATGTATCGATTTCGGCCTTCCCTTTATTTCACATCCAAAACTTTGTCCATTCAATTCTTCTTTAATCGGTTTGATGAAATTTCTTATGAATTTCGCTCGGGCGTCTTTAGTTGCGTTAATCTTATTTGCAATGTGGTTATAAGCATCTCTATCGGTATATTTTAAGTATAGGTCTTCAAGCTCAGATTTAATTGAATACAGCCCAAGCCTGTGAGCCAAGGGAGCATAGAGATAAATAGTTTCATTTGCTATTTTCAATTGCTTGTCTCTTGGCATACTGTTTAAAGTACGCATGTTATGTAACCGATCCGCTAGCTTAATTAATATTACTCTTACATCATCGGAAAGTGTAAGGAGCATCTTTCTAAAGTTTTCCGCCTGTTGCGAACTACCTTGTTCGAAGACTCCAGATATTTTAGTCAGTCCATCTATAATTCTTTCGACTTTTGGCCCAAACATCCTGTTGATATCGTGAAGCTCGATTTCAGTATCTTCCACTACATCATGAAGCAACGCTGAAACAATAGAGGTTGTCCCTAGTCCTATTTCTTCAACACATATTTGCGCCACTTCAAGCGGGTGATAAATATACGGCTCACCAGATCTCCGCCGCATATCCTTATGAGCTTCTAACGAAGTGTTAAAAGCCCTTTTAATAATCCTAGCATCTCCATCATGGAGAACAGGCTTAGCGTGTCTCAGCAACTTCCTGTATCGCCTTAAAATTTCAGTTTTTTCACTTTCTATATCGAGATCGATCATTAATTAAAATATTATTTGAAGTTTACTTGAACAATTCAAAATTATACTCATCTTTGCAAACCAAAAAATTAGCGGATGTGGCGAAATTGGTAGACGCACTAGACTTAGGATCTAGCGCCGCGAGGCATGGGGGTTCGAGTCCCTCCATCCGCACTGTAACATAACCCTCTTTCCGAAAAAATTCGTGTAAGAGGGTTTTTAGTTTATGAGAATTAAAATAGATCAACTTGGAAATTTCATTAGAGAATAAGACCAACACTCAAGGTTTAATTAAAATTAGCCTAAAGCAAAGCGATTACCAACCAGCGGTAAATCAAAAAATCAAAGAGTATTCAAAAAAGGCCAATCTTAAGGGATTTAGACCTGGAAAAGTGCCATTCGGGCTTGTCAAAAATATGTTTGGCAGTGGTATACTTGTTGAAGAAATCAATCGAATGGTTTCAGAGCGTCTGAATATCTACTTACAGGAAAGTGAATTACTCATAATAGGCGAGCCTATGCCTGTTGAGGAGACCTTTGAGAATATAAATTTTGATAAAGAAGTAGATTTTGAATTTGAATATGAAATCGGTTTTGCCGAGCCTTTTGAATTAGATCTTGAAAAGCAAAATATCGTTAAATACGAAGTAGAGGTTGACGATAAGGTCATTGATGAGACAATCGAGAACCTTCAGAATCAGTTTGGTGAACCTGAGAATGCTGAAATTTCAGAAAAAAATGATAAGCTATACGGAACGATAACTTGTGAGTCTCCAGAAATTGAAAAAGAAATTAGCTTAGCTATTAGTGACACACAAAATGTAACAGCTGAAAAGCTAATAGGCTTAAAAGTAGAAGAGACTGTAGATTTAGATCCAAAGGAAGTTTACAAAGATTCGCACAAACTTCATCATGATTTAGGTATATCTCACGATCAATTCGACGCGATTGAAGGAGATATTAAGTTTACAGTAAAAGCTATCGACAGAACTGTTCCCGCAACTGTAAATCAAGAGCTTTTTGACAAAGCTTTTGGGCCTGATACTGTTAAATCCGAAGAAGAATTTAGAGCGAAAATAAAGGAGGTAATCAGTGCTAATTTTAAAAACGAAGAGTTACAGTTTTTCAATTTCAAGATAAAAGAAGTTCTAACAGAAAAAGCTGCCATAAACACTCCTAACGACTTTTTAAAATCGTGGCTGCTCAAAACAAACCAAGAAATTACTCAAGAAATACTTGATAAAGAGTTTGATACTTACCTAAGCGAATTAAAATGGTCGCTAATCAGAAATAGAATCGCAAAATCTGAGAGTTTAAAAGTGAGCAATGAGGAAGTCTCAGAAGAGGCCAAAAAACTTATAAGAGCTCAATTTGGGCAAGCAGGCATGATGGGACAGTTAGAAGACCAGATGGATACTTTCGCACAAAATTACCTACAGGCTGAAAATGGAGAGAATTATACGAAGATGTATAATCAAGCATTAAATGAGAAAGTTTTTGATTTCATCAAATCAAAAGCAACTATTCAGGATAAAAAAGTTACCTTAGAAGAATTTAGGAAGCTTTAAGAACCTTGTGCATTCAAAAAGAGTTATAGAGAAGTCCTATTTAAGGACTTTTTTTATTTTTACAAATACGAAGAAAAAAGACAAATGATTAATAAAGGAGAATTCAGGAAATTTGCGGTTAAGGATCAAGGAATAAATGGCTTAACATTCGACTCATATGTTCATAGAGTAGAAAATATGACAAGAGCGGTAATCGAGGAAAGACCCACAAATTTTAGAGAAATTGATGTCTTTTCTCGTCTAATTATGGATCGGATTATTTTTCTCGGAATGCAGGTAGAGGAAAATATAGCAAATATTATCACTGCTCAGTTGCTATTTCTTCAATCAGTAGATTCGAAGAAAGACATTATGCTGTATATCAACAGTCCTGGAGGTTCGGTTTACGCAGGACTTGGAATGTATGATACCATGCAATTCATTAGCCCTGATGTAGCTACCATTTGCACAGGCATGGCTGCTTCAATGGGAGCTGTTTTGATGGCCGGTGGAGCGAAAGGAAAGAGATCTGCTCTCCCTCATTCACGTATAATGATTCATCAGCCAAGTGGAGGGATGCAGGGTCAAAGCAGAGACATGGAAATTACATTGAAGCAAATGCAAGAGCTTCGTAAAGATCTATATGAAATCTTGGCTCATCACACTGGTAAATCTTATGAGGATATTGAAAAAGACTCTGATCGAGATTATTGGATGAGGGCTGCAGAAGCAAAAGAATATGGCCTCATCGATGAGGTATTAGAAAAAAATAGTTAATAATATGGCTCAAGTAACTTGCAGTTTTTGCGGTAGAAATAAAAAAGACGTTGATCTGATGATCTCAGGAATACATGCACATATATGTGATAAATGTATTTCACAGGCGCAGCAAATTCTTAATGAGGAGTTAAAAACTAAAAATGCTGGAGACTCCCCTGAATTCAATCTTATTAAACCCGTAGACATGAAACGTCATCTTGACGAATATGTGATAGGTCAAGATGAGGCGAAAAAATTCATGTCAGTAGCGGTTTACAATCATTACAAAAGACTGATGCAAGCCAGGGATCAAGATGATATTGTTATTGAAAAATCAAACATCATTATGGTTGGTCAAACTGGTACTGGTAAGACCTATTTAGCTAAAACATTAGCGAAAATATTGCAAGTTCCCTTTTGCATTGCGGATGCTACTGTTTTGACTGAAGCTGGTTATGTAGGTGAAGATGTTGAAAGCATTTTAACTCGGCTTTTACAAGCGGCTAACTATGAGGTAGAAGCGGCAGAAAGAGGAATCGTCTATATTGATGAACTTGATAAAATTGCTAGGAAATCGGATAATCCTTCAATTACAAGAGACGTAAGTGGAGAAGGTGTTCAGCAAGCATTATTAAAGCTCTTGGAAGGCACATCAGTTAATGTGCCGCCACAAGGTGGAAGAAAGCATCCGGATCAAAAGATGATTACCGTAAACACGGAAAACATATTGTTTATTTGCGGTGGAGCATTCGATGGTATAGAGCGGCATATAGGAAATAGGTTGAACACCAAGCCAGTTGGTTTTACTAATAAAAAAGACACTGGCATTGACCTAGTTGATAAAGAAAACTTACTTCAATATGTGACTGCAACTGACTTGAAAAGTTTTGGTTTAATCCCAGAGTTGATTGGGAGGCTACCTGTTCTGACGCATTTAGACCCTCTTGACGCAACAGCTTTGAAGTTGATTCTTACAAAACCAAAGAATGCTTTAATAAAACAGTATAAAAAATTGTTCAAGATGGAAGGCGTTGAATTAAGTTTCGACGCAGGGGCTTTGGATTATATAGTTGAAAAAGCTGTTGAATTTAAACTTGGCGCACGTGGACTGAGATCTATCTGCGAGGCGATAGTCACCGATGCGATGTTCGATATACCTTCCGAAAAGGATACAACAATTATGGATATCACTCAGGAGTATGCTGAAGAGAAATTAGAAAAGTCTAAATTTAATAAATTACGAGCGGCCTAAAGCGTAAATCTTCTGCGCTACATTTCTTGCAGCCGATTTATTACCTAAAAGCTTTAAAATCTCCGAGTAACCCTCGGAGATTTTTTTTTGCTCATTCGAGTCACTCATCAACAAATGCATCTCGTTGTTTAGATTAACAACAGAAAGCTCAGTCTGGATCAACTCAGTAACGATCTTTTTACCAGCAATCAAGTTGACCAAAGATATGAAATTGATTTTTGCCAGTCGTTTTGCGATTTGATAAGTAATATTACTTGTTTTATAAACTACTATTTGCGGTATTCCTAATAAAGCTACTTCTAACGTTGCTGTACCAGAAGTTGTAATTGCGACATGAGCATCTCGAACCATCTTATAAATACAACCTTCAAATAATTCCACGTTAAGCAAATCATTAAAAGCAGCAAACTCTGCAGAGTCAACTACCGACGACTTGGAAATAAAAAAATTAAGATCTGGGTTCAGTAAAACCAATTCTCTAATGAATGGCAAAACATGTGCTACTTCCTGATTTCTGCTTCCAGGAAGCACAACTATCGTTCTCTCGCGAGAATTGTTGCGAGACTCAGTTTCCTTACTATCTGATAAATAATTTCTTATTTGATCGGCTACAGGATTACCTACATAAGTGGAGTAGATGCCGAGTTTATCAAAATATTTTGGTTCAAAGGGAAGTGTAACCAAAATGTAGTCGGTATATTTTTTTAACTTTTTTGCTCTCCAAGCTCCCCATGCCCAAATCTTTGGAGGAATGTAGTAAATCACTTTTTTTCCATCTCCTTTTACCAATCTGGCTATTCTGAGATTAAATCCGCCAAAATCAAGGAGTAAAACGACATCAGGGTTGAAATCTAATATGTCCAGATAGCATTCTCTGATTAGTTTTTTGAATTGAAATACTTGCTTAAACACTTCCCAAAAACCCATGCTGCTGTAAGCATTTATATGCCTCAACAATTGAACACCTGCCGACCTTAACGAATCTCCTCCCCAAGCCCGAACTTCGAGATTATTATCCAGTAATTGTAATTGCTTTACGACCTCAGCTGCGTGGTTATCAGCAGACTGCTCCCCTACAACAATAAAGCATTTCACCGCTTAACTTCACCAAAGTACTCCACGTAATTACGAGGTGTTTCATAGAGCTTAATCCTATGTAAGCAACAGTCTTTGCCTAAATTCTTAACCTTGGGTTCCAAAATCTTCCAAAATTCTATTATTAGATTCTCACAACTGGCTAGTTTTCCTTTCATGAAATCCACATCAAGGTTAAGGTTTTTATGATCCACTTTTTCTGTAATATCCTCTTTAATAAGGGTGCTTAGTCTCTTTAAATCAACAACAAATCCAGTTTCCGGATCTGGCATACCTTTTACGGTAACGATCATTTCAAAGTTATGCCCATGCCAGTTTGTATTCGCACAAGGACCAAATACTTCAATATTCTTTTCTTGACTCCAGTTGGGGTTGTACAATTTGTGTGCGGCATTAAAATGCTCTTTTCGACTCACGTAAATCATAAGAATTTTAATTTGACGTAAAGGTAGAAGAAACTAATAGTAAGAATAATCTTACTACAGGATTATAAGTAGATTTGAATTAAAAAACAACCATGATTGTAGTTACCGGAGCTAATGGTTTTATTGGAAGTTGGATGGTCGAAAAATTGAATTCACAAGGCTTTTATAATCTGGTGGTAGTAGATGACTTCCACCGTAAGCCTAATCATAACTACCTAACAGCACTCCGTTATTCCGAGTCGATAGATTTACACAACTTGGAGTCATGGCTAATAGGCAACCAAGAGGAAGTCGAGTTTATCATCCACCTTGGTGCAATCACGGATACTACGGAAACAGATCTAAGCCTATTAAAAGAATACAATACAGATTATTCCAAAATGATTTGGAACATCTGCAGTAAGAGCCAAATACCTTTAATATATGCGAGCAGCGCAGCTACTTATGGAGCAGGTGAGCATGGCTTCAGCGATGATCACTCCATCATTCCGAAATTAAATCCACTTAATGCATATGCTTGGTCAAAACATAATTTTGATCTCTGGGCTCTAGAACAATCAAGCCAACCTTATTACTGGGCAGGTCTTAAATTTTTCAATGTTTACGGACCCGAACGGGAAGAACATAAAGGAAATATGGCATCAATGTTTTATCAGATCGAAAAGCAGATAAAAGAAGTTGGTACAGTAAAGCTCTTCAAATCGAACCATCCTGATTATGCTCATGGCGAACAGAGGAGGGATTTCATCCATGTGAGTGAGGTCGTGGAAAAGATCTCAAATTTAATGTTAGGCAGAATAAATAATGGAATTTTCAACTTAGGCACTGGGAAATCTAGAAGTTTTAATGAGATGGTTAAGGAGGTTTCTATACAACTTAATCTAAAAACAACGATTGAATATATTGATCTACCAAAAGAACTAAGTCACAATTATCAGTACTTCACAGAAGCACAATAAAACATAAAGTCCTAGACAGTAACTTTACTAATTCTAATCCCTGTAGGATTAATCAGACTAAATGTATCCTCATCAATTTCACCCAATCACATAGATTCTTCACGTGATGTCAGCAAATAAATGAACCCTTCTGAATATTGTTTTTTTTAGGATAAGTATATTTGACACTAGGTTACTAGCCAATCAATAAAATCACCAGAGTCAAAAAAGATTTATACCGTATGAAATTTAGCTTTACTCTTTTCTGTGTCCTGATCACCTTTTCTGTATTAGGACAATTTGGCGTAACCACACAACCTACGGAAGAAACTTTTGATGGGGTTACGTTAATCCAGCCAAACGCATCGAAAATTGCCTATTTAATTGATAATAATGGTGATGTAAGGCATCAATGGGAAGGAAATTACACGCCAGGTGTAGGAATTTACCTTTTAGAAAATGGAGACTTACTAAGAACAGGTTATACCGATGACGAATATCGATATGCTGGAGGTCAAGGTGGTATTTTAGAAATTGTCAGTTGGGATGGTACAGTTGAATGGTCTTACATCATTTCATCTAAAACTGAAAAATTACATCATGATGTTGTATCCCTACCAAACGGAAACATTCTTGCAACTGTTTGGGAGGTAAAATCCTACGAAGAAGCCATTGCGATGGGACGTAAGCCTGAATTACTGGATACCGCACTTTGGCCTGACAAAATTGTTGAATTAGAACCTATAGGTCGACAAGAAGCGAGAATAGTATGGGAGTGGAAAGTGTGGGATCACTTGGTACAAGATTTTGATGAGACTAAACCAAACTTTGGTGTTGTGCAAGAAAACCCGGGTAAAATCGACGTAAACTATGGTTCTACAGATCCCGACTGGAATCACATTAATGCATTATCATACAATAGTGAACTTGACCAAATAATACTAAGTGTGCCTACTTTTGATGAAATATGGATTATTGATCATAGTACAACAACTGAAGAGGCGTCATCCAATACAGGGGGTCGCTCTGGAAAAGGTGGTCAAATCCTCTACCGATGGGGTAATCAATACGCTTACAAGAAAGGACTAGCAAGTGAAAAAAAATTATTCTATCAGCATAACCCAACATGGATAAAAGAAAATAATCAATGGAAGGTTCTCCTATTTAATAATGGTCGCAATAGACCAGTTGTAAAATACTCGACTGTTGAAAAAATTGAGCTTCCAGTTAATGATGTTGGTGAGTATATAATAAATGATGGAATTTTCGGCCCGGAAAAATCAGAGATCATCTATCAAGCCATAAATCCAACAGACTTCTTTGCACCTATAGTAAGCGGCGCACAATTATTGGGAAACAATAATATTTTAATTACTAACGGAGTATCAAGTAATATATTTGAAATAAATCCAAGTAAGGAGACGGTTTGGGCATATAAAGTACCAGTGAATTCTAAGGGCGAAACTGTTTGCTTGAATGATTCTACAGCAGCTTCAGGGATTTTATTTAGGTCTTATAAATATAGCTATGACTATTTAGGCCTATTGAATTTAACGAATCAAGGAGAAATAGGAGAAAATTGCTTCCCTTCAATTCCTTTACACGTAGTGGCAAATAATGATCCACCAAGAGTATTTTACGGGCAAAATACACTCAAAGTACAAGCAAAAAGTACAATTAGCGAAGTACTCATCTACACCCTCAACGGGCAAATTATTAGTAAGATTTCTGGTATCAACAGTAAATATTCAGAACACAATTTGTATTTACAACCAGGAATAGTTTTGGCAAAAGTCGTATCAAACTCTGGTGCGATTTTATCTACGAAATTTGTAGTTAGGTGAAGCTTATAAAAATATATTGTAAAAACATTATTAAGTAAGCAAACCATCCATAACATTATTTACAATTCTTCTCCCACGTCTCTAGCGTAGTAAGGTTAATAGCATAATTTACCACTCAAAAGAGAACTATTAAGTCTAAGCATAATCTTAGTAAAGCGATGTGCCTCCTATTCCAACTCTCTATCGAACAAATTAAAATACGAATATTTGAGGTGACCCATATCTACGCAATAGCTCAGTTTGATACTATTCGTTCTCCTAAGGTGACTCTAGCCATAAAGCTTTTTAGATTAAACCGATAAAAATATCCCTTTATCATCAAGCTTGCTAAACCACTTTATCATTCAGAACAAATGGCTTGTATGAATCTATAAAACTATGCTGAAAAAAAGAAAGCCAGTCTTGTACGACCGGCTTTCTTTTTTAATCGACTAAATTAAACGTTCTAAGTATTCTGAAGTTTAAGAATCGTTTTGCCTATTTAAACTTCTAGATTAACGAAGTAGCTCGTTAATTCGATGTAGTCACTTTCGTCTTTAAACTTCAATCTATTCTTTTTAATGAATGACTTTAAGTCTTTCTCATGACTCCCAAAATTATCTATAATTTTAGATCGACTGGATTCCAACCTTTTATGACTCCCATCTGGATATAAAAGAAAATAACCCTCCTCACGATCAAATTTACTGATCGTGGTTGTGCCTCCACCGTATTCTGTTTTATTGTATGATTTTACCTTTACAATAATTTTCTTTAATAAGGTGAATGAATCTTTGGCATAAAGTACCCGATAAAAAAAATCTGGTTTACCTTCAAAATCGAATCCCGACGCGAATTTATAGACCTCTTCCTTACCATCTTCTCCAACATTTCTAAATGTTAAATCAGAATAGGCTGCTTTATAAAGTACAAGAGGATTGCCATTGTTGTAAGCCACGATATTGTTTCCTAATAAATCAAGCTGGAACATAATATCCTTTTTCTCACCTGCTGAGCCAGTTACGGTTCCCATCAAATACTTGTCAAAAAGAAATTTTTCACCTGAAATTTCCGCTTCTTTTGAACTTTCTCTATAAGGCGCTCCGCCTATGCCATTACTAATGTTCGCAACTTGAGCAAGCGTTATTGTTGAAAAACTTAAACAAATTATGGCCGTTAAAAATCTTAATTTCATCTTCTAATAATAATTTTTCTATTTACAATCTTGTCTTGGTTGATTAGTCGTAGGATATAATAGCCCTGCTTAACCTGTGCTAATGAAATTTCAAAAACACCATCAGTATTACTTGTAACTGGTAGTTTTTCAGAAATAATCTCGTTACCACTTAAATCAAATATTTTGTACTCCTCTAATAAGCGACTTTTAACGTATAATACGTCGTTTACAGGATTTGGATATACTTCCAATCTATCTTCCATTAACTCATCGGTAGTATTCAATACAATGTGAACATAAGGTTCTGTTATATAATTACAATCTCCTGAAAATGTTACCACTTGATATTCACCAGACACAGTACCTAAAACTATCGTTCTATCAGTTGCTCCTTCTACTAGTTCTCCATTGAAAAACCATTGATAGCTATCAGCACTTACCTGACTAGCAAGTCTACTACCACTCAATACTATTGCATTTTCATTGCTCGAATTTTCAACAATTTCAATGTCCTGCGTCAAAGTAGACGAACCTCCACTATTTGTAATCGTGAGACTTACTTCATATAGTCCCGATTCATTGTAAGTAAAAAAAGCGTTATAAGAATCTGTTGTGCTCCCATCTCCAAAAGTCCATATGCTTTGGTCGAATGCCCCTCTGCTATTATTTTGAAAATATACAAGCCCACCAGCACATTGATATTGAGTGGTGAATGAACTAAAGAGTACTTCCTCGCATGCTACACTAAACCAACCTAAGGACTCAGTCAACAAGCCATTTTCACCAACATTTACAGATGCTTGTCCAACAAAATCCACATTGTTAACTTCAAGGTTATCAAAACATACTAGTTCATAGACATCATATTCAAAATATGCTTTACCTCCATTTGAATTTATCGTTGCTCCTACAATATCAAAGTCAACTGCAGTGATTTCTTCTGCAATTTCAAGCAACTCTCCACCTCCAATAACTATTTCCGAACCTTGATTCATTTCTAGTTGTTTGACAATTCCGCCCTGATCGAATTGAACGTTACCTGAGGAAATTAATTTTGATGTACCCAGTGAAGTGACAGCTTTTAAACTTCCACCGACCAAAACTTCTATTTGATTAAACTCACTGTTTGGGAAATTCAAGGTGACTTCTTCCGTACTACCTATTATCATATTCACATTATCCATACTTATTTCCCCAGAGGTTAGATCAACGCTACTTCTTGGGTTTAAAGTAACATTCTCCATAATGATATTTTTATAGTCATCGTTTGAGCTAGTGATCAATTGATCGAAGAATATTTTGGCATCCTGAATGACTAATTCACCAGCATTTAAACTCACCTCATTCGCATCGAATCCATCACGTAACAACCAAGAGCCTTCCGGGTTATTAAAAATCACATTAACTTCACTTAAAGAAGCATTAGCATTAATTCGATTATTCTCTAGGCCCAAACCAGTAAAAATCACGCTACCTTCTCCAATGAATTTTAAATTTCCACGATTCGTTGAAAGATTTCCTCCTATTGTTAAGTCAAACCCATTGAGATCAATAGTGTATAGATCGTCATTGAGTACTGTCAAATTTAATATTGACTCATTTCGCGACAACTTGAGTTCATAGGTGTTATTCAAGAGATCCGAGTTTTCTGCGCCCACTATAACTGAAGTTCTGTCATCAGGGACTCTAACGGGCGTATCATCAGAAAATTGCCAGTTTTGACTATTTGACCAAGCGTCATTTGATCCGTTCCAATATACTGTTGATATAGGTTCTTCTGAGGTGTACTCAAGTATCAAGGATACGACTTGTTCATTATTAGTTAGCGTTCCTTTATGGTTTATTTTTAAGGTGTAGCGCTCTTGAGTTGGGGCTATAAATTCTATTTTTTCTACATTGTCCCGAAAGTTGTCGCCTTTTGTAGCCGCCTGGGTAGTGTTAATTGGGTTAAGAATCCATGGTGCGTTTTCTACGTTCAACTCACTCACAATCCTCATATCTAGATCATTTACTAGCATTAAATCTGTTGGATCCAATGAAGCGGCTACTGGATTTCCTGAAGGATCTGTCCACACAATAGTTGCAGTTACCTTAGTATTTTCAGCTACATCAAAATCAATCTCAAAAGTTTCAGCATTTCCTAAAACAAATTCTCTTCGTAGTTTATCAATACCGTTTTCGTTTAACAACAACCTAGCTGCACCTTCCGCATTAATTAAGCCCCATCCAAAAATATAATCAGGGCCATCTGCTACACCTGCCTCATGCGCTGTATGAATGGTTAAGGCTTTAAGCATTGATTGAGAAAGAAATTTGCCATCCTTATTTCTTGAGAGCTGTTGAATCAGCGCTAAGGTTCCTGTTACATTTGGCGCTGACATAGATGTTCCAGAAAGTCTGCCATAGTCAGAGGTTGATTCTTCCAATGTAGAATATATTTGTACCCCTGCACCTACAATGTCAGGCTTTATTCTACCATCGTCCGTCGGCCCCCATGAACTAAATGAACTTATTACCACTCCTTCTGGGCCTGTATATTTAGACGACAGCTTATTTACCGCACCAACAGTCAAAATATTCTTAGCGCATGCTCTACCCCCGAGTATATCATAAGGTCCATCTCCTGGTCTTGACCCATCACCAGAGTCACTTCGATCATTCCCCGCTGACTTCACAATTGTAAAGTTTGGATAATTATAAGCTATGTCATCCCAATTCTTTGATTCGAATGAATAAAACCCAAATCTATAATCTTCTATTTCACTTATTGATTCATCACCAAACCAAGTCCATGAACTACCATCGTATCTCCAACCAGTAATTGAACCCCATGAATGATTAGATAGCGTAATAATATTTTTTTCCAACATTCCTACCATTTCTGAAGCTGGGTTACCAAAAAAGTCGTAAGCCAAAACACGTGCTTTTGGCGCCATACCTTTAGCGGCAGGATCTACCCCTGCGGCGATTATAGTTCCTGTAACATGTGTCGCATGGAAATTTATAGCTGACCCACTTTCCTCTGCCCGTACTCTACCTGCGAGTTCTTGATGATCTTGTAGAACACCACCACCATCCCAAACACCTACTGTAACACCTTGCCCATCGAGTTTGAGACCAAGACCTCCATCGTTACGTAGCTCTACAGCACCTGACGTGATAGCCGCTCCGGCATTATCTGTTGAAATAAAAGAGGGATGTCCGTTTTCTGAAACATCGGATAAATAAATAACACTACCATCATTCGCATAGGTTATCCTTGAAGTTGCATTTGCAGCTAAATATTTTTCTATTCTAAACTCCTTCTTCACTTGTTGTTCTAAAAGTCGTTCAAGTAACAAATCTTTATTTTCTTGACTTTGACTTTGAGCAAATGTTGAACATACTCCTATTAACAGAAAGAGATGGACTGTATATACCTTTTTCATATTTCTTTGAGGTTACGCATTCGAAACAATAATTCTTGTTTTTGGTTCACAATTTCCGTTAAAAATAATTAATAAAAAAGGCTCCAAACGGAGCCTTTTTTATTAATTATAAATTTCTCTGGTTATCAAGGCACTGGTGTTAAAACCACGCTACCTGTATCTCCCCAAGTGTTAGCCCATGTTAAGGATATAACACCATTTGTTCCATCCACAGTTGCATTGATAGTAAATGGATCAGCATATTGATCAGCCGTATTCACTCCTGTTAGCGTTCCACATATATCTTGCAAGTTTCCAGCTGGAGCATCGATTCCATAAACTCCAGCGTACAAACCGAAAGAAATGTCACTAAACGTATAGAGAATTTCACCAACGCTTGTAACAGTTATTTCTGTCGTTACTGGACCCCATGCACCACTACTACCACCAGCACCATCTCCAACATCTCCTGTAGCAACTGATGTGTAAGTACCTCCCAAATCCGAAGGACATGAAATCTGAATGGTGTGTGGCGCACTAGCGAAACTTTCGTTCACTGGAATATCTGCACTCACAAGATTGACGATAATCGTCAAACGCTCACCTGCCTCAATTCCATCCGCAAGTATAGTGAAAGGCAATTCAGCCGTCCACTCACCAGCAGGTATTGTAACAGAAGTACCAGCTGAGGTATAATGTATACCATCGATTGCTGTTGATGCAGCATCCACCTCATAAGTAACGTTCACTGCCTGAGCTGCGCTCGCATCTGCTCTGTTAATCATGAAACCTGCACTGTAAGTTGTACCATCATTCAACCTTGTGAAGGTGAAATCTCGCCCACCAGAACCAGTTGTCGCTGCTTCAAGCTCTACAAAGCTATCGTCAAACAAAATGTCCGTTCCTGGATCATCAAAACAGCCTGTCAATAAAAACAGCGCCATTAGAATTGGTAAAAATTTTATCGTTCTTTTCATAGTCATTCAGTTTTAATAATTTGGATTATCCGCAATCAAATCATTGATTGACAAATAGTCAGCATTAAGAGGAGCTATCACTCTGAAGTCATTGTATTGGAATGTTCCACCACCATTTGATGCTGGTTTCGCAATGTCCATACCCAATCTTTTCATATCGAAAAATCTGTGACCTTCAGTTACTAATTCAAGTCTTCTCTCCGCAAGAATTGCATCGATTAAAGCACTGCCAGAAGAAGTTATAGCAGCTAAGCCTCTACTTTCTCTTAAAAGGTTTAAATCAACCAATGCACCAGCATCATCACCAGTCCGAGCTTTTGCTTCAGCTTGAATTAATAATACTTCTGAGTATCTGATGATCGGAATGTTTTCACGATAATCTCCTAATTCGCCTCTCCATTTTCTACATTCTGTGAAATCAGGAGCTGTTTCTACCCAAAGATTTGATCTAACATCACCCGCCTCGAAAGCAGCCAAAAATTCTGCGCTTGCTCTAACGGCACCAATGGCACCAGCATAACCAGCGTCAGTGTTTGTGATTGAGCATAATGAAGCATTTACTCCATCAACACTGTTCCAATCCACCAAAGAAATAGCCAATTCAAAAATTGACTCAGGATGTACTGTTTCTTCCCATGAATCGTAGTAATCATCGGTTCCATTGCCATCTGTATCGACAGTACCATCTATAAGAGAAGCAGTTGTAGTCGACAGTGCTGCTTGCGCTTGAGCTGCCGCTTGTGCATAACTTCCTTCGTATAAATAAACGCGAGCTAATAATGCCTGTGCTGCCTCTTTACTTACTCTGTTAGGCGCTTGTGTAATATCGGCCGCAATAGGTAATAAAGGAATTGCTGCAGTTAAATCTGCTTTTACAAGATCATAACCTTCAACATTAGTACTTCTTGTTCTTAAGTCTGCACCACTTGATCCAAGTACTGCTTCAGTTCTAATGACAACACCAGAATTCCAACCGCCAACTTCTTGACCAGGCTCGTAGCTATAAACTCTCAACAAGTCATGATAACTCAAAGCTCTAATAAAACGAGCTTGACCTTCAATAAAGCCTGCTCTCGCTTCATCTTCACTTGCTACATCCGGTAGCGTTTGAAGAATAATGTTACAATCATTGATCGTACGGTATGCATTGTAAGAACTTCTAACACTGTAACCAGCACCGCTAGGGTTAGCTGGATCATCCCATAGACTAATGTGTGCACGAACTTGATTCACTTGCTCACCTATGTATCTACCTGTATTGACTCCTACAACCAAATTATCAGCTAAGACATCTGGTGTGATCATCATTTGTTGACCATAATAATTCTGATTGATCAAACGATTGTAAGCAGAATTCAAAACGGCATTCACACCGTCTAAGTCACCTAGAGCTATTTCTATAGTAATCCGATCCTGAGGATCTGGCTCTATAAACTCCATGTCTTCACAACTACTTGCCAGCAGTGCGAATGCGAATAAACTATATATAATTTTTTTCATCGGATTCTATAATTTAGAATTTAACATTTATACCAGCAGTATACTGCTTTCCTACAGGGTATACTCCGTATGCAGAAAGACCATCTTGGTTGTTATTCAACACAACTTCAGGATCAACACCAGTATATTTCGTCCATGTGATCAAGTTGGTTGCATTTGCAAACAATCTGATTTGTTTCATTTTCAAAACATCTGTAACTTTTGTTGGCAATAGATAAGAAATGTTCAATTGCTTCAATCTAATGTATGATGCGTCAGATACGTATCTACCAGTCGCTTGACCACCAAACTGCGTATCAAATCCTGCAACAACACCACCTTCATATGCAATCGGCACATTGGTTACATCACCTGGGTTTTGCCATCTGTTTAGCTCAGTTCTTAACTGGTTATCAGGAGTAGATCCTGAGTATGCTAAGTTGTATAAATCACTGTTGAAGGCTTCAGCACCCATTTGGTATTGGAACAATAAATCAACGGATAAACCTTTGTAAGAGAACGTGTTTGAAAATCCACCGTAATAGTCAGGAATTGAACTTCCTAAAACGTATGCATCATTCACGTTCGCTCCACCGTATATTAACTCACCTGCACGGTTAGTCCATAAAGGTCTACCATTCGCAGGGTTAACTCCAGCATAATCAATTCCCCAAAGGAAATCTGAAGGCTGACCAACAATCAATGAAGTACCTATTGTGTCTACACCACCTGGTAGGCTAAGCACCTCATTATTCAAGAAAGTGATGTTAAAACTAGACTGCCACTGAAAGCCACCTACATCAACAAGCACCGCGTTCAACTCTAACTCGATTCCTTCGTTACGTATCTCTCCGACATTTGCAGTGATATTTCCAAAACCTGAATCATCAGAAAGTGGAACAGGGAATAATTGGTTACCTGTGTCATTTCTAAATACATCCAATGAACCTGTCAATCTGTTTTTCAAGAAACCAAAGTCAACACCAAAGTTCATTTGCTTAGATTCTTCCCAGCTCAATTGATCGTTCGCTAGAACCAAAGCTTGTCCAGCTGCTCCTAAATACTGTCTAGCACCTTGGAATGAAGATATCGCTTCGTAGTTACCAATTCCATTGGCGTTACCTAATACTCCGTAACTGAATCTCAATTTCAAATCATCTAAGAAGCTCACATTACGCATGAAATCTTCTTCAATAAGTCTGTAACTAGTACCAACTGACCAGAAATCACCTACTCTGTTTTGAGCACCGAATCGAGAATGTCCATCTCTTCTAAATGTACCATTGATGTAGTACTTGTTTTTGAAGTTATAAGAACCTCTAACGAACCCACCAGCTCTTTGCCATTCGGTATAAGTACCACCAACAGCAAATGGAGTTGCAGCATCATCTAATAATCTTAAAGCTGGATTCGCAAAATTACGACCCGTTGCAGTGTTTCTTTCGAAAGTTTCTTCTTTCAACTCACCACCTATTAATAATGATACATTGTGATCATCAGCAAACGTTTCAGTAAAGCTTACTGTAACACTGCTGTTCCAGTTCAAAATAGCTCTATCGTCATAAAGAACTTGTCCTCTAAGACCAGCAAAAGCAGGAATTGTAGGAGGTCTTTCATTGATACTTTGCGTGTTTGCAACATCAGCTCCTCCTAATACAGTAATCGCAATTGATTCTATAGGATTGTAAACTAAAGTAGCACTTGCAATGGCTTGTCTTGCAAAAGACTCACGTCTTTCTTCAAAAACACCTTGAACAATGTTGTAATTGAAAAGGTGACCAGCAGAAGTGTTAGGGAAGTGAGCTGGATATAACTCAAATTCTCCGCTCTCAGTGTATGCAGGTGAATTTGGCTGAGCAGCATAAGTAGCTACGAAAGGTGAATTTACGAAGTTTCCTTGCTCGATTGTTCCAAACTGATTTTGAGAAGTTAAACCAATACTAGCCGAAAATCTCAATTTCTCTGACGCTTTGTGATCAAGGTTTAATCTTACGTTCTTTCTATTCCAGTTGGACATTAAAATTTGACCATCTTGGCTTTCGCTTGAACCTGAGATCAAAAATCTCGTTGACTCTGAACCTCCACTGATTCTGAATTGAAAAACTGAAAGAGGTGCTCTATCAACAAACATTCCATCGACCCAGTCGTAAGGAGTAAATGTTGATGGATCTTCCGGGTTACCAAAAATAGCATCAGAAACTGCAGTATTCAAACCAGCATTGGTGTAAGCCTCACGCTTCAAACCTGCTAATTCTTGTGCTGACATTACATCATAAACATCTACAGGATTTGTAAAACCAGTTTGAAAGTTAAGCTCAACGTCTGTCGTGTTTGCCTTACCTCTTTTAGTTGTTACAATAACAACACCGTTAGCCGATTGTGCTCCGTAGATTGCAGCAGCAGCAGCATCCTTAAGAATCTCAATTGACTCGATATCCTGTGGGTTGATTGAACCAAGTGGATTACTTGAACCTTGTCCAGCAATACCAGCTGATCTCACTTGAACCCCATCCACAATATATAATATAGAGGGTCGTTATTGGATAAAGATCCAATACCTCTAATTTGGATATTCACTGCTCCACCTGGAGCTCCAGAAGCCGCTTGAACTTGAACACCTGCAGCTCTTCCTTGCAATGCTCTGTCAAAAGACTGTGAAGGGATGTTCAATAGTTCTTTAGTTCCAACATTGGAAATAGAACCTGTAACATCTCTTTTCATCTCTGTACCATAACCAGTGACAACAACCTCTGTTAATTGCTGTACATCGGCATCCATATCTACATCAATGATAGATCGCGCGCCTACCTCAACTTCTTGGGTAGCCAAACCAATAAACGAAAACACCAACGTGCCTCCATCTTCAGGTACACTAAGTCTGTAATTTCCATCCAGATCAGTAGTAGTACCAGTTGTAGTTCCTTTCAGAACTACGTTAATTCCAGGAACTGTCTCACCATTGTCGTCGGTGACCTTTCCTGAAACCGTTCTTTGAGCCCATGCCCCGAAGGCAAAGACAAAAGAGAACGTGAAACTCAGTAGTAGAATCCTCTTCATATTATACTGTTTTAAAATTGAACATTATTTTCCATTACCAAAACTATAAAAATTAGTTCGTAATCAACAAGAAGGTGCATTCTTTCGAAAGACTAATAGAAAAGAGTCCAATCGTTAAAAAATTCGAAAAATAGCGGATGATAAAAGTCATTGGTCGTTTTTAGGGGCTCGAACAAAATAATCATCTATAAAAGGTCATTTTCCGTTGCAATAATTCTGTAAAAGTTTCCTTAAAAAAAGTTAAAAAAAGTGTAACCTTACTGGATCGAGCTATTAAAACAGACGAAACTCTATTCTTCTATTGACATTTTGATCTCCTTCAGCTAGGGGTTGTGAAGCACCAAATCCCTTAAAATCTAGCCTATCTCTGCTAATTCCGCGATTGACCAGAAAATCATACACCGATTTGGCGCGATTTTCGGATAATTGCTGATTGTAGGACGCCTGCCCCCTTTTATCTGTATGGCCTTCGATCAAAAACTTCAAATCTTTGTTGTTTTTCATAAATCGAACGATACTTTTCAGCTCTGCCATAGATTCTTGATTGAGTGTGTATTCATCAAAAGAGAAATAGATATTATCAATAACTACTGACTTTCCCTTTTTTATAGGCGACAAAAATATATCGAGTGTGTCGGGCTTCAGTGCATCCCTACTCGTCGCTTTGAACGTGATATCCTCAAAGAGATAATTTTTCTTATCAATGAACACGCCATAATTACTACGCTCTTTTAACACAAGAAAATAACGACCATCCGTGGAATCACTGCGTGTAATATAGGTATCTGTAGAATCAGAAAGGTTGACCATTTCCAAGTTTGCCTCCAGAGCTGCATTGGTATCCTCGTCCCTAATGATACCTGTAACGTAGGATGCTGGATATATTAACGAGTCATTGTTTAGCCTAAAACTGACCAATTTTGATGAAGCCTCCTGACCAAAGTTATTTTCAATAGAATAATAAGACCTTGTTCCTGCGGCATTGATAAACAAAGACAACTCATCTTGAAAGGTATTGATGGGGTATCCTAAATTTTCGGGATATGACCAGCCATTCTCTTTTTGCTTTGTTGTCAAAAACAGGTCAAAACCACCCATATTATTAAATCCATTACTTGCAAAAAACAATGATTGATTATTCACATGAATAAAAGGTGTTGTTTCATCAAAGCTTGAATTCACCTTTGCGCCTAAGTTGATTGGTTTGCTCCAGCTGGTTCCTGAATTCGTGGACATCCATATATCTCTTTTCCCGTATCCGCCAGGTCGGTCTGAAGAGAAATAGAGCGTTCTACCATCACCACTCAATGATGGCTGGCTGTCCCAATGTTTTGAGTTGATGACCGATCCCATATTTTCAGGGATCGACCATTTATCACCCTTTTTATAAGAAATGAAAAGATCACAACTGCCATATATTACTCTATCACCTTCACAGGCAGTAAAGATGAGCATTCTTCCATCAGCGGAAATGGTGCATGCCCCTTCATTATAAGTGGTATTAATATTTTCGGAAACTGATTGTGCATTTGACCACTGCTTATCCATCAATTTTGCATGAACAATATCTTCATCAAATTGTCTTGCACTCCCATTTCTTTTAGTATAAAAAATGGATTGTCCATCCACCGTCATTACTGGGAAATATTGCAATTGAAATTGGTTGATGGCTGGTGGTAGTTCTTCGATTTCCAACTTCGTACCTTTACTGATTTCAAGAATCGCGAAATTGATATTGTTTTCGAGTCGATCTGTATAATCAGATTGTTCACTAGAAGATCGAACTTTTTGGATAGCTGCGGAAGCTCTTTGATACCGACCGAGTTGATAGTTTAGATCCGCAATGTTTAACCAAATTTTTGAATTAATCTTTGGGGGAGGGGTAACCTGCGTGTACCCTTCGTAATAAAGTAGCGCTGAATCTTTTACTCTATAAAGGGAATGAATAGCAGCCAATCTTAGGTAAGCCTTTTCGTTGGTTTCGTCCGCCTCTATAGCCTTTTGGTAAAACGCCTTGCCCGATTTGAAGTCTCGGGCTGCCATGGCTTCTTCGGCTTTTTTATACATTCTTTGACTTTTACCATTCTGAGCTAAGGTTCCAAAACAAATAATAGTCGTTAAGAAGTATATTAGAAGTTTCATTAGGGTATGTCTAAGTATTTGTGCGTTTGTAAAGAAATTTTCCATTCAGGATTTTTCTTCACGTATTCAACGATTTCAGGAATCATTTGGTCTTTCTTTGACCACTCTGGCTGTAAAAAAAGCTTGGCGTTTTTATTCATTTTTTGGGCATGACCTTCCGCCCAAGCGAAATCTGACACATTATATATAATGACTTTTAATTCATTTGCATGGTCATAAAACTCTGGTAGTGGTTTTTTGAATTTTTTTGGCGAAAAACAAATCCAATCCCAATCTCCCGACAATTCATACACACCCGATGTTTCCACATGCGTTTTGTAACCGTTCTCTTGGAGGGCTAAAGTTAAGGAAGTCATGTTATACATCAGAGGCTCTCCTCCTGTAATGACAACCACATTCACCGGGATTGGCCTTAACTCATCCAAAATACTTATTACCGCCTTTTTCGGATGATCATCGGCATTCCACGATTCTTTGACGTCACACCATACACACCCCACGTCGCATCCTCCTGTTCTTATGAAATAGGCAGCAGTACCTGTATGCGCTCCTTCACCCTGTATGGTATAAAAGGATTCCATAATGGGAAGTTCTGTATGCACAAAAGACTTACTTAGTGTTTGGATGTTGTTGCTCATAAGCGCTCAAAGTATTTAACAACAGTGATGCAATAGTCATAGGACCTACTCCACCAGGCACTGGCGTGATAAAATCGCATAATGGTGAGACTTCTTCAAAATCAACATCACCGGATAGTCTAAAACCACTTTTCTTCGAATCATCTTCGACTCTGGTCGTTCCTACATCTACGACTATCGCTCCAGGCTTGACCATTTCTTTAGTAATCAACCCTGGCTTACCCACCGCACTGACCAAAATATCGGCACTTAAGGTATGTGATTTTAAATCTCTGGTGTGAATATTACAGACTGTTACGGTAGCATTTCCTTCTTCGAGCATCATCATGCTCAATGGCGCTCCTACAAGTCTACTCGCGCCAACAACCACACAATGTTTCCCTTGAAGGTTAATTTTATATCTCCGTAATAACTCCATGACTCCAAAAGGAGTTGCTGGAAGGATCAAAGGATTTTTGGAGACAATGCTTCCAAAGTTCTCGTTGGTGAATCCATCAACATCCTTCTCAGGCAAAATACTTTGAGTGATCCGTTCGACTGAAATGTGTTCAGGTAATGGGAGTTGTACGATAAACCCGTCAATATCCTCATCTTCATTTAATCGCCCAACATGCTTTATTAATTTTTCTTCCGAAATAGTAGCTGCAAAATGCATCAAGGTAAAGTCGAAACCCACGGACTTACACGCATTAATTTTACCGCTGACATAGGTATGTGAAGCGCCATCGTCACCAACGATAATAATTGCTAAGTTGGGCGCACGTTGACCAAGTTTCTTTAAGGCTATTACCTTTTCAGCTATTTCTGATTTTATATCAGAAGCTATCTTTTTACCGTCGAGTATCGTCATTTTAAGTGTCAAGTTTGAGTACGGCCATGAATGCCTCTTGAGGAATTTCTACGTTTCCTACCTGACGCATTCGCTTTTTACCTTTTTTCTGCTTCTCCAAAAGTTTTCTTTTTCTTGAAATATCACCACCATAACATTTAGCAAGTACGTTTTTACGCAGTGCTTTAACGGTTTCTCTGGCAATAATTTTTGTTCCAATAGAAGCCTGAATGGCAATTTCAAACATTTGGCGAGGCAATAGTTCTTTTAGCTTCTCACAAAGCCTTTTGCCCCATTCATAGGCTTTATCTCTATGTACTATCGCTGACAAAGCATCTACAGGTTCGCCATTAAGCATGACGTCTAATTTCACCATGTTGGACTGTCGATAGCCAATTAATTCGTAATCTAGGGAAGCATATCCACGAGAAATTGTCTTGAGTCTGTCAAAAAAATCAAAGACAATTTCTGCCAATGGTAATTCGAAAGTAAGCTCCACACGTTCGGAAGTCAGATAGACTTGGTTTTTGATTTCGCCACGCTTATCAATACACAGCGAAATAACAGGCCCAATAAAATCCGATTTAGTGATGATTTGCGCCCTTATGTAAGGTTCTTCTACGTGGTTGATAAAACTTGGATCTGGCAGTTCGGAAGGAGCACTCACTTTGAGCAATACGCCATCTTCCTTGATCGCATGAAATTGAACGGATGGAACGGTCGTAATAACGGTCATATCAAATTCCCTTTCCAAGCGCTCCTGTACAATCTCCATGTGCAACATACCCAAAAAGCCACATCTAAATCCAAAACCTAGCGCAGCAGAAGTTTCTGGTTCCCAGATCAATGCTGCATCATTGAGTTGCAGTTTTTCCATGGACGATCTCAGCTCCTCAAAGTCTGTAGTTTCCACAGGGTAGATACCTGCAAATACCATTGGCTTTACATCTTCAAAGCCTTTGATCAGCTCAGTAGTAGGCCGATGAACATGAGTGATCGTATCTCCCACTTTCACTTCCTTGGCTACTTTTATTCCTGAAATGATATAGCCTACGTTCCCTGCGGAAATGCTTTTTTTAGGTTCGTGAGTTAGCTTTAATACGCCAATTTCGTCAGCCTCGTAAGTTTTACCAGTATTGACAAATTTTACTTTGTCTCCCTTATTGAGCGTGCCATTAAATACTCTAAAAAATACTTCAATACCTCGGTAGGAATTAAATACCGAATCAAAAATCATCGCCTGTAATGGCTCGTCAGGATTGCCTTTTGGTGCGGGTATTCTATGAATGATGGCGTGTAGAATTTCGATGATGCCGATTCCTTCTTTTGCACTGGCATGGATGATATCATTCGCACTACAGCCTATCAAATCTATAATTTGATCTGATACTTCTTCAGGCATAGCCCCTGGTAGATCTATTTTATTGAGCACAGGTATTATTTCCAGATCGTGATCAAGTGCTAGATAAAGGTTAGAAATTGTCTGCGCTTCAATGCCTTGCGCTGCGTCTACAATAAGTAAAGCGCCTTCGCAAGCTGCGATTGACCTTGAAACTTCATAGGAAAAATCCACATGGCCCGGAGTATCAATGAGGTTGAGCGTGTACTTTTCACCTTCGTACATATAATCCATTTGAATTGCATGACTTTTGATGGTGATTCCTCGCTCTCGCTCCAAATCCATGTTATCCAACAGCTGGGCTTGCATATCTCTATTAGACACGGTTTCAGTAGATTCTAAAAGCCTGTCAGCCAAAGTACTTTTACCATGGTCTATATGCGCAATGATGCAGAAATTCCTAGTGTTCTTCATATTTTCTAAAAGTTTGCAAATTTAGCACAAAGAAGTGTGATTAGCAGAGTGATTAGAAAATGAGATGTTTGAGATTATTGTTTGTCCATAGAGTCCATGATTATTGTTACTGGCCCATCATTTAATAAAGTCACTTTCATATCAGCGCCAAACTCTCCTGTTTGAACTATAGATACTTCCTTTCGACATTGAGCAACAAATTCCTCGTAAAGAGGAAGGGCCTTTTCAGGATGTGCCGCTCTTGTGAAGGAAGGTCTGTTTCCTTTTTTGGTGCTTGCATGTAGTGTAAATTGACTCACGATCAATAACGATCCTTCAACATCGAGCAAGCTCAGGTTCATTTTATCTTCTCGATCATGGAAAATTCTCATGTTGATGATTTTTCTCACCAACCAATCGATATCTTCCTGAGTATCGACCTCCTCAACTCCCAAAAGCACTAGCAATCCTTTGTCTATCTGAGCCGTGGTTTTCGAATCGATAACCACTGATGCGCTTTTCACTCGTTGTACAACGGCTCTCATGAAGCCAACTTTTTGATTTGAGATGGACTATAAGTCTGTGCTTCTTGCTTCGCATTATCGGTAAGACTCGTATTGTACATGGCCTTTGCAACCGTTATCGCCTTAATTGCGAAAATCGGATTGTTTGGCCTGAGTAGAATAAAAGACAATATTTTTAGTAACCTGACAAACACCATTTCACCGAACCGAAATTCATTTCTATCACCAATAAGAAGATTTGGCTGAAATATGTGAAGGCTTTTTAACTCCAACTTTTTAAGCGCAACCTCTAAGTTTCCTTTTACTTTATTGTAGAAAAAAAAGGATTTAGGGTCAGCTCCCATTGCAGAAACTACCGCATATTGTTTGAATCGAGTGGAAGATTTGGCAAGTTTTGCAAGGAGAAGCGGATATTCATAATCCACTTTTTCAAAAGCTTCTTTACTTCCAGCCTTGCCTATGGTGGTGCCTAATGCACAATAATAATCCTCTCCATTTAGCTCGGACTGATAGTCATGGATTTTCTCAAAATCAGACTCCACTATTTGAGTTACTTTTTTGGAGGTAAAGTTTTGTTTTGACCTCACAATTAAAACTACCTCTTCATAAGCATCACTCTCGAAAAGAATTTTAATTAATTCACTTCCTACAAGTCCTGTTGCACCTGCTACTATCGCTTTCTTACCCATATTTTTGGCTAATTTAAAGAATCTTCGTAGGCCTGATACTTTTCAATATCTTGGGAAAAACTTTTGATTACCATGTAGAGAATAGACAAATCATCTGTAAAACCTAATCCCGGAATGAAATCAGGAATAAAATCAACAGGTGTGATGAAATAAACTAAACTGAAGACAAACATGACTATGGTTTTGTAACTAAATGATCTGTATTCTCCATTAAAATACGCTTTCACCATCCGAATCATCAGATTCAACTGTCGAATAAGCGTGCCTATTTCATCTTCGTTATCCTTAAGCTTGACCATCTTTGCTTTGGCCGAATAGATAAGCCCATTGATTTTGTCATTGTTTTGAACAGCTTCTTCAGCCTTTTTATATAAATTTTGAAAAACACTCATCGCTTTAACATTTAGAATAACTGCTGTATTTCTTTCTTAACCGCTGAAAGGGCGTTTTTGATTACATCGGATTCTTGTCTCATTGATTTCTCAAAAATTAATCGGGCAAGATCAAGGCTAGTAGCCCCTTCACTCAGTTGATTCCCTGATTCATTGATCATAGATATTAGCTGTTCAATAGCTCCTGACACATAAGCCCAAGCATCTTCTGATAAATACACCTGCTGGGCGAGATTGTGATTGAACTCATTGCGAATTTCAATAATAAGATCTGCCTGAAACTGCTTGGCGCTCATGCCATTTTCATTCAATCGTGGTATGATGTTTCCAGGAGAAACTCGCTCTAGCAGTAAGCAAATACGCTCATAAGCCTGTAATCGAACAGGCAAAATGATCTCTTGATTTTTCTGACTTATTGAAAACTTATATTCGTCCAGCTGCTTATTCAAAAACGCTCTTACCACTAAGTAAACCGCGTAAAGCACTATTCCTGACGGAAGCGTGATTTTAAGTAAATCGTAAACTATTTCCATTTTATTAATGTTGCTTTGCAAGATTAAGATAAGGGACAAGTTATGGCCTTTTTAGGTGCTTGACAAACCCATAATAAACAAGATTTTTACAGATTCAAGATAAATGGAATCTCCAGTAACAATATCAGAAAAAGCAGCTATCGAAATTAAAAACATTCTTAGCTCAAAGAATATTCCATCAGATTACGGCCTAAGAATAGGTGTAAAAGGAGGTGGTTGTGGCGTGTCCTTTGTCTTGGGCTTTGATAAAATAAAAGACGATGACTTGAACTACGCCGTTGATGATATTCCCGTTTATGTTCAAAAAAAACAATTGATGTTCTTGGTAGGAAAAGGCGTTGATTTTTATGAGGGTTCAGACGCTAGAGGATTCTTTTTTCACTAAGGCTTAAGCTTCAAGCTCTACCGTAGCACGATCACAAATTCCTTTAATTGGAGGATTATGCTTGCTAACCGTAACCAGCACCTTTTCCACGTTATTGAAAGCGCTTTTTATGGCAGTGATGATCCTTAAGGCAACTGTTTCTAACAACCTTGTGTTTTCTCCCATGATTTGACAAACCAAAATATAGACTCTTTCATAGTCTATCGTTGCATCAATAAGGTCTGCTTGAGCTGCCGCTAAAAAGTCAGTAGTGATCGTAACATTTACGGTGTATCGATTGCCAATTTGTTGCTCTTCATTGGATACCCCATGATATGCAAAGAAGGTCATGCCTTCTAATTTAATTTTCCCCATCACTAATCGTCCAACTCATCAAAGAAAGATTTACTCTCTCTCACTCTCTTTTTTAAAGGTACTTTTTGAGCGGGCACTGTTTGCTTCTTTACTGATTCGGTATTTACCTTTTGGTTTGATGCAGTTTGGTTTGACGCAGTTCTATTATTGGTCATAATATCGTCTGCTGATATTGGTTTTTGAGCTCTTGGTCTGATCTCAAGGTTTTCCTTGTTGATCATTTCTTCGGATGCTCTCACAAGTTCTTTTACTCTTCTGGTGTGGTCTTCAAGCTTGAAAGCACCCTTCTCTTTTGACACTCTTCCAATCCTATCGAGAATATCAGAGGAGAGGTTTTTGAGTTCTAAAACAATATTTTCCCGTTGATTTTCTAATGATTTGTAATTCTGCTCTAACGATTTCACTCCGTCCTGCATTTCCTCGATGATATGGCGGGCTTCCATTTCTGACTTTTCAATCAGATTTTTGGCTTTTGATTTTGCTTCACGCATCATCGCTTCCGCATTCATTTGCGTTTCTTTCAAATGGAGTTTGGCCGCTTTATTGGCCTGATCGACCATATTAGCTCCGGTATCCTCGGCAGTTTTTAAGGTCTTAAAAAGGGACGACTCAACCTCACGTAATTTTTGAACTTCCTTTTCAGATTGCTCCAATTTTATGCGTAATTCCTTCTGATCATCGAGCATTCTCTCCCACTCGTTTGACAATGACATCAAAAAGGCCGTTACTTCGTCTTTGTCATAGCCTCTGAGTTGCTTCTCAAAGTTTTTTTGCCTTATTTCTATTGGTGTAATCTTCATTATTCTATCGCGAAGTTAATATTCCATTGTGATATGGTACGATCATCGCTACAGGAAAGTAATTGTGCTTGATAAGAAAGCCAAAGAAGCTTGTTTACCGAAGTTCCATGACCCGCATGTCTTGCCTTGTCAATTACTTTTAAAAGTTTGAATGATCTGGCATCCCAAATCTTAATGGACTTGTCCATGCTACAAGATACAAAATGTTGGTTATCGGGACTAAAGGTGAGGTGATTGATCGTAAACATATGTGCCACTATTTCTTCAAGTAGCTCGAAATCCCTGTCTAAATCCCAAAATTTGATTCTAGCGTCTCTGCCTGCACTAAGCAAAACGGGCAGTTCTGGATGATATTGTAAGGTAAATACGGAGTTGGCATGAGCTTCTAGCTCCTTGATCAGTTTAAAATTCGAAATATCGAAAATTCGTATCATATGATCGCTGTAGCCTATGGCAAACTGCTGTCTTTCGATGCTTATGGCAATAGATCGAGCACTTTTTGTGCTCAGTTTCTGTCTATTCACGATCTGCAAATCCCAATTCAGGATGATGATTTCACCATCTCCAGTGGCCACCAATATAAAATGCTCGGTAGTTTGAATATCAAAAATTTGTGATTTTGTTAATTCGACCGACCTGATTTCTTTTTTATGCTCAACATCTATCAAGTGAATACCGCTGAAATTTTGCCCAACTACCAATATTTTGCGATTGGGCTCAAAAGACAAAGCATAGACTGATGCAGGAATTTTTACAATCAATTCCCCATTATCGGGATTTTCTACATCCCATTTCACAATCATGCCATCTCCTCCACCACTTATAAAACTTTGTGAGTCAATGGATTCCAAAGTATATAAACAATCGGAATGACCTTTATATGTATGACTTTTTTCGACTTTAATCTTTTTCAAAGAAATAATTAATTTTCAACTATTTTCACAACTCTGCAAGATTACTGATAGTTCAAAACCATTCTTGCTTATATTCCCATAAAATTAGACTTATTTAAGGATAAAACGTGCCTCTATTATTATCAAAGCCAATTTCTCCACATTCCTCATATGCGATTTGGAATATTCAGGAAACAAATGAAAAACTGATAGCACTGCATAATGCACCTCATCCCAAGGAACTCCATCCTACCAAATTGGCAGAATGGCTTGCAACTCAAATACTTCTCAAAAATGTGTGTCAAGTTTTTGATATCAACTACAAAGGGATTAGAAAAAACGAGGCTGGAAAACCATTTTTGATAGATAGCTCCGCCCATATTTCGATTTCTCATTCGTTCCCAATGGCCTCTGTAATGATCAATCGCTACAAAGCCTGCGGTGTTGACTTAGAAAGACAAAGAAGCGCCTTATTGAAAATACAACATAAGTTTCTACATAAAGAAGAGTTGATCTATGAAAATGACATGGACAAGCTTTGTGCTATTTGGTGTGCGAAAGAGGTGCTTTTCAAAATACATGGTCGAAAAGAACTTAGCTTGAAAGATGACCTCAAAATAGATTTTATTACAGAAAATAGACTCACTGGCTATATTTTAAAAGGCGGTTTCGAAGAGTCATTTAATCTCCATTATGAGCCATTGAAAGATTATTTTCTTGCGTATAACATATAAATAATAGTGAGTGCTGATCTCATAGGCGGCCTACTACAGGTAGGTATTGGCGTGAAAAACATGCACATTTCAAGGAAGTGGTATGCCGACCATCTGGGCTTTAATGCTCTGGCATTAGAAGAAAAGTCAGTAACTCATCTGATGAAATACTACACCGGCGATATCAGCCATGAAAGGCAAGCATCGGTAATGATGAACAAGGCCGGAGCTGGCGGACTAGAAGTGTGGCAATATTTGAGTCGTAAACCACAGTTTTCAAAGTGGCCAATTACCCTTGGTGATCTTGGCGTTTTCGCTTCTATCATCGGTAGCGCTTCGCCCCAGCTTCTTTATAACACCTTGCAGGACGTTAGTTGGAAATCGAAATATTTCAAAGAGGAAAAGACTTTTCTGTTTTGTGATCCATTTGGCAATTATTTCCAAGTCAAACATTCTGAGTCTTCTGGTAAAAATCTAAACTCAGGGGTGATAGGTGCCATTGTTGGTTGCTCAAACCTTCATCAATCGATCGAATTTTATGAAAACACACTCGGCTACCAACAAGTATCAAAATCTCACAACCATCAAATAGGGATATTCGATGGCGTAAATGGCAGCCATCATCTCTTGGAATCGGCGCTGCTAAAAAAGCCAAAAGGAACCATTGGTGGCTTTTCCAATTTCCTCGGCGGTTCTGTCATTCATTTAGTTCAAGCGATTGATTACCGTCCAAAAAAAATATACGAAGGTCGATATTGGGGTGATCCCGGATTTATCCATGTATGCTATGACGTAGCGGATATGGATGCCTTGAAGCAACATTGTGAGCGTCTCGGGCATCCTTTTACTGTAGATAGCCTTGAAACTGAGAATGGAAAGAGCTTCGAGATGGGTAAGGTCATGAGCAGAGTGGCTTACATCGAAGATCCTGACGGCACAGCTATTGAGTTCGTAGAGACCCACAAACTCCCCATAATTGCTGGATTTGGTATCCGCTTAAAAAAGAAAGGAAAAAGGAAAAACGTACCTCACTGGGTATTGCGACTTTTAAGTTTAAGAAAAGTTAAATGAAAAGGTTGTGCCATTCCATTTTCCCTTTATTCACTTCTGATGGAATCAAATAGATATTCATTTCGTTATCAACTTAGTGTTAATCTTTCATAGCTTTGCAGATCATATTTTGGGGCCGACCGGAATCGACAGGAAGAGCGAATGATAGGCTTGCATGTCGGGTGTTGAGTATGCACACGTGATCAATATACTCGAACTGTAATTGGCGAATCTAATTACGCCATGGCAGCATAATCTCGAATAAAGTAGAGATTACTCAGGGTTGAGCCGAATCGGTTCCCCCTGCCACATCTCTCCGAGCCTTTGTCCTTTAGGCTGGATCAAGAGGTGTCGACTCTTAGGACTAGTGTAAGTGAGGTTACTAAGCTTATGCGAAATTCCAGTGACTGGCAAATTGGGTGGGCTGTTGCTTGTCAGCCCGTTTGTGAGATCAAATAAGCAACTAAGCATGTAGAAGGTAGATTATTTCCTTCGCTGGACGAGGGTTCGAATCCCTCCGGCTCCACTTTTTGGTTAACAAACCACACCAAAACCCTCCATATTTAATGTATGGAGGGTTTTTTGTTTACTGACCCTTCATTTTATTCATTCAAAATCATAACTTAGGTGAGTGATTCGGTGCGTGTTTATAAAAACACCAATTACGCACCGAATACCTCATAACATACTGTTTATCAGTATTTTAACAGACATAAAACAGCTTATTTAGTTCCAATTCAGATCAATATTGACTAAATTGTATGTGTATTTAATAGTAAACGGTCATGAATCACACTTTTAGCGTGCTCTTTTATATCAAAAAAGACACAAGAAGCAAATCCGCCAAGGCACCTATATTTCTTAGAATCACCGTAGATGGTAAGCGGTCGGAACAATCCGTCAAACGATCTATTGAGCCAGAGAGATGGGATGCAAGGTCTGGCTGTGTAAAAGGCAATAAAGAGGATGCACGAATAATCAATGATCATCTGAATTCGATGCGAGTGAAAATCAATAAGATCCATTCGCGTCTCGAAGATGCCGAAACTGTTATCACCTCAAAAAAGATCAAAGACCTTTTCAATGGTATTGATGAAAAGAAGAAGACCATTCTAGAGGTCTTTAGATACCATAATGAAATGATGAGACAGCAA
>JAVJRN010000073.1:0-23682 GCA_040218415.1 Cyclobacteriaceae bacterium
ATTCCCTCCCAAATTCCCAAGAACAGATATTGAGTCTATACCATCTGAAACACTATAACCAAAATCATAACGTATTATCACACCATTTTCTTGATTCACATATCCGAAATATTTTTCACCTTCTTTCTCGAACCTAGAGGAGGTAGGATTATTAGACTCGGATATCTCAGTAATTGATGGTTCACTATAAAGCGAGTCAATTCCAAAGTCTAATAACAAAACCTTACTATTAGTATAACTCGACAGTAAACCAAACCAACGTGAACCCTCTTGAACCAAAGAAACACCAAAAGGCTTGTTTATCAATTGGTTTCCTTCGCCGATAGTTAAAACTTCGGGTACATTGGTGATAGTCCCTTTAAACCGGATCAAGCTCACCTTATTATTACCCCAACTACTGATTATCGCGACCTTATCCACTCCATCCTCCTTCAAATCTATACCGCGAAGTGTCTGCCAACCATCCAGATTACCTAAATTTTCACTAGTCAGAGTACCACCTGCTATGTCAGTACCGAAATTCACACGATAAAGATTACGCCCGATATCAATAACTAAGCCATACCAAGTACCGGATTCATTAAATAACCTTATATCTTTAAAAGCACTCCATACATCTCCACTAATAGCCACGGTAGTTACCGAAGGCTCCATAGAAAGATCTGATCCGAAATTTAACAAATACATTTGGCCATTAGAACGATCTCCAATAAACCCGAACCAATTCCCCTTATCATAGACCATTTCAAAGCCTTCAGAATTCGATATCCCTGCAACCGGCGTAAAGTCAGCCGCAATTTCAGGTAGTCCTGATAGAGACTCGAAACAAAAATCCCACAAATAATTTTCAGCATCTAAAGAACTGTTCCTTAATGAAACACTTTCGCCTTTACACACATCCCCAGCTATCGAAAATGAAGCGGTTGGACTTGTGGCGGCTGCAACATTCAATAGCCTAGATAGCTGAGCACTACAACCTTGAGCGGTGTTCACGCTTAGTGTAATCGTATAACTTCCAGGGTTGGTAAAAGTATAACTAGCTTCTTGGGTGATCGCTGTTCCTAAACCATCGAAATCCCATAGCCACCGTTCAACTCTGTCTCCCAAAAGAGTTAGATCATTACCTAAAAAACTAACTGGCTTATCTTCTACAGCCGGACCTACGGCAAGGCTTGTTAATGGTTGATCATTGACCTCTATTTGTTGGGAAAGCATACTCTCACAGCTACCTTCACTGACAGTAAGCGTTACAGTATAGCTCCCCGCTTCTGTATAGGCATGTGTCGGTGATCGATTATTGTTGAATACAGATCCATCTCCAAAATCCCAATTATAAGTATAAGATGGAACATCTGATGTGGTATTATTAAATACAATAGATTCACCGAAGCAGTTGTTCGACCAATCAAAGGATACTGCCGGACCTTCTTGCAACGTGAGCTGTTGCGTAACAGTATCCACGCAACCCAATGGTAGATTTACATATAAACTGACATTATAAGTGCCCGTATTTGGAAAAGTAAAGCTTGGATTTTCCAAAGAACTGTCTTCTACCCCATCGCCATCAAAATCCCAACTAAAACTCACAGGACTGCCAAAGTCATAGATAGTTGTATTACTGAAACTTAATACATTGTTAGAACAAGTAATACCGCTTGGTTTAGTGAAACCAGCCACTGGCTGATTGTATATTTCCACAATAGTGTCATACACATTCTCACAATTGCCGTTACTCACCGTTAAGCTTGCCATATAGGAACCCGCACTCGAATACTGATGAGTTGGATTCGCTTCGCCTTCCAAAATTGTACCATCACCAAAATCCCAACGGTAATTGGTGATATCTCCTGAATTATTAATGGATGTAAAAGTATTGATATTCCCTACGCACTGGTTTCGCGTGCTGAAAATCACATCAGGTGCTACCTCATCTAAAACCGTAACCGTATCTAATACACGATCAATATTACCATTGGGATGAATGGCCGTCAGCTCTATCAAATAATCGCCTGAATTGGCATAACTTAGTCCTCTTGGTTCAAAGGACTGAGAGCTTTTCAGAACCAATCCTTCGCATTGATCTTCGAAAATGACCTTAGATAGGTTTCTATCAAATAACCCCACATAAAACGCTGACCAATTAGCTTGATCCTTTACAAGCGAGAGTCCCCAAGTATTACTTAGTTGACCGCCCAAATTGCCAAGAGATTCTACCGAAGGAGAAGCTGATAATCCATTGGTAAACTTAAGTCTGCTGAGATTGCCACCCGTACCACGGGTTACAAAACCATAATAAAGTCCGCCATCCTTTACAATACTCAGTCCTGCCGCTCCGGTAATCGTTGCAAGTTCATTAATCACAGGTGCGGAGGTAAGCCCATTCTCAAAGGTCATCCGCAGCAGCTTATTATTGCCACTACTTGTCGAAAACCCATACCACACACCATTATCTTCCAATAGCTCCAACTTAATAGGGGTTGAAATCAGACTATTCCCCGACCCAAAACTCAATACATCTGCGCTTGCAGGTGTGTTGGTAATGCTGGAACCAAAATCAACTAGACTGTAAAAGCCGTTGGTAGATGAGCTGACCAACAACTTAACATTTGAGCCATCTTTAACAATACTCAAACCATACACACTTCCCCAACCAGCTAAGTCTCCAAGGTTCTCTACCAATGGCAAAGCTCCAAGACCCTTGGTAAAGCTTAATCTCAATAAACTACCGCTGTTTGACAGCCCAACCAAACCGTACCATATACCAGCCTCTTGGTAAAATTTAATATCTCCAGGACTTCCTCCCAAGTTACCATATTCATCATACTCCTGCGGTGCTGCTGATAAGCCACGACCAAATTCAAGCCGCAACAACTTACTATTGTCTAAGCTGCTTACGAACGCATGCCAAATACCCGAGTCATAGACCATCTCTGTTCCAACGGCTATATTTGTTCTATTCAATGTAAGGACGCGGGATGTACTGGCCAAATTATTCAGGCCGTCGTGGCAAAAATCCCACAAATAACTCTCTGCATCTATTGAGGTATTTGTGAAGACTACCTCCTCTCCCTTGCACACATCTCCATCTAATGAAAATGAAGCCCTTTGCCCAAACAAAGTTTGAGATAAAAATAGTGCCGCTATAAGGAATGGGTCACGAAACGTCATAGATCATGTCCATTATTCTTTTACCAAAATCTATTTGCAATTCGGAATAGTTTACATCGAGCTTTGAAACTCTTCCTTCCAATGCTTCTTCGATTTTATGACTCAAAGACTCAACACTATTCGTGTTAAAAAAGCCATCATAATCCTCAGGTAACTGTTCCTTGTGCACTTCAAGATTAGACACAACAATGCACTTATTTAATACTTTGGCATCCTCGACCACTGTACTCCATCCTTCAAATTGAGACGGCTGAATGATCGCCATTGCCTCTTTCATTAAGATTAACTGATCCGTTCTCGGAATAAAACCCAGAAAAATAATGGAATCCGCCAAGCCCAATTCTTCTGCCAAATCCGATAATTCCTTAAAAAATAATGGATTTCTATCATCCACGGTCTTCCCTGTGAAAACCACTTTTATAGACAAGCCCTTGGCTTTAATATCGGCAATTGCCCTGAGCAAGATTTTATGCCCTTTATGAGCCCAAAATTGATTACAACAAATCAAGAATGGCGAACTAAGACCATACTTATGCAAAATAGAGGATGTATCAATGCCCTCAATACTTGGTATTGATACTGCAAAAGGAATTACGTAATTCTTAGAATTATTTTCAGGATAAAATTTTTTGTAATCATTAAGTGCAGATTGACTGCTCAATACAAGAATGGTTTCATTTTGCGCAAATCTGAGATGCTCCTTTCTCCTTCTTTCAATTTCAAACTCCGAAAAAAATTCTGGGAAATATTTTTCCTGAAAATCTGGAACCCAAAAAACGGAGGTTTTCATCTTGTAAAAATGAAACGAACTAGGATTTGGAAAGATGACATCTACATCGCTATCAAAACCTGGAGATAATAAATACCTACCTGTTATCAAATAATTTAATCTATTTAGAATTCGATCAATTATGCTGCGATCACTCTCAATGAAGACAATATCAATCAAATCAGCAAAATCCTTAGCTAAAATGGCCTTATGAGAAGATTCATTGAACACATAAACTCTTATCTGGGGCTGATCAGAACTGGGTAAAGTAAATAAACATGAAATCAAATTTTCAATGTAATAGCTTCCCCCTATCCAAGCTTCATTATAACCATAAATAAGCCCTAAAACCTTTCTTTTGCCCATTCTGCATATATTTTAAGTCCCGTATCCAAAGATATTGTAGGTGTAAACCCCAAACTTACCAGCTTAGAAATATCCGCTCTCCAATTATCTGGGTCTCCGATACGCGCATTTTTAGAAAAAAGAATCTCTCCTTCCCAGCCAAGTGCTTTGGCAAATTTTGATGCCAGATCTGTAATGGTAGTTTCTGAACCAGTTGCCACGTTGATTACGGTATTTTCAAATGATGGTTGCTCCGAAACGACTCGAATCGCGGAGACCAAATCTTGAACATGAATAAAATCCCTAGTCTCATTTCCAGTACCAAAAAGTTCAATTTTACTGGATCGCTTCATTTTATGATAGAGATCCCATACAATTTGTTTTTTGAGACCTTCTCCATATGCCGAAAATATCCTTAAACTCACCGTTTGAATTTGATGAAGATCAGTGAACTGAGATAAAATTAGCTCACTCAATTTTTTGTGATAACCATAGGGAGATATAGGATGAGCAGGCATAGATTCCACAAGTGGAAGAGCAGTAGGGTTCCCGTATACGGCCGCACTGCTTAAATTAACAAATCTACACTGAGGTTGATATTTCGAAAGTGAATGTAACATTCTTTGCACATTAGTCACATTTAATTGAAAATCTCGTGCTTGGTTTTTAAAAGAGTCAGCTACGGATGCAGCTCCAGAGCAATTAACACAAATATCAAAAGGTCTTAATGAAAAAATATGATCAAAATCTGCATCTAACACACTTACCTGTATATAATACTCATTACCATAATCGGTATGTACATCGCACTCCGTGACGGAATCGCCTTTTTCCCTCAAATATATGGTCAAATTAGCGCCAATAAACCCTTTAGAACCTATTACTAAAAATTTCATGTTTTTATTGCAATGTAACTATACATTCTACCTGGGTATCTTTCTTCTACACGCCATTTGATCGGATCATATCTGAAAATCCGGTACAAACTCAAAACAAAGGCCAATCGGCCGATCAGTCCCAGTTTGTGCATAAGTCTTTTCTTTAAAGCATCAAGTTCTTTGTTTGCATTTTGTTCCAAACTTTCCAAAGTAAAGGGTGCCAGATTTATGATTGAATCAAAATATTTTATTTCATGTTCAATATTTAATCCTGCATATTCAAGAGCTCTTCGATATTCAAACGGTCGAAATGCATTTTCTCCTCCGTAAAATTTATGTAAATGATGTTGTTTCAAAAAGAGTTCCTTGTCCCTTCTATTAAAAATCACATGATCCCTAACAGTAAAGTACACGCCCCCTTTTCTTAAAAAACGACTTGTGTTTTTAACAAAGGAAGTCAAATCATTAGCATGGTGCATGGCTTGACGTACAAAAACCACATCGAATACTCGTCTATCAACTTCTAAATCTTCAGCAAATGCAACAACAACTTCTAAGCTATCGAGACCATAGCTATCCTTTAAAAATTCGATCGCTCCAGATCCAACATGATTACTCTCATCAGGCTCAAGTGCAAGAACTTCATAACCGTCTAAGGCAAAGTTTATAGAGGTAATACCGTTTCCAGCCCCAATATCCAGTATCTTGATTTTTTTATCCGAACCGAAATATTGAAACAAGTATTTCTGAATCTCTTGATATTCTAATGAAGTTCTATATCTCTCAACATTGGATTTTAGATCCTCGGATAAATAAGCATCCTCAATCAGTTGGGATAAGTCATTTGAATTCCTTGCTAATAAAACTGCCTGCTCCCAAGTCATTTTTCTAAATTTTTAATGAATCTCGCTGGATTTCCTCCAACTAGTGTGTATGCAGCGACATGCTTTGTTACCACGCTCCCTGAAGCAACAATAGCACCTTCTCCTATGGTTACACCTTTTAAGATTATACTGTTGAATCCTATCCAAGCTTTATCTTCAATATGTATCGGTAAACTTTTTATAGAATCCCATTTTTTTTCAAACCCTACTTTACCCATCATTAAGGATTTCCTCCATTCTTGTACGTCATTCTCTCTTTCTTTCCAAAATAATGAGTGAGCGTCTGTGTCGATCAACGTACATCCCCACGAAATCAAGACATCCTGACCTATTGAAATATCTGTAGTACAAACAATTAGGCTTGATCCTATATAGCTTCTATTCCCAATTGCTAAATTACCAAAGGCATTCTCAAATACTATTCGACACTCCATGACACAATTACTTCCAATTTTCAATCTTTTAATTTGATTATCGAAGTAGTTGGCCCTGTTTTCTAATTGCAATCTATCAATCAATGAACCCTCACCTATAACAGCTATTTGTGCTAATTGATCTCTATTTCTAAGGTGAAAATATTTGCTTATAAAATATTTAAGTCTAGTCATTAACATCTTTATTCCTTTTCACCAATCTATTTGTTCTTATCACTTTTTTGAGTTTTTTGATCAGTGATATTCTAGGCTGATAATATTTATCAAAAGTAAAGCGGTCTTTTTTTGTTGATATTTCGGGTTTATTATCGATCGGATGATGAACGTTTTCTATTGTTCCTCTTGTCATAAATAGCAAAGGGTTCTTATCCCCTTCTGAAAAATGTACACCTGAAGCACCTATATTCGAAACCAAATTAACTTGAGGCAGTATTGCTACTCCCTGATTTAAAAACAATGTCAATTGCCAGCTCACGTCCCAATTGACATTTTCGTGATTTAATTTTTTTTTCCAAAAATGACTCTCTCTTTTATCCAAATGTGCTAAATCAGATAAATCAATGAGTTGATCTTGATTTGTTTCAAATTTACTCCATCTATCGCTCCATGAAGCCCAACCCCAACTATGAGAATATTTCGAAAAATAGTAACTATGATCATTCTCGATATTATCCTGAAAATTATTACCAGAAATATGCATAATATTTGGAACTGATCGAAATCGATCTAAAAGAATTGAACAAAAATTAAAAAATGTTTCATCTGGAAGGCAATCATCTTCAAGAATTATTCCATCCTTAACAGAATCAAAAAACCAAGTAATTGACTCAGGAATAGCCACATCACACCCTAAGTTAACCTCCCGAAACAGTGTCTTTACCTCACAATTCCAATCGATCTGAGACATTGCCCAATCCCTACATTCAGCACATTTCTCTCGATCATTTTCGTTTCCTGTTCTCGGACCATCCGCACCTATGAAAAGTTGTTTTGGCCTTTGCGCCTTGATCTGCGGGAAGGTTTGCTTCACAAGGTCAGGCCTATTGAACATCAAATAAAGAATAGGGGTTTGTAGCTGTGCTTTCATCAGACAATAAAGTTAGCCCATTCAATGATGAATGAATAAATATTCGATCAATTCCACTTAAACTTAGGTCAGTTTTTACAACGTCTCAAATTATTCACTTTAACCAATTAGTTAGCATCTCTGCAACAAAGCTACATTCAAGATTTAATCATAAACTGACGAATATATCGATCCAATATGATGGTAGTTTTTATATTGCTTGGCTAATCCAACTACTTTTTGGCTGGTACTTGTCCTGTTTTCCATTAAAGAGGCGAGTGACTCAAGCGCCCGATGATACTCCTCCACATTTTGATTTCGTAGCACATAACCAATCTTATGATCAGAAACCAACGCTGAATCATCAGAAATACCGTCAGAAATCACAATAGGCAACCCCATAGCCATATATTCTCCGGTCTTGATCGGCGAGCCGTATCTTTTCGAAGGTACAGGGATAAAAGGAACCAATCCAAAATCTCCTAAACCTATATAATTCGGTATCACTCGGTGATCTACAAATGTTTGTATCAGCACCATTGCTGGTATATCCAACTCCTGCATCCAAGTAGAAATTTCTTCTTTTGGATGATTACTTAATAACAAAAATCGAAAGGAATCTCCAAAAAAAGCATAGGCTTCTTTTATAAATTGAAACACTTCTATGCCATAGTAAGATCCTCCAAATTTTCCTGCATATACACACACAATCTTATCGGCAAGACCTAGCTGATTTAACAAGTCTTCATTCTTTCTTTTGGCAAAATCAAAATGCTCAAAATCAACACAGGCGGGTTTCCAAAGCATATCATGCCTCATAATGCCATATTTTTTCTCACTATAGCTTTTCATAGAAGCTACGCAGGCAATTAGATGATTCGCATATTTGGCTTGTAGTTTTTCACAAAGGAATAGTATTTGAAAAGCAAGAGAATTTTTCTGCCACACTCCAGCCTCTAACATAGGCTCGGCATGCGGCTCAAAGCTGTCAATAATCAGTCTTCTGCCTGTACACAGCTTAAGAATCAAGCCATAAACGCCAGCCGTAGTACACCAGCAATGAATGGCCTTTATGTTTTCTTTTCTTATTTTACGTATAAGAATGAGGGTATTGACCACCATTTTTAAAACAGCAGCAGCACCAAACCGATGATATCGAAGAGGCAATACTTCTATATTCTCATCAGGGTTTTGAATAGTCTTGTCTGATTGCTGTAAAGTGACGAGCACCACTTTATTGACTGATGTTTGATTTAACATAAGGCGAACATAAGGAAGGGTGTAGGTCTGTATCAAGGCATCATGATAGTCCCAGTAAGTGATGATCAATAGCTTCATTTACCAAACAATTTATTTACCAAAGAGTGGCCAATCAATGCCTTAACAAGCATCATAAGGAATCTAGGCTGACCACTCATCATTAGACCTTTTAGGCTGTAATGGATTGCCAAACCTCTTTCAGCGCACAGATAGGCATGTATACTTCTCAAGTAATTCCCAGTAAGCGTTAATTTAAAATATTCCTTCTTACTTAGCGATTGTTGCGATTCAAAGAACGCCAAGAAATTCGACACTTTTTCAACAATGTTCCAATGATTGGCGCGCATCGATCTACCTTCGTGATCATTCATAAATAGTGCGGGTGTTTTCGAAAGATACATGGATTGATGGCGTAAGTTTTGTATCAAAAATATCCAATCTTCCATCGCTGAAAGCGTCCTTGATTCTTGAAACAGATATTTGATAGAGGTTCGCTCGAAACAAAAATTACAAGCCAAGTAGTTTCCATTCAAAAAGTCAATGTAATCAATAGAGGTTTTGTTAATTTTTCTAACATCACTTTCCACCTTCACTCCATTAGACTGTAGAAAATAATAGTTCATTGCAAAACAATCAAAATCAGTGTTTTGTGCAATCATTATGCTGTAATTGTAGAGACAATCTGGCAACAAGAAATCATCCGAATCTAAAAACAACAGATGAGAACCCTCCGATTGGGCTATTCCATAATTTCGAGCCGCTCCCCTTTCACTATTTTGAATATAAAAATAACGAACCCTTGGATCCTCTATTTTTGAAACCACTAAGCTCGTTTGATCCGTACTCCCATCATCTACGATCACCAATTCAAAACTTGAATAAGTTTGAGACAACACAGAATTAATTGTATCGAGAATAAAATTCTCACGATTATATGCCGGAATGATAATGGAAAATTTAGGCGCTTCCAATGATTATAACTTTTGAAATTTCACCTTCAATTTTAAAAATGGTTGCTCCCACAAATGATAAGAGGAATAAGCTAAAACTATACTCAATAGAAAAGAGATGACCACTTCCGTAATCAACAAATTGACGAGAAATCCATCCCATTTCAAATATTCAAATATTTTACCAACCGCATAGATGCTCACAAAATGCAACACATATAATCCATAGGTGTACCTTCCTAAAAAGCTTATGGTAGGAAAGTTAGATAGTTTGAAAAGTGAATTTGAACTATAGTTTTGCTCCATGATTACAAAACCAAAAAAAGCGCTCAAAAAAAGGCGATGTGAAGAATAATAGACCGTACCAGAAAACAATGGTTGATAAAAAACCAATAAGGCTCCAATCACATAGATGAACAATATGTGACGACCATTTAATTTATCCATGTAATTGATCAAACGCTTGGAGTGACTACTCAAATACCCAAGAACTCCACCCAAAGCCAAATCTCCCACACAAGTCAGCGTATCTGCGATAAAGCCCATACCTGCTTGTCTCCAAACAAAAGAAAATAAAACAACACCTACCATAGTCCAAAGTCGGTATTTAGGGAAAATAAACAGTATTAAGGGCCAAAACAAATAGAACTGTTCTTCAATGGCAATCGACCATAAAACACCCAAAACAGCGGAATAAGGGGCTACATCATAATTATTGATAAAGAAAATGTAATACAAAGGCCTAGCAGTTTCCTCATAAGACTCTCCGATAAGCTGCATCACCATAGGTTGCACGATGAAGCCAACGAAAACCATCAAGAAAAAGAGCGGCCATATTCTCAATACACGTCTGATATAAAACGCCTTGATATCAACACGCTTATTTTTGGAATATTCTTTTTCGAGTAAATAAGTGATTAAATATCCGCTCAACACAAAGAAAAAATTTACACCGAGTATTCCTAACCCTCCCATGCGCAGCACTGCTTGCAAGACACCACTTTGCTGCAACACATTATCAGTAGTATAAAAGCTGTGAGCAAAAAACACCGCTAAAAATGCAAAAAATCTCAACCCATCCAAGTTCTCGAAATACAGGCTCTTTTTGTTCTTATTAATTAATTGTTGCATGGCGATTATATTGGTGCAATAGATGAGTTATTAATTTTAGAAGTATCTCTCAAATGAAAGTTCCTTTTTGTTCCAACATGTATTATATCCTCCTTTTCAATTTTTTTCTCAAATACGTGATTCTCACTACAAGTATGTTAGGGTCCTGTCAGACTCAAGAATACCATCTTCGGATTACACAACCTGAAATGCCAATTTATTCACCTTAAAATCGTTGTTAAATGGTTCTTAAGATTTATCACAGAGGCAGGTAAATACTTCACCTGTAAAAGTAGTCTTCGAAGTTTAAATTCATTGAAAACATGCTTGTCATATTTCAGTAAAAACTCAAGGAGTTCACGGCATTTATCAAAGGAAGACTGGGCATAGTACGAGACAATTTGATGCTTGATAAAGAAACCAAAAGACTTATTGATATCCTCCAATTGAAATTCTCTTTCTATGCTACGAAAGTTACTTTTATCAACTTCTTCATAAACTTCTAACCTTTTTAATAGATCGACCAAATGGGCTAAACCTGGATATGATCGGCAAAATTTAGAATAAACTTTCGCCCAATCTTTCGCAAAGCGATCGGATAAGCTAACCGTTTTACTACGCTCATGCAGCCGATATTTAGATACCACCAGATCTATTGGCTTAAAATCACCTATCAATAATAGTCTAAGAAAAAGATCATAATCCATTCCGTAGTGAAGATTTTCATCTAATAGACCAACTTTGTCTAACGCCGACTTTCGAAAGAAACTGGCTGGTTGATCAAAGCACATCCCACTTAGGTATCGGGACATTAAATGAGGCTTATTTGTAAAATGAGGGGTAGAATCACTCATTCCTTTTCCGAAATGGATATTTCCGCCATGAACTAATACAATATTTTGATCATCAAAATGCTCAACAATTTGATTTAAAACATTAGGCATAAAAAGATCGTCACTGTTAAGCCAAGTAACAATCTCCCCTGTGGCTCTGCGAAATCCTTTATTAATGGCTTCAGACTGTCCATTATCCTTTTCGCTCACCCAATACGAAAGCTCTTTGGAATATTTACTTATAATATCCACAGATTGATCTGTGCTACCACCATCTATGATGATGTATTCCAAGTTTGGATATCCTTGATTCAATACCGACTGAATGGTTTCTTCAAGAAATTCTCCTTGATTATAAGAAGGGGTGATTACGGTGATTTTTGGAAGGCTCATAAATTTGGAATATTTAGACTCCTTAATAATTGAGCGTTAAGATAACTTTGTTCTGATCTTAAATGATATTTTATCAATAATATTCCTATTAAATACTATCGCTCTCATCGACCAATCCCTAGCTTTTGAATGTATAAATTCTTTGTAAACAATATCAAAATGATAATCAGGAACCCAGCTTAGGTTTAGACTATGGAGTTTCAAATATGTAGGCTCGTTAATCACTTTTTCAAAAATGTTACCCGAACCATTAGCATATAACATCTTTAATGACCTTCCTATCTCGCTTTCATAAATTTCCATTTGAAATGGCATGCAAATACACTCATCGAATGTGGCTCCATCAATCACCACATCTTTAAGTCTTATAGTATTATAGCCCTCTTGAATTTTTAGAGACTCAAAAACACGCATCATGGTAAAGCCCCAAGTAGGATTTTTTTGAAAATCAGTTTTCATAAGATCTTCCAAAAAACTCTCGTTTTCAAATAAATCTATCACAAGTTTGTTGAATGAACTGAGAACCGAGATATCATTTAACTTACCTTGTAGCTGGTTATGCTCATTCATTGTTGAGTAACTATATTCTTCAAAATAATCATTTAACTGATTTAAGTCACTAAAAATAAGTGTATCCGAGTCAAAGGTCCAAAAGCCCGACAATTCATTTAATTTGCAAAACTCTTCAAGAACAATCCATTTTTGAAAATTAAATTTAGTCCAATCTCTTGCTCCTTTATGAGCATTTATTTCAGAAAAGGACGTGCCTCCAACTCGTCTATAAACCTCACTTAAACGATGCGCCGAAGGGTTTTGCAGATAATCATCAAAAATATAGTGGTCAATCCCATAATTTTTATATTTACGATTGGATTCATCGCCTATCAGTATCGTTTTATTACCACTTCTAACAGCAGATTTGAGAACATACTTTAGATAATGAGTATCTCCAAAATGAACAAATATCAAAGGTGTCTTCATCTTACTTAATTTTTAAACTTCCGTTTTGGAATTCGAATATTTTATCTGCGTACAATAACTGGGATTTTCGATGCGAAATAATAATTAAAGTAATACCAATATTCGCAATTTTTTTAAAGGTCTCTGTAACATGCATTTCTGTTTCTTGATCTAATGCGGATGTCGCCTCATCTAGGATAATCACTTCTGACTTTTTATACAAAGCCCTAGCTATCGCAATTCGTTGTTTCTGACCTCCTGACAAATTTGCCCCTCGATCTCCTACGATAGAATTCAAACCATCTGGAAGGTCGTGAATCAACTTTCTTAGCGAAGCATTATCAATTGATCGTTCGAGCAATTCTTTGTCAATATCACCCCGATTTTGTCCGAAACACACATTAGCTTCTATGGTATCATCGATAAGGAAAATATTCTGCTGTACATAGGAGATTTTGTCTTGCCATGCTCTTAGGTTATGATTATTTAAAATAATACCGTCGACCAAAATACTACCTGATTTTGGCTTTAGTAGCCCAAGGATCAGGTTTGAAAAAGTTGATTTTCCTGAACCACTCTCTCCAACTAACCCAATAACTTCTCCCTTCATTATTTCTACACTTATCCCTTCCAAGACTTGGTTTTCACTCCCAGAATAATTAAAAAAAACGTCATTAAAAACAATTGACTCATTGAATTTAATATCGCTTGTCGAAGTGTCAATAATCTCATGATCTGAGTCCATAGCTATTAATATACTGTCAACAGCGTAGGCCTTTCCCTTTATGTTCATAACAGCGTTCATTATTCGATTAATAGAAGGAATGGTTCTAAGTACCGCTAGCCCAAAGACGCCTAACATAGTTGTTAAGTCACTTTTATCATTCAAAAAGGTCAGCCCATAAATTGTAAGCACTGAAAGCGCAAAAATCATGGATGTCTCTACAATTCTTGGTAAGGATATACTATACAGTGTTTGTTGGATTCTTAATTGTGATTCCTCTTGAATCAATTGGCGAAAAGTATTTGAAAAATAATCAAAAGTATTCGATACGTGTATGTCGATATAACCAAAAATCATGTCAAAGATAGATTTCGTATTCAAAGGTATCAATCCATTCATACGCTCCTCCAGACTTGTTATTCTATTTTTATAAAGTTTATAAAGAATAAAATAAATCGGGGCACAGCAAAAAAACAAAACTAAAAGCAAGCGATAATCAAACAAAATTACACCGATTAACAAGATGCCGAGTATAACAATTTCGCTAGCCCCAATCATTAAAGGAGTGAGTATAAACGTAGCAAAAACCCTCGGAATATGACTTATGTCTCGTTGCATAATATTAGAGTTCAGCTTAGTAAACTTTTCAAAATCCAAATATTGATACCTCCTATAAAATAGTTGGCTAAAATGAATGTATAAATCATAAATATACCGGACCTGAAATTGATTAATAAGAACACCTATGACGTTCTTCAGTATTACAACAGCCAGTAAAAAAAATGCCAACGCTACACCAAAGCTCTTAGTGCTTTGGAAACTAAAACTTTCGTAAACCGATTTAACTAGGCCAAATTCATTCAAAAAGTCTGGTTTTACAATAAGGCCAAAGAGTGGAAAAATGGCTGCAACTCCGATAAGATCAATGATTGAATTTAATAAAAGCAATAAAGCCGCTATCAATCCGGTGATCCTTGTTTTTAAGGACAGTTTTTCAAATATTTTTACTAGAGATCCAAACAAATTAAAAGAATTAAATAGGTTTATGTTTTATGCAGTTCTTTAAAAAAGATTACTAACATTCCATGAGTTTAAAATTTGCTAAGAAGCACAAAAAATTGCTACCCGTGTAATCATTTAGAATAAAAATTAGATTAAAAATAAAAACGTACTTTAATTGTCGGGGATATTACCTTTTCAAGTCTGGCATTCAACTAATTGAATATTAAAAATAAAAGAAAGTTGTCATTTAAAAACCGTAATAATGCAATCAATTTTATTTAAATAACCTCAAACAAAGAAATAATACCGAACTACTTAGTGAAATTAATCCTATCTATTCTTAATCTGATATTCCAAACAATACTAATAGAAATCCTTAATTTAGTAATACGTGTTTCATTTCAAATACCAATATGTGCGATTGGATGCAATAACAGGTCTATTTCAAAATAACTTTTTTCATAAGTTACGAGCAAATAAAAATTCGTAATAAACCTGTTATCTGTATTCCACATTATTTAAAGATACAATTAACAATTTTTATATATCACCGACCTACCTCAATTTTGTTGATATCACGACTTGTTCGTATGGCATTATTCGGAATAATAAGTAGCGGTAATAAATAAAAAGCAATAAGCGGTATTCGATATCGCATTAAAGTTCCAAAATTAAAAGTAAAGCCAACAGATAATGCGAAACAAATTGCAAAAATGAGTGAGGAAAGTAAGAATGGATTTTTTAGATTCTTCCATATTAAACCGACTTTCATGGAATAAAATGTAATGAGCAACATCGCTAGACTCTCCAAAGCTGCAAAAAGCATCAATGGACTATTGACCTCCCAAATAAACGGACGGAATAATGAAACTATGATAGAACTAGGAGCCAATTTAATGATCGAGTTGAATGTCCCATCTAGCTCCCCCAGCGTATACCCTGATCCAGCCCCTTTTCCGCTATGATACCTAATATCATATGCTGTAATCGTGATGCGTTCTGCTAGCTCGTCCATCTTATACTTCTCCGTACTATTTAATAAAGATGTAGAGGCATTTATAGCACCAAACCCCAATCCTGCAACAATTAGTGGCAGAATCGCAAATTTAATCACTTGATTTTTTGTACGCTCTAGGAAGGTCAATGAAAAAAACAGCAAAGCTGCTGGTACCAAAATAATGATGATATAGACTTTTATTGTATATACTAATAAGATTAGCACCGATACCAAAAGTAAATTATTGACTGTTAGCCTTGATGTTCTCTTTATTTCAAGTAAAGTGGCCACCAATAGAAAAGTACCACCTAATGTCAAACTATCTTTCAACAGACCTGAGCCCCAAATAAATAAAGATGGAAAAAACAACAAAATCGTTGCGAGTCTCCGGCGATTGTTTGGAAACATTTTATCCAAGACGACTAACAATCGCCAAGATCCGTAAAAAGAGAATGCCGCAAAAAATAATGCCGTCGAGCTGTAAGTATGAATCGTTAATAAATCAATAATCCCCGCAATTACACCAACCAAATAAGACCCTAGATCATTGTACCAAAAAAGTTTGTGATAATATTCATAACTAATCGAAGGAGCATCTTCGGTTCTTAGAACGAGTGAAACCCCTTTGAATATATCGTCAAGAAAAGCTTCTCTAATTACACCACTATGATAAAAATAATGATATGTATCTCCCCCGGAATAATAAAATTGATACACCAATCCAATAAAAATAGCTCCAAAGAATTTCAGCGTGAGGGCTGGTATGAAATAGCTAATCAGATGTTTTTGTGTAATCCGACTTCTTATCATATAAGCTAAAGCTAAAAATAGAAGGAAATAAATCGGCGTGATTATTATGTCATTAATTGTCAATTTATTTTATCGAAAAAGGGTAAACATTAATTGTTTAAGCTATTTAAATTCTTTAGAGATCTTAAATTAATTGTATGAAATATAAGTTCATCACCTACATGAAGCTTGCTAAACATTATTATAAACAAGGATAAGTCATAAATCTACTCTGCATCACATTACAAGACCATATAAAAAAAGTACGAGTTATTGGTGTAAAAAAGCTCTAAAGAATTTGTCTCAATTTTGTCCTCGCTTAGTACAAAGTCAATTTTATATTTATCAGTAGTTAAAGTTAAATTATTGATGTCTTTTAAAATCTCATTCTTGATTTTGACTCTACGATACCATTCGTGTATTTTATTCAGGTCTGCTGGTACAAATTTGTATACAACAAATCTATCCCTTTCCATTCTACGTGTCATAGATAGATTTTCATTATTCGATTCAAATAACCCTAAAACAACAACGTCTTTGTCCGTATTCAACTTAATGAAATCACAAACCTCAATTATCGGATCATTATTATAAGCTTTATGATTCCTATAGTTAGCTAAGGCACCAACAAACAGAGCTCTAAGAGCAAAAATTGCCACCGTAGCATATATAATAGTGCTGTATTCTGACTTTAATGTCTTAAAAATCCATTTGATAAGAACTAACGTAAAGATAAAAGTTGACAAAGCATTTATCCTGAAAAGATAGAATTTTAAAATTGTCCCGTTTTCATCAAAAAATATGACGGGTAGCAACATTAATGTTCCCGCAAAGGAAATAATACCAATCACATAGAATACCTCCATTCTAGAATCGAAAGCATCTCTCTTCTTCAGGTAAATAAGGGAAAGAAGGGCTAAGAAAGACTCAAAAATACCTATCAAGTGATAATGAAAACCATGACTTAAGGTAGTATGGTGTGAGTTCCGAAAGTAAGAATAAATCCAATCAGCCTTAGGCTCTAAATCCGAAGGAGCGTTCGTGTTTTTAAGTAACCACAAAATATAAGGAGAAACAACCAATACATATATGAAGAGTTTGAATAACAGTTTATAGTTATTTCTGAAATCGAATTTTTCTATAATCAATATTGAGAGTCCAAAATAAATAAAGGCATACCCTCCCACTAGCACATGGAAATAGGTAGCTCCTACTAAAGATAGGACAGTAATGTTGTATTTCTTTTGGATAATAAAGTAAAGAGCGATCAAGACAAGAAGGTAAGCAAAGGACTTTGCTTCTACAGATATAAATATCCAAGATCCAGCGAAGTATGATTGTTTTTCCAGATAAATTAGAACTAAATGCACAACAATCATTATGTTGTTTATTTTTAAAGATTTATATATTGCGTTAAGAATTAAAGAAAAAGCAACAATCAAAAATCCTCTAAAAATCAGGGTTACGAATTCAAATGAGAGGAAGTCTAAAAAAAAGCCTACGATATATTGATAAATAATTCGGGTCCCTGCTGAATCATTCAGAACAAAGGAATTTTTAATCCAGTCTGGATCAAAGAACTCTTTTGCTAATTGCAAATAGTTTTCCTCATTACCATTTGGAACATACCCTAAGTAGTAAACGGAAAAAATAATCATCAATATTATCCAAGAGTAAATACTCTCGAATATTTTTTTGAGGTCTAGTTTTTTTATAAAATTCATGGTTCCTTCATTCCCTAATATGATAACTGCTTTATTTTGGCCTTCAATCATTTAGCATTTGCTCAATGATAAACCTTGGCCTATTCTTAGTTTCTTTGTAGACCTTTCCTAGATATTCTCCGAGCACGCCTATACCAAGTAATTGAATTCCGCTAATAAAATATAATGGAAGCGTAATAGAAGTCCAGCCAGGAACAGTTTTAAGTAAAAAATAAGAATATAATGAATACCCACCTAAGAATAAGCTGGTCACAAATACAAGAATTCCTAATATCGCGATTATCCTTAAAGGCCTTACGCTAAAAGAGGTCATTCCTTCGATAGCAAAACCTAACATTTTAAAAAATGGATATTTCGTATACCCAGCTGATCTTTCTAGTCGATTATAATATACTCTAGTCTGTTTAAATCCAATTAAAGGAAACATCCCTCTAAGAAAAAGATTTACTTCACCAAAGTTCAATAGGTGCTCGATGACTTTTTGACTTGCCAATCTATAATCAGCGTGATTATGAATTATATCAACGCCAAGCCATTTCATAATTCTATAAAATAATATTGCAGTATACCTTTTGAATAAATTATCAACCTTGCGTTCCAAACGTACTCCGTACACAATATGGTTGCCCTCATTATAGGCCTTAATCATGTCATCCATAACATTAATATCATCCTGCAAATCGGCATCTAAGGTAATGGTACAATCAAACCTTTGATAAACACTCTCCAATCCAGCCAGTAAAGCATTTTGATGACCAAAATTTTTTGATAGTTTAACTCCCCCTAAATGATCATTCTTGGTATTTAGTGTTTTTATTATTTCCCAAGTGCTATCAATACTTCCATCATCAACGAATAGAATAATACTAGATTGGTCTATTATTCCATTTGTTTTTAAATCCTTAATTTTTTTTGATAATATGCCCTGCGTAGATTCAAGAATCTCTTGTTCGTTATAACAAGGTATTATTAAGCATATTTTTGGTTTCTTTATAATCATATTCTTTGGCTTTCACCGTACTCTTTTCGCTCAAAACTAGACTGAATAACAGTTTAATGTAATCTTACGAAGTTTATTTCTGGCCATATTTTAAAGGAATAAACAACTGCAATAAATAGTTTTTACCGCAGTTTTATCACTATAAGGTTTCCTCTCATTCGTTACTTCAACTAACATGTCGTCAACAAACAATACCTTCTTGATAGTTATTTAAGAAGTAAAAGAAGTATAAATTAACTCATCGTCATAATAAAAAAACAGAAGAAATACCTATTTACCGTAATCGTAAAGTGCTGTCCTCGATCGTATTAATTTAAAATTTAAACAATGCCAATTAATCAAGCTTTATTGAATAACAAGTAATATATTATTGATATTCTAAACACCTACTTATGCTTTTGCCCAGGAGCAAACACTTGAAATTTTTCTAATTCAAGTAAATGATTCGATGACCTGATCATCTGTAACGGAACTTTTCCCTTGAATGAAGCCCACATTGAATAAGTACTGGGGGGGGCAATAATAAAATCGCATTTAGATAGGGTGATCAAATCTGTTATTAGATGTCCTTGAGCATGTTTAATAACTAAGTCACAATTCACAATCTCCTCCGCACTTTTCAAATCTTCATTACTACTAAGAATAAAAGTTACGTCTTTCCCAAGTAAATTTTTCACTTGTTTCATCCAACCTAAATAGCTGGATATTGGATAGAAATATCTACCGTCTTCAAATTCTTTATAATCACCTCTTCTTACATGTACACCAACAATTCGAATAGCCTCATCTTTTTGCCTTATTTCTTCAATAAGTTCATTAGCCTCAACGTAGTAAGAGGGTAGAAATTTGGTGTTATTTAAAACATTCTCTAAAGACTCTTTTGAATAATAATCTGGGGCAAAAGCCCAGTTTTCAATAAAAATAAACTTCTTATTCGATAGGGTGTTCAAAAATTCTTGATTGAGTCTATTCGAATTATCATTTTCATTGATGTTGACAATTTTATGAAAATGGCTTTCTTTTAAACCTAACTTATCAACAATTCTTACGATATAATAAATAAGATTAAAGGTTAATCTCCTACATGGTTTTACAATAGTTAAAGGGAGGTAGTTATTGGTCTGTGGATATGTTGGAATTATTGTCTTATGGTATTCCTCAAACAAATAAGCATAATCTTCAAAACCAGGATACCAAATCTTCACATTACATTGATCAGCAAATGTAATGAAGCTACACAATTGCAATAACCTATTAGCCAATTGTCCATTCTTGGTGTAAAGAATAATATTAATCATTAAAAATTATCGTTGTTCTTAAAATCCATCAATAGATCCATTCTAAAAAATAATGTAGTTCCCTGCATTGCCTTTTTAGAGTCACAGGGGTTTCTTCCTAAATAGCGAAATATGAAAAAATTAATTACTTTCCATAATGAGCAATAATTTATTAACTTCTCGTTATTCTTTAATTTCCACGCTTTCAGTTTTAAATTCAATGTACATTGTATTCGTTGCGTCTAATATTTAGATATTATCCTGAAATATTAAATATTGTAAATAATTTGGCATTCGTAGTAAAGCTAAAATCTTTCAAATCTGGCTTCAAGTTATGATTACAAAATTGGAGTTGGATTGGTTCTAGCTTTCATTGACGAAGATCTCTATTATATTGTTAAAGAAAAATTGAAGTTATTTATTTTAGCTTACGAAATAGATAATTAGGGTTTTTCATAACCAACTCGTAATCAGCATTTTTCTTGACTTCTTTCATTAATTTGGTAAAGCCAAACTGCGAAAAGTACGAGCTATCATCAAAAAGAATGAACCCTCCAACATCACGATTATTTGATACATTTTGAAAGTCCCTCTTTGAATATTCATAACTGTGATTACCATCGATGTAGGCAAAGCTTTTATTACCCCCCATTTGAATTTCCCGATTAAATATGTCGGTTACTCGTTTTTCACTGGACCACAGTTTGAAAAACTCATCAGAGAAAACCTCGACTGGATACGGCAAACGACCTTTACTGAAAAATGAAACATTATTCTTAAACGTCTCAATTACAAATAATCTAAAGTCAGAATGCTCAATACTTGAATCTCCCAATGCACCTCCTCTTTCCGCTCCTTCAAAAATCCATCGGTCGGAGGTGATGATTTTGTTATTCTTATCATGATTTTTTAATAAATAGGACATCACATTGGTAGAAAGGCCACAAAATGAACCAATTTCAATGATAGGATTTTCTGTGGGCAAATGACGAATAGCAAAATCCATTGCATATGAGTTTCCAGGGTTCAACATCCCTGCATTTGCAAATGTGAGCCATTTGATATACTCTTCATCAAGCTCTTTTATAGGTTTTTGTGTCAAGGTTTTTATCTTATTCAAGACTTTTGTTATCATATTGATCTAAGAATTATTGATTAATTTATTTCTTTTTATGTCAGAGTAAACGGGCAATTCAATATTTCGGGATGCTAATTAAATTGGGTTCGTTAGAGAATCGAATAGACAAAAATTATATTCCTATCAAGATTAATACTGATTCATAATAACTAAGATGAACAACTTGGAATAATTCTATTGCCAATTAACTTTTTTTACAATTTATATAGCATTTGAGAAAAATCTTATTCGAAATATTATCAACATTATTTTTTGCATTCAAAAGTAATGTTCCAACACCATCGTTTAAAAAACGGTATGATTTTAAGAAATGATTTATCGATTTTTTCTAAAAAATCAAATGTTGACTGGAGTCTAGTATGCTCGGAAATAATTTTTTTCCAATAGCGTTCTTTATTAGGATCTACGCCATCTATGAACTTGAATTTTACAAATATCCATAATGTAAAAAACCAAGAACATTCATAGTCAACTTTTTCAAAATATTTTTTGAATAAATCTATCTGCTCCCACCTAATTGGGTGTTCATCTTCAGTCCGTACTTCCATAGCTTGCCTTCGATAAATATTGATTGCTGGATTGTGTGCCAACGGATCCCAAGAATAAAACCTACCTCCTTTTCTCAATACACGGTTTATTTCCTTCAGGCTTTCTTCAATATCAACGTGATGAAGGAGGTTAGCAGCATATACTATATCAAAACTATCATTTTCAAAATCAATCTTATCCGCAAGAGATTGTTTAGTCATGACTTCAACATTGTGGATTTTTGCTAATTTTTTAACAACTTCAAGCATTCCTAATGAGATATCTGTTGCCATTACATCAGCTCCAAGTTTAGCTAAATAAACGGATGCTTCGCCAGCACCAGCACCAAGTTCCAGAACTTTTAGCCCTTTAATATTCCCCATTCGTTTGATTATCCAACGGTTCTCTGGAGCAGTGCTTGCTTCGAAAAATTCATCGACAAATACAGAGTCTACATCTATACTTTCTGCCCATTGATCATGAAACAATTCTTCCTTTCTTAAAATATCGTTATTTCCTTTTTTCATAGAATTTGAATTAACCAAAATTTAAAATAAAATTAGGTCATTTTATCTAAAGGTTCTTTGATAGAATCGAAGAACTGAGGATATTATCAAAAGTTGGATTGTAACCCCGAGTATAGGTAGATTGTATCTACACCTACTTGTTTTTCGGCTTTTCATAGCCAGAGTGTTTAGGAGAAGCGACCGGGTCACCGAAGGTTGGCCGCTGCGGTGCGAGTTGAGATTCATTGTACGAACAGTCTAATTTTTAGAAATTTATACACTGTACCGGCGGGGAACCGCTTGATTTCTTTGTCCACCATGGACTCTAATAAGTCGGATATAACATCTGCGTGAAAGGGAAATAAGCTAGAATAAGCTCAAACGCATTTTACTTACTATTTTTAGAAAATGGAAAAAGGCGGCTGCATCTATATTTTGGCCAGTAAAACTCATTCGACCCTTTATGTAGGCGTCACACCTAACTTCTATACTCGGTTGATTGAGCATCGATCTAAACATCACCCCGCCAGTTTCACGGCCAGGTATAATGTGAGCAAATTGGTGTATTTCGAAAAATTTCATTCCATAGTGGAGGCAATCTCGCGAGAGAAACAAATCAAAGGAGGCTCACGCCAAAAGAAGATTGATTTGGTAAATTCAACGAATCCCAAATGGGACGATTTATTTGAACAGATCAAAAATTGGTGAAATTTATACGGAACGTAAGTAGGTAACTTGTTTAAGATTGCTTCGTCGTACCTCCTCGCAAAGACGGTAAATGGAACGTCATCGCCAGATATAAAGCGATCTTAAATATCGAAAGATGGAATGAGATTGATTCAGTCAGGCACAATTCCAAATATGGAAAAACAGAAAGATTTGTTCATCGTAACGCCTCCTAAGCACGAAAAAAGGAACGTCTTCGCGAGGCACGAAGCGATCTTAAA
>JAVJRN010000076.1:0-7696 GCA_040218415.1 Cyclobacteriaceae bacterium
GAGATCTGTTGAGCTATGCAATTACTTCGGGTAATGCATTAGGTGGATTTGTCCTGTCCAGCACTGGAGCATTGACAGTGAATGACGTGTCAATGCTGGATTTTGAAACAAATCCTACCTTCAATTTGGAAGTGGAAGTAAGCGATGGAGCTTTGAGTGCCACTGCGACTATTACAATAAATCTTGAAGACGTAAATGAAGTTCCAACGCTAGCTGCGGTACAGTTGAGCATTCCAGAAAACAGTACGCAAGGCACGCTGGCCGTTACGCTTGTAGGATCCGATGTTGATGGAGATGTGTTGAGTTATGCGATTACTTCAGGCAATGATTTAGGCGGATTTGCCTTATCCAGCACTGGAGCTTTGACAGTAAATGACGTGTCGGTTCTAGATTTTGAAATCAACCCAACATTTAGTTTGGAAGTGGAAGTAAGCGATGGAGCTTGGAGCGCCACTGCGACTGTTACAATAAATCTGAAAGACGTTAATGAAGCGCCATCTGACCTAATAATTGTTAACAATACGATAAATGAAAATGAACAGCCAAACACGTTTATAGGAGAGCTAATCACCACAGGTCAAGATGCGAGCAACACGTATACATATAGCTTAGTCAATGGAAATGGTGATATCGACAATACTTCATTTATCATCCAAGGTAATAGTCTTTTTTCAGCAACCTCGTTCGATTTCGAAACACAATCCAGTTTAAATATAAGAATTGCAGCTAATGATGAAAATGAAGGGAGTTTTGAAAAAGAGTTTGTGATTAATGTCCTAGACGTAAATGAGCGCCCGTCCGACATTTCACTTGACAATTCTCAAATCCGTGAAAACCAGCCAGCAGGCACTTTTATAGCTAAAATAACGACCACAGATGAAGATAACGGAGATACTCACACTTACAGCTTTTCAAGTATCAACGAAAATTCCGATAATTCGAATTTCAATATTAGCAACGATAGTCTTTACACGGCAATAGTACTAGACTATGAGGTTCAAAGTACTTATAGCATTTCTATTCGCGCTGCTGATAACGGTAATTTAGACTATACGGAAGTCTTTGACATTAAAGTATTGGACGCATCAGAATTTCCTAGTTTGTCTCGTCTTAGTAAACAAACTGAGATACCATACAATAAGGAATACATTGAAACTTTTAATGTCCAAGGTTATCCAACACCAGAACTTTTCGTTCTAGAGTCTCCAATAGGCCTTAGTTTGTCTCAGACTATTTTATCCTGGACTCCTACCTCAGATCAAATCGGAACTCACACCATCTCCATCAAAGCCGAAAACGCTGAAGGAGCTGACACGCTCACTTTTGAAATTATGGTACTGGCAGATCCTTCGCAGATAAGCTATCTGTCGAACAATAGGCAATCAAATGTGGCAAGAAATGCCACCTTGAAAGTACTTTTCGATCCTATGCGGATAGATACTACAGGGTTAAAAAATCAGGTAGGCATTTATGGCGAGGCTGGTTATCTGCCTTTTGACTATGACTATTCTGGAGACACCTTACGTTTGACATCAGCTTCAGCAATTAGATTTGGAGAAGAAGTTGTCGTTTCCTTGGATACCACCATCAATAACCTGTCAGCAGCTTACGTGGGTAGGTTTTTTACGGAGACCAAGTCTTCTGTGCTTGACCTGTCTTTCCAGCAAACGCAAGATGATGCGGTAAAAACCACCACTTACCATTCCATTTTAGCAGACATTTCTGGAGATGGATTAGAAGAAGTGGTGTCTATTTCATTTAATAACAGTGAGCTTCGGGTCATTGACCGTGAGGGCAATGCGGATATTAAGCTATTGGGCTCTGGCAAGTTTCCTTATGACCTTTTGGCCAGAGATTTTGACAAGGATGGAGACCTGGATGTGGCGGTTACTTATACAGGTACGGCGCAAGTGGCTATTTTCTGGAACAATGCGGGCACACTAAGCTCACCATCATTATACACTGTTGGAGCTAGTCCGCGAGGTATTACTGCCACAGACCTGAACGAGGATGGATTGCAAGACATTATCACTGCCAATAGCGTCAATAATTTTTCTGTTTTGTATAATAGCGGTAGTCAGGTGTTCGCTACTGCAAACATAGGCTTGGGCAATAGTCCTTATGGCGTGGCTTATGGAGATGTGAATGAAGATGGTCGCATGGATTTGATCTCCGCAAATCGTGACCATAACAATATCAGCCTCGCCATACAGCAAGCGGATGGATCATTTACGGTCAGCAGTATGCCAGTCGGCAGTAGTCCTTACGATCTCAGCGTAATCGATATCAATCAGGATCAGCATGAAGACATCTTGGTGGCCAATTCTGTAGACAACACGGTTTCGGTACTTGTAGGTGATGGTACTGGGGCATTCACCACCCTATCCCCTATTTCCACATCGGCTAATCCAAGAGACTTGGTCTCCAATGATTTCAATGGTGATGGAAACATAGACTTTGCGGTAGTTGCTGCGGATGACAATACCTTGCAGGTGTTTGCCGGTAATGGCGATGGTACTTTTGCTGCGCCAATTGGTCGCACGACGGGCAGTTATCCTACGGGACTTTTTGCCCGCGATGTAGGTAATGATGGCTCGGTAGATTTGCTCGTCAGCAATGGGAATGACACCAAAGTGCAGCTCTTCCGCAACCTGCCACAGCCTTTTATCATCAGCCAGTATCCAGCAGCCAATCAGCGAGAAGTCCGTACAGATTCTGTCATTCGATTAGATTTTAACCTTCCATTGGATATAGCCACGATAGACGCTACTACTTTTCTAGTAACCGGCAATACTTCAGGCACGGTAGCGGGTCAGTTGACTTTTGCTAATGATGACAAAACGATCATTTTCACACCAGATGCCGCATGGCCTTACGATGAAGTGGTCACTGTTACACTTACCACAGAGATACTTACCAAAGACAATGTGGCTTTGGAGCTGGTGGTTTTCAGTTTTACGGTGAAACCCAATTATATAGCCACGCTTGGTTATTTGGGCGAAGGAGCATTTACCACTACTGCTGTGAGTCCTACAAGAGGTACAATTCTCGATTTATTTGAATTTCGTGTTTTGTACACCAACCTCGATGGAGAATTACCCGCACCGGGCTATCCTCAACTAGAACTAGATCTCAATGGAGACGGTGACATACTAGATGAGGGAGAAGGCGCTTTCCCAATGGTTTCAGTAGACGCGGATGGCAATGTAAGAGACGGGAAAATATATGCCTACCGCACCCCATTGCCGCAAGGCACAGACATACAGCATCGCTTCACGGCCATTGATGAAAATGGTGGAGAGGCTGTTACAGAAAGCGAATTACTTTCTTTTGTTTCTTCGCCTGATGTATTGGGAGGAAAACCTGATATCATCCTCAAAGCGGAGAGTATGCTTTTCAGCAACGAAAACCCACAGCCCAATGAGGACTTTACAGTCACCATTGATGTTGAAAACGATGGAGAGGCGATCATCACCAGTGCATTTGATGTGGTGCTATTTGTTGATGAAACGGCCATGGATACCGTCACGATTAGTGGTATGTCCTTTAACAGTTCGACCACTGTTACTTTTGATTTGAGTATTGATTCTGCAGCATTTTACGCCGTGCGCATTGTGGCAGACCTTGGTGAGTCGGTGGATGAAGTCAGTGAATTGAATAATGTGGTTCTCCGACCGCTATTGATTGGGGAAGCGGCGATTGCCGGTAATATAGAAGTGACGCTCAACAATACTGGGGTATACCGTGCTTGGTATAATGAAAATATTTCGGGTACTGCCAAGTACACAGGCGTATTCGGTGGTGAGCAACCAGTGGCCGGAGCACAGGTGTTGTTGTTCCTGAATGGAGATACCATTCGCACCACGACCAACTCCGATGGTACGTTTGTGGTTCGTACGAGAATGCCAGCTCCGGGAGATTATGTTTTGAATGCGAAAGTCACCGACTTCCGTTTGAGAGGAGAAGCGGAAACCACCCTTACGGTAGAAAATTATGTAGAGGCAGAAAAAGAAGACCTTGGCGACCTCATCATCACAGCCAAATATGAGGGAACAAGCAGCCCCTATGCGGGAGATTTGGTTTCCGCTAGTTATACGGTGCATAATATTGGTGATAAGGCTGTTTCCAATGTCCTCGTGTATCTGATGTCAGACAATCAAAGGATCGATTCCGTTAGGATTTCAGAAATTCCCGCGGATAGTTCGTCAGACTTTAAGGTAGTGACTACTTCCTTCTCGGGTGTGGGTTCACATTGGTTATCCTTCCGCCTCGACCCTACCAATGAAATTCCTGAGAATGATGAATATGAGTCCAACATCGCCTCACTGAGGTATATCGTTAAACCTTCCAAACCAAACCTCTTCCAATCTGACGAAAGCGTGAGTAGTGATCCTGTGGTTGGAATTGAGGAGCACTTTAATTTTTATGTGACCAATTCAGGTTTAAGAGAATCGGGAGCATTCAATGTACAGGTACTTATCGATGGGCAAGAAGTGTATGTAGCGCAAATAGCTAATCTCTTATCTGACGAGCGAGCACGGTTTAAGGTGGATCATACTTTTACCACTGCAGGCCGAAAAGTGCTATCGTGGAAGGTAGATGCTGGGGAGGAAGTAGACGAATTTGAAGAAGGTGACAATACGGGTCAACGTATTATTAATGTCCGCAACCGCATGCCTGATTTGGTGGCTCTGTCGGCGTTTTTATTAAATACGCCGTTGAACCCTGCTGTTGGAGAAAACGTCGATTTTACTGCCGTATTTACGAACAATGGAGAAGTAGCTTCGGCGGCCTCAGAGGCAAAATTTAGTATCAATGGGAGCGATTATGAAAATATAATTGAGGTACCAGCCATTGAGGTTGGCAAGGAAGCCACGGTAAGGAGCAATATTCCCTTTATACCAGGTGATGATACCACTTATGTTTCCAAAGTACATATCAATTTTGCTAGGGCGTTGGAAGAGTTGAGATACGATAATAATGTAGCGACACGTGCGGTAGTGGTCGGCTTCTCTTCCGATCTGGAGGTGCTTCCAGGTGATATCATGATGTCCGATGAATATGCGGAAGATGGTGACAATGTCGGTATTTCGGTCAAAACTAGAAACAATGGAACGTTGTTGGCAGTGGCCAAAATAGAATTGTATTTCAAAAATGATCGTGGACAGGAGACCTTCATCACGGCATTACCCATGACCGTACCTGCAGGGGGAAGCGACACCACGGAAGTCATTAATTTCCAATTGCCATTTGTGCGTATTCCGATCATTGCAAGGATCAGTGGGGTTACGCCAGTGGATTACGACCTATCCAACAACAGGGCAGAAAAGACCTTTGGAGACTTACCGCCAGTGATACACTTTCCATCTGTGACCAATATTTTGGAAGATGAAAGTATAGCCTTCAACCTAGACACGTTAGTTACTGATATCGGTGATGGTGTAGCCAACCTAAGTTGGACTTTTCAGGCGGTGGACAGTGCGATGGTAACGCTAGATGCAGAGACGCACCTACTCAACATTGTGCCGTTCAAGGATTTTAATGGAAAGATTGATTTGATATTGACCGTAGTGGATGACGATAGTGAAAGCGATACGGATACGCTCCATATTCAGGTAACACCTGTCAATGATGTGCCGTATCCAATTCGCACTGCTGGTGAATTAAGTTACAATGAAGACGCAGGGGATATCACTACGAATCAAATTTTTACGGCAAATGCAGGCGCTTATAATGAGTCTTTTCAGCAATTGGAGTGGGTAGTGAGTAATGACAATAACCCTCTATTTTCCGAACAACCTTCAATAAACAGTGATGGAATGGTGACTTTCCAAACGGCTGCAAATATGCATGGGACTGCAACGGTAAGCTATCAAATAAAAGACAATGGAGGAACAGCCAATGGCGGAATAGATGCATCGGAAACTTTCACTTTTCTAATTGTCATTCATCCTGTGAATGATGCGCCATCTTTCACCAAAGGTGCCAATCAAGAAGTGTTTGAAGATGCCGCTCCACAATTGATTGAAGCATGGGCAAAAGACATTTTTGCCGGAGCAGCGAATGAAACTGAGCAAAAACTTACTTTCCAGTTGAGCACAGACAATGATGCTTTATTTGAAGTATTACCGGCTATCAACTTACTTTCAGGTGATTTGACTTATACTTTGGCAAAAGATGCCAATGGCTTGGCCAACGTGTCAGTAGTGCTGATGGATGACGGAGGAAAATCCCGCAACGGCTCAGATGCCTCTCAAGAACAAACATTTACTATCAATGTCATTTCTGTAAATGATGCGCCGAGCTTTACAAATGGTGAAAATGTAGAAGTTCTCGAGGATGCTGGAGTAGTTGCTATTCAGAATTGGGCCAGTAATATCGACAAAGGTGCGTTGAATGAGTCAGATGAAATACTCGCGTTTGAATTGCTTGTAGAAAATAACGCCATCTTTGAGGTATTGCCATCTATTGATCCGAGAACTGGAAATCTCACTTTTACGACAGCCAAAGATGAATCAGGGGAAACCACGGTTTTCATAACCCTGCTTGACAATGGAGGCACTGAGAATGGTGGAAATGACAAGAAAACGGATACTTTCACGATCAGTGTCTTATCCGTCAATGATGCACCAACTTTCACCAAAGGTGCCGATCAGGAAGTATTGGAAGATGCTCAAGCACAAATCATCAGTGGATGGGCTACAGAAATATCTGCGGGTGCGGATAATGAATCATCACAGGAATTGACATTTGCATTGACCACCAATAACGATGCTTTGTTTTCGGAACTACCGTCTATTGACGCAACTAGCGGTGATTTGACTTATTCTCTCCTACCAGATGCCAATGGTAAGGCCACAGTGACCATCCTTCTTTCAGATAATGGAGGTGTAGCAAATACAGGCATTGATATTACTGAGTCTCAAACCTTCGACATTACCGTATTGTCTGTCAATGATGTGCCAGCGTTTGTCAAAGGAGAAGATCAGGAAGTGCTTGAAGATGCTCAAGCACAAGTCATCACTGGATGGGCTACAGGAATATCTGCTGGTGCGGATAATGAATCATCACAGGAATTGACATTTACATTGACCTCCAATAACGATGCTTTGTTTACGGAACTACCATCTATTGACGCAACTAGCGGTGATTTATCCTACACACTCCTACCGAATGCCAATGGTAAGGCCACAGTGGTTGTCCTGCTTTCAGATAATGGAGGTGTAGCAAATACAGGCATTGATATTACTGAGTCTCAAACCTTCGATATTACTGTATTGTCTGTCAATGATGCACCAACCGTCAATAATGCTATTCCAAATAAAGTGATCAATGAAGATGAACTTTTTGAGTTTATGATACCCGCGAATACGTTTATTGATGTGGATCTAAACGATCGACTTTCGATCACTGCGAGCATAATAGACGGTTCCCCTTTTCCTGCATGGTTGAATTTTGATAATGCTACAAACACTTTTTCAGGAACGCCAACCAACGATGATTTGGGAACGATAGCAATAAGCGTGTCTGCGATAGATCAAAATGCAGAGAGCACCTCCACTGATTTTACGCTGGAAGTCATCAATGTAAATGATGCCCCAACGGTGGCGAATGCTATACCTGATCAAACCACCAATGAAGATGAAGCTTTTAGCTTCCAGATAGGGAACGATGTTTTTGCCGATGAAGATGCGGG
>JAVJRN010000056.1:0-7600 GCA_040218415.1 Cyclobacteriaceae bacterium
CTGCAAGATTTGTATTTTTAACCATGATGTTCAAAGTGTGAAGACTTCAAACATCAGCAACTTTAGCGAGGTATCAAATCCTCGCTATTGTATTTTTTCAAGAACTCACAAAATATCCCAGTTTTTAGTCGGATACCAGTAGTTTTTATTGAAGCAATCTTACCTTTCTAGGAGACCGCTTCAATTTTCTAATCTCTTCAAGCTTAAAAAATACCGCGTTGATTCTAGAACGAATGCGGAACAATCGAACTCAGGTTTATAATCTCTGCTAACCAACCCTAACCAAGAAATCGTACTAAAACGTCAGAAAAAATCAGTCACATTTCTGCAACTGCTTCTGACTTTAAAGTGGGTGGAAGATCGGGTTCGATGGGACCGACCTTCGGCCGACGACCCTTTTTCTTGAAGTTAATTTTCAAATTTCCTGATCTCGCCCAATCCAAGTTGAAGAAGCAATCCGAAAAAGGAGTACATAAAAAAGCAGCTACATTTCTGCAACTGCTTCTGACTTTAAAGTGTGTGGAAGATCGGGTTCGATGGGACCGACCTTCGGCCGACGACCCTTTGTTGGAAGTTTATTTTCAAATTTTCTGGTCTCACCAAATCAATGCAGATGAAGCAATCCGAAAAAGAAGGACATAAAAAAAGCAGTCACATTTCTGCAACTGCTTCTTACTTTAAAGTGGGTGGAAGATCGGGCTCGATGGGACCGACCTTCGGCCGACGACCCTTTGTTGGAAGTTTATTTTCAAATTTTCTGGTCTCGCCAAATCCACGTTGAAGAAGCAGTCCGAAAAATAAGGTCATAAAAAAAGCAGCTACATTTCTGCAACTGCTTATTACTTTAAAGTGGGTGGAAGATCGGGTTCGATGGGACCGACCTTTGTCCGACGACCCTTTATTGGAAGTTTATTTTCAAATTTCCTGATTTCGCCAAATCCAAGTTGAAGAAGCAATCCGAAAAATAAGGTCATAAAAAAAAGCAGTCACATTTCTGCAACTGCTTATTACTTTAAAGTGGGTGGAAGATCGGGCTCGATGGAACCCACCTTCGGCCGACGACCCTTTGTTTGGGCTTTACTTATAACCTGAGTTCGATTAATAAAACATTGAAATCAGCGTTCAAATCGTCTTTGCGAAATAATAACCGATTAAAATGAGGTTTTTATTGAAGCAATCTTACCTTTCTAGCAGACTGCTTCAATTTTCTAATCTCTTCAAGTTTAAAAAATATCGCGTTGATTCTAGAACGAATGCGGAACAATCGAACTCAGGTTTATAATCTCTGCTAACCAACCCTAACCAAGAAATCGGACTAAAACGTCATAAAAAAGCAGTTACATTTCTGCAACTGCTTCTGACTTTAAAGTGGGTGGAAGATCGGGCTCGATGGGACCGACCTTCGGCCGACGACCCTTTTTCTTGAAGTTTATTTTCAAATTTCTTGGTCTCGCCAAACCCAAGTTGAAGAAGCAATCCGAAAAAAGTGGCCATAAAAAAAGCAGTTACATTTCTGCAACTGCTTCTGACTTTAAAGTGGGTGGAAGATCGGGCTCGAACCGACGACCCTCGGTACCACAAACCGATGCTCTAACCAACTGAGCTACAACCACCATTTAAAAGGAATGCAAACTTAAATGCATTCATTGAATTTACATAACCCCGAATACACAATTAGTTAAATTATTCTTACGTAAACAGGAGATCAGCCTTTCAATTCCGATTAAACACGAGTCTTTGTCCCTTTTGAGATTCATCAAAATGACCTTGATTGTAGGCTAAGTGACCAGAAACCCATACTTTTTCCACGGAAGACTTAAACTCATGCCCTTCAAATGGCGACCAGCCACATTTTGACAAAACATTAGACCGGTCTACTTTCCAAGGCTTGTCAATATCGACCAACACCAAATCAGCGTAATATCCTTCTCTGATATAACCTCGCTCTTTAATCTGGAAGCAATCCGCAACTGCATGACTCATTTTCTCTGCAATCCGCGCCAAGCTAATCTTTCCCTGATGGTAAAAATCCAACATAGCTACCAGCGTATGTTGAGCCAAAGGGCCACCTGATGGGGCGTTTAAATATTTGTTTTCCTTCTCTGCAATAGTATGAGGAGCATGATCCGTAGCAATAACATCTATTTTATCAGAAAGTAAAGCTTCCCAAATTTGGTCTCGATCTTGGGCTGTTTTTACCGCAGGATTCCATTTGATCCAAGCGCCTTTTTCCTCATAATCCTCAGCAGAAAACCATAAATGGTGTATACACGCCTCAGACGTAATTCTTTTCTCTTTTAGCGGAATCTCGTTAGTGAATAGATTGGTCTCCTTGCCGGTAGAGATATGAAGAATGTGAAGTCTACTATTATTTTTTTTGGCCAGTCCAACAGCAAACGACGAAGACAGATAGCAAGCTTTTTCATTTCTGATCAGCGGATGTGCCGAGAATGGGATATCATCACCAAATTTCGCAATATAAGCTTCGGTATTTGCCCGAACGGTGGCTTCATCTTCACAATGCGTTGCAATTAAAATAGGGGAACTTGCAAAAATGGTTTCCAAAGTTTTTTCATTATCTACAAGCATATTGCCCGTAGACGAACCCATGAATATTTTCACTCCGCACACATTCTGTTCATCTACTCGCTTTACCTCCTCGGCGTTATCATTGGTGGCTCCCAAATAGAACGAGTAATTGGCCAAAGACTGAGCAGCACCAATTGCATATTTTTCTTCGAGCAATTCGTTCGTCACTGTTGGGGGCTTTACATTGGGCATTTCCATATATGATGTAATGCCCCCAGCTACCGCCGATTTAGCTTCGGTGTAAATATCAGCTTTGTGCGTAAGACCTGGTTCTCTGAAATGAACCTGATCGTCGATTACGCCAGGCATTAGCAACTTTCCAGCGCCATTAATGACCTCTGCATTTGCACTAGATAGATCTTTTCCGATTTTTTCAATTTTATCTTGGTAAATCAAGACATCTCCTTCTGTTATCTGTCCTTCATTAACAATTCTTACTCCTTTTATCAGTTGTCTTTTTTGCATAATTTGGAAACTCAAGGCTACTTTAATATTATAATGGTGAATGTTTTATGCGGCTATGCAGCAGATTTTCATTTTTATTTTCAATATTATATTTGGGTATCATATTTTTAGATAAAATATTATTTGTTAAAACTTCGCAACAATCTACTTTCTGTATTTTTCTTATCAAATTGATAAATAATATTTCATGGAAACCGAAATGTTATTAACTTGCCGACGGAAGTTTGATATTCTTCATACTTTCCATAGCTGGTTGAAAAGATCTTGTGGGGTTAGCAATAACCCCACACAGGTCGACTTCTCAACTCTTCACTCAATCAAGCTTTATTCTATCTTTTCTATTTGACAATTCCCATGCAGTGTAAAACACTAGCTGCGCAATACGTTCTACTTTGTCAAATTGAATTTTTTCCACTGTATCCGTTGGTCTATGGTAATCTTCGTGAGTACCATTAAAATAGAAAATTACAGGGACGTCATTTTTTGCAAAGTTGTAATGGTCTGATCTGTAGTAATATCTGTTAGGATCATTTTCATCATTGTAGGTATAGTCAAGCCCCAGTTTGGTATAAGTATTATTGGCTGTCTCCGAAAGCTGATGCAGTTCTTGGGACAACTTATCCGAACCGATCAAATAGATGTAAAATGGATTGTCCTTATGCGCCTCATCTATTCGACCCACCATGTCAATATTCAAATTCGCTACTGTATTTTCCAAAGGAAAGATAGGGTCTTGGTCTGTATAATATTTACTCCCCAGCAATCCTTTCTCTTCTCCCGAAACAGTCATAAAGAGTATGCTTCTTTTTGGTCTGTATCCGTTTGCAGCAGCTTTTGAAAAAGCCTCGGCGATTTCCATCACACTGACCGTTCCAGAGCCATCATCATTCGCTCCATTGTGTATTTCACCATTGATAATGCCTACGTGATCATAATGTGCAGTTACCACGATCACTTCGTCTGGTTTTTCACTACCCTTCAAAAACCCAAGTACATTTTCTGATGATCTGGTTTCAATGTGCATATCCGCATTGATCAAGAGTTTTGCAGTTTTTCCCAGCCCATCCTTGCGTAAGCTTGCTAATGACTCGTTGAAAATCCATTGGGTCATGTCTGCTCCGGCAATAACGATTTTAGACCCTGTTTGATCAAAGGAAAACCCCATTTTAGGGCTCCCGAGATAGTTGCCATAACGATCCAACACGTAGTTAAATTTTTGATCATCCTCAATAATCATCACATAACCTTTGGCCTTAGCATCTTTCATATTTGCCAGCTGGCTTCTAAATAATGACCAATCGGAATTAACGAAGGCGACATATTTGTCCGTAATGTCAATTTTTTCTAAAGTCAGTGAGTCACCATCTCCAGCAAAAATGACATCAATAAATTCTTCTCCGTAGGTCTCGTTTCTTGAGTAATAAAGAAAATCTTTAAAATTTTCCTTTCTTTCTTCTCCTTTTTTGAGATAGACGGTATTGAACTTGGATCGCTTTAAATCGAATTCTTGGAAATAGCTCTTCTTTCCGTCGACCGTTTCAACCACAGGTTCTAAGCCTAATGATTTAAAATGATTGGCAATATACTCGGCAGCAATTTTTTGACCTCTTTCGCCAGTTTCCCGACCTTCGAGACTGTCAGACGCGAGAAAAGTCAAATGCTCCTTTAATTCATTTGCGTTTATGGTCTTGGCAAACTTCTTTGATGATTTGTGCTGAGCAATAAGTGAAGGCACAAACAAGAGGAGAAACATATATTTTAAAACAAAACTCTTCATTTTTTAGATGTGTTTTTTTAAGGTTAATGAAAGGAAAACGCGTGAAGATAAATAAGAAAAAATGAACCTTTAAAAAGTCACAAAGATTATAGATTTGCTATTCCATTGTTATAACAATTAATCCTTCCGAAATGCGGATAAATTTGAACGAAAAAGTACCATTTGAAAATCGTCACAACAGCCCATCTGTCAGTGAAATAGACGACATGATTCGCGCACTCGACGTGGCATCAGTAGATGCACTCATCGATGAGACGATTCCTGCCAAAATTAGATTAAAGAGTCAGCTAGACTTGCCTGAAGCGAAAGGTGAATTTGCTTACTTGGCCGAATTGAAAAAAATTGCCTCTCAGAATCAAATTTTCAAGTCATTCATAGGACAGGGCTACTACAATACAGAAGTGCCTGCGGTAATACAAAGAAATATTCTTGAAAACCCGGGATGGTACACCGCTTACACGCCATATCAAGCGGAAATCGCCCAAGGCAGGTTAGAAGCCTTGATCAATTTTCAAACGGTAGTCATAGACCTTACTGGTATGGAAATAGCCAATGCCTCCTTACTTGATGAAGGTACAGCAGCAGCAGAGGCCGTTTCCATGTTTTATCAAGGAAGGAAAAAGAGCAAGAAAAACGCACACGTTTTCCTTGTCGACCACCACGTTTTTCCACAGACAATTGAAGTTTTAAAAACCAGATGCGCTCCTATAGGCATTCAGTTAGAGTTTGTGGACATAGATACCGCAGATCTTACTCGAGAAGATGTTTTCGGCATTTTCTTTCAATACCCTGACAACAATGGGGCGGTTAAAGACAGAAAAAACCTCGTTGAAACTGCGAAAGAACAAGATCTTTTGGTTGGTGTTGGAGCGGACTTATTAAGTCTTTGCCTTTATACGCCTCCTGGTGAATGGGGTGTAGATGCCGTCATTGGCACTTCCCAAAGACTTGGAGTTCCTTTCGGTTTTGGTGGCCCACATGCGGCATTTTTCGCCACAAAGGATGAATTTAAGAGAGCAATTCCTGGTAGAATCATCGGCGTATCGAAAGACAAAGACGGAAACCAAGCCTATAGAATGGCTTTGCAAACAAGAGAACAGCATATAAAAAGAGAAAAAGCCACTTCCAATATTTGTACCGCACAGGTTTTGTTAGCCGTCATGTCGTCGATGTATGCGGTATATCACGGACCAAAGGGACTGAAACAAATCGCTACCCGTGTACACGGAATGGCGAAAGCTGCCAGCGACGCATTAGAAAGTCTTGGTTTTAAGAATTCCAATCAATACTTCTTTGATACCATACATATTGAAATTGAAGATGAAAACCTCACTTCTCGAATCAAATTAGAGGCGGAGGCCAAACAATTAAATTTCAGATATTTTGGAAATAACCACATCGGTATTTCATTCGATGAAACCCATCGCAGTGGGGATGTACAACATGTCTATGAAATATTTGCTTCAGTCTTAAATGAGCACCCAAAAGATTTAGGGGAACACGTATCGATACATATTCCAGATAACTTGCTTCGGTCTTCTCGCTTTCTAGAGAATCCAGTATTTCATATGCATCAGTCGGAGCACGAGCTACTCAGATACATGAAGAGACTCGAAAACAAAGATTTATCACTGGTTCATAGCATGATTTCTTTAGGCTCATGTACCATGAAATTGAATGCGACAACTGAGATGATTCCTGTGACTTGGCCAGAGTTTTCAAATATTCATCCGTTTGCACCTGAAGGACAAACACATGGATATCAGCAAATTATCCATCAACTGCACGATTGGCTTTCTGAGATTACTGGCTTTGCAGGGGTGAGTTTTCAACCAAATTCCGGAGCACAAGGGGAGTACGCTGGTTTGATGACCATAAAATCGTATCACGAGACCAATGGAAATAGCCACAGAAATGTAGCGATCATTCCTTCATCGGCACATGGTACTAATCCTGCCAGTGCGATCATGGCAGGCATGAAAGTGGTCATCGTCAAATGTGACGAACTTGGCAATATTGACCTTGATGACCTTAAAGCTAAAGTAGAGGAAAACAGCAAAGAATTATCCTCGTTGATGGTGACTTACCCTTCTACACATGGTGTTTTCGAAGAGCAAATACAAGACATCTGTGCGCTAGTTCATGCGCATGGCGGTCAGGTATATATGGATGGTGCCAATATGAATGCACAAGTTGGACTGACTTCACCCGCAATGATCGGCGCTGATGTGTGTCATCTCAACTTGCACAAAACCTTTTGTATTCCTCATGGTGGCGGTGGGCCGGGCATGGGCCCAATAGGTGTGGCGGCTCATTTGGTCGATCATTTACCTGGCGGAAAATCCAATGATGATGCAGTTAGTTCAGCTCCATTCGGAAGTGCGAGTATTCTATTGATATCGCATGCATATATTTCGATGATGGGCAGTCAGGGGTTGACAAATGCTACGAAAATGGCCATTCTCAACGCCAACTATATTGGCAAAAGATTACAAAATCATTTCCCAATTCTGTATGCCAATGTAAAAGGAAGAAACGCTCATGAGTTGATCATTGATTGTAGATCCTTTAAAAAAGACGGCATAGAGGTAGAAGATATTGCCAAGCGAATGATGGATTACGGCTACCACGCGCCAACCGTTTCTTTCCCTGTGGCCGGCACTATGATGATAGAGCCAACGGAAAGCGAAACTAAAGCTGAATTGGATAGATTTTGTGATGTTATGATCGCCGTTCGTGCGGAGGTAGAGGAGGTTATCACAGGAAAGG
>JAVJRN010000003.1:0-13559 GCA_040218415.1 Cyclobacteriaceae bacterium
GTGTAGCCGCCCGGTCAACCGGGCTCGTGTAGAGGTGTAACTTCCTCAACTACGGTTGGAGTTTTTTTTAACATTTTCACCCTGTAGAAATAGGGTCAACCTCAACACAACATACGTTAAACATCATTGCTCATAACCGAAGTTTATTTATATTTAAGCCAAGGGAAGCTTCGGTAGGGACTTGCATAGCCGGGAGCAACGAAGTTTACCTTGACATTACTAGCAATTCATTGCACATAGTATATAATGGAAGATTGGAATTTCGGAATTAGCACTTTTGTGGGACTTGGTTACGTTTTCTACTTCCTGAACTTAGGAATTCAAAGCACTCCATATAACCGCAACTATAACAAACTTTTCAACAAGTCATATTTCATTGTCCAACTTGGGATAACAGTTGTAATCGCAATTTTTGGAACGTACCGGATTTTGAACGTAGATGCAAGAGAAGTCTTCTATCTCTCACCACTAACATTCCTAATCCTTTTTGCCATATTTAACAAAATATCATTGTTAGCGACTGGAAAGAATATTTTGATTGCAACAGGTTGGGATCGAATTCCCAATGGTAACAAATTCACATCTCGAATGAACTTCTTTCTACTCTTTTTCCTAACAGTCTTAATCCCTGGGCTACTTATGAACTATCTGAATATCGGTCAACTAATGCCTTAACAAAAGCTGGTAACAGGCGATATAGCGAAAGGCCAAACTGCCTATCTGACACTACTGTGCAATACGTCCGTGAATCTGCCCATTATGCTAGTTTTTGTGCTTCTAGCCACTTTCTTCTTTCTGGATTTTGACTTGCTCTATGCAGTTCTTCGTGGATACTATTGTGGTGGTTGGGCAGTTTCACTACATTGTGCTCTTTAAAAAGGATATGGCCACTCGCCATATCTGATCGTTGTGGTGCATTAAAAATGACGATTAAGAAATACATATCGACACTTTTGAACGGAGTTTTAATTCTGACAATTCTACTTTTTATTCTTGACGGAGTGACTTCATTTGAAATTAAAAGCCAGATGATAAAGTCATTTGCATATTTCGGAATTATGGTTTTGACTCCTCTGACTTTGATTTGGAACCTGTGGAATTTCAAAACAAGAAAATGGAAAATAATTGGCTCGACACTTCCGACATTGACCTTAGTTGGAGTTTTGATAATTGGTCCTTTAAAAATTGTGTTTTCATCGTCAGCTTGGAAAACTCAGACAGTGATCTATCAAAATGGACACCTGAATTTTAAGAAGGTCGAATTCCAAATGCAAGACGTTGGTGCGTTAGGATATAACAAAAGAACTGTCGAAGTAATCTATTTGACTGACTTGTTTATGATAGTCAGTCCTGTGGAAAAAGACATTGACGAAAGAGTCGAATGGGTAAAAGTTGATAAAGAAATAAATGAACTCGGACTAAAGTTCCCTTAAAAATTGAAATGACTGCTTGGAAAGCTATAACATTATTAGAACTTCAAAAACAAATTAAAAACGGAGTTGATCTTATGACTCATCAGCAACTCAGGATTTGGAATCAAATATCTGTTCAACCTAAAAAATGGATTGAAGTTGAATATGGAAATAATGGAGGAGGGTTTTGGGTAGTTGCTATTGATCAAGATGAGGTCGTCTGGTATAATGACATTGAAGAAGGTTTTAATCTCTCAACATTCGCGAAATACGGTTATATTGATGAATATGGAGCTGAACAAGATGAATTACAATGGACTATGAACAAATTAAAACGACACCACAACAACACCTATGAATGAATGGGGTTTTATCGGTCAGTATATTTTCGTGGGGATTGGAAAGTCCGCCACAAGTTTTAAATTTAAATCAAGGCGTGGCTATGTGCGAGACGAGAAGTTAGTGCATTCTAATCCCCACTCATCATAGCTAGGCGTTAGGAGCCACAAACTGAAACCAAGATGCCAGAACTTCAGTCACATTTGATTTTAAGCAACTGCCCTCATTGTGGAATTGCTAACCCATCTTTGAAACAACAAAACAAGTTTCAAACATTAAACTATAAGAACGAAAACGCTCGAACTTGGGGAATTTACATTTGTGCTCGCTGTGGTGGTGTCATCACCGCATATTCTCACAATAAAGGTTTGAACATCGTGAAGATGTATCCGGAAAAGGAAGAATTAGAAGATAGTATTCCTGAACGCGCTAAAGAGTATTTGGAACAAGCAATTAATAGTATTCATGCCCCAGCAGGAGCTATCATGTTAACTGCAAGTTCCGTTGATTCAATGCTCAAAGCCAAGGGATTAAAAGATGGAAAATTGTATTCACGTATTAAGAAAGCTGTTGAACAACATCTTATTACAAAAGAAATGAGCGATTGGGCACATGAAGTGCGACTTGATGCGAACGATCAACGACATGCGGACGAGGAAGCAAGTTTACCAACTGAAAAGGACGCTGAACGAGCAATTGACTTTACAAAAGCTCTTGGACAATTCCTATTTGTATTACCTTCAAGAGTCCAACGGGGAATTCAGAACGCACAAACAAACGAAACAACAAACGGCTCCTAACAGATGCTGATCGGGCATATGTCAACGTGCTTTCTGGCTGATTTCAATGCAACTCGACCGTGAATCTGCCGCTGAGAAAAGGCTGTGCTTTCTGCCAAGTGCAGTTCGCAGGAGTTTTCATTTTTCTAAGCGCAGTGCCTCTTTGAACCGTTGTGAGCTTCGGCAGATTACACTAGATTGTACTCTTTACAAGCTGTGGGCATACATCCGATAGCTTATCGTTATCCACCATCGCGCACAACCAAGCTATAAATCCACCTTGAATTGAAATGAAATCTATTGACAACAAAAGAATCTTACAGTTCTTCGGAATTTGCGACATCATAACTTTTTTGAATGTGACAAACCTCCTGTGGCATTATCTAACAAATATGATTTCAGGATTTTGGTACATGAACATCATAACATCTTCGCTAATCTTATCTCTTCTTGCAACAGCGTATTTCAATTTCTATAACCCGAAACTCGGAATCAAAGTATACTATTTTCAATTCTTGCTACGCTTTGCATTTGTCGTGCTAACCTTTGGTTTCCTTAACTATCTGAACGGGCTAACAACAAATGACATCTCACAACCTTTAATTTTTGTAGCCATGGGACTCGAACTCTTAAGGCTGATATTTAGCATCCTAACACATAGACAACTGAACAAAGAAACAACAGGTGGATAACAGGCGCTATCGGTTATATGCCAAAGTGCTTTCTGGCTGGTTTCAGAGCAACTCGACCGTGAACCTACCGCTGAGGAAATTTCTGTGGATTCTACTGAGTGCAGCACGCAGGATTTTTTATCTTTTGGAACGCAGTAGTTATTTGAACCATTGTGAGCTACGGCAGATTTCACTAGATTGTGCTCTTTACAAGCTGTGGGCATACAACCGATAGCTTATCGTTGGCACCAATTCCTCACATTGACGAAAATCATCTACATACTAATACTAACTGCTAGTTCAACTCTAATAGCATATCTGTATGTCCTTGCCAACGATGGGTTTGGCAGAGGTGATGTTGCCCCCTTCGCAGTTTACACTGTAATTCTATCAGCACTTTCGCTATTACTGATTCGGTTATACAATAAGCTATTCGAAAGAGTTCATTTTGTAGTTGGATTCATCTTATGTGTTGTCTTTTCAACTATTCAAACCAGAGTTTTCATTCTACTTCTATGGCTAGTATTCGGACCTTGGAAAGGTGCAATCAGTTTTCCTTTTCAATTAATTTGGATTACAGGGATCGGTCTAGCCAACCTCTACTTACTAACAACATCTGAAAGTAAATTCAACTTTCGACACCTAATCACCGTGACTGGAATCATCGGCTTGTCAATACTAACTTTTAAGCTGGTTAACAAAGGGAAAGATGCTCTTGCTGAACACCAGAATTACGATATTATTTGTCTAATTCACCGACCAAATGACACGGAACTAACAAAAACAGAAGACCTTCTCAAATTCGGACTAACTAATGAAGAGGCCAACACAGTTCTTGAACAAGGTTTAACCGGAACATTCTGGGCAGATAAGTTCTTTAGGGTTTCTGAATCCAAGATGATTTCAACTGACTACCCGAACTATGATTTTGATGAAATGGAAGAAACTCCAGGCGCAGATATCGAATTCATGTTCGGAAACGAACTTGATTCTACGATTAACCTGAACTCTAACAAGCTCATAATAATTATGAACCACCCTTTGAAAGAGAGTTTTGAATTGGATGAACCCTTAAATTCATCTATGATACTGATTCAAGACTTAACGGGTGACAACTTCACGGAAATTCACTTAGGAGAAGACAAAAACTCTAAGAAAATTACCATTAATGGAACTGACTTTAGATCTTTCCCTTATTCAACTCCAATACTTCTTGACTTGAAGGGAAGAACTGAATTTCGACTGCATGGATTTCAATGGATGAACAAATAAAAAGGTGCCAACACCTAAGGATACGTGAGGTTGCCACGACTACCCCAGACTAGGTGTAGGTACAACCTACACCTACTTATTTTTTGGCTCTCATAGCCAGTGTATATAGCAGCCCTAGCCGAACCACAGCAGTTTTACACATATAGCTCTCAATGGTTTATTCCGCATTCAAAATCCATTAGATTTGGATTAATATAAGTTAGTTAACCGCAATTGTGCGGTTAACTAGTTGTAGATGCAAAGTTGAAGAAAATGACAACAGAGACGAAAATATTAAAAGCACTGGCTCATTTTAGTCCTGACTTGGTATCGGAGATAATATCCTCGGCAATAACCAAGGAAATTCCCAAGGAAAATGAGATATTAAGAGAAGGACAATATGTAAAAGTTATCCCGATAGTCTTAGATGGGCTTATAAAGGTTTTTACAAGACATAAGGATAAAGACCTGCTGTTGTACTATATCAGACCCAATGAGAGTTGCATCATGTCATTTGCAGCAAGCTTAAAAAATGAACCGAGCAAAGTGTTTGCCATAACGGAAGAAGACACCACTGCATTATTGCTTCCAGTAGACAAGGTTTCCGGTTGGATAAAACAGTTTCCCGATATCAATGCGCTGTTCTTTCAGCAGTATAATTTGCGTTACAGCGAATTACTTGAGACTATACACCATGTGCTGTTTGACAAAATGGACAAACGCTTATTTGACTATTTACAAGAAAAAGTCAATCTGACAAACAATAACCCGCTGAGATTATCTCATAGGCAGATTGCCAATGAATTAGGAACAGCTCGGGAGGTGATTAGCCGCACAATGAAAAAATTAGAAACAGAAAATTTGATAAAACAACATTCAAACAGCATAGAAATCTTGTAATGGTGACTATGGTCACTGCACAACTGTAAACCAATGAATAATTTTGACAAAAGAATCAAGAAGAACAAAGCAGTGAAATTCCTATTCATTTGTTTGACCTGCATTGCATTGATAACAGGCATAGTTCTCCTGATTCAGTATTTGTTAAACTAAAAAATTACAGTTATGAAAAACAACATGGGAACAGCAGACCGAATTATCAGAGTAATAATCGCTGCAATCATTGCAACACTTTATTTTATGAACATTTTAACTGGAACTTTAGGAATCGTGCTTTTAGTTCTTGCAGGAGTATTTGTGCTGACAAGTTTAATCAGCTTTTGTCCACTCTACACACTCTTTGGACTGAAGACATGTCCTATGAAAACGGAATAAAAATCCAGCAGCGAACATTATGTATAAAAAATAGCGGTTTGAGTGCATACTTGAACCGTTTTTTGTTTTTTAAAAGTATCTTCCAATCCGACAGTTTAGTGGTTTTAAATTTGCTAAGGCACTTGCTATAGACTGTTATTATTCACATATGCGCATTTACCAGCATCCTCTTGAAGAACAAACTCCCCAATAGCGCGGAAGTTACTTCCGTGCATTAACCTGAAAGTTTGCTTTTATTGGTCACGGAACTAAGTTCCGCGCCAGATTATGTTGTATATCATTTAATAAAAATCGCTTTCCATCAAAAATTTAGGTTAAAATCATTATTCAGGCATAAAAATGAGATGAATATTCAATCGGAAAAAATAGAATTGGTTAAAATGCTTTTGGAGACAGAAAATCCTGAAACCATTGAATCGATTAAAGAAATCTTTAAAAAGGAAAAATCTGCTGACTTTTGGGATGATTTATCTATTGATCAAAGAGAAGAAATTGAAAAAGCTTCTCTTGAAATAGAAAACGGAGAAATAACGGATTACGAATCTTTTATGCAAAAGCATAGATAAATTGAGTCGAAAAGTTGTTTTTTCATAAACAGCAGAAAAGAAACTAGAAAAACTCTTCGAATACTTAATTGGATATTACAGTTCTAACCATACCACCTTTTTCGGTGGAACTGTGCCAGTGGTTTCGGCCTACGTGGCTCGGCTCAAACCGTGCCAAATAGTTCTGGTTTAAAGTACAGCCTGCTCGGTTCTAACCGTGCCAATTTTACTAGAATCAATAGGTAGTATTCCGGTTCTAACCATGCCGCTGGCGGTGCTCACTCTGGGAAAAGCGTTTTATACCCCCACCCTAGGTGTAGGTTGTACTTACCCCCACCTATTTTTTTGGCTTTCATAGCCAGTGTATATATCAGCGCTAGTCGCACCACAGAAATTTATACACATATAGCTCTCAATGGTTTGTCTCGCATTCAAAACCCATTAGATTTGGATTATTATAAATTAGTTATCAGCAATTATAAGGTTAACGGGTTGTTTGTAGCTCATTTAAAAAACATTTCAAGCTTAAAACCTCCCTGTCTTGATCTTTAAATCATATTTTCGTGAGCTATAAATTAAAGAAATGAACGATCGAGACAATGAAATCATTGAATTTGTAAAAAAAATTGGCGAATGCTCATCAAAAGAAATTCATAATAATATCAAAGCCGATATAAGTTATGCCACCTTGAAAAGGGTACTTGTACAACTCAAGAATCAAAACTTACTTGATACAACTGGTCAGGGAAAGGGAACTAAATACAAGCTTTCTGCATCATACGAACTGGTTCAACCTTTAAATATTGATCAATATTTCAAAAAAGAAATTGATGAACGTAAAATCAAGCAATCATTTAGTTTCTCAATCATCAATGAAGTTATCGCTAAAACAAATTCATTCACGGAATCTGAATTAGTTAAACTCAATGATCTTCAGGAAAAATATAAAACTAACATAGCAGAACTTTCTGAATTAGAATACAAGAACGAAATGGAAAGGTTGGCTATTGATTTGAGTTGGAAATCTTCTCAAATTGAAGGTAACACCTATTCCTTACTTGAAACCGAAAGACTTTTAAAAGAAAAAGAAACTGCCGCTGGTAAAACCAAGGAGGAAGCTACTATGCTTCTAAACCATAAAGAGGCCTTAGACCATTGTTCAACATGACGACTATTTAAGCCCTTTAACTGTTTCTAAAATAGAAGACATTCACAGCATGCTAATCAAAGAACTTGGTGTAGAAAGAAACTTGAGAAAAAGACGTGTTGGTATATCTGGAACAAACTACAAACCACTCGACAATGAATTTCAAATTAAAGAAGCTCTTAGAAACACATGTGAGGTTATAAACTTAAAGGAAAACATATTCGAAAAGGCACTTTTAGCTTTGGTACTAATTTCATACATCCAGCCTTTTATGGATGGTAATAAAAGAACAGCAAGAATTGTCAGTAACGCCATTCTGTTGAACTATAACTACTGCCCTATTTCTTTTAGAACAGTAGATTCAATAGATTATAAAAAGGCTATGCTTCTATTCTACGAGCAAAACAACATTTCAAACTTCAAGGAAATCTTTATCAATCAATTTGAATTTGCTGTAGAAACATACTTCTAGAAAAATAAAAACTACTGCAGGATATCACAGTTCTAACCATGCCACCTTTTTCGGTGGAACTGTGCCAGTGATTTCGGCCTACGCGGCTCGGCTCAAACCTTGCCACCTAGTTCTGGTTTAAAGTACAGCCTGCTCGGTTCTAACCGTGCCAATTTTACTAGAATAAATAGGTAGTATTCCGGTTCTAACCGTGCCACTGGCGGTGCTCACCCCAGGAAAAGCGTTTTATACCCCCACTTTAGGTGTAGGCTGTACCTACACCTACCTATTTTTTTGGCTTTCATAGCCAGTGTATATATCAGCGCTAGTCGCACCACAGAAGTTTTACATGTATAGCTCTCAATGGTTTGTGTGGCATCCAAAATCCATTAGATTTGAATTAATACAAGTTAGTTAACCGCAAATGTGCGGTTAACCGGTTGTTGTATGCGATTAAAAGAAGAAATAGAATATGTCTAAAAAACATACACCTGAAGAGTTGATGGCTCTGTCCATTCAAGAAATGAAAAAATCAGTTCCAGATAATGGCAGGGATGATGACAAAATCAATCCTAAAGTTGGTGCTATTTTAGCTACGCCAGATGGTGAAATTTTAGGCACAGCTCATAGAGGTGAACTAAGAGATGGTGACCATGCTGAGTTTACCGTTTTAGAACGCAAAAACAGAGATAAGAATTTAACCGGAATGGTGGTTTATGCCACATTGGAGCCTTGTGCACCAGGAGCACGAAATCATCCTAAACTATCTTGTGCTGAGCGTATTTTCAATGCCAGAATTGGAAAAGTTTATATTGGTTACATTGATCCCGACCCTACCGTAGCAGGTGAAGGCAGAGACTTTCTAAAAGATAATGGTATTGAAATAGATTTCTTTCCAAAACACCTGCAAGATCATATATATGAAGAGAACAAACAGTTTTTCGATCAAGCAGAAATTAAAGCGAAAGAAGAGAAACAAAAAGTATTTACATCTCCAGCAAAACCATTTGAACAGGCTCTGAACAACTATGATGTGGATGCTTTATCTGATAATGCCCAAAATGATATGATCACACGTATGTCGCTTCCCTATAAGCAAGGAAGTGAAGGCTTTTATGGGTATTTGTCTGATTTGAACTTATTGGTAAAACCAAAACGCTCCAAAGTTTTTAAACCGACTGGTTTAGGCATGCTGATTTTAGGTCGAAATCCTCAAGCTAATTTTCCGCAATCAAGAATCAAGTTTACTATTGAAAGAGAAAATCAAGAACCTTTTATATCTGAAATTGAAGGTCCAATTTTATTGATGCCCAAAAAAGTAGAAGACTTATTGGACGCTGCATTTCTGACAGAAATTAATAGAGATGGTTTTCATAGAGAAGAATTAACTAAAGTCTCTAAGAAATTGTTGCGAGAGTTAATTATCAATGCTATCGTTCATAGAGATTACACAATAGAAGGTGCACAAATTAAAGTATTAGCCAATACCGATAAAATTGAAATTTGGAGTCCTGGAAAACCTTTATTCAGCATGGAGAAGTTTAAAGCCTTTGATGTGCCTTCTCAAAGTAAGAATCCGAAAATTGCCTATATCTTCTATAAAACCCGTTTGGTTGAAGAACGAAATATAGGAATGAAAGAACTCAAGACTTTCAAAGAAACGAACAACGTAAAAGCGCCTTCTTTCAGAATGGAGGAGTCCTACTTTGTAACTACCATTTATAGAGCTACGGTTCAAGAAGAAATATTTAAACTCACAGCAGATGAGAAATCAAAACCTCTACTCGCTGAATTAAATGAGAAACAAATTAAGTTGTATCGTTATGTGGCTAAAAATGGTCCGACTAGTTCCGGAGATTACGCCAAGATCATTGGCAAATCGGACCGGACTGTTAGAAACTATTACAAGGGCATGGAAAAGGTCTTGAAACAAGAAGGTTCCGGACCGGCTACTAAATATGCGCTAATTGATTAACGTATTTTCCGGAAAAATCTATCCGGAAAAAAAGAAGCTCTACCCGGAAACTTTCCGGATAAAACACAAAGCCGGGAAAGCTATCCGGAAGAAATAAAGTGATTAACCGGAAATTTCCGGAAAGAAATAGCAGATGAATAAAAAAAAACGGCATACAATCGAGTAGACGGCCGTGAGCCATAAGCCTCCTAGCCAGTGCATATACCAGCTCTAGTCGCACCACAGAAGTTTTACACATATAGCTCTCAATGGTTTGTCTCGGATTAAAAATCCATTAGATTTGAATTGATATAAGTTGGTTAACCGCACAATTGTACGGTTAAAAGGTTGTTGTAGTTAATATGACAAAAGACATTCCGCAAATAAAGTTTAACCCTGAGAATACCGAAAATTTTGGTTTTGAAATTGTGCCTATTGAAAAAATTAGGCAATTTAAAAAGCAACAAAATAAGCACGATTCAGAATTACCGCATCAACTCAAATTTTACAACTTCATCTATTTTACGGAAGGAACTGGCAGACACTTTATAGATTTTAACTGGTATTCCATAACAGAAAATACGCTTGTCTATCTTTCAAAAGAACAAATTAATGCGTTTGATTTTTCGACAAACTTAAAAGGTTATTGCATTGTTTTTACAGAAGAATATTTTGTCAAATGCTTTTCAAACTTTTCTAAAGATTTTGTATTTAGGTTATTTAATCCGCAATTGTTTTCGCCAATTTTGCAAATACCAACAGACTCTGATTTTTACACTTATTTCAATTTGTTAGAGAAGGAATATAGTAACTCTAAAATGCTTAATCAGAAAACCATTATCGAGTCACTTTTTATAATTCTTATTTCTAAAGCCGAACAAATAAAACAACATCAAACACATAAGATTAAGGATTCTACCAAAGTAGTAGTTTTTCAAAAATTCACTTCACTTATTGAAAAAGAGTTAACCAAAAGTAGAAGTGCCGATTATTATGCAAAAGAATTAGCAATTACCTACAAACACTTAAATAGTATTTGCAGAGAATTTGTAAATAAAACAGCAAAAAATGTAATTGATGATTTTGTAATTCTTCAAGCGAAACGAAACCTAATCAATTCCAATATAAAAAGTAATGAATTGGCATATAAATTAGGTTTTGAAGACCCAACAAACTTCACTAAATATTTTAAAAAACATACTGGTTTAACCCCAAATATGTTTAGTCGGTCTATATTAAACAAATAAAGGTTCAACTTTAACCATATTTGTGCCGTTTTTCATCTTCTCTAAAAACGGAACATCTTTCATCTTTGCACTATTATAAATTATAAACAAAAAATGATGCATAAAGATGTAGTAACCGCTTTTTATGAAAAAGCACTTACGGTAAACCAAGAACACAATCCTGCAACTGTTTTAGGTGAGATTTTAGCAGATAATTTCACCTCTAAAGGTTCTGTTGAAGAAAAAACTAAAGAACAATTACAAGGTCAGTTGGGTTTTTTCTGGAAATTAATTCCCAACCTAAAATGGGAAGTTCAAGAAATTATCAATCAAGATAACCAGTATGTAGTAAGAAGTATTGCTACAGGAAACCCAAATGGCGATTTTATGGGCTTACCAACAGATGGTTCAAAGGCATTTTCAATAATGACCATTGATATTCATACTGTAGAAAACGGTAAAATCTCAAAAGTATACCACTTAGAAGATTGGGGAACCGCTATACAACAATTAAATAAATAAACTTTAAAATAGAAATTATGAAACTTTTAAAAATAGCAGTACTAGCGCTTATAACACTTGTTAGTATCACATCTTGCAGTGACGATGATGATGATGTAAAATTTACGCCATTAAATGAAGGTGTAAATATTACAATGAGAAATACATTACAAGATCCAGGTGAAGCGGAAGTTACCTATCCAAGTTTATTTGGTCAAGCAGATGATGCATGGGATGAGTTTGCCACCTTATCAAATACAACATCAGAGTTTCCTACTGCATTATCACAAAGCCCAGCAACAGGTGCCCCATTCCCAATTAGTGGTTTGTATGATATTGACCTTACTGTTAATAGTCTTAATTTCAAGGTATTACCAGATGCCGCACACCCATTTTGGAGTAATGTTTTTGGTCTTTTCCCAGCGGGAAAAACAGATAGATATTACCTTACTTTTTCAGAACCTCACAATGTGACCAGTTTTAGCAGTAATGAGAGTTGGGTGAATGTAAGAATTGATTCTGATACAGTTATCGTTGTTGAACTTAGCGAAGGCTATGACCTTCAACCTGGGGTGGTTTTTAACATAACATTGAATTAGAAACTATGTTTGTTTTCAAGAATTAAAATAAGGGAATCAAAAAATATTAAATTCTTTAGAGCCAATGCAGTGAATTTCACATTGGCTCTAACTAATCTAATTAAGATTGAAAAAACGGCACTAACAATAGTAGCTCTTGCACAAACGGAAATAAATAAATAGTATTCAACCTCAAGGTAGAACCCTGAACCCGTATTTCTGACGAAGAGCATCGGGGAATTAAACCTAATTGGGTATCGCCCTGGGATTGATCTTGATTACTAACGATAGATAGATGAAAAAATCCAGAACCAAAATGTCGTACCTGATGATCCTGACCATTTTAATGGTATCATGCAGCAATGATTCCACTGACTTTGATGATGACGATATGAACCTTTCTGAAATCCAATATACCGAATTGCCTGTACGACCTGGTCCTCGAATTGAGACTACCCAGGGTGTTCCTCATGTGCAAATTGGAGTTGAACTCGTACATGATGTACATGAAGAAATGGTGCGACGAATTTACTCAATACCAGGCCTTGAAGACCGCCGTTCGGTGATCGGATCATGGCGAGGAATGTGGTTGAGCGACAGTTTAACGATTGTAGCTAAAGATGCAGTCATCGATGGTCGGGAATATGCACACATACACCATGATGGAAGCCTACATATTTTTCTAGAACCTGAAAGGGCAGTGGAAGCTGTTGAAGCCAAATGGGCTATCCATCATCCCTTCGCACTACAAAATCAAGAGGGATGGGATGGATTTGTCATGCTTTACACGCCTCAATCCTTTGAAGAGTTGGCCGTGACGATGCAGCTAATCGTGGATGGCTACAATTATGTGACCGGACAAAATCTTAAGATTGATAGATAGATCTCCTAACCAGAAACAAGTAATAAACGATATAGCATATACTTCTACTAAGTTATTTGAAACAAATATGCAGAACCGATACTTTAGTAGATATTTAAACAGTGCAAAGGCACGTGCCATATCTGGACGTTGTATTATCCGCAAGACCCGCAAACTGAAACTGAAACACAAAATTGGAATTTGAGCCTCCCATAGCCTCCCGAAGTACAGACGAACTTATGGAGATCGCCAATTATCCTGAAAACTGGAATTCTTCCGCTGTTGAACAAGCACAAAACGAACTTAAGAATCGAGGAATTACTGATGAACACCAGAAAGAAAAAGTAACTAAATGGCACAAACAGGCTGAGAAAGAACACCGTCAAAAAATGGCTGCTCGATCTATCGAGAGCTATGGGATTCTCGAACTATTAACTTGACGGTAATAAAGCTATAGAATATAGGTAATTTTGTTTATTTTTGCGTTATGAACAAAACAGACTTTAGGACACTTTCATCTGAGGAAAGGCTTGCGAGCAGGAAAGCTGCAATGCGTATGCTGAATAAT
>JAVJRN010000004.1:0-45408 GCA_040218415.1 Cyclobacteriaceae bacterium
ATTATTCAGCATACGCATTGCAGCTTTCCTGCTCGCAAGCCTTTCCTCAGATGAAAGTGTCCTAAAGTCTGTTTTGTTCATAACGCAAAAATAAACAAAATTACCTATATTCTATAGCTTTATTACCGTCAAGTTAATAGTAAGATGTTTGATCCTGTAGCTGGCCATTCAAGAAGTGCGAATGGTTTAATGTAAATATGAATGGATTATCTTTTGCTCTTTGATGCCTTCTCCATGGCCTGTGTCTCACAGAATTTCTTTCGGTAAAAGTTGATTAGTTTTGAATCAGGTCTGTGGGTTGCAGAGCTTGGGTTATGCCTAATCCAAGTTTGATAAAAATTAAAAAATCCCTTAGATTAGTTTTGCTATAAGGTAAGTAAACACAATTGCGTTTGCTGAATTGTTATGTATCATGCGATCTGATAAGATGAATTATGAACAAATTTTTGATAATTTCATTTTGGCTTCTTATAGTCACTGGTTGTAAGGAAGAGTCTCCGAAACTAACCTTTGAACGGCAGACCTATAATGGTAAGGAGCTCCGAATGGACGGGTTCTACTATTCTGTTTCTTCCAATTTCGAAGGACCATTATATAATATATTTTTCTATTATAGATCAGGTATTTATAGATATGCAGGATCGTCAAATGATTCAACACATTTCGAACAGGAAGGTTGGTTGAACCCTAACTCACGTTTGATTTGGGGATTATTTAAAGTTGATGGTCAGCAAATATTACGTGAACAATGGACGCCTGAAGACTCTTGGATTCATAGGGGAACAATTTTGAACGATACAACTTTTCAAATAAATGAACTACAAAGCTCAAGCGGCTCGGTTGTGAGATTCAAAGATGATGTATTTCATTTCGTTGAATTTTCTCCAAAACCAGATAGTATAACTAAGTATATCGAATAAAAGATACATAACAAGCGCTAGCAGTTATGCGCCAAAGTGCCTCTCTGCTGGCTTTTGTGTCAACTTCACCATGAATCAGCTGCTGGGAAAAGGTGGTGCTTTCTACTTGGTGCATCTCGCAGGATTTTTCATCTTTCTGAACGCAGGTTACTTGATACTTTGGAAGCACCGGCAGATTCATTAGTTTTATCGGAACTTGCTAAGCTCCGGGCGCACTCCTGCTAGCTTGGCGTTAGGCTCCATTTGCGACAACTAAAAAATGCACTGCTTTAACATCAAATTTAACAGGTCAATACCCATAATTGGAACGGCTAAGTCAATCGACTTCTTTGACGAAAAGCAACTGGTTTATACCTGTCAAATATCAAGGTCGTCAAAACGCAACGGCATTTTTGAACTTTACGACTCTAACAACTCATTAACTGCAACTGTAGAATTTCTAAATAAGTTAAGGGATGAATTTATAGTTCAAGATCATTTGAGCAAATTGATGTGGGAATACTCCATTCCAAGATCGAATGCTGTAATTAGCATAGCTCCTGAATATTGCTTTCTAAAAGCCAACGAAACAGAATTGAAAGTGCTCGATCAAAGCGATTGGAAATTAATTTTAGACGGCAATGAACGAATTGGTCGGCTGACTACTGAATCTGAGCATCCACTTAAATCCGCTAACTGGAAAATAATAATTGACAACAACCAATTTTCGACATTATTGAAGGCATTCGCGCTGGCCGTTGTAATTCAACACAAAGTATTCAAGATTTACGAACCAAACGACTAGTACAGGAGCATAACAGGCGCTAGCGATTATATGCCAACTTAGTATTTTGCCAGTGTCGTACGACTCGACCATGAATCAGCCGCTGAGAAACAGAAGTGCTTCCTACATTCTTCTGAGTCCAGGATTTTTCTCTTTCTAAACGCAGTGGTTATTTGCTATTTTGGAAGCACCGGCTGATTTCACTATTTTACCTCTTTGAGCAGCTACCGGGCATACAATCGCTAGCTTGACGTTGACAGCAATTACCAAGACCTAGATTCCAAAGATGAGATATTTGATGCTAATTCTGATAACAATCTGCTTTCTGAGCTGTGAACAACCAACTAGCATCTCAACTCTTCCAAACAGGACGTTAACATACTCTGAACTTCCAGAGCAAGTCAAAGACATGTTTTTGAACGCGAAGAATTACTCCGAAACTCCCAATCAAACTCTATTAATTGTCTACGAGAACTCAGAGCGCTATACCTTGACAACTGAAACTACTGGCCCATTTACTGACTATCATATCATCCATGACCGAAAGGCAGATACCCGATACAAAGTCCCATACGGTAACGCCTTTCCATACGTAATTTACGAGAACGAACTTTTCATTGCCGATAGATTCAATGTTGCCAATTCATCAGAAGCTCTAGAAGCTAACTACGAAACTTTTACATTATCCAAATCCAACAAATAAGAAAAAAGCTGTCAACAAGCGATATAGCGAATGGCCAAACTGCCTATCTGATATTTTAGTGCAACTCGATCGTGAATCTGCCCATTCTGCTGGTTTTTGTGCTTCTAGCCACTTTTTCCTTTCTGGATTTAGACTTGCGGTACGCAGTGCTTCGTGGTTGCCGTTGTAGGTGTTGGGCAGTTTCACTATTTTACTGCTTTTTACAAACGGATGTGGCCACTCGCTATATCTGATCGTTATCGACCATCGGCACATCGCATATGGAGTACTTATACATCATCGCTTTCCTTTTGCTTAGCTGCTCTCCTTCAAAAAATTCGGATAACAACATTCTGAATTCCAAGAACTATGGAAGATACATTTTTGCTAAAGGAAACACCTTCTATTCCGGAATGAAGATTGATGAATATTCAACTCTGCCAAAGATCGACCCTGCGAATATGTACGGCTTATATTTTCACTTTGCTGATCTAACTGGGAACTCATTGAACCTGATCCGAACTTTGGTAACTATCAATTCTACAATTTGGCCTAATGGTTCCTTGGATACGGTGAAGAGGATACCAATTATGCAGATGAATCATTAATTGTGCTAACTAACAAGGAGAACGGAGAACCGCAATTTGTAGGAATAGTGGGATTCCAAGCAGATTTGTCAACTGACGCCATTCTTTTAATCAAGAACACAGGCGAACGGTACATAATGGACGTTCCCAGCATAGAAACAACCCAAATTGATACTGATCCAACTTTTGACATTTACGAATTCTTAAATGAACAGGGATTAGTAGAACGAAATTTTGAATCTATTAGCAAAGAAACTGCTTCAATGACTTTTTTCGTAGAACAGGTCGATAACATTCGCTAGCACGAATGCGCCAACTGTCAATTTACAGGCTTCAGTGCGAACATAACCATGAATCAGCCGCTGAGGAAGGTCTGTGCTTTCTACTGACTTCAGCTTGCAGGATTTTTTATCTTTCTGTACGCAGTGCATTCTGATACTTTGGAAGCACCGGCAAATTTCACTATTTTGCTACTTCGATCTAAGTGTGAGCACACACCTCAGACATGGACGTTAGAGACAATTGAGGAAAGTATAAATTGAGCATTTCAGATAGATTCAGAAACTACATTAGGGCGACATTCATTTACGTGCTATCGCTGCTTGCATCAATTCTATTAATTCATCTTGCTAATACATATGGAAATCGCCTATTAACCCTGATAACTGGTGCCTTACTCATTATAGTAATGATTAAGTTTCCGATAGATATGGGATTAAGAATAGTTAAGCCTCAAAGTTTTGGTCAATACCTGAAGATAGGAACAGTCATTGTAATTTGGTGTGTATTGCTCATTCTAAAGGTTGATGTAAATGAATCAACTAACCTACATTCATTCAACAGAATTAGTGAATCAAGAAGGCTTCTACATTATTTATTTTTCAGCATATGGTCTTTGATATTAATATGGGAAACAACTATTCAAATTGGTAACTTCATCTCAAAGGAAGTCTCTAACAAACGATGATGGCGCATGGCCTTACTTAGCCATCTGCCAAGTGCCTGCTAAACATCCCGCTTATCTGCCGCCAAGAGACTGAAGTGCTTTATACTACCTTCTTCTCGTAGGAGTTTTTTATCTGGAATGGCGCAGTGTGTATCTGATCCTTTGAATGCACCGGCAGATAAGCTACTTTTATCGGTATTAAACAAGCTCGGAGGCCACAGCGCCATATCTGATCGTTATGGGCTATTGCTGCAACTTGCCAATGAACCAAATAAAATTCATCTTCCTATTACTGCTTTTATGCGGCTGTTCTCAACAACCTACCGAACCAACATTTCAGGGAAATTCATTTGTACTCGGACAATGGGAAACGAAGAACAAAGGTTTGCCACACTGGATTATGTTTGACTCCTTAAATAACTTTTATCGTTGGGGTTTTAATGAGGAAATGCCTACCATCCCAGAAGCTAAATTCATTGTTCACGACACCATAATAACCTTTAAATACCCTCCAACTTATCGTATACACCCACCAACAAGTTACGACTCAGTAACCCATCAAATGAAACTCAAGCGAATTGGTGAGAACTCATTTCAACTTTTGCACCTAGTCGATTCCGGCCTAACAATAGTACAATCATCACCAGAATACATATATGAGAGGTCTGAATACAAAGGCTCTTGCTTTGCGGAAGTTTACATCTATTATTTAACAGAGAAAGAGAAGGATTCTCTAGTCAACTCGGGGATATCCGAAGCACAGAACGAGTGGGACACTAACATGAGGAACTTCGAAGAACTAATTTATGCATTTGAATACTCCCTCATACCTTCCTTTCATGTTGACTCTTCCTATATCGTAACCAGAGACACTGTGTATGATAAATTTACAATCGGCAATTATGGTGTTATTTATTATCGAAATGATAGTACTTGGATAAGAACAAGCATCCCTACTTATCAACAATTGGAATCTGAATTCAAAAAATTTTTCCCATTTGTAAACCTCTATTAAACAGCCCATAACAAACGATGATGGCGCATGGCCTTACTTGTCATCTGCCAAGTGTCTGCTAAATATCCCGCTTATATGCCCCCAAGTAACTGATGTGCTTTCTACCTTCTTCTACTCGTGGGAGATTTTTATCTGGAATGGCGCAGTGTGTATCTGATCCTTTGAATGCACCGGCAGATAAGCTACTTTTATCGGTATTAAACAAGCTCGGAGGCCACAGCGCCATATCTGAACGTTAAAAGTCATTGCAGAACCGCATATGAAATTTGATCCAGAAGTATACAAGAATTTCGGAAGATGGCGAATCATCTTTGGAACTTCCGTTTTTTGGATATTTGGACTGATTTTCGTCTACGTCTCATTCGATTCTAGAAATGATTACGGAGTGACCTCTGGAAAAGTAGCTGAATCAGGTAATACAACTTACAAAGGAGTTAAGGTTACAAATCATATATATATCATAAAACTCTCCAATCGCCAACAGCCTTTTGCAATAGGAACCAATACAGAGTGGGTTCCAATTTTGGACGAATCCTTTAAAGGGGTTCAAGTTGATGATTTCATTCAAGTAACATTTGAAGAGAATTGGGCAACCAACAATGAACCGGTTAATATGATGGTACGTGAAATCAGAAAAGAAAATCAGGTACTTTACGATAGTATGCCAACTGGTGAACTTTGGAACGGTCGAATGAAGCTAGGGCTTGGCAGTATTGGAGTAGGATTAATTCCAATGCTAATTCTTGTTTTATTCGAACGTAAATACAGAGAGCATAAACGACTTACAACAACTACAGATTCGTGTGGTCTGCACGACTAGTATTATCTTTTGCTCTTTGACGCTGTTGAGCACTGATAAACTCTAGCATGGAAAGTTATTTTTTAATGAGCCGATTTAAAGCAAGTGCATATTCATTGACTCGGTCAGCTAAAACTTCTTCAGAATGGTCCGTATCCAGATGAACTTTGGTGCCATCGTCTAATTTCATAAAAGCTTTGTAGATACGATCTTGGAATTTTTTACCAATGCCACTGGAGTAGCGGTAGACTGTTTTAGAGACTAATACTTCATTGATATAAATTTTTTCGATCTTATTCATTTGAACTGGCTGCCCTTTTTTCTGTCCTAGAAACCAAGTATACTTCATGTAAGATGAATTTTCTACATCGATGAGTAATCCATACCTGGTGGTAAACATGATGAAGGTAAGTAGTGTGAAAACTGCCAGCAAAATAAGTTTAATCACCATAGCTCCCCCAATGGCCAAGCTCATCAAAGTGCCAAAAATCAGGATCAATCCAAATGCTTTAAAATTGATCGTGAAATAGTATTCTTGTTTGATATCCAAATTGTCCATGAGCCTTAAAATAGTTTTCTGATGAATGCGACGAGAGATACGACTGCCCAAACTCCCTCCAAAACTACAAAAGGCAAATAATCGAGCAAGATGGATGCAGTACAGGCCATCATGGCGCCCAAAAGATTTAAACCCAGATAGCGCAGATCATCCTTATCGATTGTGCCAATCGTATTGAGAAAATACGCCAATAGAATTTGGAAGACTCCTATTGCTCCGATCCAGTCGACATAGTTCATCTAACAAATGTAAGACTTTCATGTCAAGTTGATTAAGGCTTTGCCTTTCCAAAGCAGTAAAGTGAATTATGAGTTTGAGGGAAAGTCAAGCTCGGTTTGCATCATTTCTACTGCCAGCCTGTTAGCAGCATCGAGAGAGTCAGCATCGAATACATGGAAACCAAACTGATCGGATTGTGCGGTTTTTTTCCAATGCTTGGCACCCATTTTGGTAATGGCGCTAGCCGGTAATACGTTGATCATTCCTTTGAAAGAAGGTGCTGATTTATACCCCGGAAATAAAACATCTCCAAACCATTTTTGCACTTCCATAGGTGGTGTTCCTTTGGCGTTGCTTAGATCAATGATGATAACTTCGATGGCCTTATTTTTTACGATTTCCAGTTGCGCGTTACAGCTTTCGTATAATGCGTCTTTGTTGAAAAGGACCTCCCAAATTACGGTAATTACTTTTCCTTCATAGTAGGTTTTTACAATGTCTTCCTTGGTGTAGATGTCGGTCATGCTCTTTTATTTTTTGAGCGTTAATTTAATTAAAGAATCATTTTTAGTTGAATAAGGGATTGCACTACTTTTATAATCCATTCCTTTTTTTATTCACCATGAGATAGCCAGAAACAATTCCTATTGCCGAAAAACGCATTTTTTCAATGTTTCAAAACTTTTTTTAACTTAAAACAAGGATGAACCACAAGTTTTTTTTCCGACCTGCATCTAACCTTTTGAACTTTAAAAAATCACGAATTATGAAAAAGCAGATGATAATCATGCTCGCAATACTTACGATAGGAGTATTCGGGACAATAGCTCAACCAAGAGGCCAGAAAGGCGGAATGGATCAGGAGAGAGGCAAGGGAATGAAGGAGCAGTTGATAGCGAAACTAGAACTTACAGAGGCGCAGCAAACGAAAATAGAAGACCTAAGAGTGTCACATTACAAGGAATCGTTACCACTAAAAAACATATTAGGGGAGAAGCGGGCTGCTTTGAAAACTCAAACTACCACCGCGAATATTGACCAAAAGAAGGTCGACCGGACTATAGAAGAAATTGGAGAATTAGAAACCAAACTTTTAAAAGCGAAAACAAATCATCAGATTGCTGTAAGGTCTATGTTAGATGAAAAGCAGCAAATGATGTTCGATCAAATGCAAAATCACCGTCAAGGACAAGGTCGAAATAAAAAGGGCCCAAGAGGTAAATAAGGTTAAACTTTATCTGGTGATTGAAAGCGATTTCAGACGTATAGTATTGGCACATCAAGACAGGGTATACAACACCTGTCTTGGTTTTGTGAAGCACGAGGAGGAAGCCGAAGATATCGCTCAGGAGGTATTCATACAGGTATATCAGTCTTACGATACCTTTTTGCAAAAGTCCGAATTGTCTACTTGGATTTATAAAATTACCGTGAATAAATGCTTGGAGTCTATAAGAAAATCAAAAGCCAAACGCCGAGCTGGAAATGAAACAAATACCGAGTTGAAGGACTACATGCTCATTTCTCATGTACACCCTGGCATACAATTGGAAAATAAAGAAAGAGCCAGTATTTTGTTTGGAGCTATAGCCAAGTTGCCGGAATCACAGCAAGTGGCCTATACTTTGAATAAAATTGAAGGACTGAGCTATGACGAGATCGGAAAAGTGACGGGAAAGAGTAAAAGTTCTATAGAATCATTGCTACACCGCGCCAAGCAATCGTTGCAAAAATTATTAAAAACATACTATGAGGAAAGCTGACATACCTAAGGAAATTGAACAGACGCTTGCCAGCCTGCATGGCTTGAAAAGGCAAAAGGCACCAATTGGGTTTTATGAAAGATTGAACCAGCGACTTTCTTTTGTCGAGAAAAAGCAACAGTCGTGGATGAAGCGCCTTCAGTTGGGCGTGGCGGCTATGCTGTTGATGAGTTTGCTCAATGGCTATTTGTATTTGACTAACACGACTACCTCACAGGAAGCAGTCGATATTTCGGACTTCAATGAGGCTTATTTTGATACGGTATCATTAATTGATTATGATGATGAATGATAAAAAGATAAAATGGTTGAGTATTGGCGTTCTAGCATTGATCGTCATTAATCTTGCCTTAATTGTACTTGTGGTCGCGCCAAAAAGGCCTTTGAGAGGTGGAAGTCACCAACCAATGCGCGAGCATCGTGGGATAGGTTTCATGCTCAAAGAGCTGGACTTAGATCAAAGTCAAAAATCGCAATTCAGGGCTTTGGGTGCTGAGCATAGAGCACAAAAGCAGCAAATGGAGCAGCAAATAAGAAGACATAAAGCACAGTTGGTAGCCGCTGTGATGCATGATGATATGGAAAAGAAAGATTCACTTTTGATCATCATCGACCAGCTCAATCAAGAAAATGAGCGATCAATGGTGGCGCATTTCGGCAAATTGAAGGCACTGTGCACGCCTGACCAAGCTGAAAAACTGGCCGACCTCTTGTCTGGAGAATTCAATACAAAACGAAACCGCAAGGGACATAGGCCAGAGTAGCGGTTTGCATAAGGAACTTTGAAACTTGGAGGTATATGAGTTCATATCTTCCTTTTTGCGCTAAGGAGACGAAGAAAAGTAATCTTTTTTAAATGCTCAGAAGGATATTAGACCAATCCATTTTTGATAGAATAGACCATCATTTCAATGGAATTTTTACATTTAACCTGAGTTCGATGAATAAAACATTGAAATCAGCGTTCAAATCGTCTTTGCGAAATAATAACCGATTAAAATGAGGTTTTTATTGAAGCAATCTTACCTTTCTAGCAGACTGCTTCAATTTTCTAATCTCTTCAAGCTTAAAAAATATCGCGTTGATTCTAGAACGAATGCGGAACAATCGAACTCAGGGATTTAGATTTTTTCAAAGCATTTTTTTTGTGGGTAATAACAGTTTCAGAGGAGATTCTTAGAATATCAGCAATTTCCTTCGACCCATATCCTTAAATCAATAATTATAAAACTTCAATTTCTCTTGGTGTAAAAGGATTTGAAGCAGCAAGCGAGCTTGGTGCAGCACCAAGAACACCTATACCTCAAAAGAAGCGCTCACCATTTAACCCAATAAGAGAGAGCTTCTCATTTTTATCTCTTTTGTACAACACAGCTTCGAGCTAATTCTTTGAGCCATTTGATCAATCAAACACTTTTTGAGCTGATTATTTCTACTAAGACTTAAAAAAACAGTTTAACATGAAATGAGGCTTTCAACGATCGAATTGATGGCATAGGCCCAACTTTGACATCGAAGTAATGTTTGTATCGGATCAAATCTCATCCCTATAAATGGGGATTGATAAGGATTGGACGAGTGACTAGGGTTATCAGCTAAAATTTATTTACATCTACTAACCCCATATTTCAAATGAAAAAATTTTCTAGACTCAAAAAAGATTAATCTCGCTTAGTCCGATGTTTTTATTGGCTTTTCTTTGATCCTACTGGGCTTGAGGCATGCCCAAACTTGGTGAGTAAATCATACTCCATTAGTAGTAGATGCCGACTTCATAATACCTGATTGTAGGTATTGCCTAATTGCAGCAAATTCGTTCATTTTAAGAAATAGAAAAACCTAATTCAATTTATTAGATGCTCTCCGGAATATGTATAGGTGGAGTTATCTAATCCACTCAAATTCAAATACTTATGAAAAAAATTCAAATACTCACTCTTTTAGCTCTAGTTACTTTAGGAGCTTCCTTCCACGCTCATGCCAAAACATGGCGGGTCAATAATATCCCCGAAGTAGATGCCGATTTCACCACTGCCCAGGCAGCACATGATGATGCCAATGTGATGCCCAGCGATACATTGCTTTTTGAAGGGTCACCAGATACTTATGGAAATATTACGTTGATTAAGAAGCTGGTACTTATTGGCCCTGGCTACTTTCTTGGTGAAAACAAAGGTCATCAAGCCAATCCTAATAGTGCTAAGTTATCAACTGTGACTTTTGCTAAAGAGCCTGGGGTAGCGCCAACGGTCCAAAACCCTGATGGGATAAATGCAATATCCTCACAAGGATCTGTAATGTTAGGGATGGAAATAAGCACTTTAAATACTGCCGTACCTTCACTGACTATAAGGAGATGTAAAACTGGTAATGTTAGTCTTCTCTCATCGGCTAATGGAGGTAGATATTACGGTCCGATATCAGGTATCGAGTACACTACCAATTCTAATAATGCGGTGATTATACAATCCGTTATAGAATTTGGATTATATCTTGACCTTACAGATAATGTGGTAGTTTCTAATAATGTCATTGCTTCTACTTACAATCAACCTACAGGTAACAATATTACTTTTACTAACAATATAGTTACATCCACTAGTGCTAACTCAATCAATCTATCTAATGCCACTGTAAGAAATAACATAATATTAGGAACCTCTATTACCCCAAACAACAGCACCTATTCCCATAATCTGGCGGTCGGTACTTCAACACTTCCAGCTGGAAATAATAATGTGAATGGTGTGGCAGTCGCCAATCTATTTGTAGGCGCATCGGCAGGAAGTACGGATGGTGCATACAAATTATTAAACGGCTCGGTTGCTACTGGTGCAGGATTTAATGGGGTGGATTGTGGAATATTTGGTGGAGCTACTCCTTATGTGCTGTCTGGAATTCCCCCGATTCCTAGTATTTATGAATTCACCGCACCTGGTATTGGCACTCAGACTGATGGCCTACAGATTCAGGTCAAGATCAAATCGAATAACTGAGGATCATGATAAGCGTGATTCGAAATATAAGACTACATCTTATATTCCTTATATGCTGTTGTGCTGGTTATGCCCATGCACAGATTAGCTATTTGGAGTATTATATAGATGTGGATCCGGGTTATGGAAATGCCACGAGTATTCCTCTCACATCCAGTGACTCAGTGACAGTGGACTTTAATGTACCATTGGATGCCGTGAGTCTAGGTATTCACTTGCTCGTAACTCGCGCGCGAGACGCTGAGGGTACTTGGTCTCCTGACCATCAGCAGGTTTTTTTCAATGCAACAACTCCTGTTGTCGTTGATTTAATCAAAGCAGAATATTTCATTGATGATGATCCAGGTTATGGAAATGGACTGGCACTCAATTTCAATGCTGCGAAGGATGTTCAGATTGACCAAAACATTGATGTAAGTCAGCTCAGCGCTGGGATACACATGATGCATAGTCGCGCACAGAATAGTTTAGGCTATTGGAGCACCAACCATCAGTCGGTTTTTTTGGTTATCCCCAACACGATTACGCCGAATCTAAAGGCCTTTGAATATTATATTGATGAAGACCCTGGGTTTGGAAAAGGCATTCCTTTGACTGGAAGTACGTCCGATTCTGCGATAATAGCTACCAATATTGATTTGTCTGGTTTGCCGAATGGCATTCATCAGTTTTGCATCAGAGCACAAAATGATTTGGGTAACTGGAGTCAGGTGAGTTTGCAAACTTTCTTAGTGATCGCGTCAAATGAACGCTCACCTATTGTAGCTGCGGAGTATTATTTTGATGAAGATCCTGGTTTTGGGAACGGCAGTCAGATTGCGGTGACTCCCGGTGATTCTGTACTTATTGATACTTCTGTTGATTTGAGCGGTTTAACCGAAGGAATTCATCAATTAGGTATAAGAGCGAAAGCAGCATCTGGAGCTTGGAGTCAAATTAGTACAGGCGTCTTTTTGGCTATTGCGAGTGAGGAAATAGCGCAAATAGCACAGGTAGAGTATTATTTTGGTGAAGATCCGGGATTAGGCTTGGCTACTCAAGTATCAGTTGGTACGGCAGATTCAGTCAATGTAAGTGAAGTGATTGACTTATCATCTTTCAATTTGGGAGATACCATTCAATTTGCCATTCGAGCCAAAGACAATCTGGGGCGATGGAGTACGACCTATACCCATGAAGTGGTTATCAGGGTTTTGGAAAACCAAACGATCACCTTCACCTTTCTGGCAAACAAGACTTATGGAGATTCTAAATTTACATTGGAGGCCACTTCTGACGCTGGCTTGGATGTCGCTTACGAATCTAGTGATGAAGAAATTGTCTCCATAGTCGGTAAAGAAGTCACCATTGTAAATGCTGGAACAGCCACTATCACTGCTTCACAAGCCGGAGATCAAGATTATTATCCTGCTGAACCAATTACTCAATCTTTGACAATAGATCCCGCAACTTTAACGGTAACTGCCGAGGATAAATCGAAGGTTTACAGTGAACCAAATCCAGAGCTGACTATAGCTTACAATGGCTTTGTTAATGGGGAAAATGTTGCAAATATTACTGAACCTACTATTGCTACTTTGGCTGAGCAGACAAGTGGAGCAGGCACATATGATATTACCTTAATAGGAGGAGCAGCCGACAATTATACCCTCAATAAAGTAAATGGAAAGTTAATAGTGAATAAAGCTGTTTTATCAGTAGTCGCAGATGACAAGACTAGAGTCTATGGAACAGAAGATCCTGTATTCACCCAAACCATCAGTGGTTTTGTGAACAATGAAACTGAGTCAGTTTTAACCACAGATCCAGTGGTTGCTAGTGAGGCCACTGTTGCTTCAGGAGTGGGGAACTATGCCATCAACTCAAGTGGTGGATTGGCGGACAATTATAGTTTCTCTTACACTCCCGGAAGTCTGGTAGTAACAAAAGCAGCACTCACCGCCGCAGCGGATAATCAAACGAAGGCATACGGACAGGCAAATCCCGCTTTGACAACTAGCTACACTGGATTCGTGAACGGAGATGATGAGACAGGAATTACACTTCCTCTGATAGCGACTTCTGCAGATGAAACCAGCTCAGTGGGTAATTACGACATCACTTTATCAGGTGGATCAGCGGCTAACTACGAGCTCTCTCTGGAGAATGGTAGCCTTGCCGTGACCAAAGCAGCACTCATTGCTCAAGCAGATAATCTTCAGAAGGTCTATGGGGATACAAATCCCGCTTTGACAACCAGCTACACGGGATTTGTGAATGGAGATAATGAGACAGGAATTACAGTTCCTCAGATAACGACTCTCGCAGATGAAACTAGCTCAGTGGGTAACTACGATATCACCTTATCAGGTGGTTCAGCGACTAACTACGAGCTATCCCTTGTTAATGGTAGCCTTTCTGTGACCAAAGCTGTACTCACTGCCCAAGCAGATAATCTTCAGAAGGTCTATGGGGATGCCAATCCCGCTTTGACAACTAGCTATACAGGATTCGTGAACGGAGATAATGAGACAGGAATTACAGTTCCTCAGATAGCGACTTCTGCAGATGAAACCAGTTCAGTGGGCAATTACGATATCACCTTATCAGGAGGGTCAGCGACTAACTATGAGCTTTCTTTGGAGAATGGAAGTCTTGAGGTGACTAAGGCAACTCTCACTGCTATTGCTGATAATCAAACCAAAGTTTACGGTGAAGCAAACCCCGCGCTGACTGCTAGTTATGAAGGGTTTGTAAATGGGGATAATGTATCAGCGATTACGACTCCTTTACTCGCTACTGTAGCGAATGAAATAAGTGATGTTGGTAATTATAATATTACCCTATCAGGTGGCGAAGCGCCTAACTATGACTTTGCCTTCGTGAATGGGCGTCTTTCGGTAACCAAGGCGAATCTGGTAGTCACGCCAGAGGATCTTACCATTAAGCAAGGTGAGGAATTGACTTTTACAGCAACTTATTCAGGGTTTGTGAATGGAGATACGGAAAATGATCTAGACACTACACCCGAGCTTTCGTCCGAAGCTACTTCCGCAAGTCCGGTAGGAAATTACGGTATACTAGCATCAGGAGGTGAAGACAATAATTACGACTTCACTTATGAAGCAGGGGTGTTAACGATCGAAATGATATTGGGAACCGATCCGATGACGTTTGAAATAGAGGTTTTCCCTAATCCCGCCATCAAAGACGTGATGATTCAAACTGAAGAAAAGTGGCCAGTGGTTATTTCAGATATGAATGGTAAGGAACTTATCAGCGCATTTAGTAATGAAAAAATAGATATTACTAACCTTTCTCAGGGCGTTTATCTGATCCAGATTCAGGAGCAGACGAGCAAACTAATAGTCAATTAAGACTAATTAACTTACCAAGAGCGTGAAAACACCCGACTTTCAAAAAAGTCGGGTGTTTTATTTTGAGTTATCAATACATACTCGCTTTATTGGTTTTGGAGAAAGTTTGGTCCGTAAAAGCAGAGCCAAGAAAAGCTCATTGCGCCGTTGTATTCGTAAAAGTTGTTTATTCCATTTGTGCCGGCTCATGAATGATTAATTAATTAAAATACGTCTAACTTCTTCTTCAATTTATAGTTAGAAAGTCAATCTGTCTTAAACCTATGCTTCAACTCACCCATTGTCCTATTTGCAACAGCGCTGATATCGGTTCTTATATTACCACCACTGCCCAGATGCATGCGAGTAAAGAGTTGTTCAACTTTGATCAATGTACCCAGTGTCAACTTGTTTTCTTGAACCCAAGAGTTCCTTTAGATCAATTGAAAAACTATTATACGGCTCATTATTTACCATATCGTGGAGGAGAAGCGTGGGGCAAGTTTGAGAAGTTGGTAGAAAATAGTCAGCAAAAGCTCGATTTACAACGAGTAAAGCGAGTAAAATCGGCATATCATGTATCATCTTCCTCTTTGATACTGGATGTTGGCTGTGGCAAGCCAAGTTTTTTAAAGGCCTGTCAGCAGGCATTGCAGTGTCAAACAATGGGTATAGACTTTAGTGATGAGGGATGGAAAGATCAACTGGCCGATTATGAAGGAATCGATTTGAAGGTCGCGGAAATCAAAGATTTGGCGGTCGACTTGCAGCCAGATGTCATCACAATGTGGCATTATCTGGAGCATGATTACACGCCTTTGGAAAACCTAAGTTTTTTAAAGTCTATTGCGAAATCCTCTACTTCACTCATCATTGAAATTCCCAATTTCGATTCGGAGAGTAGAAAAAAGTACGGTGAAAAATGGGCAGGTTGGCACACACCGCGACATATTTCTTTGTTTTCGCCTAACAATGTCACCTTGCTGCTTCAAAAAAGCGGCTGGAAAGTGGAGAAGCTGCTGACCTACGGCACGATGGATCCCTATTTACTTTACTGGATGAGCGAGATGGAAAAAAGAGGCATCCAATGGGATAAAAATATGGAAGAGGAGTTTTGGAAATTTGTGTTTGGTATGGTGCGCTTTACTCCCAAAAAATGGATGGAGAAAAGATCTTCCTTGGGCATCATGACCGTCATCGCCACGCCAGCGTAAAACCCTTTTAAAACGCCAAAAGATCTCTGCCTTCCCAAGTTCCTGTTGATTTATATGGCTGAAATCTTGTAAATAGCTCTTCTGAATACCATTCATTCTTGCGCGTTCTTCTGATGGCCTCTTGATGTTGAGGGCTATTGTAGGCAAATTTTTTGACTGATTCAAAGTCCTTCCATAAACTAAAAGTGGCCATTTGAATAACGGGAACTTCTCCGACTCCTTTGGTATAAATCAAACCTTCATTTCCATCTAGTGCCTCTTGTGAAGTAGGCACATATTTCCAAAATCGGATCAACCAGTTCCACTTGATGGTCGCTCGGGTAATCACTGCAATGGGTTGCTCGGGATCTAGTTCGGCAGCTTTCTCAAATGGGTTTTTACCAATCCAAGTTCCACCTGCCGAAATGTTTTTCATATATAGAGTAAATAGTTCTTCTGTATGATCCCTGTATTGATTAATCAAGCTGGAAGACTGGAAAAAAGTATTTGCCGCTTCCTCACTTTTCCAGACTTGGAGCAGACAGTAAACCGACCAATCAGGTAAGGGATTGAACCCTTTTCCTTTTCCGCTACCCATCAGCCGATAAAACGTTAATCCGGGCACATCAGCGAGATCTTTGTGGGCAAACTGCATCATTTTAAAACCCCAAGTCTTATTTCGAAGCGTAGCGAATTTGAAAAAAGAAATAGTGGTTATTTGTCGACTCACCTACAGTTGGCTTATGCTATCAATGGATGAAAAAATATTTTTTGATGTTTTCATGATTTCGGAAAGTAAACACGGCAATGCTTTAGATGTTTTTTACGGACGCTAAATTTTAGAAATACCATAACCTTTGTATTTTAGTTAAGTGAAAAGTAATGATGGAATGAGAAGAAACCTTTCAGCTTATTTTAAAGAACAGTATAGTTGAATCCTTTAATGGCTAAAGACAGACAAAAAATGAACATGTCATGAACCAAATGAATGTAGTGTTGAAAACCTTTACTTTTTTCATAGGCCTGATTTTTTCCTTTTTGGCGGTAGCACAAGATCGGTCCTTAAAATCGCTGGTATATGAATTGGAGCAGTCTTATAGTATTGAAATTTGCTATGACTCTATTGAAATTGCTGCACTGAAATTTGAGATTCCTTTGATAAAGAAATCGGGATATATTTCGCGGATGTCCAATCGATTTGACATTACTCTACAAAAGGACACCTCGATTATCAAGCAACATTTGCAATTGTTGATCAAGGAATTTCGAATTTATCCAAATGACTATTTTCAGCGAATAGGGATGAAGTTTCTTTGCTTACTCCAATCCGTTTATTATGGCAAATCTAAAAGAGAGGCTGTCCCAGACAATTTCCGAGAAACACTGATGCTGGAAAGCAGTGATAGATTGATAGATAAAACGACTTACCTTAAATATGCCTTTCATCATGATTTGCATCACTACGCGGAGCACGGCACAGATTTAGACCTGCGAAGAAAATGGGAAAAATGGGACAGGCTAAACCCTAGGAAATTTAAGTATTTCGGTTCAGGTGCAATGCAAGATGACGAGAGATTCGCACATGTCAATTTTCATCATTTTCACCCATATGACGGGTTTATTACCAACTACGCACTCACCGCAGCAGTGGAAGATCGGGCGGATATAGTTGCCTATTTTTTGATAACCGAATACCGCGAACAAGTGATGCCGCTACTTTTGGAAGACAAGCGTTTGAAAAAAAAGGTCGACTTCATGCTTGATTTACTCAATGAAATAAGCGGCACAACGGATAATTATTGGATGGATGCACTTCAAGCCAGTTATATAGATACCCATTAGAAAACTAAGCATTTTAATTGCTCCAATGATTTTCAAGCTACCGACTTCTATAATTACCCCATGGATTTCCTCGATAATAACGAACGCTGAATTTTCACCAATTGCAGTTGATTCTCAAAATCGCTATTGCTTAGTCGGAGTTGCTTTTTTAGGTTAATTTGCTTGCGTTAGCTATTAGCGATCATTTCATGTACAACATCCTTCATAAGTTCAAGCTTTTACATTATCTCGGAAAAAACTATCTCACGCAGCAGTTTGCGCCTTTCAAAATCGCTTATTTTTTGGTGAGTAAAATGAATTTTTCTTGGCGAGTAAAGCGACGTGGGCAGAGGGTTACGCTACTTGTGAGAAATGGCATGGGACTGATGAACTTTATCGGTAATTATGAAAAGTGGCTTGATCAAATATTGACGAAAATTCTCAACAGCCATCGAGGAGTTTTTATAGATGTTGGCGCTAACACTGGTCAAACCTTACTGAAGGTTGTGCCCCATTTTCCAGAATTGCCCTATCATGCGTTTGAACCCAACAGTCACTGTGTGCAATACTTGAAAGCACTTTGTGAGGAAAATGATTTTTCCAAGGTGGATATAATACCACTGGCTTTATCTTCTACCAAAGGGGAAACCGAGTTGCTTCTGAGGTATGCGGATGATATTCTTGCGACTACCAGTCCTTCGTTTCGCCAGTTTACAAAGTATGCCATTCGTCAGAAAGTGCAAGTGACTACAGGTGACGACTGGATAAGCGAGACAGCTATAGATGCCATTTCGCTATTGAAAATAGATGTGGAAGGAGGGGAGTTTAACGTTTTAAAAGGATTTCAACATAGCATTCGGAAATATAAGCCGATCATCATTTGTGAGATATTACCACTTCATTCCAAAAGCGAAGAAGTGAAGCACTTCCGCGAAGAATCGGCTACTGGCATTCTAAACCTGCTGACCCAACTTGATTATGTGATGTATAATATTGTGAATAGAAGCCGTGTCTCGACTATTGGCGAATTATCCAACTCACTAGAATCATCCAATTATCTGCTACTTCCAGCAAATAGTAAGACGATTAACATTGAGACTATTTTATGATGGCTTTTCAGATGGATCTGTTTTTTGGCTTTACTCAAAGCTTTATACCCACCATCAAAATATCATCGGTTTGAGGCAGTCCATTTTTCCAGTTATCCATCTCAGACTTGACTTTTTCGTATTGTTCGTCAGAACTTAAATGGTAAATATTTCCAAGCAAATCTTGTATCCTTCGAGTAGTAAACTTTTTATCATCTTCACCTCCAAATTGATCCTTGAAACCATCTGTGGTTAAGTAGATCATGTCATTTTCTTTATATGAAATAATGCGCTCACTCTTTGATATCATTTCATTTTCGAACAATACTTTTTCTTTTTGACCTTTTATTCTTTCAACCTTTTCATCAGAATAAAGGTAAAGATCCATACCAATAGACGCGTATCTCACGGTTTTTTGTATTTCGTCGATAAATAGAATGGTACCTTCAAAGCTATCTTTAATGGGATTTTCCCCGCCATCTAGCATGCCACGGAGCATCTCCAATGATTTAGTGAGTATTAAAGTCGGACTTAGAGTTTTGTATTTCAAAAGCATCGACTTAATGATGGAGGAGGCAATAGCCGTCATAATGGCTCCTGAAACTCCATGACCGGTACAGTCCCCAACGAAGATGACTTTTTTGTTTTGAATTTTATCAAAAATATAAAAATCGCCCCCGACTGTATCTTTTGGTTGATCAAAGATGAACAGCTCTTCAAATAGGGTATCCGTTAGCTCGGTATTCCGGAACAACGCATCTTGAAGCATGTGTGCGTAGGCAATATTGTCGCTAATTCTTTTGTTTTGATTAGTAGCTAGGCGTTCCGTTTCTTTCATTAGCGTAACATCAGACTCTATCGCAAGGAAATTAGTAGGAACACCATTTTCATCTCTAAGCGTTTCTATGTCGAGTTTTAACCAATACTTCTCACCAGTTTTAGAATAATTGATGATGGTTTCGTCTACTCGTTCATGGTTATTGAGTTTGACTCGAATTCTTTTTACCGTTTCAATATCCGTTTCAGGTCCTTGGAGAAAGTCCCCGGGTTTTTTGCCTAAAACTTCAACGGCTTCATATTTGGTGAGTTTGCTAAATCCCTTATTTGTGTAGAGGATTTTACCTTCAAGATCGGTTATAATTACTACGTTGTTAGTATAATCAATAACATTAGCAAGTAATTTGTCATCAACTGTAGCAAGCGCTTCTTTTTTTTTCATTTAAATCTTCGCTGGTTTTTAGGTACAAGAAATATCCAATTCACCGCTCAACTGGCAACTTCGATTTGTCATAGAAGAATACCTTAGAGCCTAAGTCTTGAGATTAAAACCTCAATTATGTGACTTTTTTAGTACTAGGAAATCAAAAAATTTTCTTCCTTAACAGAACCGCTAAACTTAAGAAATGTTCCACAATCGATTGCAAAAATTTAAAGTCTAAAAATTTCTTGAAAAATTTATATTTACAGAAGTTATTAGGTAAGGTTTAAGCAAACTCAACACGATAATGATAATGAATTTTATGCCTCTAAAGCTTATTCGAGCCGTTCAAGTAATCATTCATTGTAGCGTCAAAGAAAAATACATTATGATTATAAATAATTGTTTTATCTAAAGATTTGCATGCAAATATGGGTCGATATCGTTAAGTGTAATAAAGCTAGAGGCTGGTGCCTACAACTAAAAAAAAGTATAATGCAGATAGCCCAGCAAGGGCACTCATCAACGCGGCTAAGTCACTAAAATATTGCCTATCCGAAAAGTGAAATACATGAACCCATATTGATTGCAGCTAGATTTAATAATGCTTGTAAATAATTAGGATTCTTTAAATTGGCGGTGAATTACCGAAAATTGCAAGTTGGCAATCAAGTAAACCCAAATAAGGGTTTAAACACTCTCGGTACTGTTCGAGAAAAAAATCCAAGTCAAAATATTGTCACTTCGACGAACCGATTCAGCCTCTTGAACATCATCTCTATGTTCTATCGTTACTTATTCAATTGTATGATGTGGAGGGCTGATAGTCAAACAGATTGGATACAAATTTAAGTGCATAAGCACTCCTTGGGTTTTTGTAAATTACCAAACGGGCTTTTGCAGCACTTTCACTACGATAAAACAAAATAACTTGATCGGAAATGATGCCTCCATCAACACAATCTCTGATGTGGTTAGGCTGTTGGCTTAAAACCTCATAAACTATATTTTCATTAGGACGGGTCAAGGAGAGCACGCCCTTTATTTATTGTCCACTCAGCCCATTTTTGGCAATTGACACCTTTACCAAGGACAGCAACTTTGCTTACATCCAACTTGTCTTTCTGGAAACTACAACAGACAGAGTTGAAGTATTTCTTGTAATGACGGTTTAGTCTACGGTACATGATAGAAAAAAAAGTACTGCTACGGTTAATATCGACATCACTCAAAGTGCCGACTGTAGGAAGTTTGTCTAAGCCTAGGTACTCTGCTAACCCTCCTGAATTAACAGATTCTTGAACGAAGTATTTAGTGAGTGAGATTTGGTTGCAAATCCGTAAAGGTTAAACATCAATGTGTTCTAGGTGGTCATTGTTTCGTAATAGCGATGGCTTTCCTTTTCATTCAAAAAGGTATATCCAAAGATGCTGGGAAGAAAAGAAAGTAACTGAGAAAATACTTTTTGACTCGTTAGATTTGTGTTTTCAGTAATGATATTAAACATGTGAAGATATCAACCATCAGAGATTTTAAAGAGGTGGCAGAGCCTGGCTTTGGTATTTTTTCAAGAACACCAAAAACATTCCGGTTTTTAGTCAGATATTAGTACTGCATAAACTCTGAAATATGTTGACGTATCTCTAATGATTTGGTTTTAAGATTAAGTTAGAACAAAAGTTTATAGAATAGATGAGAAAAATATTAATAGCTTTTTTAGCCCAATTGGTTTTTAATTTCTCATTACTTGGGAATGAAACAGTACCCAATATTATATTAATTGTTGCTGACGATCTAGGTTATCATGATGTAGGTTTTAATGGAGCTATTGATATCCCTACTCCAAATATTGACAAAATAGCAAAAAATGGTATTATTTTTAATCAGGCTTATGTAGCTCATCCCTATTGTGGTCCTAGCAGGATGGCAATCCTTTCAGGCAGATATCCTTTTAATTTCGGAGGACAAATGAATTTACCCTTTTATGGTAATGGAAGTGAGTTGGGTATTCCAACCAATGAATTCCTTCTTAGCAACTTACTCCAGAACTCGGGTTATGAAACGACCTGCATTGGCAAATGGCATATGGGGAAAAATACAGCTTTTAGGCCTAATAATAGAGGGTTCAATAACTTCTTTGGTTTTTATGGAGGGGGACATTTTTATTTTCCGGATCAATATGAGGAAGTATATGAGAAATTGTTAAATCGAGGTGTTGAGGAAATCGGGGGTGCCTATCTCCCAATAAAACGAAATGATGAAAATTTCGATGAAAACGAATATCTAACAGACGCCTTCTCTAGAGAAACTGTAAGCGCTATTCATAGATCAGCTGAAACTCCCTACCCATTTTTTATTTATTTGGCTTACAATGCACCTCATACTCCTTTAGAAGCTAAGGAGGAGGATCTGAATCACACTCAGATAGATACAATACAAGACACAATTCGAAAAACTTATGCCGCAATGGTTTACGCAATGGACAGAGGCATTGGCAACATTATAAATGCATTAAATGAGACAGACCAACTTGAAAACACCCTCATTGTGTTTTTAAGTGATAATGGTGGCCTACCTACGCATGGAGGAAACAACTTTCCTTTAAGGGGTCACAAGGGACAAACATGGGAAGGAGGTATTAGAGTACCAATGTTTTGGTATTGGAAAAACAAGCTTAATTCAGGAACATATGAATTCCCAGTTTCATCTTTAGATTTATTCCCCACAATTGCTCAATTATCTAACAGTACTATTCCTCATACGAAAATACTTGATGGTGATAATATTTGGAGGAATATTATTGAAAATACTGAGCCAGATACTTCTAGAATCCTTTATTCCTTGAGACATAATAATTCATCGTTTCAAATTTCCGCAGTTAAGAAAAACTGGAAAATACATAGATTTAACATATTTAGAGATTGGAAATTGTACGATTTAAGTGTGGACATCAGTGAGTCTAATGATTTATTTAGAAAGTTTGAATCGACAGGTCAAAGGATAATTAGCGATTTGTATGAATGGTGCTTACAACACTATGATCCTTTTTGGTTTATTAACGAAGATGAGAAACAATCTTGGATAGATCAAAATATGCCCTCATTTAATTTGTATTTTGACTTGACGGACACATTTACTTCATCTAAAGGCCCTATTCCTACATTTTATACTGTTGATATCACGCCTCCCACTAACGTTGAAACAAAAAAAATCAATGAATTAGCATTTAAAATTGATTGGAAAAATGAGTCAATTCAACAGGATGGGCTAATTATTGAGAAAAAAAATAATTCAATTTTCAAACTAGACACCATTCTTGCACCTACAACTACACAATGGGTTGCAGCAATCGATACTTCAGTGAACAGTCAATGCTTCAGACTTGCATCATTTAAATCTGGTGTTTACTCTGATTACGTGACTTTATGTTTGGATGACCAATTTCGAACGCCAAACTCTCCTTCAAATTTGACAACATCTGGATTATCAAAGGATAGTGCAACCATAGTATGGAATGATTTATCGTTGATAGAAGACGGTTATATTATTGAGATGAATCAAAAAGACAGTTTTAGTATTGTCGGAGATATAAAAAGTAATTCAAATTCATTCACTTTTTCAACCAATAATTTATCGTTCCCATTTGATGTGAGGGTTTACGCATATAATAATTTTGGTAAATCAAATCCAAGCAATACTTTAACTCTAAATAAACCTGAATTATTGGAGGTTAAAAATTTCAATCCCCTTGGGAAAATTTATCCTAATCCTAATTATGGTGAATTCCATCTTGAACTTACCAATGTTGTTAACCCTTTGAATACATTGAAAATATTTGATCTCTCTGGCAAAGATGCAAGTACTTTCATTATTTCAACAGACAGAGACTCTGAAAACATATTGCATGTTAAAACATCACTATCGGGAGGATTATATTTTCTATTTTTTGGCGAAGAAATGATCGGGAAAATGAATATCCGGTAAACTGTTCAATACGAAAGCTACATAAAAACATATACTCGATATAGCATGAAGACCCTGATATGTTGCAGTTTTCAGAACAGTCGTGGGATCGGATGATTCAGAAAAAAAATATTACTACCAGAAAAAGCCTCTGAAAACCTTGCTATAAGCTGTCAGCCTGTTGACATCCTTTTTCATTACTCTTGACTTAAGCTCAAACCAACCAGCCCTTTTTAATGCCATAATTGGCCATCCAGACCAAGAAAATGCCAAACAAGATGACCATTACTGGCATTACTACGGCACCTGGCCCATAGACCTCCATGGAATCTGCAATAAATAAGCTGTGTAACATTTGGACGATAACACCGACTAAGGAAACGATCAAAACAGGCTTTGCCCATTTCTTTTTAAGTACCAAGCCTATGGCTCCTAAAGTACCTGCAAAAACAGCAATGAAATAAGCGACTTTAGTCCAAACAGGAAACTTGCCATACAATTCCCGTTCTGCAGCTGGTAGCGCTGCAATAGCTTCTTCTGATGTGGTAATATCCACAATGAATGCTGCGACACCCATTAAATTCCAAACGACCATAACAATGGCCACTACTAAAAACCAGGTTGGAGATTTTTGATTATTCATGATTGTGTTGTGTTAGGTTAAAAAATACTCTTGTGAATATAGTCAGAATTGATAGAAGATGCTTTGGGTAAGACATAGAGAATTCGTTTTAGATTTTGATAAACTTGACAACACTAAAGCGATGGAATTACTTCATCAAATTAATCTCAGCAATACTCTTGATTCTGTTGCGCTCCAAGAAGGCATCTATCGTTTCGAAATGCTCGATGACGCGCTGATCTTTGAACTCAAAAACTTTCTCAGACAAGCCTTGTAAGAAATCTCTGTCGTGAGACACTAAAATCAACGTGCCGTCAAAATTTTTGAGGGCTTCTTTCAATACATCCTTCGACTTCAGATCCAAGTGATTGGTAGGTTCATCGAGAATTAAAAGATTAACGGGTTCTAGCAAAAGCTTGACCATGGCCAACCGAGTTTTTTCTCCTCCGGAAAGTACACTTACTTTCTTGTCGATATCGTCCCCCTTGAACATAAAGGCGCCCAAAATATTTTTGATCTGCGTTCTTACTTCGCCTTTGGCCACTTCATCTACCGTTTGGAATACGGTTAGGGAAGTGTCGAGGAGTGAAGCCTGATTTTGGGCGAAATATCCAACTTTCACATTGTGTCCCAGTTGGCAACTTCCCTCAACTTCTATTTCGCCGAGTATGGCTTTAATCATGGTGGATTTTCCTTCTCCGTTTCTTCCAACAAAAGACACTTTTTCGCCTCTGGAGATGGTCATGCTCGCCTCTTTGAATACCACATTTGCACCGTAGGCTTTGGAAACTTCTTTGGCAATGACCGGATAATCACCCGCACGTGGAGCAGGAGGGAAGCGCAATCTCAGCGCCGAATTGTCAATTTCATCGACTTCTATTTTCTCCAGCTTTTCCAGCATGCGCTCACGAGAAGTGACCTGATTCGTTTTGGAGTAAGTCCCCTTAAATCGCTCGATAAAGGCCATATTATCCGCAATAAATTTTTGCTGCTCTTGATACGCTTTGATCTGATGTTCCCGTCGATCTTTTCGAAGTTCGATATAGTGTGAGTAGTTGGCTTTGTAATCATATATCCGACCCATGGTCACTTCAATGGTGCGATTGGTGATATTGTCGATAAAAGCACGGTCATGCGAGATCACCATCACGGCATTGGCGCTATTGAGGAGGAAGTCTTCCAGCCAAATCACCGATTCAATATCAATATGGTTGGTCGGCTCATCGAGCAAAATCAAGTCAGGTTTTTGAAGTAGAATTTTCGCCAGCTCAATCCGCATCCGCCAGCCACCGCTAAACTCCTTCGTTTGGCGCTGGAAATCCGCTTGTTTGAAACCCAGTCCTTTCAGTGCTTTTTCTACCTCAGCATCGTAGTTGATTTCTTCTATTTGGTAAAATTTTTCGCCCAAGTCGGTAACCCTTTCAATGATGGCCATGTATGCTGCGCTCTCGTAATCGGTACGCGTTTCGAGTTGTTTATTGAGGCTGTCCATCTCTTCGCGCATCGCAAAAACCTGCTTAAAAGCTTTGGCGGCTTCTTCAAATACGGTGCAGTTGTCTTCCGTCAAAAGGTGTTGTGGCAGATAGGCGATGACAGCATCTTTCGGAACACTTATCGCTCCTTTGGAGGGTGCCTGTTCGCCAGCAATTATTTTCATCATGGTAGACTTACCCGCGCCGTTTTTTCCCATGAGCGCGATTTTGTCTGTAGGATTGATGACAAAAGACACATCGCTAAAAAGAGTGGCACCACTGAAAGACACGGATAAGTTATCGACTGAGATCATAGCGTTTATTTTGAAGCTGCGAAGCTAATAAAAAGCGGCACGGTGATCCATAATTAGTGGTGGGAAAGGCCTGAATGATATTGATTTTATATTTGGACACGAGCTAAAAGCTCGGGCCTGCTTGGAAAAAAAAGAAGGTTCACAATTTTGTGAACCTTCCCTAGCTAAATATGGGAATTGTATAAAATCAATTTAAAAAACCTCTATTATCTGTACCAAAACCTTCTATCATCTTTGGCCGATCTAAAAGTTGAATTCTTTAAAATGGATAAAAGTCTAAGGTGGTTCTATTCAATAATGATTCGGTGAGTCGATTTGAAACCATCACTAGAAATCATTAAAAAGTATAAACCTTTGGTTAGATCAGATAAGTCTAGTTTATTTCCACCCAAAAAATTTCCACCCATTATCAAGCTTCCAGAAGCTTGAAATATCTGCCAGCCCATATCAACAGTGACATGATCAAGGGTAAGTTCCCGAGTTTGAGACAATGGATTTGGATAACAAGAAGGCTTTACTAAAGAACTTGCAGATCCAACGCGAATAGCATCCAAAATTTCATATGTCCCATCGTAATCAGTTTGAGAAAGCCTATAATAGACCACACCAGAATGTTCCATGTCAATGTATTGATAGATCTGTAATTCCTTAGAAGTACCCGAACCTTCAACATTACTCAACTCAGAAAAGTTAATGCCATCAAATGATTTTTCTAGGGTAAAAAAGTCATTATTAAGTTCAGAAGCTGTAATCCACTGAAGCGTAACATGAAGATTTTCCGTTCGAGATATAAAAGTGAGTAATGACACTGGCAAGGCTATGGGTGTTGTTACTGAACAATTTTGAGATATCCCCGTACTACCACCCGTATCAAATGAGCAAGTACCTCCAGTAGTAACTGTTCCACTTCCTCCAATATTATCTGTCCCACCATCCAAACTCAAGTCCTCACCAACAACCAAGTTAGAAAAGACTGTATAATCACCATTACCCCCTGAAGTAAAACTTCCTGTAATCATAGTTGTTCCGCTATTTACGGTTACTGCAGTACCCATCCCAAGGTTTACGTCTCCATTTATAGTGGCGTCTCCGTTAAAAGTAAGTGAAGTATTATTGCCGCCTGTCAGACCTCCCATTTCGAAAGTTGATCCACCATTTCCTGTAAAGCTAGCGTTATTCTGCACAGCCACTACTCCCTCTATTTCAAGATTACCGTTAGCTGTAAAACTAGCATCGTTCCCTGCGTTGACACCTCCAGTGACATGGATAGTTCCTGAATTAGACACAATATCCACATCGTTGTTTCCATCCACTGTTCCTTGTATTTCCAGTAAGCCACCATTTCCAGTAAGTGTGATATTACCGGAACTAGATGCTACATCCCCTCCAAAAATCATAGCTCCAGAACCATTTTTTGTGATAGCTAGATTTCCCTTTGCTGAAATACCGCCAAAATTTCTATCCCCGTTTCCATTTCCTTGGATGGTCACCGGGCCATTTGCACTGGTAATAGCACCCGTTATTTCCATATCATTGTCAGTATTTGTAGTCACTGAAACCGAAGTTTTTCCTGAAATAGCTCCACCGACATTCATGCTTCCATTATTAGTAATGGTAAGAGCAGCATCAGAGGTAATGTTTCCATTAACAGTGAGTGTACCTCCCCAAAGTGTAATCGTCAAATTCTTGGAATTACTTATATCTCCTGTTACAGTCAGATTTGCTCCATTATACATAATAATAGTAGTAGGTTTCGAAAAACTCATGCTGGCTATTGTCAAATTAACAGCTGCGTCAATCTGAGTATTTAGATTATTAACAGTTGAGGTAACTAAATCTCCGTTAACCGGTTGATTATTTCCTTGCCATGTTGAGGCGGTAGACCATTGCCCCCAGTTGTTAGATATGGTTCTTGTAGCTTGTGCAGATAATGTACCTATCGATGCAAATATTGCAAAGAATACAAAGCAGGTAATTCTCAATTTTCTCAGGATTTTTATCATTCTATATCTTATTCCTATTAAGAAGAACAATAATTTTGTAGAGTTGCTTCCTTTTTATTAAACGTAAAAATAAAGTTTAAAATATAATTTGTTATAATCCCGTTGAATAAAATCTACCAATATTAGAAAATAGCCGATAATTAATAAGAAGTGAGGGTCAAAAAAATGTGAGTACTCCCAATGGTCTTCGCGCAAGCTATGAAAAGTGTATCGGTAGTGGTTTAGATCATCAGACTCTGCCAAATTCTCTTTGTTCATGAGATCCTTTTAAGGTGTGGACGCCTCGTATTATCAGTTGCAAAGCTCATGCTTGAACCCCACTTTAGCTACGTGAATATGTACCGACGAAAGAGTGAAAATTATTCTTTTCCAATCTGCAATCTGCAATTTCAAATCAATATCAATAGTCATATGGTCGCATTGAAAATGCTATTCTTCAAGGAGTAGTTACAGAAGGACAATTCCTGGTAAATTCGAATTTCAGTCATAAAAAAAGCCCGCAATTGCGGGCTTTTTGGTTGGTTGAATGTAATCTGACTTTGGATGCAAAAAATTAGACTTCCTCTACAGAACGTCGATACATTCTAAAAAATAAGAAAGGCAGAAAACCAACGGTAAAGACTAAAAAGCTGACACCTAGCATAACCGCTGCTCCCATCAAGTGATTAAGCTTCATCAGTGAGGCAAGAATAAAAAGCATGAAAGAGGCACTTCCCATGATCCATTTCAAACGCTCCGACAAGACCTCACGCATGAGCTGTTGGTATCTGTTGATGAGCATTAATGGAAGAAAAATGAAGGCCAGACCCGTGCCTCCTCCGAAGAGCAATATCATGGCGAAAGGTAAATGCATGAGCTTAAAGAAAATACCCATGACAAAGGCTGCTGAAAAAATAAAGCCCAAAGTGTACGTTAATCGTTTCATAAAAATGGTTTTAGAATAGTTAAGTAAAAAAATAGTTTCTTGTTGTATTTCGTCGAGTCCATTCGGTGCAGTTTGCTCCAAGGCATAAGCTTTGGCGTTTTCAAAAGCACTTCCTTTCTTCATTTGTAATTCAATGAGGCAGCACAAATGATCAACGAGATCATCTTTCAGACTCTGGTCTTTTATGCTGCTGTCCTCCACCGCTCGAATCACCTCATCCACATAATCATCACTCATCATAAGGCAGGAGATGGATTGATGTTGTTGAATACCACTTTTTCGATGGTTCTGATAAAGTCTCTCATTTCATCCAAAAGCGTCTCTTTTTGCAACACACCTTTTGGCGTTAACTTATAATACTTGCGCACACGCTTGCCAATGCTTACCTCTTCAAAGGTGAGAATTCCATCCTTTGTCAACTTATGCAGTGCCGGGTAGAGTGACCCGTCTTTCAGATGAATTTTTCCGTCGGTTTGCTCTTTCACCATTTGCGATAGTTCATAGCCATACATCTTTCCATGATTTGAAAGTAGTTGGAGAACAATAACCTCTAGGGTGCCTTTTAATAGTTCTTTTGAATACATGTAGCAATGATACATCGTATTATGATGTATTGCAATACCAAGTAGAAAAAAAATAAATTTTATTACTGTTTCTAAGCAAAGTCCGCTCAAAATATCGAGGAATTAATCCGTGAACCTTTACTCCTCGATCTCTTCAAGCTTGGCTGAGATGAGGAGGAGCTGAAAAAGCAAGGGATTACTACTCTCTTGGTTCCTCAAGTAGTGATGGATGATAAAACAAACGTCAGATGGCTCGGGGTATGGCTTGAGTGATTGGCTAATTCTGTTTTTACGGTTCTTCTTGCATTAAATCGATCACTTTATCATTAGTGCTTAGATGTATAAGCTTACATTTGGAGATTGATTGAAGTGGAAAAATGGAACCAACATTAAAAACAATAGAGTACCATGGTCGGGTAGTTTTTCAAAAAATCATTGTCCCTTCGTTCACTCGGTTGCCTAAAGAGTACTATGAAAATGAAGCCTGTTTCATTTTTATCAATCAAGGTGAGTTGCAGTTACGAGCTCAGACGGAGCGTTTCCAATTAAATAAAGAGACTGCATTGTTGGCCAAATGCTTGAACTATTACTATGAGTCCACTAAAAAGTCCGCTACTGAAATGGACAATGTGGAAGCCTTGGGATTATTGTTTTACCCAGAACTCGTTCAAGAGTTGTTTGACTTTGACATTACTCAATCAAGCCACACTGTAGATTTCAATCTCAAACAAATACCCGTAAATCAACTCCTTGAGCATTACCGCCAAAGCGTGAGCATTCTTTTGGATCATCCTGAGTTAGCCGATGAACAACTAGTGAAAAATAAGCTTCGCGAATTCGTCTTACTCATCACCAAAATGGTGCACGCGCCATCAGAGCTTGATTTTTTGGCCTCTATGTTCAAACCAAATTTCGCGAAATTTGAAGAGGTGATTCAGCACAACCTGTACTCAGACCTAGACCTCAACCAATTGGCTACTCTATGTCACATGAGCTTGTCCACTTTCAAGAGGAAGTTCAAGGAAGTGTACAACGAAAGCCCTGCCAAGTACATTTCAAAAATGAAAATCACAAAGGCCACCAACCTTTTGCAAAATAAAGAGGCACGCGTATCCGATATAGCCTACGACTTGGGATACGATTCGCTGACCACTTTCAATCGGGCATTTAAAGAGCAAACTGGCAAATCTCCCTCTGAATATCGCCTGAGCTAATCTGGTTATCCTTTGGACTAATTTGTAAAATACCAAGCCTCTAGAATCACGACTTTTGTTTACAATAACAAACAAAAGGTCATGAAAAAAAACGTTGGTAAAACTGATCGCAACTTGCGATTCATTCTTGGTATAGTCATCATCACTATCGGAATCGTCTATCAAACATGGTGGGGATTGGCAGGGGCTGGCATCATCCTTCCAGGATTGATGAGCTCAGATCCTTTGTATACTTTATTAGGTATGGACACGAATAAATCATGAAAAAAAATCTTAAAGAAAAGTACGGTGATTGGGCACTGATCACTGGAGCTACATCGGGCATAGGAGCCGAACTAACAAGTCAAATAGCGGCCAGTGGGATCAATATAGTCCTCGTAGCGAGAAAAGAAAATGATTTGATCAAACATGCAGCGTCTTTACAAGAAAGATATGGCGTGCAAACCAAAACCATAGCTGCTGACCTTGCCACATCCGAAGGAGTGCAAAAGGTGAAGCAAATCAATGAGTCTATCGGATTATTGGTAATAGCCGCTGGTCTGGAAGTGAATGGTGCTTTTGAGAAAAACTCATTGGAAAATGAATTGAAAGTGATCCAACTCAATGTGGTCGCCACTATGGAACTGACCCATCACTTCAGCAAAGCAATGACTGAGAAAAAGAAAGGGGGCATCCTCCTCATAGGAAGTATGTCTGGCCAAATGCCAAATCCATATTTTGCCAATTATGCTGGCACTAAAGCCTTCGTTATCAACTTTGGTGCATCGCTCTTTGGCGAGTTAAAACCAAAGGGGGTTGACATAAGCGTGCTATCTCCTGGCCTTACAAAAACCCCTATGACCGCCGACAATGGCATGGATTGGAGCAAAACGCCTATGAGCGCCATGGATCCTTCCATAGTAGCGGAAGCAGGATTAAATGGCTTAGGTAAAAAATTTCTAATCGTGCCAGGCGGGAAGAATAAAATGATGGCTTGGATGGCCAAACACATGCCGATAGAAATGCAAGCCAAGATGAATGAGGAAATGGTTCGGAAGGCAATCAACAAGAGCAAATTATAAAACGAAGTATTGCCTAACTCGCCAGCTTGGAAGCTATTTCTGAGCTGACTTTTTTATGTAATGACCTGAGTTCGATGAAACAATGCTAACACAAACCCCTCCGGCCGTCACTCAGAGGAGATTTTCGGAGGCTAATGTGGTGGAAAATCTGCGTAGGAGTCCTCTGCTAGAAGGTTCCTACGACTTTACCGCCCCCATCCTCAGCTAAAGTCTCCGAATGACGTGGTTTAGGAGTATTTTAAAGTCGAACTCAGGTTAATAGCATTTCAAGGCCTTGTGGCGAAGGGCGTTTCTGACTCTTGGTTTCTTTGGCCTTGAGACCAACAGAAAATACTCAAAACCTGCTCGCTCCCAAGCTTAGCGGCTAAAAGAGCCATTGAATCCTAGAAATGAATGTCGTGAATAGAGAAAAGGAAATCGGTGGATTTTTCGAAAAGCTTTTGACCATGCATCCATCCACTGAGCTACAGAAAAGGGTCAAAATATAGTATGTCCAGATCTCTGATTTTATACTTTTCAGCATATTGTCACGGAATGGATGGTTCGATAGGAATAGTGGAGAGGTAATTATTTCCATACCTGCCACTACGTCCATCTTTTAGCTCTTGCCCTTTAAGATTAAATACTCCTTGCGCATACCCCGTTGTAATTCATCAAAAGAAGCACTATTTTGTGATCCGAAACTGAAAGGCTTGAGCGGATGATGACTGTTCAACTCTGTTTGCTGGCTGATAAGTCTCGGATTAAACAGATAATAAAAATATAGTGTGGATAACAACCATTAGCGGTTGTTTTTCGGCTGTTAGATTCAAACAAAAATAGTGATTTGAAGCATTCAATATCATTTCAAAGAAGCCCTAATAAGGTATAGTACAAAATGAGCAACAATATACCCATATCATCATCCAATAAGTCTATTGTGGTTCTTCCTTTTGTAAATATGAGTGCTGACCCTGAGAACGAATACTTCAGTGATGGCATTACCGAAGAAATAATCAATGCCTTAACCACCGTGAAGGGCTTGAAAGTCATTGCCCGCACATCCTCCTTTGCATTTAAGAATAAAAATATTGATGTACGAACAATTGGTGATCAGTTAGGGGTGCGTACAGTTTTGGAGGGAAGCGTCCGGAAAGCCAAAAACAGGGTTCGCATTACAGCACAGTTGATCAGCACTGATGACGGCACTCACTTCTGGTCAAAAAATTTCGATCGGGATTTAGAGGACATATTCGCAGTACAAGATGAAATAAGCTTACACATTGCCGACCAGATCCGAGAAAATTTTGGTCACCTCAATATTCAGGAACATCTTATTAAGGAACCTACACAAAATATGGAGGCCTACGACCTTTATCTTAAAGGTCGTTATCAGCATTTAATGTGGGATGGGCCAGGAATCGCAAACGCAATAGCACTCTATGAGCAATGTGTAGCGACAGACCACACATTTGCTTTGCCTTATTTTGGTCTAGCGTATTGTTATGCCATGGCGGGATCTTGGGGGAATGACAAAGACCTACTACAGTTGTCAGAAGAGAATCTCAGTAAAGGTTTTAAGCTGGACAAAAAATCCTATGTAGGGTATTTTGGTAAAGCGACATTGTCCTTTTGGGGTCATTGGGATTTTATCGAAGGACATAAATATTTTCAAAAAGCAATCGCACTTAATCCATCCTATACGGAAGCAGAAGAAGGTTTAATCGAATTGTATACAGCAGTAGGCTATTTCGAAAAAGCGCTCTGGCATACTGATAACATACTAAAAATAAACCCTTTATCTCCGAACCATTATTTTACCAAGGCAAATATTCATTACCTAAAGGGGGACTACACGAAAGCGCTGGAATGTATAGAGACCTCCTTGAGCATCAATCCCGATTTCACGCATCCCATTGCATTAAAACAACTCTGCTTAATTCTTACTAGAGGTTACGAAAAACTAAATGACTTCTTAGATAAAACCCTTTTGGCAGAGCGGCCAAAAGAATGCAGCGTATTATACAAATTGGCAAATCCAGAAGATAAGATTGACATGGATATCAGCCAGGTAAGCTTCATGATAAAAGAAGATTCTGAAGGAGCGCTTTTTCCTTGGCAACTTTTTTTGTTGGTCCATTTGGAGAAGCACGAAATGGCATTGGACTTTTTGGAAGAAAACATCAAAATGCGTACCGGTCAAATCATAAACTTCATGAATATTCCACTGCTTGAACCTTTACATCAGCATAAGCGATTTCAGGATTTGGTCCAAGCAGCATTCCGAGTAGAACTATTGCCACCTAACCCCGAAATACAAATACAAATCACCCCTACTAAAGCCTTAATGTCAGATGCTGAAATCAGCATAGCATTAGACATCATAGAAAAAGGAATGAGGGAAGAAAAGTGGTTTCTAAACCCCTCTTTATCTTTAAGAGAATTTGCCGAAAACGTGAATATTAGCAGTAACAAGCTTTCTTGGTTGCTGAATGAACGAATTGGCCAAAACTACAATGACTACATCAATAGTTTTCGTTTGGAGAACTTCAAAGAGAATGCCCTAAACCCTGCCAACAGCCATCTTACCCTTTTAGCGCTAGCTTATGAAAGCGGCTTTAATTCTAAAACGGTTTTCAATGCCTTCTTTAAAAGAGTCGAAGGGATGACACCAAAAGCTTGGGTGAAGTCTATCCAAACTTAAGTCTGGTTAACAAGAACCAAATCTCATTATTAAGTTCGGAATTACATTTCAGAACGATTTACCCCTCTTACCCCTTCATCTTTGCTTTGTCAATTCGATAAAGCAGAGTTCATCCAATTAGACGAAAACGAGTTTTAGATAGAAACGTGAATAGAGGTAAAACTTTCTCATTCGAAGTAACAGCAGGCATGTTTGATTTTATGGAAGGGGGAATTTCATAAACCAACAGCAAGCGAATTAATGAATGCCGTAATAATAGATACCAACCCTAAAGAATAAGAGCCAGTACCTAACATTAGAGAACTCAGAATGAAAGAAGCTGAAGAAATTTGTCCAAGTAGTAGAGAAGAGTGGAGAGACTGGCTCGAATTGAATCATAAAGAAAGGGATGCCGTTTGGTTGGTTTTTTATAAAAAAAGCACTCCAAATTTCAATCTCAGTTGGAGTGAATCTGTTGACGAATCTCTTTGCTTTGGTTGGATTGACAGTACTAAAAAGACAATAGATGATGAGCGATTCATGCAATATTTTAGTAAAAGAAAGCCGAAAAGTAATTGGTCAAAAGTGAATAAGGATAAGGTAAAAACCTTAATTGACCAGGGACTTATGAAAGATACTGGCTTTAAAAGCATTGAAGTCGCAAAGAAAAATGGCTGTTGGAAAATTCTAGATACTGTTGAAATGCTAGAGATACCTGAAGACCTAGAACGAGAACTAAGAAGACAGAAAGGAGCAATGCAATACTTTGAAACTCTAAATAAGTCTTCTCAAAAGGGACTTCTATACTGGGTTGTTTCGGCTAAAAGAGATAACACAAGAAATAAGCGAATTTCGGAAATCGTTGAAAACGCTAGGTTACAGATGAAACCAAAACGTTTTAGATAAAACGGCTCACAATAATAAACATGCAAAATACCCTTTGGGCTACTGCGCTTGGGACTAAACTAAGGTGGATTTTAACGGAACATAAAAATGAGGAAAAATATGAAATTTCAATTCACAATACTCTTATCTATCATCATATTTGGTGCTTGTGATAGCCCAAAAAAATCTAACCTTACCCAACAGCCAACTCTTGAGGATTATCAAATTGGAGAAAAATGGGTTTGGAAGTATAAAGGGGTAACTACGGAAGGAGAAGTACGGTCAGATGGTAAAGATACAAGAACGATAGTACGCATTGATGAGGGTTTGGGCATGACCATAGGTAATGACACCATTCCTCTCGCCGAAATTGTTAAGCTGGATGAAAGCGATACACCTAAATATGATTGGCCGCTAGAAGTGGGTAAAAAGTGGAAGTACGAAAATAATTGGACCAGTCAGGATGGTACTACGGGGGCTCAAAATCAAGATGCCGAAGTTTTGGCTTATCAGGAGGAAACGGTAGAAGCCGGAACATTCATGGCATATACCATCAAATACACCGGTAAAACTACTAATTCCAGAGGGTATAATGCGGATGAAGAGGAGATCTGGTTATATGCTCCGGAAGTAAAAACCTTTATTAAACTGACTCAGTCTCAAGGGGATTTTAATTATGTAGAGGAGTTGATCGAATATACGAAACCAAAATAAGGAACAAATACCAATACCAATACCAATGTAGGCGACTATACCCGCTATGGTTCACACAGGTTATAAATAGTCGTTAGCGGTAATTAAAAAAATGAAAATATTTAAAATTGAATGACAGAAATGGAAACTAAACAAAAGTCATTAACACTCAAAAGGGGTGTTCTGGCCATTGTGATCATGTACGCATGTCAACTCCTAGCTGGAATTGCTATCTCTTATGGTTTTAAATTCTTTTCACCTGCTAATAAAGTTCCTCTCGAAATCTTGGGGCTCACTTCTGCTTTGCTCGGTGGCATTATGATAATTACTTTTTACTGGTGGGATATTCGTAGATCGGGTAAAACTTTTTATCCTGAGATAGGACTTCAACCAAGTAAGATTAAAAAAAGTAAAGGTCTTTTATTGGTTATAGGTGCATTGGTATCGACACATTTTTTAGCATGGATATATAGATCGGTGATGTTACCTACCTTAGGTCATGAAGGGATTATTGGGAGCGGCTCCAAAATGTTTAGCTTCATACAAACAAATGGAGGAGCATTAGAAATGTCTGGTTTTTTACTGCTGGCACTCCTCGTCGGACCTATTATGGAAGAGGTTGTATTTAGAGGGTATTTGCAGTCTTCATTAGCAAAGAAAATACCTGCATGGGCTGCTATATTGATAACTTCGATTGTTTTCACCGTTGGCCATAGCCCCATGATATTATGGCCCATGTATTTTTTATATAGTGCAACTTGGGGTTGGATCTTATTACGTACTGGCTCTTTAAAAATGGCAGTCCTAATTCATATTCTTAGCAACTTGTTTTACGCTATTGTAGGTTTTGCAGGATGGAATATTCTTGCTTAAGTCAAATGGTTTACGCTCCTTCTGTAAGAAATTTCATAAAACTCACTCAAAATCAAGGTGATTTTCTATACTTAGAAGAATTAATCAAATATTCAAAATCAGAATAAATAATAATGAGTTCATCACATCAGTCACTTAAAAAAGACGCCAGAATTACGGGTATCTGGTATTTGTCATTGGCAGTTTTCGGAGTACTAGGATTTCTTGTTTTTCATCCCAAAGTGTTTATCACCGGCGACCCTGCTGCAACCCTTCAAAATATCATTGAAAATGAATCGATTATCCGAACACGTCTGTTGCTGGAATTAGTGATAGTTTTATCACAAGTTCTGGCTGCTGTTTGGTTTTATAAATTATTCAGACTCATTAATGAATGGGCAGCTTGGTCTTTGGCTATCTGGGGTACCGTTAATGCAGTAGCTATTATGATCAGTGCTATAGCTATGGGGTCGATGATTAATGTTGCTTCTTCTTCTCTGACGACTGGTGAGCAAATCTTGTTAATTTCAGTTTTTCACAACATAATCAGTAATGCCTGGGCTGTTGGCAGTCTATTTTTCGGGCTATGGCTTATTCCAATGGGGTATATCGTTATCCATTCACGCAGAATGCCTGTTTGGTTAGGATATACCCTTATTATCGGTGGCTTTGGTTATATGCTGAGTACTTTTTTCCATTATTCGGGAATAGAGTCTTCTTTCACTGAATACCTAACCATTCCTGCTACTGTCGGCGAATTCTGGATGATCGGGTATTTGCTCATTTTTGGGATCAGGTCAGATACCTCAATCACTTAGTAATACCTCACGAAACAAAGATTCACTTTATGACCACCTTCAAAGGTTCTATGTAAAACTTAACCATCAAACTGTGATATGATGAACTCAATGCATCATATTCCAATTTTGGCAATAATTAAAAAACAAGAATGAATACTAAAATATTAATGATTTCAAGCTGCATTTTTTTAGGTGCTCTAGGAATCACTTTCACGTTTATACCTGATGAAATTATCTCAGGTCTGAGCGTAACACCAAACCCAATATCAATTTTGTCACTGCAATTATTAGGTGCACTTTATCTCGGATTCACCATGTTGAATTGGATGGCAAAAGGTTCTCTAATTGGCGGCATTTACAATAGGCCTATAGCTATTGGGAATTTCATGCATTTTGCAGTTGGTGCATTAGCTTTGATTAAAACAATTCCTAAAATTCATACCCATTCAGAAACAGTTATTTCGTTAACTGCGGTCTATTGCGTTTTCGCAATATTGTTTGGTTATGTCTTTAGAACCAATCCATCCAGGATAGAAAAGAAAGAATAAAAACTATTGCCAACAAAAACGCAGTTTAGGTAAACGTTGGCATCAATTAGATGCGGTATAGATCATGGCAAATTCCAAAAATGAAACTTACAAAACGACTACTTAAAATAATAATGCCCATAGTTGCCATAATTTGCTCTTTTATGTTTGTGCCTTGGGTTCTATTATTGGGGTGGCTAGCACCGCTCCCAACTTCAATACAGCAACAAGTAGATGAGGCAATCGAACTTGGATTCGATGGTATCATCGTGTATGTAGATCAGGCAGGGAAAGAGCCACAGGTTTATACTTCAGGCTGGAAAAACAGAGAAGAAAAGATTCCGGCTGCTCCCAATTATCTTTTTAAAATAGCTAGTATCAGTAAGTTATATGAAGCAGTAGCAGTAGCCATGCTGGTGAATGAGGGTCGTTTGTCCTTAGACAAGTCTCTTGCCGAGTACTTACCGCAATATGCCAGCAGGATTGAAAATGCAGAGGAGATTACCATAAGAATGCTTGTACAGCATAGAAGTGGTATTCTCAACTATGTTGATCATCCAGACTATCCATGGACAAATCCATATAAAGAAAGAAGTGAAATCTATGAGTTGGTACTGGATCAACCAGCAGACTTTGAACCAAATAAAAAGTATAGCTACTCGAACAGTAATTATTTACTTCTGGCTGATATCATGGATAAAACCCTTGGCTACAGCTATCACCAATATATTAAAGAAAAAGTTTTAAGCCCCCTCGGCCTAAAAAACACCTATGGCTTTTTAAGCGAAGTGGATTTGAATGAAGTGATGAGCGGCTATTACGTAGGCTATGAGCATGATATAAAAGGTAATGATTTCATTCAGCCAGGAGGGTCGATGGTAGCAACCGCAGAAGACGTTGGAATCTTTTTGCGTGCGCTAAATGATGGTTCATTATTAAGCGACGCAGAACAGGCCATTTACTCTTCCATATATGCCTGCGAGCATACAGGTCATCTTCCAGGATACCAAAGCATTGCTCGTTACCACCCAGATATAGATGCTACTGTGATTCAGTTTAATAACACGAGCGGTGGTAAAATGTGGAGCCTCTCTGAGATTATTTACAAGAGAATCGTTCGTATCATAAAAAAGCAATGACTGTTAGTGAGAGCTACAATTAGTTAAGTGGTAGGAAATACAAGCTTATGTGAAATCAGAGTACTGTACTTCACTTACTTTACGTTCTCTAGCCGAGCAAGTAGCTATCCAACCTAATCAGTATTCATAGATATTAATGAATCTATTGGCAACAACCTTAACGAGTTTATTAACAAAAAGCGCATTGAACATTTCAAACAGCTGGTCTTTGATTCGGACAATACACATATTTGCTTGAACGGGTTGGTCTACGTAAGTGGTTTTAGCTCTAACAGAGTCTTCAATACTGCATTCAAAAAACCAGAGTGGAATTATCACAAGAAAAAAGAGTAATGAAATTGTTTTCTTCTAACAAATAAATGGTATTAAACCCAAGGGTAGAACCCTTGACCCTAGCTTCCGACGCAGAGCATCGGGGAATTAGACCTATTGGGCTATCGCCCTGCGATTAAAATCTTGGAACATTTTAGAAATGGGTATTGTGAAAAAAATGAGCAGTAACAAGCCTTCTTGGTTGCAGAATGAACGAATTGGTCAAAACATCAATGACTACATCAATAGTTTTCGTTTGGAGAACTTCAAAGAGAATGCCCTAAACCCTGCCAACAGCCATCTTACCCTACTAGCGCTAGCTTATGAAAGCGCCTTTAATTCCAAAACGGTTTCAATGCCTTCTTTAAAAAAATTGAAGGAATGCCTCCAAAAGGCTGGGTGAAGTCCAATCAAATTGAGCGAGTCAAAAGGTATTAAATCTCACTAATAAGTACCGAATTTCATTTCCGAACGATTCCCCTTCATTACCAATTCATATTTGCTTTGTCAATCCGATCTGGAGTAAACAACTTTTGGATGATTCTTCCTTTTCTGATAATAAACAGACTGTCAGTAAGCGGAAGCACTTTGTAAAAAACGAAATATTAAAAACATGAAAAAAACATTATTTATCCTGTCTTTGTGCGCACTTACTTTAGTTGCCAAGTCTCAAAACACAAGTGTTGAAAACACAACATTCGGGCTTCAAACCGGAGTTTTAGGAATCTGGGTATATAACGAAGTAAAACTATCAAATAGCATTGCGCTAAGAACAGAGCTTGGTTTTGACTTTGGTATTTGGGAAACTACGTATTATGATGATTTTGATTCCCCGTTTATCCTCACACCAGTTATCGTAGTTGAGCCCAGGTTTTATTACAACCTCAAAAAACGCGCTGAGAACTCACAAAGAACGGATGGCAATAGCGGCAATTTCATTGCCATAAAAACGAGTTATCATCCAGAGTTGGCTTTTTTCAATGCTGACGATGCTCCTGTGGTAAGTGATTTCGCCATTATACCTACTTGGGGAATTAGAAGAAATATAGGGGAGCATTTTAATTATGAAGCAGGTATAGGAATAGGATATAGTCACACATTCGCTGAGCGTGCAGGTTATTCAGCCAACGAAAGCGGCATAGAGCCAAATATGCATTTGCGAATAGGGTATAGACTTTAACACAATCAAAAACGATTCTCAACACATTCTGCTTAAAGTTGGCAGAGATTTTTAAACACTATTATCATGAAAAATCTAATAACAATTCTTTTATTTTCTTGCACGCTTAGTGCTTTTGCTCAAACTGAATCAACAAGGGTTAAAGAAACCGAAGTTGATTATAAGTGGAGGGTAAGTATACCTTATCTCGTTCCAGATGAAATTATCTTTGGTTGGGACAAACGAACAAGTATTCAAATGGTAGAGTTGCATGTAAAGCGCAACCTAGACAATAAGAACATCATCGGGGTAAAGTTCGCTAGGTGGCGATTGTTTCAACCCATGGGAATCACCTGGTGGGATGGTGTTGTGGATAAAATAGAGTCTGGTACTGAATATTACGATGGATTCTTGAGAGAAACAGGAATTGGCATCACATACCAACGTATGCTTTGGAAAGGGCTATTTGCGGCTGTAGAAGTCCTTCCACAGTTTCAAACCTATACGGATTTAGACGGTAATAAAATTAAGAATGGTTTTAAAGTTTACAACTCAATTCATTTGGGCTACCATTTTTCAATGGGTAAGAAAAAAAGATTTTTCCTAGAACCTCAGGTTCATATCAACCAGTGGATGTTTGATAATAATTCTCCTGAAGGGTTTAAGGAGTTTGATGACAAATATGGAAACGTCTTTCTTTTCGAACCGAACCTTTACATAGGTTGGAAATTTTAAGCTATGGTCTGATAAGTCAGGATGCTAAATTCCTGGCTTGTCAGACTATTTGAACCTAAAGGAGACGGTACCACAGGAAATCAAAGTCAAAATCCAGAGGTGCTATCCTTTAAAGAGGAAACCGTAGAAGCCGGAACATTCATGGCTTATGCCATTAAATACACCGGTAAAACCTCCAACTCCAGAGGATACAATGCAGAGGAAGAGGAAGTTTGGTTGTATGCACCTACTGTGAAGAACTTTATTAAACTGACTCAGTCCCAAGGTGATTTTTTGTATATCGAAGAATTAATCGAATATTCAAAACCTGAATAAATGATCAAACTATCTTCTTTGAAGAGACCTGAGCGTTTGTTTTAAGGGGTGATCGTCGGAGTGCAGGCATACTAAATATTATACGTTATTAGTATAATCAAATTATGAAAATGGATAAAAAAGTATTACTCTCCACTTTATGGATATTTGTAACAGTCAATTACATCTTTTGTGATGTGTTTACTCTCTTTCATGCTCCCGATCTCAATCAGTTTTTAACAGGCCAAGTTGGCGGCATAGAGCTATCAGAAAGCTTCTTGCTAACATTTGCCATCATCATGGAATTTGCCATGGTCATGATTGTATTATCAAGGTTTTTTAAATATTCTTTAAATCGCTGGTTTAATATTATTGGAGGAATTGCTTTCACATTAATTCAAGCTGCAACATTACTAGATGGTGACTTTACCATGCACTATCTCTTTTTTAGTCTAGTAGAAATATCAGCGACCATATACATTGGCTGGACAGCATGGAATTGGAGAAATCCAGAAGGAGGTTGACCTGAAAAAAGCGGTTTTCTGATTTAAACCACAATTAGTTCCGGCAATTTCACGAAGAATTTCTATTCTTCTAATATCAATCAATAAAAGCGTTCTATATCTTTAGCAGGATAGTCTTTCCAAACCCGTCAATAAGCACCTAAAAGTATATACCAAATTGACGTACTTCTATGGCGAGACGATTTTACCTCAAGCATGGATTTTATTCCCTGATCAAGGAGATTGAACTGATTATTATTGTAAACACTAAAATAATCCTAATGATCGGGTCTTTGACCAAATTGGTAAACCACACATGTATTACTGTCCTTACTGCATGGCTTATTTCAGCGTCGCTCCTTTCCTGTACCCAAGAAGAAATTAGCGATATGGGAGCGGAAGAAGAACTTGAGCTTGAGCAAGAAGTTGACGAATTTGAGACCCCAATATTATTAAGCGCATCTCCATCAATTTTTGAAATTGAACTTAAATGGGAATCTTTTGAAGGAGCCATTGGCTATGAGCTGGATGTTGCGAAGGATATAGATTTTACTAGTATTTTGGCTAATTATAATGCCCGCCGACTACAAAACACAACTTATACAGTAAGCAATCTTGAGTCAAGTACTGAATATCATTTGAGAATTCGTGCTGTAATCCAAAGAGATTCGGTGACAGAAAACTCCAATACAATGACGATTACTACTCTCGAATATGAACCCTGTGAAGATCCTGTTAATTTAATTATTCTTGAGTCAGAAGGTGTTATAAGGGCCGAATTTGAGAATGGTGACTTTGGACAAGGCTGGTTATTGAATGAGACTGATCCTCAGGCATCAGGAAATGGATATATGGTGTGGACGAAATTAGATTACTTTTCCGCACCTAGCAATGACCTTACAACATTCAATATTCAAATATCCAATCCAGGGACTTATCACTTTTTATGGAAAAGCGCATACACAATAGGAGAGCTAGGTACCGAACATAATGACACTTGGTTAAGGTTTCCTGATGCCGCAGATTATTATGCTCAAAAACCATCAGGAGTGAAGGTTTATCCCAAAGGTGTAGGTAAAACACCCAATCCGGAAGGGGCTTCTCATGATGGCTGGTTTAAGGTGTATCGGAGCGGAAATGATAAAGGGTTTAAATGGCAAGCGCGGACATATGATCGTGATCCTCATCAAATCTATGCCACATTTGACACTCCGGGAAAGTATACCATGGAAGTATCTGCAAGGTCTAATGGACATGGTATTGATCAATTCGTATTGTATTTGAATTCATTGGATCAATCAGAAGCAACTACAGCAAACTTTAGTGAAGTTAAATGTACCATCCCAGACTAGTTTGCTCAAAGAATGCTGATCATCCAATTTCTTGACACCCCATTCATGGCTGATACATAATTTTACACCATCAGCGCGAAAGTTACTTCCCTATGCCTAACCCAGCTATTTGACATCAAACAATTCCTTCTCACCTGCACATTCCAAAATACTTCCTACTTGTACCCCGTTGTAATTTATCGAAAGAAGCACTACTTTGTGACCCGAAACTGAAAGGCTTGAGTGGATAGTGACTGTTTAGCTCCATCTGTAGCGCGATAAGTTTTGGGAATTAAATAGATTTTAAAAAATACAAGGAGGATAACAACCAGTGGTGTTGTTATCCGGTTGTTAGGTCTCATATGCGGAAATTCACAACTATATTAACCCTTCTCTCTTTTGGCGCATTTGGTCAGCAATTTCCAACAGTAATTGACTCTGCCGCACCAACTGAACTTTTCTCAACTTCGGTAATGATTGAAGGCGGTTTTGAACTCATAGGGATTTCTGAAGATTATAGCTCCTTTGACCTCTCTAATGTCGAACGACTTTACGAAGATCATCTTCACAGAAGTGTGAGGTTCATTTTTGATAACGGGGAACCCGAAATCATTTATGACGCTGATTCCATATTTGAAGATATTGAATTCGACATAGACATCCCCCCAACAGAAATGCCACCGCCCCCACCTCCCGTTCCAAATCCGGTCAAAAAATACAGATTAGGCTCTAACCTTAAAATTGTAATTGATACTTCTCAAATTGTGTCAATTCCAGACTATACCGACAACTCATTTATGAACCTGCATGAAGGTGAAACAGTCAAAGATATCTATGAATCCGAATTAACTTTCCTGTCCAAATATTACAAACCATCCACCAAACTTGTCGAGGCATATCCAGTTCTGATTGAGAACATTTCCGATTCGGTCAGAAATATTGAAACACAGGAAGGATGGCTTTACATGATTCAAGAGGCTCAGGATGAACAAGGAAATTGGCGGCCAATTGAATATTTAGATTATAGAGCTGTATGTGGAAATAGCTATGGAAACTCTAAACTTTTGCCTAATGAATACCTTATTTCTAAGATTTATAAATATGATGGTGATTTTCAGACTAAACTACGAGTCAAGTTTTCCACCAACAAGGAAGTCTATTATTCGAACGAATTTACTGGAAGAATTAACCGTTCTCAATTCGAGCCTCCTGAGTATTTAATTGTTAGAACGGATCACCTGAACGCCCACTTTCTGGAGAATTAAAACGAGACCTAACAGGCGCTATCGGTTATATGCCAAAGTGCTTTCTGGCTGGTTTCAGTGTAACTCGACCGTGAATCTGCCGCTGAGGAAAGTTCTGTGCTTTCTACTGAGTGCAGCTCGCAGGATTTTTATCTTTTGGAACGCAGTGCCACTTTGAACCGTTGTGAGCTTCGGCAGATTTCACTAGATTGTGCTATTAAACAAGCTGTGGGCATACAACCGATAGCTTA
>JAVJRN010000008.1:0-11207 GCA_040218415.1 Cyclobacteriaceae bacterium
CAAAATCACATGAAAATGCTACAGACTTGTCCTGCAAGGGTAATCAAATATTTTAACCATGAAAGCATCAATTATGCTGCCTAAATATAAATCAATCACCGCTGGGTTAATAATCTGGATGACGGTGAGATGGCCTTACTCATTGCTAAGTGATTGGAAATTAAGGAGTGATGGATATATTCGAATGCACAAAGAACGTTTGATCTCAATTTTAGCAGGAATTGTTCTTTGGGTTTCTTTTGGACTTTATACTTCATGGAACTACGAACGAACTCAAAGACCTTGGCAAAACGAAGTGAACAGACAGGACATTTACGATTGGGAGAAGGATAACTACAGCCATGAAGAAATAGTTGAATTTCGAAAAGAATCTATTGAACAACTAATTGAAACAGTCCGGACTAATGAAGCTGACGGAATCCCAACCTATGTTATTCTTGACAGGGATACCATTACAAACAGAGATGTTGAACAACTTCGACACTTAGATATGCTGAACATTCGTGATGTGGTTTTCCAAGGAGATTTCGAACCAGAACTTCATGAATGGGTAATTATAAAACTGGTAAAGTCAGCGGATAACAGGCGCTAAGCCCAATCCGCTTACATAGTTACTTGCAAAGGGCATCAAAAACAGATACATTTGAGATATTTGAAAAGTCCAGCTTACGGATGATAGCTGGTCGTGGTAGGGCATTTGAAAATTAAAAGACGAAAACATGAAACATTTAATATTGGTTTTAATACTGAGTAGTTGTGCTCATGTCTATGGACAGCAAAAGGAGTCAATTACAACCATGGACTTTGTTCAAATCTTAAATGATAATGAACCTGAAGCTGTTTATTACTTTCAGAATAATTGGAAAGTCCTGCGTGAATCCGCAATAAAGAAAGGTCATATAGAATCTTTTCAAGTAATGGAAACACCTTTTACAGAAGACGCACCATTTGATCTCATACTTATAACAACGTATGAAAATAAAGCGCAATATGATTTAAGAGAAGCACATTTTCGGGAGTTGATAAAGGAAATGGGAGAATTGAAGTTAATGAATGAAAGGAAGCCTAATGAATTTAGGAAAACAATTTTCAGTAAAGAAATGGTTAGACATTGGAAGTAAAAAGGAAAAAAACTTGCCTAACAACTAAGCCTTCATGTGATCGGTAGCCATCCGCGACCCAACAACTCCGCAATTGAACGCACGCAGGATGAGTGCTCAAACCCTACGGATTGTAATTAAGGATAGGTTGTCGTAATTTGAAAGTTGACAATACATATTCAATACACCTTGTCACAGAAAACCATCCACTACCTAAACCTAAAAACCATGAAAAAAACCATCTTCATTCTTTCCTTCATCACTTTTATTGGCTGTCAGCAGCAAAAGGAAGCACCAGTAGCACTTTATTCCATTGATCAATTTTACGCCAATGTGAGTCTCCGAGGAGGCAGCTTCTCGCCTGACGAATCGAAGTTGCTCATTACCAGCAATGAGACGGGGATCTATAATGCCTATGAGATTGATATAGCCTCTGGAGCAAAAACACAACTCACCAACTCCACAGAGGAAACCTACATGGCACAATCCTACTTCCCGAATGGGGAAGGATTCATCTACATGTTTGACGAGGGCGGCAATGAAAATTATAAAATCTTCATGAAGAACGATCAAGGCATGTCCAAAGACTTGACGCCTGAAGATAGCGTACGAAATGCTTTTTGGGGATGGAGTAGGGATAACCAAAGCATGTATCTGATGAGTAACAAGCGCGACCCTAAATTTATGGATATCTACAAAATGTCTGTAGATGAGGTAAAATCCGAAAAACCCATCAAAGAGGTGATCTACCAAAACAACGACGGTCTGGATGTTGGAGCTATCTCCTCCAATGATCGCTATTTTGCTATTACACAGGCCATTACCAGTGCAGATGGTAAGATGTTTCTCTATGATCGGGAATCAGGAGAAAAAATAGATATCTCGGAGCACGAAGGAGATGCGACCTACAGCCCACAGTTTTTCAGTCTGGATAGCAAAAATTTGTACTATCTGACCGATGAAGGAGCCGATTTTGTCTATTTGGCCAAAAGAGATTTGGAATCTGGAGAAGTCACCAAGGAGTTTGAGACCAATTGGGACGTTTCGTATGCTTACGATTCATGGAATGAAAAATACCGTGTCATAGGCATTAACCAAGACGCCAGGACTTTGGTCAAAATCTTTGATCAGAATACGGGCGAGGAATTGAAGTTGCCATCTATTGAGGGAGGAAGTATTGCTTCGGTAAACATCTCCAAAAGCGAAAAACTGGCACGATTCACCGTAAGTACCTCGGCTTCTCCGAGCAACATTTATGTGTACAACTTTGAGACTAAAGATCTAAAGAAGCTGACCAACACCTTAAACCCTGAAATTGCTGCAAGCGATTTGGTAGAAGGTCAATCAGTGCGCTATAAATCTTTCGACGGTCTTGAAATCCCGGCCATTTATTATCAACCAAAACAAGCTTCCGCTAAAAATCAAGTACCGGCGTTGGTTTGGGTGCATGGTGGTCCGGGCGGTCAATCAAGGTTGAGTTATTTCCCACTGATCCAATATTTGGTCAATCATGGTTATGCCATCTTAGCAGTTAATAATCGCGGTAGCAGTGGCTATGGAAAAGAATTTAATCACCTCGATGATCAAAATCATGGGGACAAAGACCTGAAAGACTGTATCGCAGGAAAAGACTTCCTAACCGCTACCGGCGTAATCGACGCTGAAAAAATCGGAATTATTGGCGGCTCTTATGGAGGTTATATGACGATGGCTGCACTCACTTTTGCTCCTGAAGAATTCAATGTGGGTGTCAATATCTTTGGGGTGACCAATTGGTTGCGCACATTGAAGTCCATTCCGCCATATTGGGAAAGTTTTAGAAAGGCACTTTATGATGAAATGGGAGATCCAACTACAGAAGATTCGGTTCGGCTTTACGAAATATCTCCTTTGTTTCATACCAAAAATGTCACGAAACCACTGATGGTTTTGCAAGGAGCCAACGATGTACGTGTGCTGCAAGTGGAGTCAGACGAAATCGTGGAAGGCGTAAAAGCCAATGGTGTTCCAGTGGAATATGTGGTCTTTGATGATGAGGGTCATGGCTTTCGCAAAAAGGAAAACGAGATTGAGGGATATGGTCAAATCAAGACATTTTTAGATCAATATCTAAAAGAAGTCAACTAACTCGACAACAGAAATGATCATTGATCAGAAGGAAGCCCGTTGGGTAATCCTTTCTTTGAAAAAAGACCAAATTCCATTCTTGGAATTTGGTCTTTTCATTTTTAACAACAATTCTTATCCTTCACGCCCAGCCAGCCGAGGATATCTTCCATGAGACACCACTTGGTAAGGGAGGATTGCAACAAGTTTGCGCCAACGAAAGCGGTGAACCAAAGCCAGTTGATATTCACATAAATGGCCAATAATAAACTGATAAGGATAAATGATCCCGCTACTGCTCTTACTATTCTATTTTTCATTTCTTAATTTGATTTTTCAATATTTAACATGGTGACATGAAGGTGAGATTGTGACTTTAGTTTGCCGTTATATTCCCCCACTTTTTCAAAGACCAGCTCTACTAGATTCTCTTCAACAAAAGCGTAGAACAATATAGATTCAAACTCATGTGCATCGCTGGCAAACCAGTTTCCAGTCATCGGCTCATTGGTTAGGTCTTTATGGCCTGTTACCTCTTGGTAGGAAAAGACTTTCACACCTGATTTTTTGAGCAAGACTTTGATATCCTTTCCAAACTCTCGCACTGCTGTGATCAATAATAGTTTCATTTCATTTTTCGTTTATTGCTCGTTTTGGAGCTTCTCCCATTTCTTCTTTTCTGTCATATAATAGATCAGTGGCACCACAATCAGCGTGAGCAAAGTGGATACAATCGCACCTGCTACCAATGAAATGGCCAGTCCCTGAAAGATGGGATCAAACAAGATGATAGATGCGCCAATGACTACCGCTCCTGTGGTCAGAAGAATTGGCGTAGTTCGTACGGCTCCAGCATCAATAATTGCCTGCTTTATCGGCACGCCTTCATTTAGCCTGATTTCGATAAAGTCTATCAGCAATACGGAGTTTCTCACCATCACACCCGCCAGGGCAATCATCCCGATAAAGGATGTTGCGGTGAAAAATGCACCCAAGATCCAGTGACCGAGTACGATTCCCACCAACGAAAGCGGTATGGCGATCATCATGACGATCGGTGTTTTGAAGTTTTGGAACCAACCCACAATCAACATGTAGATGACAATAATCACCACTAAAAATGCAGCACCAAGATCTCTGAAAACTTCGAGGGTAATTTGCCATTCTCCATCCCACTTCACCGTAAAGTCACGCTCATCTGATGGCTGATCCATATATAATTCGTTCATGGCATAACCCTCCGGCAGTTTGATCTGCTGGAGTTTTTCATTCATCCCGAGGATCGCGTAAACCGGACTTTCCAATCCACCAGCCATATCAGCAAGGACGTAAACCACCCGCTTTTGATCCTTTCTGTAAATCGATTTTTGAAGCGTGTCCATTTTCACCTTGACGAGATCACTTATCGGCACCACATTGCCTTGGCTTCCTTTTATTTTCAGGCTTTGGATTTCCGACAGACTCGATTTATCAGCGTCATCAAGCGACATCACAATATCAATCTGGTCGCTGCTTCTCTCATCATAAAGATTTGAAACTGCATATTCTCCGAGTAAATAAGTGAGGTTGCCGACGATCTGCGCTGGAGCTATTCCATTGAGCATTGCTTTCTCCTTGTCAATCTCTAGGTTGTACTCGGTTTGAATGCCTTCTACCATCCAGTCGGCATCCACTACATCATCGGTGTTTTCGAGAATTTCCTTTACCTGAAAAGCCACCTTAATCTGCTCATCATAGTCAGGGCCGTAAATCTCCGCAACGAGTGTTGACAACACGGGAGGACCTGGTGGCACCTCGACGATTTTCACGTTGGCACCATATTTCTTAGCGATTTTATGAATCTCTGGTCTTACAATTTTGGCAATGTCATGACTCTGCAATGAGCGATCTGACTTATCAAGCAAGTTCACCTGAATATCTGCCATATTACTACCGCCACGCACATCGTAATGTCTCACAAGTCCATTGAAAGTGATTGGTGCGGATGTACCGACATAGTTTTGATAGTCAACTACTTCGGGAACAGTAGTCAGATACTGCGCAATTTCTTTTGTAACTGCAGCGGTGCGCTCCAGTGTAGTTCCCTCTGGCATGTCTATCACCACCTGAAACTCATTCTTATTATCGAATGGTAGCATCTTCACGGCGACAGATTTGGTAAAGAACAACGCAACAGAACCGAATAATAAAACCACTGTGATACCGAGCATAACTAGGCGTTTCACTTTGCTATCGAGAAGCGGTTGTTCAATTTTTTTATAGATTCTATAAATCAAACCTGTTTCCAGACCATGCTCTTCTTTGTGTTCATTCTCATCTTTTTCTCTCAATAAATGATAACCCAAATAAGGCGTCACAGTGAGCGCAACAAACAGAGAAAGAATCATCGCAATGGATGCGCCAATAGGCATTGGACTCATGTAAGGTCCCATCATACCAGACACAAATGCCATTGGCAAAATCGCAGCGATCACAGTGAATGTGGCTAAAATGGTAGGATTCCCTACTTCATTGATGGCGTAGATGGCCGCTTGCTTGAATGGCAGTCGCTTCATCTTGAAATGCCGGTGCATGTTTTCTGCAATGATGATACTATCATCCACCACGATTCCCACCACAAATACAAGGGCGAAAAGCGTGATTCTGTTGAGCGTGTAATCCAACATGTAGTAGCTAAACAGTGTCAACGCAAACGTCAATGGCACAGAGAAAAACACCACAAGACCACCTCTCCAGCCCATGGCCAGCATAACTAAAACTGTTACGGCTATAATGGCAACACCTAAATGAAGCAGTAACTCTCCCACTTTATGAGAGGCTGTTTCTCCATAATTTCTAGTCACCTCTACATTGATGTCACTCGGAATCAGCGTAAGTTTCATGTCCTCCACTTTATTAACGATCTTCTCCGAGATTTTCATTGCATCAGCACCTTTCACTTTGGCGACCGAAATGGTCACGGCTGGATATTCTGAAACAAATTTTCCGAAAGACTCATTGGCTTTGCCGTAACCGAACGAGACATAGCTCGATGGCTTTTCTGGTCCATCGAGCACCTGAGCAACTTGACGCAGGTAAACGGGCAGATTTTGATTTACACCAATAACCAAATTTTCCACATCCTCGACAGCACTCAAAAACTGACCGGTAGTGATCAAAAACTCTTGATCAGACTTTACAAAACTGCCCGATTGAGAACTGTGATTATTGGCTTGTATCATCTGCATGATTCCAAAAGGATCTACCCTATTCTCAGCCATTTTGTCCTTATCCAAAACCACACGCAGTTCTCGGTTACGTCCACCAATGACCTTAGTGATGGCTACATCTTTGATTTTTTCGATTTCTCCCGTAAGCTCTTCAGCGACTTCACGTATTTGAAAGTCATCGTAATTTTCACTCCAAAGGGTCAGACCTAACATCGGTACATCGTCGATAGAGCGTGTCTTAATCATTGGGCCAACTGCCCCAGACGGCAACAGACTCGGATGCTTCATGATCTCGTCATAAAGCTTCACATAACTGCGTTCCACATCTTCACCTACATAAAACTGTACAATGATCATCGCCTGACCATTCATGGCCATGCTGTGAATGTGCTCCACGCCTTTGATATTGCCAATAATTCTTTCAAGTGGCTTCACCACTCTATTTTCTACTTCCTTTGGGCTTGCCCCTGGATAACCTACCATCACATCCGCCATCGGCACATTGATCTGTGGCTCCTCCTCACGTGGTATTAGCGTAGAGCTATATACCCCGATGATCATCAGTGCCACCATGAGCAGGATTGTCAGCTTCGAGTTAATGAAAAAGTTCGCGACCTTTCCAGATATTCCTTCTTGCATAATTTTTATTTTTTGAGCGTGCCGTTAGGGTCGGGTACGACTAGCTTGGCTATTCGCTTTTTCCCTCACGCGTTTAAATCTTTATTAAAAAGAGACTTTAGCTCCGTTGAATAGCTTGCCTTTGGCAGAAGAAATGTATGTTTCCCCGCTGGTCAATCCAGAGAGTACTTCCACCTGATTGCCATAAGTTTTACCTACCCGCAACCACCTCAGAATGGCTACATTATCAGATCCAATCGTGTAAATTCCAGTTAGCTGACCTTGCTTCACAAGAGCCGCATTTGGCACCATCACTGTTGATTTTTCATTTTCCATTGCTACAGGAAACTGGACATTGACAAACATGCCAGGAAGCACATCGGCATTTTTACCAGACAAACTGATTTTCACTAAATACTGACCTCCGGTATTTTTTGCAGAATGGCTTACTTCAGCTACCACGCCAGTGAGTACATGATCCATTGTTTTTACCACAACCTGAACTTCGCTTCCTTTCTTGATATGATCGATATCAGATTCAGAAACCATTGCGGTCACTTCCAAATTCCCTTGCGCTTCAATGCTCAAGAGCGGCATACCAGGATTGGCCATATCGCCTTCTTTGATAAAAGTATTCGTAACCACACCACTAAAAGGAGCTTTGATATTGGCGTAAGCGAACTGCGCCATCACTTCCTGTTTCATCTGCTCAGCACCCTCTAGGCCTGCTTTCGCCATCTCATAGCGAGTCGTCATGTCGTCCAATTCTTTTTGCGAAGCGCTTCCTTGATTAAAAAGGGTTTTGAAGCGTTCGAAATCTTTTTTCGCATTTTCAAAACCTGAAGTAGCTTGAGTTATAGAAGCTTCCACCTGAGCCTTTTTCGCCAATAAATCCGTGCTGTTGATGCTGATGAGTAATTGACCTTGCTGGACATAATCGCCAACATTTACATTTAAATTTTGAACAAACCCCATCATGCGTGTGCTCAGGTTGGCGCTATTTTTTGCCTCAATTTTTCCACTTGCTGAGACAAAACCCGACTGGTTCGAGGCTGCTGTTTTGCCCACTTTCACGACAATCGGAGGGAGTACTGCCACCTCTCGTGATTCTCCGCCTCCACAGCTCATGGCCGTCAAAGCAACGACTCCAATGATTGTATATATAATTCCCTTCATTTCTTATTTGGTTAAAAAGTCTAAGTAGTTTTTAGTGTATTGATATTCGAAAACGGTCTGCAGATATTCGAGCTCTTTTTGGTACATCTGGGTTTCAGCCATGAGCAGGTCTGAGGTTTTTACCAAACCTTCTTCAAACCGGTCTTTTCTTATTTTGTAAGCTTCTTTTGATTGCTGTAATGCCAGCTGAGCATTATTTGCTTTGTTTTCTGTGTCTTTGAGCTGGCGATAAGCCGCATGGAGTTCCATTTGGCTTTGCGCTTTGTATTGTTGGGCTTCCACCTCAGCTTTTTCATATTCCACCTTGCTTTTTTGAAGCTGACCAAGCGACTTGTATCCATCAAAAAGCGACCATGACAATTGTGCGCCTACTAGGTAACCTTTGGCATTTGTTCCAAACAATTGATCGTCGTACATCTGATAGCTACCAAAAGCGTTGAGACGAGGCAGGAAGGTCATTTTGCCTGATTGCAGCATTTTTTCGTATGCTTCTGATGACTTGTCTATCGCTAGAATGTCTTTTCTATTTTCCGACAAGGAAACATCAAAAACGGCTGTTTCAATCTCAGCACTTAGTTCTTGATCAGGCTGATAAACCTGAGCTGCTCCAGATTCATTCATCAAAAAAGCGAGATAATCCGAGGCGTTTTTTACATTGGACCGGGCATTTTGAACGTGATTGGAGACTTCACCCACACGTACTTGCACATCCAACAAATCGGTTTTCTGCAGCAAGCCTTGATCATAAAAATCGTTGACCACCTTAAGGTTGGCCTGTGCTGTTTGATTTGCCTGATTCATGACCACCACTGCTTGGTAAGCCAGCTGAAGTTGCATGAAGGCTTTGCTCACTTCCAATACCAGATATTCTTTGGTACGAGCCGATTGTAAACCATAAGCTTCCATTTTTGATTTAGCCGCCTGACGCTGATAAATGCCATCTACGTTGATCAGCGGCTGAAGCACCTCGATTTGTGTGGCATAGTTTTCAGTCCTCTTAGGGTTATTAAGAAGATTTGGATCAAAATCTGCGGGAGTCAATATCGCCTGATTCAGCTTGGAGCCAAACGCCATCAAAGGGTTGGTGGTGACCATAGCCGTATGCGAAACGGTAATATTGGGCAGAAACAATGCATTGGATTGTTGAAAATCTGCACTTGCTGATTCATACTGCTTATCAGCTATCCGAGCCTGAAGGTTGCGCTCCTGCACCTTGGCTTGTATCGTTTGTAAGGAAATTTGCAATGTATCCTGACTCCATGCCTTGGGCATAAATCCAGTGAGCATTACAAGTATCAATATGTTCTTCGTCATTCGTCTGATTAATTTTTTACAAACGTAGACGGGATAAAAATTGAGTTTAGTGACTATTGTTACCGAGTGGTGATAATAAGCTTCTATTCAGTTGCGGACTTTCTTTTAGAGATGAAGCAATGCCATGTCTTCTTTTTGTCCGAGCAACCATTTTGTATCTTAGTTGAATCCGACAAAAAACTTATTGTACCAATTTTAACTAATCCAAATGCCCGATTAATGGTTGTAGTATATTGATGTTTAATTTTAGTACCAAGACTTAAAAAAGTGCTACATCTCATTCAATATAACACAGAAACATACAGCGCCAGCGAGCATGATGATCCATCTACAGCATCCAAATGGCTCAAACCAGACATGGTCAATTGGATTGATATTGAATCTTCTGATCCAGAAATTGTAGCAGAGATTTCCGCCATCTTTAATGTGCATCCGCTGATCACCGAGGACATTCTCAATGTAGACCACTTACCAAAATTTGAGGCCTTTGAAGATCATATATTTCTTTCTCTTAAAATGCTCCGCTACGAGGAGGAAACAGGCCAAATAAGTCAAGAGCATCTCAATATTGTACTTGGAAAGCAGCTATTGATCACTTTTCAGGAAGGATTACCTGGCGATGTGTTTGATGGTTTGAGGAAAAGATTAGAACTGGGCAAAGGCGTCATCCGTAGAAGTAGCGAAGAATATTTGCTTTATCACTGCTTAGATGCTGTAGTAGATAACTATATGAGCATCAGCGAAATACTGAGATCGCAAATGGAGCAAATGGAAATCAAATTGATCAGCGATACCAACTACGACGCTCCTGAGGAGGTGATGAAGCTGAAAAAGAAAGTGAATGTGCTTAGAGGGTATACGATTCCACTTTGGGATGCTTTTAATCAGATGCAGGCGGAAGGGGATAAATTTTTTCACAAAGACTCCAAAGTATATTTTCGTGATATAAGCGACCACATCAAGTTTCTCATTAGCTTTTTTGATACCTCGCGCGAAATGCTCCGAGACATTATGGACTTGTACCAAACCAACATCAACAATGAGATGAACAAGGTCATGAAAACCCTGACGGTAGTTTCGGCCATTTTTATTCCTTTGACTTTTGTAGCTGGCGTTTATGGTATGAACTTCGATTTCATGCCCGAACTTCATTATGAATGGGGCTATCCATTCGTGTGGAGTTTGATGGGCTTTACTACCATCGTTATGATTACCATCATGCGCTACAAAAAGTGGCTCTAAGGAATTTGACCTAGCAGCAAAAGCATTTTCGCCTCAGTTTCGTAATTGGTAAAAGATCAATTGACGAAATACTCGCGTAATCTTATCCTCTCCCTGCGATCAGAGCTTCACCATTGGCTTTTACAAAGCAGCAATTGTATTCATACGTAACTTTTCATCTGGCAAAAGATTTGGCTCCACATTGTGTAATGCCTTAAAAGCACTTTCTCGCATGTCAGGATATTTTTCTGTAAGATCATTGATGAGTTTTTTCATATCCTGCCGTCTCATATTGTCTTAAGAGCCACACAGGTTACAAGGGACTATTGGCCAGTTTTGGGCTGCTACAAATTCAGAAATGATTGATTCCTTTATCTGATAAAGTGGTCGAATCACATGTAAGTCTCCCGCCTCGATCAAATAGTTTGGCGGCATGGTGCTTAACTGACCTGAAAAAAAGGTA
>JAVJRN010000009.1:0-65506 GCA_040218415.1 Cyclobacteriaceae bacterium
ATTATTCAGCATACGCATTGCAGCTTTCCTGCTCGCAAGCCTTTCCTCAGATGAAAGTGTCCTAAAGTCTGTTTTGTTCATAACGCAAAAATAAACAAAATTACCTATATTCTATAGCTTTATTACCGTCAAGTTAATAAGTACATATTAAGGGTGACTGGTATATTTTATCTGCTTTGAAAATCCTTTCCACTAGTTTATTTAAAATAGATTTCTTGCTTTGAGATCGGTTAATTCGATAGCAAAACTCATGATAATACCTGTCTACATTGAAATGATTTACCTATGAATAGGTTATTCTTACCCATGATTTAACTTGGTAAATCATGTTGCGAAATGCCTTGAAATTTCCAACATAATTACTGGGATCCATCGGATATTGCTCACTTAAACGCATATCTCCTCTTATCTTTATGCATAAAAAGGCGGGCTATTTTTTCTGTTATCCCATGGCAAACGCCCGTTTGTGTCGCAGACAGACTTTTAGTAGGTAATCAAAGCACAATCATCAAATGAAATCGAACACTTTCTCAAATCCCAAAATGAGATGTATTCGTGCCTGAAAAATTGAGGAAACTTTCTGTGAAGACAATGAGTATTGTATTCAAAATATTAGAATCCGATACTGTGCCACTCGCTTTTTTATGCTTTAATTGTGCCCAATTTGATAAAAATCAAAATATTATTGCGCTTGTATCTCAATTACCAAGGAAATATAAACGATGAACTTACTGATAGATAAAGTTCCTAAGGGCGGATTAGCTGGTCTGAAAGCGCACTGGAAAGATGATCTTTTGTCTGGCTTTATGGTCTCACTCATCGCGCTACCACTCTGCTTAGGCATAGCATTGGCATCTGGCGTACCGCCAATGGCGGGGCTTTTGACAGCTATTGTGGGTGGTTTGCTCATGTCTAGGATCACCGGCTCGCATGTTACAATCAGCGGACCAGCAGCCGGGCTCATCGTTGTTACTTTGTCTGCGGTAGAAAGTCTGGGTGAAGGAGATCCGCTTGCAGGTTATCAATATGCCTTAGCGGTCATTGTGGTAGCAGGGATTATTCAGGTGATTTTGGGATTTTTGAAGGTTGGTAAGTTTGGGGACTTCTTCCCTGCGGCGGCAGTTCATGGTATGCTGGCAGCAATCGGGGTAATTATTGTCGTGAAACAACTCTTTGTTGCGCTCGGCACAAAAGCTGAAGGCAAAGAACTATATGAGGTTATTGGCGAAATTCCCCATGCACTGGTCAACATGAATCCGGAAATAGCGCTGATCGCTATGGTGAGTATGTTCATATTGGTAGGACATTCGAAAGTTAATTTTAAACCAATCAAAATAATCCCCGCTCCTATGTGGGTCATCCTTGTCTCTATACCGATGGCTCACATGTTCGACCTTTTTCACGAGCATCACTATCGCCTTGTAGGCATTGATTATATCCTCGGCCCCAAATATCTGGTTCACTTACCAGAAAGTGTAATGGACGGTATCATATTCCCGGATTTTGGAAAAATTGGGGCAGGAGCATTCTGGATTGCCGTTTTAAGTATCTCTCTGGTCTCAAGTATTGAATCTCTGCTAAGTGCGTCTGCAGTAGATACGCTCGATCCATACAAGCGAAAATCAGATCTCAACAGGGATATGTCAGCGATGGGTGGTGGATCAGCACTGTCTGGTCTTGTGGGCGGATTGCCTATGATTTCTGAAATCGTGCGAAGCTCTGCCAACATAAGCAATGGTGGCAAGACCCAATGGGCAAATTTCTTTCATGGAGGCTTTTTATTAATATTTCTGATTTTTGGGAAACCCATCATTGAGCAAATACCTCTTGCGGCTCTAGCAGCGATGCTCATCCATGTAGGTTTCCGGTTGGCTTCTCCCCGGGAATTTAAGCACACGCTGGAGATTGGCAAGTCAGAGTTTATCATATTCCTAACTACCCTGATTGTAGTCTTAGCTACAGATTTGATATTAGGTATTGTTGCAGGTATTGTGATGAATTTTATTATTCACTTGATTTCTGGCGCCCCGATAAAATATATGTTCAAAACAAAACTGGAATATGAAGAGGCTAATCAAGCAAGTGGTATTATCAAACTTCAGCATTCTGGTGTTTTTTCCAACTACATCTCGGTCAAGAAAGAAATATTAAGCCATTCAGATAAAAAGAGTCTGGTTATAGATTTTCAAAATGTTAACCTTATAGATCATACTTTCAGGACACACTTATATGAACTCCAGAAAGAATGGGACAAGCTCGGTAGAAACCTAACCTTCGTCAATGAGGATCATCTGATTCCTGTCTCGGATCATCCACTTGCCACGCTGCGTGCTTCCAAAGATGTGATCGAGTCTAAAGAGTTGGTGTTGAGTGAGCATCAACAGTTACTTGCTGAGATCGCAGAAAAGTCGAATATGTTTTATACGCCAAGTAAGACCATGTCGTTCAAAGATTTCGATGGGTTTAGCTTCATCAAAAGTGGTAGAATCGAATATGCGCAAAACTTGATCACAGGTGTTTTCGAAGAAATTAGGTTTCTCTACTCGGAAATTATTTACGATTTAACCCTTGATACTAAGTCGGCCGATTCCATTCTCCCAGCCTTGATTTTGAAGAAAGAATCAGGAAAAAAACCTTTTCCCATTTTTACCCTCGAACTCGAAAGTCTCTATGATAAAGTCAATGATCTAGCCATAGGTCAGGACATTGACTTTGAAAATCATCCTATCTTCTCAGATCGTTTTCTATTAAGAGGGCCAGATGAGTCTGCAGTACGTGAGTTCTTTAATCCTGTGATATTAAGCTTTATAGAGACATACCTAGCCTACCACATTGAGAGTAACGGAAAGTCTTTGATCGTTTACCGTTTTGATGGTAAAATGGGGAAAGAAGAAACCACCTCACTTATTAAATTTGGTAAGCAATTAGCTCTTCAGCTAGATTAAAATCGGAATACCGTCAGTAAGATTATTAATTATCGATTAATCCGACTTACCTTCCAAATCTGTGTTTTAGATCACTTTGCAAGGAATGACAATCCATAATTAAAAAAGGGCCGAGCTATTGCCCGACCCATGGAAACGAAAGTTTTTAAATTTTAACCTAACAAGCTGTCGTATTTATAGCCAAGCCTCGCACTTGAAACAGGCTCCTGAATATTCCACCAAATACCTGCCACCACATTTTTGATGTGCTCGTATTGCTGATGTCTCAAATAGTTTATGAGCGTTTTTGGCAAGGAAAAAAAGAGGAAGAACGCACAAAATATCAACCAAAATATTGTTGGCGCATTTTTACGCATGTAGAGGATTCTGTTTCTAGTTTTGAAATAAGCCATCAGCGTAGAGTCTTTTCCCGTGGATATTGATTCCTTATGAAGAATGCTCGAACGATAATCAACCGCCAATTGATAGCCTTGATCTTTCATTCTCTGACACCAATCTAACTCCTCGTAATACAGAAAGTAATTGTCTGACATTAAACCAACAAGACCAATCACTGACTTCCGTACCATCATAGCGGCACCATGAAGAAATGAGCTTGGAGTTATCTTATTTTCAACAACTATTTGTTGCTTGTAACCAATAGCGCTATTTCTTCCAGTGATCAGATTCATTGGTGTGTAACCAGCAAATTGGGTAAGGTGTGGCTGATCGAAATAATGAATCAAGGGACTAACCGCTCCCAAACTCGAATCGTTCTTTAGTCTTTCAACAAGACTTTGAATGGTGTTTTGTGGAATTTCTGTGTCATTATTTACAAAAAACAGAAAGTCTCCTTTTGCCTCAGCAATACCCAGGTTATTACCGCCAGCGAAACCAAGGTTTTTATCGCTTCTGATGACTTTTACTTTTGTATTTTGAGTCATACTCGAAGTAAAAGGGCGCTTACTTCCATTATCTACTACAATGATTTCAATATGTTGATAATCTTGCTTGTCTAAGGACGCAACTAACTCCAAAGTAACCTCCGGCTGATTAAAATTGACTGTGATGAGAGAAACGAGTGGCTGATTCATGAGATAGACATTTTAGAAAGTTCTTGTTGTTTTCTTGCGGCTTTCTCCCACTTCACATCAAAAGATCCAGAGATCAATTTCAGCAAACCAAGGAATACATTAAAGTGCATGAAAGTGAAATAGAATGGAACAAAAAAGGCTTTGACACGCATTTTTTTATCCTCAAAATAATAGCCTGCGGCTGCTGATATGTAGAAGAGTATTTGGCCAAACATTGTCACATCGAAAAATAGTGTATCCCCTAAAGTCAGTAATATGTTTGATATTATTAGCGTCATCATTGCTAAGGGTGCCAATGTCCATCTTAAAGCTCTATGACTGAGATATTGAAATGTTAGCATTCCATGTTTGAAAGGATTGAGCAAGCCTCTAAGTAACCAAACTGCCTGTAATCCTCCTGCACTTATTCTTACCTTTCTTTTCAACTCCTCATCGATACTTGCCGAAGAAACTTCCATTGCCTGTGCGTCTTTTTCATAAGCCACTTGAAATCCTCTTGCTGCTATTTTCATAGTCATCACAAAATCTTCAATCAGAATATTAGCCGCTGGCTTTTCATATAAGGAAGTACGAATCGCGAAAAGTTCGCCAGCCGCACCTACCACTGATCCTGCCTGATAATCCCACTGCTTAAGTTTGGATTCATATTTCCAGTACAACCCTTCACCAGCACTGGCTGCATCGTCTTCCTTTTCATTTAAAACGACCTTTTCCCCAGCAACAGCACCTACGCTATTTGATTGAAAATGTCGTACCATGTTTTTTAATGATGCACTATTCAACATGGCATTGGCATCAGAGAATATAGTGATCGGAGTGGTCACTTCTTTCATGACTCTATCAACTGCCGCAAGTTTACCGTTGCGCTCAGGTTTGAAATAAGTCTTGATCTGGGGGTAGTTACTTATTATTTGGTTGGTATTATCTGAAGAGCCATCTGTTACGATGATGGTCTTCATGCGGTTCTGAGGATAATCTAAGTTGATACAATTCAAAATTTTATCCGCGATAATGTCTTGCTCATTATATGCCGCGATGACATGGGTAATTTCGGGAAAATCCTCCTCAGAGAGTTGCGGTAAAGCCTTACGACCTTTGATCGATTTTAGGATAAAAAGTAATATCGGATAACCGACGTAGGTGTAGCTAAGTATTGCTAATGAGGTGTAAAATAAGATTGTGACCGTTTCCATAATTCCTTCTTTTCTTCGAAGGTATTATGGAATTGTAGTGGCTCTTATTGGCTTTCGTTGACTGGTAGCGTCTTATCGTTTTTTGGAATCAACAGGAATTAAAATGGCTTGATGCGCTTCATCAATAAAGGCTTGTGCGCGCGGCTGATGGGTATTACTTTGTCTTTGATCACCAGATTATTCTCTTCAATATCGACCACCTTGGTAAGGTTAATGACAAAGGATCGATGCACTTTCAAAAAGTCATTATTGGTGAGTTTGTCATCAATGTTTTTCAGGGTGGAATGTACAATGTACTTCTTGTCATTCGTGACAAAGGTTACATAATCACCCAAAGACTCCACATAAAGAATATCGCTTAATTGAAGTCTAACAAAACGCCCATCTACACGAACGAATATTTCATTTTGTCCCTCAGACTTCACATTGTTGTTTAGTTCCTCCGCACGTTCTATGGCTTTGATCAATCGAGGTAGCTTGACTGGTTTTGGCACAAAATCAGTCACATGATGCTCAAATGCTTCAAGTGCATACTCAGTATGCCCTGTTATAAATATAATCTGAGGTAGCTTATCAACACTTTTTACGAGATCCATGCCACTCAAATCAGGCATTTCAATATCCAAAAGAAGTACATCTGTGTCGTTGTTTTTCAGCCAATTGAGGGCATCCATTCCATTATCAAATATTTTATCGATAACCAAATTTTCTATTTTTTCACAGAGCATTTGAAGCGAAACTCTCGCCATTTCATCATCGTCAACAATAATACAATTCATAGGGATAATGCTAGTCTAATTTTGAGAGCACATTTTCGACATTTTTTCTGCCTTCTACAAACAATTCCTGTGCTTTTAATAAAATTTCTGGCACGCGCGCCAATGGTGTGTGTCGTTTTTCAACACCTTCAAGCGCCAGCATGAGTTCTGATATCTCCGTGAGACCTACCATGGCAAAGTTTGGCTTTATTTTATGCGCTATTTTGGAAAAAGAACCCCACTCCTGATTTTCGAACTGCGACTGAAGGTCAGCCATTTCCCCATCTATATTCTTTAGGAAAATGGTAAACATCAATTTTACCCGGTCAATATCATCTTCATAGAAGTCCCGTAAATATTCTTGGTCCAAACCTTCGCCAAAATCAAATGAGGTATTTTCAACTTCCGTTACTTCTACCAAAAGATTGAATTTTTTAAATACATGCGCCAATTGATCTGGCGTGAAGGGTTTCGTTAAATGAAAATTCATCCCAGCAGCCAAAGCCCTTTCCTTTTCATCGACAAGCGCAGAGGCAGTCAATGCCACAATGGGTACTTGTTCATTTTGGCCTGAGTGATCCGTTCTGATGCGAATCGTGGTTTCATATCCATCCATTATCGGCATTCGAATGTCCATCAATATGAGGTCATAAGCATTTTTCTCAATAAACGCCAATGCCTCTTCGCCATGGTTGGCAACATCATATTGAATATGCCAATTGTCTAATATACCCGATAAATAAGCCTGATTAATCTTGTTGTCTTCTACGATAAGTATTCTGTCACAGGTTTTTCCCAAAAAGCTGGTCTTTTTGGCAAGAGTCATGCTACTCTTTTTAATTCTCTTAAAATGACAGTTAAACTGAAAAGTAGAACCGACACCTACCTCACTATCAACAACGATTTTACCTCCGTATTTTGAAACCAATTTTTTAACAATGGCTAAGCCAAGTCCGGTACCTCCGTACTTCAGTTTGGTTTCTTTATCTCCTTGATTGAAACTCTCAAAAATAGATTTGCGCTTTTCTGGTGGAATACCAATACCAGTATCCTTAACCACAAATAATAAGTTTACGCCTTCTTCTGTATCTGCCAGTAATCTACAGCGGACTACAACCTCCCCTTGTTTGGTAAACTTAAGAGCGTTATTCAACAAGTTTAAAAATATTTGATTCAAGACTGTAGGGTCAGCAATAATATCAAAATCTATGGCTTGATCCCATTCTAGCCTCAGTTTGACATCATCATCCTGTGTTTTGAATCCAGCTATTTCTATGATGGCTTCCAACCCATTCCGGATATCGATTTGTCTTTCGACAAGTTCAAAGTTGCCAGATTCTATTTTAGAAATATCAAGAATGCCGGAGATCAGCCCCATGAGCATATCTGATGCGTATTTGATTCTGTCGAGGTGTTCCAACTGCTTAGCGGAGGGTTGCGTGTCGTACAAGAGGTTGGTCATCCCTACAATGGCATTGATTGGATTACGAATTTCATGGCTCATATTGGCCAAAAATTGTTTTTCCGCTTCTCTTGCCTGCTCCGCTTGGTTTCTCGCCTTGGTTAAATCATATTCTAGATTTTTACGCGCCGTTATATCGTAGTGTATCCCAATAGAACCGATCATATTCCCTTCAGTATCATAAAATGGCGCCCCACTTATCAATACCCATATGGCCTCTCCGTTCTTTTTGAGAATTTTGGTCTCATAAACGCTATGTTCACCTCGGATTCTTTTTTTGTCTTGAGTATCCATAGCTGCCTGCAGTTCTTCAGGCAGCAATATTTTTACCGCATTTTGACCTACCAGCTCTTCTTCAGTATAGCCAGTCATATCACAAAACCATGAATAGGCGCGCTGGATAATGTGGTTATTGTCGACCTCAAGCAAACCCAACTCCATGTTTTCAATGATCCCTCTATACTTCTCTTCAGAGTCTACAATTTTCTTTTGAATTGTGCGCTGATCTGTTACATCCCTGACCTGCCATAAATGGCCTATAAATTCACTTTCAGTCATAACCGGAATAAAATCACAATCAATGACTCTACCATCCTTCATGGCTAATTCGTAACTAATGACATGCCTATTTCCAGACAAGCACCGATCAATAATATCTATGAACTTTTCCGGAGCAACAAGGAGGTGTTTGACCAGATTAGCCGAGTCACGCTGGTCAAGTCCTATTACTTCATGGGGAGCTAAGGGTATTCTAAAAATCTCAAGAAAGTCTTTATTTACGAGGACGATTTTTCCTTTCTCATCGTTGAGTAAAACTCCCGCATGAAGGTTATTGATGAGCGAAGACATGGTCTCCGTTCTACTAGCCACCTTTTTTTCCAGTGTTTTATTAAGCGTACTTAGTTGTTGGTTTGCCTGAAATAATGCTTCAGATTTAGTTTCGAGCAGTCTTTCGGCTTCTTTTCGAGCAGTTCTTTCTCGCGCGACACGCCGCTCAAGCATGTTTATTTTTTCAAGAAGTTCCTCTTGTGATAGTAAATCTGACATAGGATCCGTCTTCGACTAATTTCTCTTGTGATACATTGGCTTTCTCACCAAAGATTTCCAAACAACCATGAATTAAACCAAGAGCAAAATCACCCATTGATCTTGACGACTTGTAGTCCATGATTAATACATTATTGATTCTTTGTATATCAAATCTAGGCAATTCTGCATCAGGATATAACACCAATACTTGAGGATGTATTTTATCTTCAAGCGTTTCCAAAAAGTCGAAAGCATCTGTTTGACCTTCAAAAAAAATAGGATACCCTTTTCGGAAGACAGGCATAACATGAAGCCCAAATCGATACAACAATTTGTCGGGCGGTGATTGAGAAAGTTGAGATGTTTTCATGAGTAACTGTACCATTTCTGAAAAATCATAAGAGCCTACGGCTGTATAGTTGCCACCAGAGGGGACGCTTACTTCGTTGAGTAATTGATCTACCATTTCATAGCCAAACTGATTTTCCACAAATTCCAAGTACTCCGTGAATACAATGCCTTTCATATATTTTGCTTAAGATAGGGGGTTAAAATACGGAGTTATTTAAAAACTTCGTAGAGTTTTCGATTTTTGGTAGAAATGTGTCGATTTTTGGAAAGTGAAGATTGGTTTAATTAGTGATACGCATAGTCACTTGGAGGATGGAGTGTTTTACCATTTCAAAAATTGTGATGAAATATGGCATGCCGGAGACATTGGCAATGTTGAAACTCTGGAAAAACTAGAGGCATTCAAACCCGTCCGCGCTGTTTGGGGAAATATCGATGGTCATAAAATACGCGAGGCTACTCCAGAAAATCAATTCTTAGATATTGAAGGTAGGCGTATTCTCATCACTCATATAGCTGGCAAACCGCCAAGCTATACGGCAAGGGTAAAAGTGATGATTGCGCGGTATAGACCGCATATCTTAATATGTGGTCATTCTCATATCCTTAAAGTGGCCTATGACGATAAAAACAATTTACTTTTCATTAATCCCGGAGCTGCTGGTATTCAGGGTTTTCATAAAATGAAAACCCTCCTTAGGTTTGAAATAGAGAACGCCCGTATTTTTAATATGGAAGTTGTTGAATTGGGACCAAGGGGAACTTTGGTTAAGTAAGAGAAATTTAAAGCTCGTTGCTAAGCGCGGTTCAGATACTCTTTTTTTTATCAATTCTGTGATTTTCAAAAGCCTCAATAGCCGATTTCAAAAACCCAATCAGACCTATTCCAAGGACAATAGCCCCAAAAGAGAGCTCTTTAAATTTCTCATTATCTGTCAAGAAATATCCGAAAATACCATAGCCTAAGATCAATATGACAGCCACGCTAATGATCATGATCATTCTCTTACCCTTCTTCGGACTTTCCCATATTTTTCTTGAGATATCATTCTGCATCTTAGTAGTGTCTTGTAACGTGGAAAAACTAATCCCTAAACCGAAAAAAATTAAAACATAGTTGTAATCCACTAACATACTTTCAAAATTGTTTACCATATATTCAAATCCATTGAAGTAGGGCTTGATGGCATAAAACATCGCTAGTAACATCAGAGGATATTGTAAATAGCTTATCCTTTGAAAAATTCGTTTTATATCCATTTCATTTTTTTCTGTTATTTGATTCTGTTTTGACTTTTTTCCCATCTCGACACCAATGTCGTAGCAGTGCCGCAAATATGCCGTATCAGAAATTTAGACTTAATTTTACATTTGTTAGCCGATTATGACAAGCAATTCATATGAAAACACTAGCAATGCGCATTAATGAAATAAGATCACAAAAAGGATTTTCACAAGATACTCTTGCCGAGCTATCGGGATTAAACCTAAGAACCATTCAACGAATTGAAAAAGGGGAAACTACTCCCAGAGGTGATTCTTTACAAAGACTTTCCAAAGCCCTTGGCACTTCGCCAGAAGAACTTATCGACTGTATTGTAAAAGAGGATAAAAGTGTTTTATACTTATTAAATCTTTCCCAGCTTTCTTTCCTTGCATTTCCTCTTTTAGGAATTTTCATTCCAATGGCTATATGGATATTGCAGAAAGACAAAGTCAGTAGTGTAACTAAGATTGGAAAGTCAATTTTGAATTTTCAATTGACATGGACGCTGGTATTCTTGATTTTTTCTGGTCCAGTCCTATATTTAAAAGCGCCCATTATGCCTGCAGCTGTGTTTGTGGTGGGTACTGGATTTCTTTACGCCTATAATCTAATGATCATAGTCACGAACGCTTTATTTATTAGCAGGAAAAAACAGTCTTTCTATGAACCTTCAATAAAGTTTTTGGGGCAGTAAAAAACTGAAGATTTACCGTTGAGCGCATAAGATTTGCAGCATTCCAACAACTAAATGCCACGAACCTTTCAGTACTTATTGGTCGCTTAATCATCAGTGGATACTTACTGAAAACAAATCAGGCCAAACTCGCACAAAACTTTTACCTCCCCTATCAAATAAAATGTTCAATTTTTTTTCCATAAATTAGTTTACATTATAAACTTATTTATATATTTGCTGAAGATAAATAAAATTCTCAGTCATGGAAAATTTAAACAGTCAACAACAGCTTGCGCTCATATCCGATATGATTCGGCAAGCCAAATCATCAGTAGCTAGAGATAGTAGTTCGCAAATCCTTTTGTGGGGTTGGGTGATCGCCGCAGCTAATTTTGGGCACTTTACCCTTGATCAAATAGGATTTTATGCGCCATTTGTGGTATGGTTGATCATCATACCAGCCACTATTTTATCCATTTATATGGGGTATAAACAAGCTCAACCGGGAACCTCCGCTCATCTAGACAAAGTTTATGGTAATGTTTGGATGGCAGTTGGCATCTCTATTGGTTTAACTTTGCTTATGATGCGTGAACTCAATGCATTCCATAATCCCATAATTATGTCGTTGGCTGCTACAGGTATGTTTATCTCGGGTAAATTACTAAAATATAAACCAGTCGTACTTGGCTCGGTAATATTATGGGTGGCCGCCCTTCTCGAATGGCAAGTCGCTATAGAATATCATTATTTGATCAGTGGTATCGCCGTAGTATTGGGTTATTTAATTCCAGGTTATATGTTAAAAAAATCAGAACAATGAGTGAATTTCAACCTCTCGATCCACTATTGCATTCGCAACTGCGACTGGCTGTTATCTCCCTTCTTATTGGCTTAGAAAGTGCAGAGTTTACCTTTCTCAAAGAGAAGACGAATGCCACAGCAGGCAACTTATCTGTGCAAATAGATAAGTTGGAAAAAGCTGGATACATCAAGGTTGAAAAATCATTCAAAGGAAAGCGCCCTTTAACGACTTGTAAAATCACAAAAACTGGTATAGAAGCATTTGAAGCTTACGTCAACAATCTAAAAAAATACATCAATTAAAAAATTTTGAACTTTTGGTTTACAATATAAACTTATTTATGATTATGAAAAATGTAATGAAATTACTCGTCATCTTATTTTCAGTGCAGCAATTAAACGCACAATCAGAACTATCTAAAATGGCAAAAAAGGCCTACCTCACCTCCTCGGAGAAATTATGGGAACAAACCGTGCAGCAAGCGGAAGCTCAATATCGAAATTCTTCCAATTCGGAAGACCTATTTGCCTGGTTGGAGTATCAGTATGGTTTGCTTAATGTAACCATGGGCACTGAAAACAAAGCTCTTTTTGAGAAGCACGTTGATCAAGCGGAGGAAAATATTGATCTGCTCATTGAACAATCTTATAAAAAACCGCAAGCCAAGGCGCTATTATCAGCGATTTCAGGATTGAAGATCGCATATGCGCCTTGGAAGGGCATGTTGCTCGGGCCAAAGTCTGGTCACTACATCGATGAAGCAATGGCAGAGGATCCATCCAATGCCATAGTCTTGAAGCTCATGGGGAACTATTTGTATTTCACGCCAGAAATGTGGGGCGGTGATCTCAATCAATCCATCATACATTACAAAAAAGCCATAACCGCATTTGAAGAAGCAGGAGCCACTGATAGCTGGTTGTATCTGGACACGCTAGCCTGGTTGGGACAGGCACTACGCAAGTCAGGTAAATCAAAAGAAGCAGTCCTTGTTTATGAAAAAGCTTTGGTAGCAGCTCCTGATTTTTATTGGGTAAAAGAAGTATTACTTCCTAACGCTAAAAACAGCTGATCATGAGACACCTACTTTGGCTTTTAATTCTACTTGCAGTGGGTCAAACCACTGCACAGACTCTTTCCATTGCTGGTCGAGTAATAGATGACCAGTCAAATGAGGCTTTAATAGGCGCCCATGTTCTACCTATGCGCGATTGGTCTAACGGAACCACCACCAACGTAAATGGCGCATTTTCACTTGACCTTTTGCAATCGGACAGCTTATTGATCAGTTATATTGGCTATGAAGAGCAGCTTTTTTACGCGGATGATGACTTAGAGGAATTAATGATCCGACTTGTGCCTAAGGCTACCCAAGTCGCCGAAGTACAAGTGGTCGCAGATAGGATTATATCGGAAGACTTCATCGTAAAAAAAATAGATCGCCTTGAGGTTTACAAAAACCCAAATGCAAAAGGAGATGCGCTATTGGCGGTCAACGCCCTACCCTCCGCAACTACTCTGGATGAGTCCGCTAATGTGAGCTTCCGAGGAAGTACGCCAGGCGAAACGGGAATCTTCTACAATCATGTACCTATCTACGATGGTGTTCGGTTTGCACAACTCAACGGAATCGGTACTTTTAGTATTTTCAATACCGAAATGATTGGCTCCATCCATGTTTTTCCTGGAAATCCGCCACTAGAGTATGGCAATACTTCTTCCGGCCTTATTGCTATCCAATCCAGCGATAACGTGCCTAGTTTTAAGCAAACACAACTCAACTTATCCTTAGCGAATCTTGGTGTTTTTCATCGTGGCTCTCTTGGTAAAAAGAAAAAGACCGGACTTACTATTTTTGGCAACTATCAACCGTCACAACTGATCAAAGCGACCAATGATGCCGCCTTAGAGGACATATCGTGGTTTCAATCGGCAGATTTTGGCTGGCAACTTACGCATCGTTTAAACGAAACCTCTCGATTGCGAGTTTTCAATTATTCACTCCTAGAGGGGTATGATTTCAATTATAAATCTCCCAGCTATTCTGGTTTATTCGTTCAGCGAAAGAGAAGAAATTTTACCATCGCCAATTACCTAAAGCAGCTGGAAAAAGGGGTGCTATCCGTCAATGGCGGCTTTAGCCTTTCTGACCAAACACTCGACATTAGCGCCTCTGCCTACGACATAGGGCTAAACGACAAGTATCTTTCCCTCAATTATCATCGCGCTTCGAAAAGAGTTGAATGGAAAGTGGGTATGGCTTATGATGGTCGTTCACAGTCTTTTAATGGAAATGTACCTCTTCATGATTTTGCCTTGGCAGAGCATCATCCACGATTGTCCATCGACCAAAAACAAAGTCGTGACTTGTTAGATGCTTTTGGCTATTTCAAATACCGTCCATCAAAAATGATTTCCTTTGGATATGCAGTCAGGGCGAATGCCCCTATCGATGGCCAGCGTACCAGACTTGCCCGACAAAGAACCATCAATTTTGCACCATCTGAAACCCACCAGTTTATTTATTCTGGTGGCACATATCATCGCTATGCATTTTCGGATGAAGGAGCACCAAGCTGGATAAAATCCAAGCAACAAAGTATTGATTACCAACTTACGTTAGGCGCTTTTTCAGGAACCATTTCGGCTTACCTCAAAAGTGTAACTTCAGGCGAACTGAACACTGAAATTGCTGGTATAGAGACTTATTGGAAGTATAAGATAGCCAAGCGGCTTTTTGCAGATATCAGCTACAGTTTTATTAATATGACCGAAGAACAAAATAATATCAAATCGCCAGGAATGTATGATTTAAATTATTTTATGAGAGCTGGATTTGAATGGCAATTCTTGACGTATTGGACTTTGGGCGGTAGACTTTTGCACCGTCAAGGTGCTTATTATCAGCGAGTATCAAGCTCCGTATTTGAATCCGACCTGGGCGCATATCGACCTATTTACAGTTCTAGAACAGACCAAGAGCGATTACCCTATTATCAAATAATAGATTGGAATATTTCGAGAATTTTCAGTCTTTCCAATAACCTCAGCGGAGTAGCTTTTCTGAGCATGTCAAATGTACTCAACCGAGAAAATATTCGAAATTTCACATATAATCAGGATTATTCGTCGCGAATCTCCCAACTATTCAGCCAGCGAACAGTCTACTTTGGTGTCTCCATTTATATTCAGTGACTTCTAAGATCAAGCCACTGTAAAAATAGTATGGAATATTATTGAATGACCTTCGTGAAAAGAACTCTGCGGTAATCAACTATGATTCGTAAGTATGTTTTGATGCAGCGATTATAACTAACATCTCATCGAATATTGATACTATTTCAACGATTACTACCAGTTGTAGCAACCTTATTTCTTATGTTTGCATCAATTGATATAACTCAAATCCAGCAAGCTTAAAAAAAATGACGAAAGAACAGTTAGTTAGAAGAAATAACATTAAAATTTCAGGAGACGGTGAAAAAACGATGGTATTCGCTCATGGTTTCGGATGCGACCAAAATATGTGGAGATATCTTGTTCCTGCCTTTAGTGATTCTTACAAAATTGTTCTTTTCGATCACGTTGGTTCTGGTAACTCGGACTTGAGTGCCTATGATTTTGATAAATATGACACACTGCAAGGTTATGCCGACGATATTATTGAAATCTGTCAAGAATTGGCGCTTAGTAACGTCACATTTGTTGGACATTCAGTAAGTGCGATGATTGGTGTTTTGGCTTCTTTAAGTAACAATGATGTATTTGAAAACATCGTTATGGTTGGGCCTTCCGCTTCTTATATCAATTGTGATGATTACATAGGTGGATTTAGCAGGGAAGATATTGATGAACTGCTGGGTTCTATGGAAAGTAATTATTTGGGTTGGTCTAGCGCAATGGCTCCTGCGATCATGGCCAACGATGAACGCCCTGAACTTTCTGAAGAGTTAGCAAACAGCTTCTGTCGAAACGATCCTAAAATTGCTGCTCACTTTGCCAAAGTCACTTTCTTGAGTGACCATAGACACGACTTGAAAAACCTTAAGACCAAGACATTGATCATACAATGCTCTGAGGACGTGATTGCCCCAACAATTGTTGGAGAATTTATCGCTGAAAATATCGAATCGAGTGAGTTGGTGATCGCAGAGGCTACCGGTCACTGCCCACACCTTAGTGCTCCCAAAGAAACAATTGAGATCATAAAGCACTACCTAAACTCAGCTGAAGTTCTGCATGAATTCGCATAGCGAACTTGATTTAATTGATTATAAAGCACTTTACAATGAAGCATCGGTAGGGTATTTTACAGCAGACGCAGGTGGGTATATTGTCAATATCAACGATACATTCCTAAAGCTTTTAGGTTTAAGTCGCGAAGATGTTATTCATAAAGTAAGGTTCCAAAATGTGCTTAGCATTGGGGGGAAAATGTTCTATGAAACGCATTATATACCACTTCTTCAAATGCATGGTGTTGTCAAGGAAATAAATTTTGAAATTGTCAGTGCTGAAAAAAGAAGAATCCCTGTATTGGTAAATACCAAAAAATCCATTTCGACAGATGGTAAGAAAACCTATTGGCATTCAACCGTTTTTGAAATTAGTCAACGAAAAAATTACGAGCAAGAACTCATTATCTCGAAAAAAAAGGCCGAAGAATTATCCGAAAAATTGAGCGTTTTAAATGAAGAGCTTACCAAACAATCCGATATCATAAAAGAACAAAACACAGCGCTTGAGAAACTAAATTTAGTTAAGGATAAGTTTTTCATCGTTGTGGCTCATGACCTCCGTAATCCATTGGTACAATTACACTCGTTTGTTCATTTGATAGAAAAACATCTCGATAAGTTTACGAAAGAGCAGATGAAGGCAATGGGCAGGGATCTCAAAAGCTCGATCAACAATACACTTGGACTGGCTGACAATTTAATCTTGTGGGCCAAGTCGCAAATGAAAGAATTTTCCGCTCAAAAAACCCATGTCAATATTCAGGACATTGTAATGGAACTCATTCTTATGAATGAAGATTTTGCGAAAAGCAAGTCAATAAATATAAGTTACACCTTTGATAACATGAGGGATATTGTAGCAGATAAAGATCAACTTACTTTCATTCTACGAAACCTCCTCATGAATGCAATAAAATTCACCCCGTTCAATGGCTTGATTAAATTGGATGTTTTTGATGAAAATCAAGACACCATAGCCATAAAAGTATCCGATAATGGTGTGGGTATGTCCGAAGAATTAAAAGATTCACTTTTTAAAATGGCTTCAAAAGACAGTAACCAAGGAACGATGGGCGAAAAAGGAAGCGGAATGGGCTTATCATTGGTCTATGAATTTGTAGCCATGAATGGAGGAACCATTGACGTGATTAGTGAGGAAGGCAAGGGAACTACTTTCATCGTAAGATTGAAATCTGCTGAAAGACATTTATCCGAAAATTAAAAAAGGTCGAGTTCTTAGAAATTTACCGTTCCATTTTTTTGTGCTTTGGTTTCACTATTTGATCAATACGCAAACATCCAAGACAGAATTTAATTTCAAAACTATTCTTCAATCAAATTTCCAGAATCCGATTACAGTTTGTTATTAACCTGTTTCTTGCTCCTTTTTTCCAAATCAAGATAAAGCAGTTCCACCTTGTCTCTTGCCCACGGCGTTTTCCTCAAAAACGTCAAACTCGATTTGATCGAAGGGTTACTTTTAAAGCAATTGATATTAATTTTCATCCCCAATTTTTCCCAGCCATAATGCGCGACTACACGCTCAAGTACGGTAACCAACTTCACTCCATGCATTGGGTTATTGGGCTGCTCTTCTTTGCGATCGTTTTCCTTATCCATCAATTATTTGAATTATTCTTTTACTGTGAGCAAACAAGTATTGAACAAAGTTATCTATATTCTTCACTAGAAAAGGGGTAATTAATCGAATCTCGTTGGTGGTATTTTGTGAAATTGAGCATTAGAAAGATGAAAACTTAACAGTTATCCAACTTGCTTTATCCACTCTTCCTTTCGATTCATAATGTCTGTCAGAATAGGTCTCATTGCTTCGAAAGTATGGCAAGACAGCAACAATTACTCTGTTGAGATATCTATGTCATTTCGATAAGGACACACGCGTTTTGTGAAAAGAACGAACTAATTTAAGAACGAATAAATAAAAAAAACCTGCTCCATCATAAAATAGAGCAGGTTCGATTTCGTAAATGTCTTATTAGAATAAGAAAGTACCTTAATCCTCTCTGATCGATTTAAATTCAGAACCTTCTTTCCATTTTGGCCACATGTCCGTATTATTTGCCAGTTCCATTCCCATTTGATAAAAAACCTCAGCATCTTGAAGTATTCCTCCAAATTTCCATTTTGCAGCATCAAACTCATCAGCTGGTCTGTGGTATTTGTTTTCCAAATAATCTTGCTGCATCTTTTCTATATAGGCTACTCCCCCATTGGTGGCTTCATAAGCGCCACTCGCAAACATGGCCGGAATACCAATTTTGGCAAACTGAAAATGGTCTGATCTAAAGAAATAACCTTTACCAGGGTCTTGATCTGGAAATATATATCTGCCTTGTGCCTCGACATATTTTTTAGCCAGATCATCCAACTCCGACTGACCATAACCTACTACGGTAAAGTCTTTCATCAATCCATAATAGTTCAATCCATCAATGTTGATATTCGCCACAGACTTTTTGGGATCGTAAATTGGGTTTTCACCGTAATATTTCGACCCTAGCAAGCCTTGTTCTTCGGCAGTCACTGCCAAAAATACCACTGACCTTTTAGGTTTTGGTTGTTGGGACATGGCTTTGGCTATGGCCAAAATCGCTGCAGTACCGGAAGCATTGTCATGCGCACCATTGTAGATACTGTCGCCATTAATCTCAGGTCCTACGCCCATGTGATCCCAATGAGCGGTGTAAATCACCACTTCTTCTGGTTTCTCGGCACCTTCTATTTTGGCAATCACATTTTTAGATACATCTTTTTTAATGCCATTTTGAACGGATACGGAAGCTTTCAAACCTAAGGAAAAAGGCTTAAACCCTTTCGTTCTGGCTTTTTCCACATATCCTTTCATGTCCACTTTTGAAGCTTCAAATATCTTTATAGCAGCATCTCGCGTTAACCAACCATTAATTTTTGGTTTAAACTGACCTTCGGCCTGATCTAAATAAAGACTCGCGCCTGACCAGCCATTTTGCACCACTAACCAAGGATATCCAGCTGGCGCTGTTTCATGAATGATAAAAATACCATCTGCTCCTTGGCGGGCAGCTTCTTCATATTTGTAAGTCCATCGACCATAATATGTCATGGTTTGGCCTTTGAAAAAAGTACTGTCGCCCGATCCAAAACCAGGATCGTTGACCAGTACAACCACTGTTTTACCTTTCACGTCCAAACCCGCATAATCATCCCAGCCATATTCCGGAGCTACGACACCATAACCGGCAAATACCAGCTCTGAGGCATTCAATTCAGATTTTTCAACCACTCGCTCGGTAATCGCCACAAAGTCTTTGGCTCGGTTCAAAACAACTTTTTTGCCATTTCCATTGATCGTCATTGTCTCAGAAGGTAACGCATCAAGCTCCACCATAGGCACTTCCTGAAAGTAGCTATCTCCATTTCCTGGCTTCAGACCCATTGATTTAAATTCATTTTCAAGATAAGCCAGTGTTTTAACTTCACCTTCAGTAAAAGGCTTCCTTCCCAGATAATCGTCAGAAGCCAATGTTTTAATGTGTTTGGCTATGAGCACCGTATCTACCATGGGTTGATCTACTGGCTGTTCCGTGGCTGGTTGACAAGCAAAACCAATGATTAAAAAGAGATAAGCAAAATGTTTCATTGTTATAGGTCTAGTTTAAGAAGTCGCAAAATTGCGAAAATCTATCCAATAACCCTAAACTCAATTGTTTCGAAGCTACTATGATAAGATTCACTTGGTTTGAATAAGCATTCCAACTGAATTATGCTTTCTTTCAATAAACAGGACTGACTCATTTTTTTACGTCCATTGATTTTTGGTAACTTCACGATACATCCAACAACCATTTTATAACGACCGAAGAATGAAACTCAAAAACCTATGCCTACTCACCATGATGAGCTTAGCCCTGACCTATTGTGCGGCTCCTCAGACCAACAAAGCTGAAAACCCAGTAGACGTAGCTGAAAGGCTGAGTATTTACAAATCGGTTAAACTCACGGCTGATATATCAACATTATCTGATGCCGAAAAAAAGATGATTCCTAAACTGATCCAAGCAGCCCAAATGATGGATGAACTGTTTTGGTTTGAAGCTTATGGAAAAAAGGATTCTCTACTTGGTGCTTTGACAAGCGAGGTAGCTCAAAAATTCACCAAGATAAATTACGGCCCTTGGGATCGATTGAACAACAACGAGCCATTCATTAAAGGCGTTGGGGCGAAACCTCTTGGAGCCAATTTTTATCCAAAGGACATGACTAAGGAAGAGTTTGACCAAGCAGATCTTGACGATAAAAAAAGCCAGTATACTTTTCTAAGACGGGATGAAAGCGGAGCGCTCATGACTATTCCTTATCGCGAAATGTTTCCTGATCAAATTAAAAAAGTAGCTGCACTTTTAAAGGAATGCGCAACAATTGCGGAAGATGCAGGACTAAAAAAATATCTCAATTTAAGAGCAGAAGCATTACTCACTGATGAATATCAAGCAAGTGATATGGCATGGATGGACATGAAATCCAATGGCATTGATGTCGTCATTGGGCCAATTGAAAACTATGAAGACGCTTTATTCAACTATAAATCTGCACATGAGGCCTACGTGTTGATCAAAGACAAATCATGGAGCAAGCGCCTTGAAAAATACGCTTCACTCCTACCTGAGTTACAAAAAGGATTGCCAGTTGACGCAGCGTACAAAGCAGAAAAACCTGGCTCAAATGCTGATCTGAATGCTTACGACGTGGTGTACTACGCCGGAGACTGCAACTCGGGATCTAAAACAATCGCGATCAACTTACCAAATGACGAAGAGGTACAATTGGCCAAAGGTTCGAGAAGGTTACAATTGAAAAATGCGATGCAGGCCAAATTTGACGAAATACTCGCACCCATAGCCGACGAACTTATTGTGCCAGAGCAACGCTCTTTGGTTACCATGAATGCTTTTTTCAATAATACCATGTTTCATGAAGTGGCGCATGGTTTGGGCATTAAAAACACCATCGACGGCAAAGGAACAGTGCGCGATGCTTTATTGGAACATGGCTCGGCGTTGGAAGAAGGCAAAGCCGATGTACTTGGCCTTTATATGATTACACAGCTACATGCCAAAGGAGAAATAGAAGGTAGTTTGGAGGAACATTATACCACATTTATGTCGAGTATTTTCAGATCCGTTCGATTTGGTGCAGCCAGTTCGCATGGAAAAGCAAACATGATTCGGTTTAACTTTTTTGAAGAAAAAGAAGCCTTTACCAGAACAGAAGAAGGAAAATATAAAGTGAATTTTGAGAAGATGAAGGCTGCCAGTAATGACCTTTCCGCATTGATCTTGAAATTACAAGGTGATGGCGATTATAAAGGAGTAGATGCTTTGGTGAAAGAAAAAGGTAAAATCGGCACCCAATTGCAAGCAGACTTAGACCGACTAAGCGAAATGAATATTCCTGTAGATGTGGTCTTTGAACAGGGCGTGGATGTTTTGGGACTAAGTGAAAATGGTGCCGACTGAAAAGCTTTTTCCTGAGAAGGATTAAACCTTAGTCTGATTTAGGAAAAGTGGGTATTCTTTTGGTTTACCAAAGAATTTTCATTGTCATGAATTAAGTGCGTTTAATGGCGAACTCCAAGAGTTTGAACTTTCAAGCGATTCTTATGATTAGTATACAGACGAATCAATCTCGGGTTAAGGAAGTTTTAAAAACTGCTGGAAACTTAGAATTACATGGAATCAATGAGATCATTCATAATTGTGTGTCTGAAGATCAGCAGAGCCGAAAAAATAAGCTGTAAATAACAACCCAAAGAGCAATAATAATTAATACATGCGAGGTAATCATCGATTGATTATCTTACACCGATTAAAATACGACAATATTGAAATTTTCAGAATTCGGGCTTTCACCCAAATTACTTGAGGGCATTGATGCCATTGGATTTACCGATGCTACTCCAGTACAAGACGCTACTATTCCACTAATACTTGAGGGCAAAGACATGATTGCTGCCGCTCAAACTGGAACTGGTAAAACCGCAGCATTTTTACTACCGATCATTCATAAAATTCTTAGCGACCCGGAAGACGGTAACATTAAGGCTTTAATCATCGTGCCAACCAGAGAGTTGGCCGTGCAGATAGATCAGCAGATGGAAGGGCTATCTTATTATACTTCTGTAAGTTCTATTGCCGTGTATGGCGGTGGAGATGGTCAATCTTTTGATCGAGAGAAAAAAGCTTTGACCGAAGGTGCCGATATTATCATCGGGACGCCCGGCAGATTGATGGCTCACCTGAACATGAATTACGTCAAAATTCAGCAGCTCAAATATCTCATTCTCGATGAAGCCGATCGCATGCTCGACATGGGTTTCAATGAAGATATTATGAAAATCATAGGTTATATGCCTAAGGATAGACAATCCCTGCTCTTCTCTGCGACCATGCCGCCTAAAATAAGAATTTTGGCAAAAAAGATCCTAAAAGAAGATCCTGAAGAAATAAACATCGCCATTTCAAAGCCAAATGAGCGCATTATTCAAGCAGCTTTTGTGGTATATGAGAATCAAAAAATACCATTAGTTGAACATATCCTAAGAGCTGATTGGCTCAGAAGTGTCATCGTGTTTTGTTCAACGAAGGACAGTACCAAACGACTCGCCAAAGAGCTTGCGAGTAAGAAATTTTCCGCAGAACAAATCCACTCAGATCTAGACCAAAAAGAGCGTGAAAACGTGCTCAACCGCTTTAAAAGCAGAAAGTTAACCACCTTGGTAGCTACGGATATCCTCTCCCGAGGTATTGATATTGAGGACATTGATATTGTGATCAATTACGATGTGCCCAATGATGGGGAAGATTACATTCACAGAATTGGTAGAACTGCACGTGCAGCACGTAGAGGTGCCGCTTTCACTTTCGTTAGTGAAAAAGAGCAAGATAAACTACTCGTGATTGAAGAGCTACTTGGCAATCCTATTCCTAAAGCCAAAATTCCTCCGCATATTGGAGATGGACCAAAATATGCGCCAAGGCAAAGAAGGGGCAATCCAAAAGGTAGAAAAAGATAAAACTGTATGACGCATACAAGTACCAATCTCTATGAAAAAGAGATTGCTGATATAAGCGCTATTTACGAGCAGTTTAAGAGGAAATCATCCAGTTTTTCATGGCTTAGAACAATTGCTTTTGTAATTACCGGACTTACAACCTACTACTATTTTCAGAATTATGAATGGTATTTTGCTGTTGCGACTCTTGGTTCGCTGATCTCCTTCTTAGGTTTAATTTCCATTCAAAGAAAATTTCAATATCAAGCCGACCTAAATGCCACCAAACTCGACTTGTTGCAAGAAGAACTGAGCAGAGTTCGACTGGAATTAAGCAGTTTCGACGGTGGTGATAGGTTTTCAGAAAATGAACACCCTTATGCTGATGATTTAGACGTTTTTGGAAAACATAGCTTATTTCAACTCATCAATCGATGTGAGATTGAAGATAGCAAGCGGGTCATGAGCCAATGGCTTAAAACACCAGCTTCTTTTAAAGAGGTAAATCTTCGACAAAAAGCGGTGATCAAACTTTCTGAAAAGCTCGATTGGCTCATTAGTTTTTCGGCTGTAGTTCGCTTATCTGTTCAAAAAAGAAAGAAAAATGATCCTAATGTTTCTTCAGAAGATATCAAAGTTTGGTCGAGTAGCACGCTTGCTATAAAACTAACCAGTAGAAAATATCTGGCGTATGTACTCAGCTTAGTGACCATTTGTGTCATAGCCATTCTCTTTTATTATGACCTACCCTACTTTTTTGGTCTACCCATATTAATCATTAACCTTATTTTCTTGAGCATTTCACTTCGTCAACTGAAAATTTCCGGAGCTGGGATAGATGGCTCAAAGTCGGTTTTAGATTCCTATGAAAAAGCGATTTCGGAAGTAACCAGTTTCGATATCGAGTCAGCATATTATAAGCAGTTAAAACAATCTTTGATTGAAACGAATGCGCTTGAATCAATCAAAGAGCTCAATGGTATAATTCACAGAATAAGTGGGCGCTCCAATATGCTGTATTTCATTATGAATATCATATTCCTTTTGGATGTTCATCTAATTATTGACTTGGAAAAATGGCGCAGAAAACACAGTAAAAATATCTCCACGTGGCTCGACACCATTCATCAAGTAGAGTGTTTAATCAGCTTAGCAGGCTATACCATCAATAAATCAAAACATTGCTTTCCCGAGCTTTCAGAAAAATCATTCCATTTTAAAGCGGAAAAATTAGGGCATCCTCTGATCTCGGACAATGAAAAGGTAAGCAATGATTACACTATCGAACATCCGGGTGCTGTTGATATTCTCACAGGAAGTAACATGTCGGGAAAGTCAACTTTTCAACGAACTGTTGGTGTAAATATGGTTTTAGCACAAACCGGAGCGCCTTGTGACGCAAAGTCAGTGAGCATAAGCCCATGCCTTGTCTTTACGAGCATGCGTACTAAAGATAACTTAGAAGAGCATACCAGTTCTTTTTATGCCGAGCTAAAAAGAATTCGCCTACTTTTAGATTTGGTCGAAAAAGAAAGTCCAATATTTTTTCTCTTGGATGAAATATTAAAAGGAACCAACTCGGAAGATCGGCACATCGGGGCAGTAGCGCTTGCCAAGCAATTAAGCAGCAAAAATGCTTTTGGAATTATATCAACCCACGACCTTAAACTAAGCGAAGTGGCTGCCGAAAACGAACAAATTCGTAATTTCAGCTTCAATAGTGAGATTGAAGGAGATAAAATTACTTTTGATTACAAACTTACTAATGGTGTTTGTAAAAGCTTTAACGCCAGCCAACTGATGCGAAATATGGGCATATTGCCTGATTAATCAAGTTTGATCAACCACTGGGTTATTAGCTAAAATGTCCGGTCTATAACATTACCTTATAAGGAGTATGCGATGATCAACTCTTCCTTCTATCTTTGCGTTAGCTGATTGAACACATTGAAAATTTAAATTAAGAAAATATGTCAAAGCCAATTGAATTAACAGACAGCAACTTCGAAGCAGAAGTATTGAAATCAGATAAACCAGTTTTGGTTGATTTTTGGGCTGAATGGTGTGGCCCTTGTAAAATGATAGGACCAGTAGTTGAAGAGCTTGCTTCGGAATATGAAGGTAGAGCAGTAATAGGAAAAGTGGATGTTGACAGTAATCCAGAAATTTCCGCAAAGTTTGGTATAAGATCTATCCCTACGTTATTGGTATTTAAAAATGGCGAAATAGTAGATAAGCAAATTGGCGCTGTGCCGAAAACTGTATTGAGCGAAAAGCTTGATGCGCAGGTAGCTTAAAAGTTATTCAGGTTATAGAAATAACAACAAAAGCCTTTTCAATTGATTTGAAAAGGCTTTTTTTTTGAATTGAAGTTTAGCAAAATGCTTTTTGTTGAAATAAAGATTATTGGACGAAAAAGGTATTTTATGCTTAAATGTAATATTTGAGATTTTCTATTTCTTTAAAATTCACTGTACTCAACTTCTGAAATTCCCCTATAAAAGTTGAAGCTTTTTCTATTAACATTTCAAATCGCTTTCCAATAAATGAAGATTTATCATATTGACCAGACGCTACAATAATATCATCAATTATTTTCGAATGACTTAACTTGATCGGTGAATCAGTGGCATTGATCAGTATTGTATTCTTATTATTATGCTTAGAAATCATATAAGCCATCAACATGGAACTTACAGTTAGCTCCATATGGCCATTTACAAGCATACTTACATTTTGAGAACTTACAATCATTTTATGAATCGTTTCAATGTCATCAAACTTGATCGATTTGGTAATCAAATTTATATTCTTCATATCTTTCATCCTGAATTGTAGATCTTCAATAAGCTCTAAGTCATCTCTATGATACAACATGAGCATTTCGCCTATTTCTTCAACATTGGCTGCTCCTACATTTATCATCATTTTTAACTGAACTATTGCTGCATCAAGTTCTATAGTGTCGCCATCTTCATTGAAAAAACTAACATTTCCTTCAACTCCCATATCATATAATTCCTTGGCAGTATGCTCATTTAATACGGTATCCAATAACATTGGCTTACCAAAATTTCCCTTTCCAATCAATGTGTTCCTTAAAGAAACATAGACTATCTGGCTCATATCTTTTGTAATTTAAGTGTGATGACTATTTAGAATCTGTTTCTCCGGAGATAAAAATATACCCTGAGTTTTCTTTCGTTGGATCTACTCTAAGACCGATCAGAACATCAATGATCTTAAAAAAGATGAAAGAAGCCACACTTACAAATATGAGCACAACTCCTGCTCCAATCAACTGGGTGATGATTTGATCACCCCTTGTCCATGCAGCATCTGGTGCTAGATTCAAATATTCTCTTATATACTTTTCGTTACCAAATATCCCAACGGATAGAGTACCCCAAACTCCACAAAAGCCATGAACAGGAATTGCCCCTACAGGATCGTCCAACTTAAATTTTAATAATAAATCAAAACCAAAATTATGGATTAAACCAGCAACGATTCCGATCAAAACTGCCCCAACAGAATCTACAACAGCTGCACTCGCTGTTATTGCAACCAAGCCTCCTAGTACACCTCCAATTAATTTCACTGTCACATTTTCCTTATCAAATATGTAAGCCTGAATTAATGCAGTGATTGCAGCAAAAGCCCCCGCCAAGTTTGTATTATTAATAATGTTTGAAACATTTGAGTTAAAGGTCAACGTAGATCCGCCGTTGAATCCCCACCATCCAAACCATAATAAGAATACACCAAGTACCGAATACCCAAGGCTGTAAGGCTTGAATTTTTGATTATTGACCGAGCCATCTAGTCTAAATCGGCCTATTCTTGGTCCAATAATCCAAACGCCTATCAATGCAATCCAAGCTCCTGTGCTATGCACTACGGTAGAGCCTGCAAAATCAATAAACCCAAGGCCACTTAACCAAGCCTTGCCATCTGTTAAAAATAAGTCACCCCAAATCATGTGTCCTACTATTGGATAAATAAATCCTGCGGTAAAAAATGCGATTAGTAAATAAGGCATCAGAGCGGTACGCTCTGACATAGCTCCTGAGACAATAGTGGCTGCCGTGGCTGCAAAAGCCATTTGGAATATGAAAAATTCCATTCCAAATGAAACTATACCTTCATTAAATAATATTTCTAATTCTGCTGCATCTGGAAGAAAGAATCCAGTACCAATCAATCCATTGCCCGAGTACCCAAACATAAATGAAAACCCAACCAAAAAGTAGATTACCGCAACAACGACAAAGTCAACGAGGTTTTTCAAGCCTATACCAGTACCGTGTATCTCTCGAACCATTCCCATTTCTAAAACTTTGAAACCTGCTTGCATAAGGAAGATCAATGCAGCCGCTATGAGAATCCAAAACCTATCGAGCTCGGTCTTTACTTGTATGTTGGAAGTTTCCACAATACCAACCTCATCTTTGATTCTTTGAATATCCTGACCAACCTTTGCTGCAGCAGAATCCGCATAAATTTTTGTTGATTGAATTTCTAAGTATTGAACATCCAATCGACTGCTCATCGCATTGATACTATCCGTATTAGCCTGTACTTTAGCTTCAGTAGCATTGGTTTTTCTTTCTATTCTTACAAGATTTTTGTTGATTTCCGTTGACGATTGTGCGTACGTAAAAAATGGGCATAATAGAATAAGGCCCAAAATGATTTTTTTCATTTTGCTGGTTTTAGGTAGGTTTTGGTAATTAGATGTTAATTCTTATTGGTAGACTTACAAGGTTAGGGTGGTGACAATTTACCAAGTTATATTATTAGATGAAACACATAAATGATTCGACAACTTGTCACATTTTAAATATGAGCACCCACAATTACAGATTTAACCTTATATCAAATTAAAAACATCAATTAAAAAAGTTAATTGATGTTTTTAAAAATAATTGATTGACTTAAATTCTAATTGATAAGTACAATTCAAACAAATGATATTAATACTTAAACGTCAGCAAGAAACTTTTCAGATGCTGCTCCTTTGAATGATGCTCTTGGCTTCAAGTTTAAAGTCTGAAACATTTGCTTATCCTCGTTTACTTCGGGATTTGGCGTGGTTAATAATTCATCACCTGCAAAAATACTGTTAGCACCAGCAAGAAAACATAGCGCCTGCTCTTCCATAGACATTCTCACTCTGCCTGCCGATAACCGTACTTGAGCTTTTGGCATAATAATTCTTGCCGTTGCGATCATTCTGACCATATCCCAAACGGAAACTTTTTCTTGATCTTCCAATGGTGTTCCCGGAACTGGCACGAGTGCATTGACTGGCACAGATTCTGGATGTTCCTCCATGGTTGATAGCGTATGAAGCATCCCAATTCTATCTTCTTTTGACTCGCCAAGGCCTATAATTCCTCCTGAACAAACCGAAATATTGGCTTTTCGCACATTTTTTATCGTGTCGAGCCGGTCGTCATAAGTTCTCGTTGAGATAATTTCTTCATAATGTTCTTCGGAAGTATCCAAGTTGTGATTGTAGGCATACAAACCCGCATCTTTGAGCTTTTTGGCTTGCTCATCGGTAAGCATCCCCAGCGTACAACAGACTTCCATGCCGAGTGAATTCACGCCCGAGACCATTTCAATGACTTTGTCAAAATCTCGGTTATCCCGAACTTCTCTCCAAGCTGCACCCATGCAAAACCGCGTACTGCCGTTTTCCTTGGCTTGAATGGCTTTATTCATCACCAATTCAACATCCAATAGCTTATGTACTTTCACATCTGTGTGGTACCGAGCTGCCTGTGGACAGTAGGCACAATCCTCTGGACAACCGCCTGTTTTAATAGACAGTAAAGTACAAACTTGCACTTCTGATGGGTCATTATTTTGTCGATGTACTGTAGCTGCCTCATAAATAAGCTCCATTACAGGCTTATCATAAATGGCTTGTATTTCTTTTCGGGTCCAGTCGTTTCGAATATCCATAATTTAAATTGATGAAATGGGAAGTTAAAAAGGGTTGACACCTTGGCCAAAAATGTTTTACTGAATTATTAAATCACCTGGCAATCGTGCTTGAATTCCTTTCATTTTTTGCAATGACTCTACTTTTTCGAGGTATCCATTCATCGGATTATTATTTGAAAAAAGTTTTACATTATTCAATTTGGTGAAAATCTCCTCAATAAAAGGCTTTTCCTTAGGATAATAAGTAACACTGTAATCACCCATCACCCCTGCTCTTTTTGCTGCCATATTTATAGCATCTTCAAAGCTGCCAAGTGAATCAACCAATCCTATATTTTTAGCCTGCACGCCTGTCCAAACTCTTCCTCCTGCCACGCTCAGCACTTCTTCTTCTGTCATGTTTCGTCCGGCAGCCACCTTGCTTATAAAGGAATCATAACCTCTTTCGACCTGCGCCTGAATAATGGATCTTTCCTGAGGACTTAAAGATCTTGTAACCGTCATAATATCTGAAAACTCGCCAGTTGCTACGTAATCATTGGTGATGCCCATTTTATTTTCCAAAAAATCACCAATATTAAACATGAGACCAAAAATTCCAATGGAGCCTGTGATGGTATTTGGCTGAGCAACAATTGCATCGCAGGGAGCAGAAATATAATAACCACCAGATGCGGCCACATCTGACATACTGGCAATAATCGGCTTCACGCCTTTGGTGAGCATCACTTCACGCCAAATAACTTCTGAAGCAGTAAGACTACCACCCGGAGAGTTTACTCTTAGCACGATGGCTTTGATAGAGCTGCGCTCTCTTGCTTTTCTTATTTCCTCCGCAAATTGGTCACTGCCTACACCATCACTGGTACGCCCCATGACTATGTCGCCATCAGCCACAATGACGGCAATTTTATTGCTAGAATAGGCCTTGTCGGCAAGTGCCGATCGCATGTAGCTGCGGTAAGAAGTCATCTTTACATCCTCACTTTCCTCTACTTCCATCTCCCTTTTAAGCACGCTTATAAGCTCATCTTCGTAGGCCACTTTGGTCACTAATTGGTATTTTTCCGCATCTGCTGGCTCCCTAACCATCATGTTATCAGAAATGGCTTTTAACTCTGCTGGGTCAATATTGTCATATTCACCAATATTTTCTAGGTAGGTGGTATGTATAGAGTTGATCAATGCTGTCAATTGAAGCTTATTTTCTGGACTCATATCTTTTCTGATAAAAGGCTCCACAAAGCTTTTGAACTCTCCCACTCTGAAGATTTCAGGCTCAATATCGAGTTTATCAAATAAGCCCTTGTAAAAGGTAACACCCGCTGACAAACCATTGAACTCCAATGAGCCCTCGGGATTTAGGTATAATGAGTCCGCGATAGACAATAGATAAAAGTCTCCTTCGCTCGCATATTCGGAATAGGCATGTATAAATTTTCCTGATTTTTTGAAGTCAATCAGCGCGTCTCTAATCTCCTGCAACGTAGCTGATCCGGCTTGTAAAAAAGTCGATCGCAAATAAATTCCCTTTACACGGTCATCATATTGGGCATATTCAATAGCATACAGCAAATCGACCAATGAGGTGGGCATGGGCGTATCGCTCAACAAAGCGGCTATCGGATCTTCTACACTGTGCTCCAATACGATTCCCTTAAGGTTAAGATCTAAAACGGTCTTTTCCGGTACGGTTGGCACTGTTTCAGAGGACGCTGCAATACCCGTGAGCATGATGATTAGTAAAAAAAAGAATATGAATAAACCTAGTAAGGTTGCTAATAGATTACGTAGAAAAGCCATAATTTGCTTTGAAGGTCTTAGTTGTTAATTGGATTGAATTGTCGAAGTTAAGACGGTTCGAACATAAAATTGTTTTAATACACTGATGAAGGGGATATTTTTATTGTTAGGCTCAAATATGGGTGATAAACAGTTGAACATTCAAAATGCAATACAATCGCTGGTGGATGCTGATCTTGTTTTGGTGGACTACTCGTCCGTTTATGAAACTGCGCCTTGGGGCAATGAAAATCAAGACTGGTTTTTAAATCTCGTGATACGCATCGACACCATGCTTGCCCCAAATGACCTACTCAAAAGATGTCAAGAGGTAGAAAAAGATTTAGGCAGGGAAAGAATTGAAAAATGGGGCGCTAGAATTATTGATATCGATATACTTTACTATGATAATCTCGAAGAAAACAAGCCCGACTTGACGCTTCCACATCCGGCCATCGCACAGAGAAGATTCACCCTTTTACCATTGATAGAAATTGCCGCAAATGAAACACACCCCACATTATTAAAAACACAATCACAATTATTAACCGCATGTACCGACGAGCTGACGTGTAACAAGCTTGACCTTGATCTTGGACTATGACCCTTTTTGAAATCATCATCCTCATTGCGACCGGAATATTTGCTGGGGCTATCAATACTTTGGCTGGGGGTGGTTCTTTGATTACTATTCCTTTGCTCATTTTTCTTGGACTTCCAGGGTCAGAAGCCAATGCATCCAACCGAGTAGCGATTTTTATCCAGAATATTTTTGCCGTAAGTGGGTTTAAAAGTAAAGGTGTTTCCGTATTTCCTTATGCCATTTGGGTGGCCTTGGCGGCCATGTGTGGCGCTGCAATTGGCGCCTACATTGCGGTAGACATTTCCAACGAAGTATTCAATAAAGTACTCGCTATTGTGATGGTGTTGGTTTTAGTCATGACGGCTATAAAACCTTATTTGTCAAAAAATTCAGGTTTTGAAATCTTCAGTCCAAAGCGAAAGTTTTGGAGCATTTTCACTTTTTTCTTCCTTGGAATATATGGAGGTTTTATACAAGCGGGTATTGGTTTTCTAATCATCGCCACACTCACGGGCATACACGGCTTGAATATGGCCAAAACTAATAGTATCAAAGTATTTGTGGCGCTGAGTTACACCGCCATTGCGCTGGTTATATTCATTTTGGAAGATAAAGTGAGATGGGAATATGGCTTGACTTTAGCTTCCGGCAATGCCATTGGCGCTTGGATTGCCAGCCGATGGTCGGTAGGGAAAGATGATAAATGGATCAGAATGATATTGATCGTAACAGTATCTGCCTTGGCAATCAAACTTTGGTTTTTTACTTAAAATGAACATCGATCCATCACATTTCCCCATTCTTCAAGAATATACTTATTTGAATACCGCACGCTTCTGTGCTCTACCCAATGCTGCTATTGAAATACAGCAAGACTTTTTAAGCCATTTGCAAACGCACGGCAGTTGGCAGTTTGACCCATGGACGGGAAAGTATGAAGAATGCAGAGCATTAGTGAGTGAAATTGTTCAAGTCTCCACGGAGCATGTGTTCTTTTTACCAAACGTTTCCCTCGGCTTCAATATGGCCGCTCAATATTTACCCAAAAGACCAGTCATTACACTTTCTTCTGACTTTCCATCGGTAAATATGGCTTGGGCGCCACATGGTTTTAAAGTCACTGCCTTTGATCATAGGTCGGATCATTTTTTCGAAGAATTTGAAAATGCCTTAAATACGCCTGAGCAAATAGTAGCCATAAGCTGGATACAAAGTGCCGATGGGTTTGAAATTGATCTGAAGTGGTTATTTGAGATTTGTAAAAAAAACAATCACCTGCTGGTGCTTGACGGTACCCAAGGCTTTGCCGCATTGGAAATAGAGGTTGATCCTGAAGTAAATTTACTACTGCTTGCGAGTGGTTTTAAGTGGTCTTTAGCTGGTTATGGAATTGCTATTGGTTATCTCGCTCCTTCAATAGCGCACTATTTTGCGCCCATGCGAGGCTGGTTTAGTGTTGATTTTGAAAACGGGGGCATTAAAAAAGGCGCCAATCACCTAGAAGTAGGTAATGCGTCTTACTTGAATGTGTTTGCACTGTTGGAAGGACTAAAAATCATCAAGGCTCATGGACTTGTGGAAGTTGAAAATTGGAATGCCCAATTGGCTCAATACTTTATGAACAATACTGACCGTGAGGTACTCTTCCCCAAAAGCCGATCAAGTATTAAAAGTTTTACGGCAACAAAAGTAGAATATGACCGGCTTGTTGAAGCTAAAATTCAAGCGACTTGGCAAAATGGTAGAATTAGAATTTCTCCGCATTTTTATAACACCATCGATGATATAGACCGTGTGATAGCCATCTTAAATAGCTGAAAAAGCTAACTTCGCTGCTCAGTTTATGGGTGTAGTCATTAAGCAAAGTTTTTGGAGTTCTCTTTGGGCCTACGTAGGTGTTGTTTTGGGCTATTTGAGCACCTTGCTCATCTTACCCACTTTCATGAGCTTGGAGGAAATGGGACTTTTTCGTTTGGTGTTTTCCAATGCACTTTTGATTGCTCCTTTCATCACCTTGGGTATGCCTGGCACTTATCTCAAATTCTTTCCAGAGTTTCGTGATGATGTAGCACAAGACAAGCGTATCTATTCTTTCCAGCTGTTCACTATTTTGGCTGCAGCAGCACTCTTTGGTCTCTTCGTTTACTTTTTTGACGATTGGATTGAGTCTTATTTTTCAGCGGAAGCGCCAGAGTACAACCAATACCTTTGGGTCTCCTTCGGCATTTTGGTTTTACATGCCCTGTTTTTGCATTTTCACGCCTACAGCCGCTCCCACTTCGACATTGTTTTACCCAATTTCCTAAAAGAGGTTTACCTCAGAGTGGGCAACATATTACTTGTAGGGCTCTATGCCACTGGCCTGTTGTCTTTTGGCTATATGATCTATGCAATTTTGATTGTATATGGTTCGTCTATTGGCATTCAGCTTTGGTTTTTGCTACGCAAGCATGAGTTCAATTTTTCTTTGGAGCTATTTAAAATTCCGACGGAGTGGTATAAGAAAATAGCCAAATTCAGCACGTATAGTCTCGCCTTAACGGCCAGCACTTCTATTTATAGCAATATCAGTTTTGCGATGATCGCCTCCACTCTGGGCAACAGTCTCAATGGGATTTATACGGTTTGTTTCTATATAGGTGTGGTCATAGAAATGCCCAAAAGGTCGATGGCGCAAATCATGTCGCCTATTCTTTCCAAGGCCTATAAAGACAATAACTTTGAAGAAATCGAAAGCCTTTACAAGCGCTCATCACTCACGCTTGGCTCCATTGCTTTATTGTTTTTTCTGGGTATTTGCTGCAATTTGAACGACCTATTCAATATCATTCCGAAAGGTGAAAGCTTCCGACTCGGCACTTATGTCGTCTTTTCTGTGGCAGTCGCCAAAGTAATTGACATGGTGTTTAGTGTCAACTCCGACATTATCATTTATTCAAAATACTACAAATACAATTTGATCTTCTTCATCCCTTGCGCCTTGCTAATTATTTGGTTCAATGACCTGTTTTTACCAACAATGGGCATTACTGGCGCTGGTATTTCCTTTCTTTTAGCCACAGTGTTATTCAATGTGGTCAAGTTCGTTTTTATATGGTACAAGTTTAAGCTCGTTCCTTTTTCGAAGAGTCATATCTCTTTATTTCTGGTTTCTGGAGTTATTTATGCGCTATTCTGGTTTTTACCATTGACCGGCAACCCGATTTTAGATGTCATATTGCGCTCGGCTGGAATTACCGTACTATTTTTGACATCAATTTATATATTCAATATTTCACCCGATATCAACAACTTAATCAAAGTTGTTTTTTCCAGATATTTAAACATACAGCTTCCTCCCAATGAAAAGCAGTCTTAAGAAATCAATACTCACACATTCGCTATTCGTCATAGGTTTTTTCCTTGTCACCTTGTTGCTTTACTATCCTTATTTTCTCGAAAATAAGCAGTTAACACAGCACGATATAGAGCAAGCCCTGGGTTCCAACCATCAACTTGCCGAATATCGCGCAGCAACTGGCGATGAGGCGCTATGGATGAATACCATGTTTAGCGGCATGCCCGCTTTTCTGAATGGCGTACAGTTTTCGGGAGACTTACTGATATATACTTACCGCGTGATTAAGCTCGGACTTCCTCATCCGGAAGGCATCAGTTTTTTATGCTTTATTGGCTTTTATGTGCTTCTGCTCGCATTCAAAGTTCGTCCGTGGATTGCCTTTGCGGGCGCTTTGGCTTTTGGGATGAATGGGTTCAATACCATCAGCATTATTGCTGGACACAATTCGAAAATCTCTGCGGTAGCATTTATTCCTTTGATCATTGCGGGGATTCATTTGGCCTTTACAGAAAAACGGTTGCTCGGTGCGGGATTAACCGCTTTTGCCTTGGCCTTGCAGATCCATACCAATCATATGCAGATGGTTTATTACACCTTGCTCATTACCATCGTTTATGGTGCTTTTCATTTGGCATATGCCATCAAAGATAAAAAATTAAAGGATTTGGGTTTGAATGTAGGCGTATTGCTGCTGGCAGCCGTCATCGGCGTATTGGCCAATGGCGGAAAACTTTGGACGATCTATGAATACGGAAAAGTGTCGATCCGAGGCAAGTCAGAATTAACGATAACTTCCAATCAATCTTCCGGACTAGACCGTGACTATGCCTTTCAATACAGCAATGGCATCACTGAGCCACTGTTCCTTTTTATCCCCAATATTTTCGGCGGCAGCTCACAACAAGAGCTTTCCAAAACGTCAAGTACCGCCGAAGCACTGAGAAAAGCAGGAATGGACAGAAATCAAATAAAACAGCAGTTAAAAGCCATGCCGACCTACTGGGGAGATCAACCCTTTTCTGCGCCATATTATGCGGGTTCATTGGTATTTTTCTTATTTATACTTTCCTTTTTTATCCTTAAATCAAGAGAAAAATCGTGGCTGATTTTTGTTTTTGGAATGGGAATCGTCATGAGCTGGGGGGCAAACTTTAGCATAGTCAATGATTTATTGTTTGACTACCTGCCAGGCTACAATAAATTTAGAGCGGTGACCTTCAACATCATTGTGGCCATTTTTGCTTTGAATGTACTTGGGTTTGTTGCCTTAGAACGACTCTGGTCAAACCTGAACGAAACTACCTTTAAATCCTTATTGAAAACAGTAGCTGTCGCAGGTGGCTTTGCTCTTTTACTCGTGATTGGCGCAGGTATACTGAGTCTGAAAGGACCTGTGGATGCGCGCCTTCCGGAATGGTTGATTGGTGCTTTGAGAGAAGATCGTGCCTCTCTGATCAGGATGGATGCTCTAAGAGCGCTTTTTTTAATTGTGGCATTTGCTGGACTTATATGGGCGCACCTAAAGCAAAAACTCGGATCAACACTTGTCATTGTAGGACTGTCGCTTTTGGTGTTTTTTGATATTTACGGCCTTACCACCCGCTTTTTGAAAAAGGAAAAATTTGAGCGAAAGCCCATGGAAACCTTCCAACAAGCAAGTGAAGCCAACTTATATGTGTCTCAAAAAGCAGAAAAAGGAGAACGTGTACTCAATCTTCAAAATCCTTTCAATGAAGCCAAAACTTCTTATTTCCATGAATCAATCGGAGGTTATCACGGCGCGAAAATTCGACGATATCAGGATTTGATAAGTAATTGTATCCAACCCGAAATGGCTGCAATGATCAATCAGCTCAGAAATGGGGAGCGTAGCTTTAGCAATAATCCGGTATTGAACATGCTCAACACAAAATTCTTACTTGCGGGCAATACTAGAAACTCCGTAATTGAAAATGACTATGCGCTCGGGCAAGCATGGGCGGTAAATTCCCTCATCACTGTTAGCAATGCCGATGAGGAACTGGCTGAGGTTTGTGGTCTTAATCCTGGATCGGAAGCGGTGATAGATATTTCCAAATTTGATGCACCAGAAGTAGCTTCTAATGGTTCCGGGTTTATATATCTACAAGAGAAAAAGCCCAATTATCTAAAATATACCGCCGAAGCTACAGCCGACGTTCTTGGGGTATTTAGTGAAATCTATTACAAAAAAGGATGGACCGCTTATGTCGATGGGAAAGAGACGGAAATATTACGGGTCAATTATGTATTGCGTGCACTCCCAATCACGGCAGGAGAACATACCATTGAGTTCAGGTTTGCACCAGCTTCCTATTCTGCGGGAAATACAATCACTTGGATTGGATGCATTCTCACTTTACTACTGTTCCTTGGAGCTATTGGGGTGGAGTTGAAAAAAGTAATGGCTGGCTAGGTTTTTTTGATCTGAAGTCTATTAAACCTCCAAGGTTTTAAAAACCTTGGAGGTTTAAATTAACGCTCAGGATTGGACTTGATCTCCATTCTTTTCTTCCATCAACCTTACCAATATATCAGCTCCTGACACATGCTCCAAGGTTACTTTTACCAAAAATGTTAACGGAACAGCGAGCAGCATACCAGCGAGATCCCACATAAATGCCCAAAAAACAAAGCCAAATAATACTGTCACCACATTGATTGACAAGGACTTGCCCATCATTCTTGGCTCTACGACATTGCCCATCACCAACTGAACACCCTCCATCAATACAAATAAAAGAAAGGTAAGACCCACAGAGTTTAACGTAACGGCACCAATAAGTAATGGCGGCACAATAGCAAATAATGAGCCTATATATGGAATATAATTCAGAACGAAGGCCAAAAGTCCCCATACCATCGCATATTGAATACCAAAAGCCCAGCATATAACCCCCACACCAAAACCAGTCATTAAACTGACGATGGACTTTACTTTGATATAAATGCTGACAGAATCCTTTATTCTTTTTAAAGACTTAATGGCCTCTGCCGTTTCAGTGCTAGATCGATCTTTCAATATGTATCCGACCGTATTGTCAATCTGACTTATGGCTCCTAACAAACCTGCGAAATATAAAATGATCATTAATATTTCGGCAGCAAAGCCGCTCATACTACCCAAAAAAGTACCAGACGCAGTGACCAGATCGCCCATTGGCATAAACTGCTTAAATATTTCGGAAACATCGGTGACCAAAAATTGATCATCCACAAAATAACCGAGATTATCAATGATGGGTTTTACCGCTTGGTTAAACTGATCAAATACTGTGTCGCTATTGTTGATCAAGCCTCTTACTGCGCCAAAAAACACCAACCCAGAGATTAGAAATATGGAAATAAACAATAATGTAGTGATCAGTACGCTCAAATTCAACGACAACTTTTTTCTGAAAAAGCTGACCAAGGGCTGAAACAATACCGCCAAAAAAATGGCAAAAGCCAAAGGCACGAGCAAATTGCTAAGCACTTTGACCAAATAAAGAATAAGAATGGCTAGAAAGACTCTGAGTATCGTTCTAATGCCATCTAAGGTTTGCTGCTGACTCATGGGTTAAACATAGTTATGTTCCAGTTGATATTTAAGCTTGTTTCATAAAGATTAACGATTGGAGTAAAATGAGGCATTATTTCGAATGAATCTCGTGATTTTAAAATGCACAAGAACCCTGTCTTTAAAAATATTTTCCGAACAAAAATAACAAAAGCATACCGTCCTCATGGTATATCAATATACCCTGATGACCTGATTACATATAGCCAGAAAGCAGTCTAATTTCACTGTTAAAATCTTATGATATGAAAAAGGGTCTTATTCTATTCGCAGTAATATTTTTCACACTGGCATCTTATGCGCAGGACGGTGAAAAGAAATTCAAAATTAAAAAGCCAAACTTCAATATAGGAGAGAAAATCAGCAAACTGGCAGGAAGTCTCATGACAGGTAAAACGTCAGATTTATCAGCCGTGTCAGTGAAGTCATCTTATGTCTGCGGCATGTATTCGCCATCTATTGAAACATCGGAAGTGAAGTTCTTCAAGGGCAAACTAAGAGAGGGGGATTATCTTCTCACCGTCACTTTTATGAAGCAAGATGGCGTTGGTCTTTTGGAGATTTTAGGCACGGTAAAAGCCAATGGCGAACCCATGGAATATGTGGGCTTAGGATCTTATGGTAGAATATTTGAAATACCACCAACAGAACCAGTAAAGATCGAAATCGAAACGGAAACAGGCGACAAAGCATCATTCCTTTATGAACCAATAGAAGAGATTGAATTTGTCTCAGTAAAGGGAGAAGCGGCTTTGCCTGTGCTAGATTTAGAGGAAGATTTTGAGTTGGTGTTTTATAATCCGCCGGGAACGGAAGGCACAGATGTACGCGTGTCTTTGATCACGGATGTCATGGGTACAAGAGCATTAAACCATTTTGCTGAGTTCAAAGTGAAAACGGCAGGCGAGATGAAAGTAACTATCCCTAAAGAAGCTTTGGCCAACCCAGAAATAGCAGGTCAACTGAATATGGGCAACTTCAACAAAGGGGAAAATCACTTGATCATAGAAAGAGAAGTCATCTTACCAAAAAACCAATTTGGTGCAAACCAAAACCCTAATAAGATACCGACGGCAGAAATAAAAAGATCATCTTATGCTACCATGCCCGTGATTTTAAAAGGGAAACAAGACGGAGGATTGGTCGTTGCGCTTAAAGTCGCTGGTCAGTCGCCGGATAAAACGATTGGCTTTGACTTCACCAAACCAAACGCAAATTCCGGAATTCCACTATCAAAAGCGAGCAAGTTTGGTCTAGTTTCTTTTACCATGGATGCGGTAACCTATAAGCGCGAGACGGAAGAATCCTCCTCCTCATACGTCATAGGAGACACAAAATATACAACGACCACAACCACTACGACTACCTATCAGTTTCCTCAACTGCCTGATGCTTATTGGGATGGTGTGATGGATGCCGTGTACAAAGAAGTCGTTGCTTTTTTAAATTCCGAATATAGTATCAGCTTCGTGCCTGTAGAAGATGTCATCTCTACCCCTGAGTATAGCGCACTCTTCAAAACCAATGAAGTAAATACAGAGAAAAAAGTGCAAAGGAGTTATAAAAATACCTTTAGAAGCTCACCGAAATCTATTATCGAGATTTTCGGCAGTTTGTCATCCAATATGACAGAAGACAACCCTACCGTTCTAATGATGAAAAATGCAGGAGATTTGGATGGGTTGGTTTCTATGAGTTTGACCTTGGTAATAGGTGAAAGTAAAACTGGAAGTATCGTATTGTTCCCTACCCTCAACATCTCTGCTTATGGCCGTGATGAAGAAAATGACAACAAGCAAGGCACCTATTTCAATGGGCGAGTCGTCCGCACGGTTGGAGAATCTTTCAACGAGGATAAAGTAAAAACCAATCCAAACGAGTTGCTTCGCGTGGTGAGTTACCCTGAAATAATGAATGCTTTAGAGGTTGGAATAAAAACAATCAGACTGAAAGAAATAGAAATGGGCTTTGATCGAATCTGGTCTATTGGAGAATAATCAGCGAGAGTGCTTCGAAAACGTCAGGTAGGTCTGGCGTTTTCATTTTTTTGCCAAAAATAATTTTCAAGTCCACCCAATTTTTTAATTAGTCAGCGCTTGGCTCCTAATTGTCCCAATTTTTTCTAAAAAGCGCAGATCTTGTTTGCCGCCAATCATAAGAATAATCCGATCATGCAACCCTTTTGGTTGTCAGTCCTTATTTATCTATCGCCTTTCTCAAAATATCGTCTACAGAGAGTACACTATTTATTTTTTTATCTCTTTTGATTGGGAAAACGTAACTTTCGTCGGTTGATAAAGTCACATCTATGATGGTTATCGCAAGATCAATTAAAATGAAAATGTCACCTATTTTTTAGTTTAAAGTCTTCCAACACACCTTTATCAACACACCAATGCTAAAAAACTACATCAAAACTGCCATTAGGCACCTTAAAAGACAACCTGCCTATACTGCACTTAATGTGGTAGGTTTGACAATAGGCATTGCTTCCAGTTTGTTGATCATTATTTACTTAACCAATGAGTTGAGTTTTGATAAATATCACCAAAATGCGGATCGAGTATATCGCATTTCCTCCGATATTACAGAACCTGACAATGCCTTCCGATGGGCAGTTACTCAGATTCCATTGGGCCAAAAGGTAAAATCAGAGTTTAGTGAAGTCGTTCAGTATACACGCTTCATCAGTAATGGCCGTACAAGGTTCGATTACAACAATATTGCATATTATCAAGAAGATATTTTTTTCGTTGACAGCACCATATTTGAGTTATTTACCTACGAAATTTTATCAGGAAATCCGGAAACGGCACTCGACGCTCCAAATAAAATTATGTTGAGTAAATCGGTTGCAGATATGATTTTTAAAGGGCAAAACCCAATCGGAGAAATCATCAAAACAGATGACATGTCGCTAGAGGTTACTGGCATTTACGCCGATACTCCTGAAGCGAGTCACATTCGGCCCACAGGATTAATTTCTGCCAGTAGCACCTCGCGCAGCACCTCCCAAAACTGGGGAGGGTTTGGTATCTACACTTACATCAAACTGGATGAAAATGTAGTGGCTTCCGGAGTAGAAACCAAGCTCAATGAGATAATTGAGGCACATGTAGCCCCTATTTTTGATCGATTCAATATCAATGTTGAATATGAACTAATCAATATCCAAGACATTCATCTACAGTCTACTTTTACAGGTGAGCCAGAGCCTTTAGGAGATCTCAAGTACATCTATATTTTTAGTATTATTGGGGTATTTCTGATTGTCATTGCCAGTATCAATTATATGAATCTTGCAACTGCCAGATCGATGAGAAGGTCTCTGGAAGTAGGCGTAAGAAAAGTGTTGGGCGCGCAGCGAAATAGTCTGATTGGTCAGTTTATGATGGAGTCCTTGGTGATCTCATTTTTATCCTTGCTCATCAGCTTTATCATCGTGTTAATAGCAGTGCCTATTCTCAATAATCAACTGCAGTTGAATCTAAGTGCGCTCGCCCTCTTCAAACCAATACTCCTTTTACTGGTCTTCGCCGTTGTTTTTGTTACTGGAATTTTAAGCGGGAGTTATCCTGCACTTTACTTGTCGGGTTTTACGCCTGCAGTGGTTCTTAAAGGTGGGAAATCCAGTAAATCAGGAGGGAAAATTACCAGAAGTATCCTCGTTGGTTTACAATTTTCAATTTCTATTTTCATGCTTGTAGGCACATTTATTATCAATAGCCAGATGAATTTTTTGAGGGAATCTGATCTAGGCTTTGAGAAAGACAAAGTGATGAGAATCGTACTTGATAGCCCTGCCGCAAGAGAAAAGTTTAATGTTTTAAAATCAAAAGTCGAATCCGTTGCTGGTGTAGCGAATGTGGCCTCAGCGACAACCTCTCCCGGTAGAGGATATGGCAAAAATGTGATGTCCGCCGAAATGAACAATGGCGTGATGGAACAATATGGCATTGATTCTTACGGAGTTGATTACAGCTTTTTTAGTACCCTGAAAATTCCAATTATTGAAGGCAGAGACATTTCCCCAAAATATCCGACGGACACAGCCAGTGCTGTCTTGGTCAATGAAGCCATGGTCACGAGAATGAACTGGGAAAATCCTATCGGTAAAAAATTTCAGTTCGACAGAGACAGTACTAAATTTCACAGAGTAGTGGGCGTGGTGAAAAATTTTCATCAAAGATCATTGTACGACCCCATTGAAGCTTTGCTTTTCATTCCATCGCTCAATAATAGCGACGTACTGGTCAAGATCGACGGAGACCTGAAAAGCACCATGAGTTCAATAGAAAACCAATGGAATGACGTCTTTCCGGGAAGCCCATTTGAGCCAGAATTTATTGACGAGAATTTTATGAAACTCTATGAAGAAGACCAACTTAGAGGCAAACTTTTCTTAGGCTTCTCTATCATGATGATTATCATTGGCTGCCTGGGTTTGCTAGGATTAGCCTCATTCATTGCCGAGCAGCGTACCAAAGAAATAAGTATTAGAAAAGTCCTTGGTGCGAGCTTGAATGGACTCGTTTCACTAATTATCAAGGATTTTCTGTGGCTGGTAGTTTTCGGTGCGATACCAGGCTTTTTATTGGCCTACTATTTTATGAATGAGTGGCTGGCTAATTTTCAATATCACATTGAGCTTGGCTTTGTTCCTTTTCTGTCTGCATTAATTCTGGTTTTAATATTAACCACGCTCACTACTGGCTACCATGCTTTCAAAGCGGCTAATTCTAACCCTTCAGATAATCTAAAATATGAATAGCAATAATTCGAACTCTTTTTGAAATCCACTTTATCTATATTTTGGAAAATCGATAAAATAATGAACATCCCCGATCATTGATACGTTTTCCTAACATATTTGATCGAAGGTAAATGGATAATAATTTTATAGCTAAGGTATTTTTCAAACATCAAGAATGTCAAAAATGTCCACCCACTAAAGAGGTGGTCAATTTTTTTGATGAACTCATGGGTGCACTTTTTCCAGGGTTTAATGCTAAAAATTACGGTTCCATTGAAGCTGTAGAAGAAGAACTAGCCGCGCTAAAAGCCAAAATGCCTGCCATTTTGAATACACGCTATAATATTGATACAACTGGAGTCACAGAGGAATTTTTCGAACAAATGCCCTTCATCTACACCGCATTATTAAAAGATGTAGATGCATTGTATGCCGGTGATCCGGCGGCAGTAAATACCAGTGAAATTATTCGATCTTATCCGGGATTTTATGCGATAGCAGCCTATCGCTTTGCAAATCTCCTATTAAAACTTGGGTCTATCAATATACCCAGAATCATCACGGAAAATGCGCATAGTAAAACAGGAATAGACATACATCCAGGGGCAACTATCGGTGAGTATTTTTGCATAGATCATGGTACGGGAGTCGTAATCGGCGAAACTGCGGTTATTGGAAACCATGTTAAAATATATCAGGGAGTCACGCTTGGAGCACTCAGCGTCAATAAAATTGATGCCAAAACCAAACGACATCCTACGATCGAAGATCATGTAGTGATCTATGCAGGTGCAACTATTTTGGGTGGGAAAACGGTCATTGGCGCTCATTCAATCGTTGGTGGAAATGTATGGCTAACCAAAAGCACGCCTGAAAATTCAAGAATTTATTATAAGGCCATGATGCATAATGAAAACGGCGATAAACCAGACCTCATCATCGTAAAACAAGCTTAAAATGAATCTATTTGACCTTATTGGTAATACCCCGCTCGTTGAAATCACCAGAATAAATACACATGAAAATGTGAAAATATTTGGAAAGCTGGAAGGCCAAAACCCTGGAGGAAGTGTGAAAGACCGGGCGGCTTTCGGCATGATATCCCAAGCACTGGAAAGAGGAGATATCAAAAAAGGCGACAAGCTGATAGAAGCAACCAGTGGAAATACTGGGATCGCTTTGGCCATGATCGCTCAGGCGGCTGGTTTAGAAATGACGCTCATCATGCCAGACAATAGTACGGTAGAAAGAGTACAAACGATGAAAGCGTATGGTGCCAAAGTAATCCTCACACCTGCCAGCAAAACCATAGAATATTCTCGTGAGCTAGCGGAAGAAATGGCCGATAATCAAGGGTATTACCTGCTCAATCAATTTGCCAACGAAGACAACTTCGGGGCGCATTATCGTACTACAGGACCGGAAATCTGGCGAGATACCGAAGGAAAAGTCACCCATTTTGTATCCGCCATGGGTACAACGGGAACAATCATGGGCGTGTCCCGATACCTCAAAGAGAAAAACAGTAAAATCCAGATTGTAGGAACACAACCTACCGAAGGCTCAAGCATTCCCGGCATCAGAAGATGGTCTCCTGAGTTTTTACCGAAAATTTTTGAGAAACATAGAGTAGACCTTACGATAGACGTAGATGAAAGTGAAGCCAGAACCATGGCTCGACGTTTGGCTAGCGAAGAATCCATACTCTCAGGAATGAGTTCTGGAGGTGCGCTTACCGCAGCATTGAGAGTGGCTGAAACCATCGAATCTGGCGTAATTGTATTTATCGTTTGTGATCGAGGCGACCGCTATCTCAGCTCGGGTTTGTTTGAATAAGTACCTCACTTATTATTTAAATCAGCAAATAAAACCAACATCAGAAATTTTGAAAAAAATCATTGTTTTAACAGGCGCAGGTATTAGCGCAGAAAGTGGACTTAAAACTTTCAGGGATTCCGACGGACTTTGGGAAGGTCACGACGTGATGGAAGTAGCTAGCCCGCAAGGTTGGAGTGCTGATATGAATCTCGTGCTGGACTTTTACAACCAAAGAAGAAAACAGGCGCTAACTGCAAAACCCAATAATGGTCATTTGGCTTTAGCTGAATTAGAAAAAAACTTTAACGTGACCATTGTCACCCAAAATGTGGATAACCTCCACGAACAAGCAGGAAGCAAAAATGTAATCCACCTGCACGGAGAACTTTTCAAAGTGAGAAGTACCCTCGACGAAAATTTAATTTATGACCTGAAAGGTTGGGAGCTTAATGCGGGTGACTTTTGTGAAAAAGGCAGCCAACTACGACCTCACATCGTATGGTTTGGTGAAGCTGTTCCTATGATGGAAAACGCTATTTCAGAAGCCCTTGAAGCGGATATTTTCATGGTTGTAGGGACGAGCTTGCAAGTATACCCAGCGGCTAGCTTACTTCATTATACTAAAAAAAACACGCCTATTTATGTGATTGATCCATTTCTGCCGGCAATTGACCACTCTTTAAGCATACACACCTATGGCGAATTGGCTTCCACAGGTGTGCCAAGAGCTATCAAGGATATCGAGCATTCTTTCCTTTGATATTGTTAGGATTATGTAACTTCTAGCTTGATCAATGACCTATTCCTATGCCTGTATCTATAGCCAATACGTTTTACACAGCTTTTCAAAACAATGATACCAACACCATGGTCTCTTTGTATCATGACAATGCCACGTTTGAAGATCCGGCTTTTGGCAAGTTAAATGCCGCTCAGGCTCGGGCTATGTGGCAAATGCTTTTAGAAAGGAGTAAAGGCGAGCTAAAAGTCACTTTCAACGTAATCGAAGAATCAGCCACACAAGCGACTTGTCACTGGGAAGCCATCTATAAGTTTGGGCCTAAAAAAAGACCCATTCACAACAAAATTACCGCTCGATTCAAATTTGAAGATGGAAAAATCATAGAGCACATAGACGAATTTAATTTTTGGAAATGGTCAGGAATGGCACTGGGGACTTCAGGTTGGTTGCTGGGATTTACACCAATCGTAAAGAATAAGGTGCGTCAAACAGTTAAAAAACTCCTAAAAAGCTACATGCAAGAAAAAGCAAAGTGAGATTGCCTTACTTAAGCAGTCTCAATTTTCTCCAGACTGAGTTTTTTGCTGACCCGTGGTTTATGCTAATCGATGATTAAAACTACCACTAAATGATGCTGATCACGAGGTGTATTTATTAAAAGGTAAAATACTCATCAAAGTCATAAGGCAATTAAGTCTGTAATCCATATTGAATAGTCACCCTCAAATGCGTATTTTTATTGAATGGAAGGATTAAAATATCCAATTAAAAAGCATTCACCAGAAGTTATCTCAAGCGTGTATAAACCTGATGATTCCATAAAATCGAATAGCACTCCTTCAAAAAAGAGAATTAAAAAAAACACAATCTTCTCATATTTCCATTGGAGAAGGAATTGGAAACTGAGTGGTTGGTTAATGATTGTTATCATCGCTATTGGTACGCTTTCTTGTAAGGAAGAAAACATCACCCCTACTGCCAAACTCAAATTTTTCAATACCAATACTGAGTCAATCAATCTGCTAGACGGAGAAGAAAACTTCATTGCGGAACTTCCAGCAAGAGACACTACTTTGATTACTGTCAGCCTTGATTTTAACAATAAATTCATCACACAATATGCCAGTTGCCTGAAAAGCATTGATGATCAGTTTTTCATAAAGGATATCATCATATTAACTCCTAATTTTGTGACTTGTAAGAATTTCGATTTACTCGATGGTGCGAATTTCAGCGAGAGAGAAAAAGAAATTTATCAAAAAGTCATTGATGAAATAAGCATCGTAGATGAAGGCTATCTCATAGCTCAAAACACCAGGGAAATTATTAGAATAGGTGATATCGATTTTGATTCAAAAATATCACTTGAAAAAGAAGGCAACTTTACTTTTGACTCGTCTGCCCTTGCCAATTACAAACTCATCAACCAGGCAGAACGACAAATTTCCATCAATACTTTTGACAATTACTCCTTGATTTCAAAATCGGAAGTAAACTGCTTCGTCTCGAATGGTGTAGACTGTGAGTACGTTGAAAATATCAATTGTACCTATGAAAAAGGATTTATTCAATTCTCACAAATCGGTTTCAGTGAGGATCAGGCCATAGTTACCTACAACATCCAATGCTGCAGAGGATTCGCGATATTCAACTTAACTGACAGTGGTTTTGAATTAGCCTATCAAAGATTGCTCTGTTAGTGCATACTAGATGAATAATGGATATTCTTCGGTTGATCAAACATGACCCTTTCAGTTTGACATCCCATCGCCCCAAAAGAAATTTTCATATGCACTGGCCACTTTACAGTCCATTTATTTTTGAAATAGCACTTTCGCTTATCCTTGGAAAGTAAAAGCATTTTACTCAATCGTCACAGTATTTCAACTTCCAGCGGTCAGCTTGCACCATACCATAAGTACTTGCTCTACTCAAGTAAAGGCACGCCTCTTCCTTTTGATCCAATTCAAGATGCGCCATTGCCGCATTGTACCAAATCAAAGCATCGTCTGGTACGAGCGCGAGGTATTGATCATAGTACGCTAGTGAACCCTCATGATTATTTTCCAAGAAGTAAGCATTCCCTATTAAATAAAAGGCTTCCTTCCGCTTCGGATTAATTTTTTTTGCTTGATTGAAGTCACTTCTTGCCTCCTCGTATTTCCCAATTTTAGTTTTTGCACGTCCCCTATTTATGTACGAAAGTGCATCTAACGAATTACGCTTTATTACATAGTTGAAGTAAGTTATTGCCGCGCTATATTCTTCGTTTTCCATAGCTCGCTCAGCTAAGAGACTAACCAAGGCGCCTCCTTCTTCATCGGAAATTATATCGGCAGGTATGGTTAATTGTGGGTCGATTAAAGCCAAATTATACCAAGCCAATTGATTCGATCGGTCAAGAGAAATCGCTTCTTTAAAATTAAATTTAGCCTTTTGCGTGTCATTTTGAGTGATGTAAGCCAACCCTAGACCGATGTAATAATCTGAATGAGCATCAATGGTTAAGGAAGCTTGATAGTCATCAATGGCTCGGTTTACCTCGTTTGTTTTCATGTAGGCCTGTGCTCGATAGTAATACAGCTTGCCCCTCATCGTTTCTATGGACATCACCTGATTTTGACTTGAGCCTGATTCATCTATTTGAAAATAAATGCCCCTTGTAGTTTGAGAGATATTGCCTGAAATCAACGTACTGAAATCTTTGATTGCCTGCTTAGGGTCTCCATAATTCATATAGATCAGCGCCTTTTGAAATATCGCTTCACTATATGTTTCATCATATTTGATACAGGCTTCATAGGCAGAAGCAGCCCTAAGTGGTTGATCTTTGGTTTCATAAATCATGCCTTCCAAGTAATGCATATCGGCATTCGGGGCTAGGTTCATCGCTTTTTCCAAATCGGAAAGTGCATCCGCATACTCGCTCATTCTGTATTGCGATAATGCGTCTTCGTAGTGCATTTGGGCAAGTTGAGCTTTGGATTGACCTTGAGTCAATAATACCAAAAAAAACATGGGGAAAAAGAGCGTAAATCGCATCATAGCATAATTACGTTCTTCTTCCCAACAAGGTTAAAAAATATTTACGCCTGTTTCTTATACTGCTTTGTATTCGGCTTTGAGAGATTTTTCAGCTACCACTTTATCTAGTTGACTTTTTATGGAGACGAAATTAGTTTCAGAAAATTGGGCGAAAAAGCTCCTCGCCTTGGATGCATTTTTAAAAAAGGAAGTTTCTATTTCCGAAACCTTCAGACCAACATTTTCAGCCACTGATTTTCCAAGCAACATAGCCATATAACCTTTGGTGTCAAACTTGAAGCCTGCCAGTTCTTGGGATGACAAATAATTCAGCAAACTCGAAGTGAGTTCTTTACCTTCTTTGGAAAACTTGAACTGACGCTTTCTGATCAACCGCTCAATTGCTGAAGCTTCGTTGATAGAACGGGGTATTAGCTCAGGATTTATTCCCAAAAGCAAACCTATGGAGTTCCACATTTGGATAAATTGAAGCGATTCTTGTTTGGATAAATCTATTCCAGTTTTTCGCAAACCTCGAATCGAGATCAACGAAAATGAAAGCATAGTAGCCAGCAAATCCTCTTGATTTACTGCCACTTCATCTAGTATTTGTTCCTTTGAATAAAATCGTGCTGCGGCATGCATCAGTCTGACTCTCGCTATCGAAACCAAAGCTTTCCCATGTGGACTAAAGGCTTCTTTCTCACTTACGTCAAAGACGAACTGTCCAGTTTCTATCAATCTTTTCTCTGGATTTTCTTTAATTTTTTTGGACAAGTAAAGCACTCTAGCGCCCTTCGCTCCTGCATAGCAATAAGGAAGCGAGTAAAACCCAAGCATTCCCAATATTTCTGCAGTGTACTTGTGAAAAACAGCTTGACCTTGTGCTAATTGTTCCCTATCCAGCTCTTCATACTGGGTTTTGAAAAGATTAATGAACTTTTGAAAATCAACGTCTTGGAAATTGACATCAATTAATGCTTGATTTTGCTCAATTCGATAAAATTGTTCTGCGAGCAATCTATCTTTCTTAAGGGCTAAGAAAGCGTGATCAGCGATCGGATCTCCTTCTTGCCTGAGACCCTCAAAATATTCTTCTGATATTATATTAATTTTCTCCACGAAGGGAGAACTAACTAAGAGGAAAAATGATTTAACAAACTCTCTTTATTGTCATTCCACTCTCTTTGTTCAAGTGATTGAATTTGCCATTTTCATATTTGTAGAAACTCACTGCCATCACCAAAAAGCAGGCGGTATCTTCAGGAATGTCTGCATGGTCAATACCAACCATTGCCGTCATAGGTTCAATAGGTATCTTCAAAAGTGGAAGCATATTGGTTTCGTAATCACCAAATTTCCCGTGCAATTCTTTATTCTTTGCTAAATAAACACCTTCTTCACTATCAAATGCGTAATCAGAAAGCGCTACAAGCCGAGCGTTGATTTTGAAGTTGGTCGCTTCATTTGGTTTGGTGAATGTATTTTCTGGGATGAAGGCGGGAAAATGAAGAATTACCTGACCTTTTCTAGACCCTGCTTTCACAAAATAATTCGCTCCGAAAATCTGCTCATAGGGATGTTCGGAATTAAATTCAAATCCATTGAGTAAGTGTCCATGCTTGCTCAGTGTCATAGGCCTTTGTCCTGTTTGACCTTCCTCTAAAGAGGTTAAATTTCTGAACTTAGCCGTTAATCTTCCTGAGACATAAGACTCACATATTTCTGACATGGTAGGAGAAAGCGACTCACGCAGTGATTTGGCCATCATAGAAGCAACAGCGAATTCCTTCTGATTACTTCTTAGCTTTGCATAGTTAGGATCATTTTGTATTTGTTCCTTATTTGGCCCTCCTTTCTTAGCTACTATGAGCTTGTCCACACCTTTTATGGTATATGTCCGATAACCTTTTGGGGAAATAGCGTCTGTAGAATTTAAAGTATTGTATTTCATTAAGCTGATTTTGTCCACATTCTTATTAATGTGCTGGAAATATAACAATCACAAGAGTAGAATGCAAGGATTTACTTAATAAATTGATTTAATATAAGTGTTTTTAAAAGCTGATAAAGAGATAGTTATGATTATTAAAATGAAATGGTGGATTTTTTAACAGTTTTGTACTTCTGCCAAGAATATTGCAATCTTGTATGTATATTCAATTTTAACATCACAAAACTCAAAAAACCTTTACTTCGTAAATTATAATAATGAAAAAATACCTACAACATCTCGGGTCTGACTTACCGGCAGGAATGGTTGTTTTTCTAGTTGCATTACCACTTTGCCTAGGTATAGCCTTGGCGTCAGGTGCGCCAATGTTTTCGGGAATAATTGCTGGAATAGTTGGCGGTTTGGTTGTAGGTGTGCTTAGTGGCTCTCAACTCAGCGTGAGTGGTCCTGCCGCTGGTTTAACAGTAATCGTACTGAATGCCATTGACTCGCTCGGCACCTTCGAAGCATTCCTCTTAGCCGTTGTTATCGCTGGAGTGATACAATTGATTTTGGGCATTGTAAAAGCAGGAATCATTGGCCATTTTTTTCCCTCCTCAGTCATCAAAGGAATGCTATCGGCGATTGGCTTAATTCTGATTTTAAAACAAATACCCCATGCTCTTGGTGATGATCAAAATTATGAGGGTGATGAAGCTTTTTTTCAACAAGATGGCTTAAATACCTTCACTGAAATAGCCTTGGCCTTTCAGAATGTCGATCTTGGTGCCTTAATCATCAGCTCGATTTCCTTAATTCTACTTGTAATATGGGACCGCCCATTTATGAGAAAAATGTCTTGGACAAACATTGTTCCTGGTGCATTAATGGCCGTTGCTTCGGGGGTACTTATCAACAAGTTTGCTTACCCAGCCATAGCTGATCACCTTGTCGTTGGGAAAAGTCATCTGGTCTCGCTTCCCGTACCTAAAGATTTTGCGGAAATAGTTGGCGTATTGAGGTTTCCTGATTTCAGTCAAATACTAAACCCTGAAATATATGTGATCGCATTTACTATCGCCATTATTGCCTCCTTAGAAACATTATTGAGTCTGGATGCTGTAGATAAGCTTGATCCCCAAAAAAGGATCGCACCAACCAACAGAGAACTAAAGGCACAGGGCATAGGAAACATTGTTTCCGGCTTAATTGGAGGACTACCTTTGACCGCAGTAATTGTGAGAAGTACTGCCAATATTAGTTCTGGCGGAAAAACTAAGGTCTCTGCCGTATTTCATGGTTTTCTCATTATTATCAGTGTATTGGTTTTTCCAACCATCATTAACATGATTCCCTTATCGGCGCTAGCTGCGGTACTTTTGGTGGTCGGTTTCAAACTAACTAAACCATCATTATACAAAGATCTTTATGCGAAAGGATCGAATCAGTTTATCCCTTTCATTGTCACCATTTTCGCTATTCTCTTTACTGATCTACTGATTGGAATATCTATTGGTATTGCTACAGGTTTATTTTTTGTACTTAAAACCAACCTCAACCAATCAATTACCATGAAAAAACAGGGGGAAAACGAATTTATTTTCAATCTTGAAAAGGACGTAAGCTTTCTTAATAAGGCATATCTTAGACAACAATTGAAGCAAATTCCCCCAGGATCAAAGGTCATCATTGATGAATCAGCCTCCATATGGATCGATCAAGATGTATTAGAGACCATTGAAGATTTCAAAGCCATGGCCAAAAGTGAAAAAATAACCGTTGAAATACGAAAACCACAAAACTCTAAAAACCCGAAGTTTACAGATGTACCATAATTTGTAGGTCTTTTTCGTTATCATTTCGGATATTAGCAAACAAATGCGGCGTAAATTCTTCTTTATCACTTTTCTAAGCCTTCTCCTCATAGCCTCCAGTTGCCAAGTGAGTTATTACAAGGTGCCTATTACAAAATCTAAAAAAAGATTCAGACCCTATGATTCTAAAAAAGACCGTGGCAAAAAACGGATCAAAACGGTTAAATACAAATCTTTAAACAGCACAACTAAAGATGATCAATAGTCCTAAGTGGTGGGTTCTTTTATTCGTTCCCTTTTTAATAAACTGTACCAAAACCACCAACCTTAATGATTCTCAAAAGAACATTACTGGTGTATTGGGAGACAGTGCCATGGTGGTCACTGCTCATCCGATTGCTACAGAAATTGGGTTTCAAGCCATTCAAAATGGAGGCAATGCGATAGATGCTGCGGTTGCGACTCAGTTTGCCTTAGCGGTGGTTTACCCAAGGGCAGGAAATATAGGTGGTGGTGGATTTGCAGTTGTAAGATTAAACAATGGGGAATCCAAAGCATTAGACTTTAGGGAAATGGCGCCCGGCTTAGCCCATAGAGACATGTTTCTGAACGAGGAAGGAGATCCCGTCAGCGAACTATCAAATAGAGGCCCGCTTGCTGCTGGTGTGCCTGGATCGGTGGCTGGAATGTGGGAACTACACCAAAAATATGGCTCTTTACCTTGGTCAAGGTTAGTGCAGCCCGCAATTGATGTTGCCTACTATGGTTTTAAGATCACTCAAGATGAAGCAGAAGCACTCAATGAAAAACAAGAAGACTTCAAAGAAGCCAACCGATATAAACCTTGGGCCATCAATGATGCGTTGTGGAAAGCGGGAGATCTAGTGAAACAAACGCAACTATCCGCTACGCTCTCATTCATTAGAGATCTTGGGCGAGATGGTTTTTACAAAGGAATTGTCGCGGATCAGATTACTAAAGAAATGGCTGCTGGTAATGGCATCATCACCAAGGATGATCTTGCAAACTATCAGGCCATTTGGAGAAAGCCGATTATTGGAGAATATCGAGGGTTTCAAATCATTGGAATGCCTCCCCCATCTAGCGGCGGCATTGCCTTGATGCAACTCCTGCAAGGTGCCGAATTACTTGAAATTAATAAATATGCCCACAACTCAGTAGAGGCCATCAATTTGATGGCAGAAATTGAAAGCAGAGTGTTTGCCGATCGAGCGAAATACTTGGGCGATACTGACTTTTTCGATGTGCCTATCGAAGAGATGCTATCGAAGACATATAATAAAAGTAGATTTGAAGGCATACAGAAAAGTGTAAAAACACCCTCCTCAGAGATTAGCCACGGGGAAATGGCGCCTTACGAATCCCCAGAAACCACGCATTTTTCAATTGTCGATCCAAAGGGAAATGCTGTTTCAATTACAACCACGCTCAACCTAAATTATGGATGTAAGGTTTGGGTAAAAGGTGCAGGATTTGTTCTAAACAATGAAATGGATGATTTCAGTGCAAAACCTGGTGTTCCTAATTTTTATGGACTCATTGGAAATGAAGCCAATGCCATAGCTCCGGGCAAAAGAATGCTTAGCGCTATGACGCCAACCATCGTTGAAAAAGATGGGCAGTTGAAAATGGTCGTAGGGACGCCCGGTGGTGGCACCATCATTACCACCGTATTTCAGGTAATAAGAAATGTCATAGATTATGACATGTCCATGCAAGAGGCCGTGTCGGCCAAAAGAATCCATCATCAATGGCTGCCCGACGAAATCAAAATGGAAAGCGGTACTTTAGAAGAAAAAGAGATAAAAGAGCTCTCTTCCCTTGGGCATACCATCAACATTCTCGATAAAATTGGCAGAGCGGATTGTATTCTGGTACGAACAGACAGTACCTATGAAGGTGGTGCTGATCCACGAGGCGATGATCTGGCCAAAGGATTTTAATCTCTGATTATCTCAAACTCCACCCTCCTATTGAGTTTTCTGGTTTGCTCCTGCTCATTGCTGTATTTTGGCTGGCTACCGCCGTATCCTTTTCCATCAATTTTAGTCGTTGAGATACCTTGAGCAATCAAATATTTTTCAACGGCTAATACACGTTGTTCAGACAGCTTGGTATTGAGGCGTTCATTCCCAGTGTTATCCGTGTGCCCTTTCAAGAAAATACTCACTTCAGGATTTTCATTGAGCATTTCTACCACCAAGTCAAGTTCTGATTGTGTCCCTCCAACAAAGTTGGCCGTACCACGATGAAAGAGCACATTCTTCAATGTAATCACATTGCCTTGTAACAAAGGCTCTAACTCAACCTCTATAACACTAGCATTTCCATCCATTAAATCATTAGAGCCAATTTTTCTCGACTCAGAAAGGTAACCTTTGGACTTAAATTCAATCTTGATTTGCTGCCCATCAGCTAATTCATTTAATACGAAAAAGTCACCATTCATGGGTAGCTTAACAGTATCCTTATCCTCAAAATAAAATGCTTTCCCTTCAATCGGAGATTTGGTTGCAGCATCCTTCAGACTAAACATGATTGAATACTGTGATGGCTCAATTTCAGCTACCAATTGGATGGAATCTATTTCAGCTGGCAATATTTCGGCTTTAATTCTTATTTTGTTGATATCTCCATATCCATCGCTGTTTGTCGTAGATATGTAATAAGCAAAGTCATCATCTTGAAAGAAAACCAAAGAGGTTTCAGAACCCTCGGTATTCACTGGGGATCCGAGGTTAGTCGGTTTTGACCAGTTTCTCCAACTTTCGTCTAATCTTTTACTCATGTAAAGATCCATCCCACCGAAACCGCCTTCCCTATTGGATGCAAAAATCAAAGTCTTGTTATCTGCGGCTAAAAATGGGCTGATTTCTTGAAATTCCGTGTTGATATCAAATCCCAATCCCTGCAGCATCGTCCACTTACCCCTCTCCTTCATTGATACATAAATATCTTCAACACCATATCCATTTAACTTTTGCGCACTTATTAATAAATAATTGCCGTCTGCCGAAATATGGCCAGTCTGCATAGGTGCGAGATTATCCAAATTCTCTATAGACAGTACCCTATCCGGTTGGTTATTTTTTATGGGGACTATTTCGGAATAATATCTTCCTCGCTCATATTTAGTGGCATTTATCAGAATTCGATTGTCCGTGAGTGAAGAACCCGAGGTGGTCAAATATTTATTATCAGAATATATTTTACCAGCCACATTATTCGCCACCGACAAAATTAAGCTGCGACCATTCTTATCACTAGCTCCACCCGCTTCTCTTGTAAAAAGTAAGCGATGATTGAAGCGATCTAACGCCAAAAAGTCTTCGTTTTGAGGAGTGTTGAACTCTTTTAAAGGCTCAGGTTCCCCAAAAAATGTGATTTGTGCCTTCACAACAATAGTCATCACCAACCATAAAAGAAGGCTCAGATAAATACGGTTATTAATATTTTTAGTTTTTTTTAGACTATTCACTTTTTTATATGATTAATACAGTATAATATTGTGTTATACGAAGTTGATACTCTTCAAGAAGATAATACATGGTGTGGTGACGAAAGGGCTCTGATTTATCAGAGCTTTTTCTTTTTACTTACCCAGCGGTTATTGTCAATGTAAAACCGCCAAGGCAAAAGTGCATCTTCTTCTGCATATCCAATGCCAATTCTAACATCTGTTACCATTTCAAAAACTTCACTGACATTTTTGCTTGCTATCCATATGTCTGTGCCTGTTAAATCCGTACCCGTTTGATGCTTCGTTATGGCCAAAGATTGCGCAAGTACTCCAGGCCCAGCACCCAGATTGACCTTTCCTTCTCTTCTTTCTTTCATTATTTCAACCCCCGACACAGGCTCTATGCCACGTATGAGCACTGCATCTGCCAGACCTTTTGTGTTGGTCACAATATTGAATAAGTGATGAATTCCATAGCAGAGATATATGTAAGCAATACCACCCTCTTGATACATAATTTCCGTTCTTTTGGTTCTTTTCAAAAATGCATGACATGCTTTATCACATCTTCCATCGTATGCTTCGGTTTCTACAATTTTACCAGCTGTCAACTCACCATTTTTATGAGTAAAAAGATATTTTCCCAATAAATCTTGTGCTATTTCAACTACATTCGGCCTTAAGTAAAACGACCTTGGAAGTTTTGCGTAAGAAACATTATTCATATTCTATAAAATCAAAAAACAGATCAAAAAAATAAGTAATCAATCTTCGTTCGAAAATAGATTTTTCCGATTGGCTACTTATTTACAAAACACAACAACATGAAAAGTTTAAAATTAGCAGTTATCGCACTCTTTGTTACATTTTCAGGGTTTGCACAAATCAACTTACCACAAGCCAGTCCGGCAGGAACAGTAATCAGCAATGTAGGATTAACTGAAGTTACCATTGATTATTTCAGACCGAAGGTAAAAGGTCGCCAAATATTTGGAACGGGTGAACAATATCTTGAGCAATATGGCAACTTATGGAGAACAGGAGCCAATAGCGGATCGTTATTAGGCCTTGATGGAAAAGCGACCATTGCTGGAGTCGAAGTACCTGCTGGCACTTACCAAATCTTATCCATTCCTGGAAAAGACGAGTGGACAGTGATCATCTACGATGGCAGTATTGGTGGCAATATGAATGCCTACGAAGAAAGTAAAGCACTAGTGAAAGCCAAAGTAAAGCCTACTAAACTGAGCAATACTGTTGAAACGATGACCTTTAATATCAGTGACATCAGCGAAGACAACACGGCCGCCAATATTGAACTTCAATGGGCGGATGTATCAGTTAAAGTACCAATGACTGTTTCGTTTGAAGAAGAGGTGATGGCACAAATCAAAGCCAATACACAAGTAGATCCTCAAAATTATGTGCAAGCGGCTAACTACTACTTGAGCACTGATAAGGATCTTAATCAAGCATTGGAGTGGATGAATAAATATTTAGCTGTAGGAGAAAATAGTAAGCAATTTTGGAATGTACATACCAAAGCGCGCATACTCGCTAAACTGGGTAATAAGAAAGAAGCGATAGCTACAGCAAAAAGCTCTATGGAAATGGCCAAAACAAACGAAGGTGGAGACTTTGGCTATGTTAAAAGAAACAAAGACTTGATTGCCTCCTTGAAATAAGGCAGTGCATTGCATCATATCGAAAGACCTGACCGAAAATCAGGTCTTTTTTTATGGATTTAAAACTTTGTGAACTACAAGATGTTCCCAAAATAAAAAGAAACTATGTTCGGATTATTCAAAAAAGAAACTGAAAAAGAGAAACTTCAGAAAAAATATAAGCAACTATTGGAAGAAGCGTACAAGCTTTCAAGCACCAACCGAAAAGCCAGTGACGCCAAGCAAGCGGAGGCTGATCAATTGATCAAAAAAATTGAATCTCTTCCTTAAGTCTCTAGTAATAGTTTCCATGTTCATCCCTTTTAAGTCCTTTTGCCGGACAGGCCCATACTTTCTGCCTTGATGCAGAAAGTATGCAAAGAAATCAAGGCTGTGTATAAATTTCTGAAATTCAGACTGTTCGTACAATGAATCCCAAATCGCACCGGCGACCCGGTCGCTTCGCTCAAACAGGGGATTCAATTTTGAATATCATGGTCTGAATTTCTTGTCGAAATTTCTCCAAGGCCGATCGAAAACCTCAAAATCTTTGCTTTAACCCATTTTTAAGGTCTTAATATGCTCATTTAATAAGTCCAAAACGCATTTTAATTCATTTTAAGTAGCTTTCTATTGCTGAAATCAATTATCCAGAATACCCTAAACTTTATTGGAAATGACTTTTATGACTTTGAACTCGGTTTTGGTATTAGCATTTGAATAATCAAACTTAGGATTATAGTGATAAAGCAGCCAATAGCATTGTACCATAAATAACCTAGTGTAATTACTTCAGCTAAGGTCAGAAAGTGAAATACAAAAACTGCCGTTTGAGCGACCAAAGCCGCGTAAAAAACGGCATTTCCTTTTACTTTTTTGAAGAAAAAAGCCACCAAAAATATACCGAGAATGGTGCCATAAAATATCGATCCCACGATATTTACCGCCTCAATGAGATTTTCTGAGTTTTTGGCCAATACCGCAAATGATATAGCTATAACTCCCCAACCAAGGGTTAAATATTTTGAAGTGTTCAAATAGTGCGTATCACTTCCCCCTTTCTGTACCAGCCGCTTATAAAAATCAATAGAAGTGGTGCTTGCTAGTGCATTCAGCTCTGAGGATGTAGAAGACATGGCTGCAGAGAAAATCACTGCGATCAATAGGCCGATGACTCCATGTGGTAAATAATTTAGAATAAAGGTGAGAAAAACGTAATCAGCATCCTTGGTTTCTATTTCAGGATCCATTTTGGTGATCAAACCCTTTACCTTTTCTCTGGTGGCGATCGACGCTTGATCCAGACTAGACAATTCGTCTCCCAATTCCTTTTGCGCTGATTCATCTGCCTTGGCAAAAGAGATCGCCAATTCTCGCCTTTGATCGGTAAGGTTATCATATTCCTGCTCAAGCGCTAAATATTCGGTGTTGTACTGAGAGTCTTTGAGCAACTGCACAGAAGCTTCCTTGAAATGAACCGGTGGCTGATGAAATAAATAAAACACATACGCCATAACCCCTACAAATAGGATAAAGAATTGCATAGGGATTTTGAATACGGCATTAAACATCAAACCCATACGACTTTCCCTGACATTTTGACCTCCAAGGTAGCGCTGTACTTGCGACTGATCCGTACCAAAGTAAGCAAGTGCCAAAAACAACCCACCAGTAATTCCTGACCAGAAGGTGTAGCGCTTCTCGAAATTCAAGTCAAAATCGACCGCATTCATTTTGTCTAACCGGCTCGCAATACTCACGGCTTCTCCAAACGTGACATAATCTGATATATATCCAATCATCATGAAAAAGGCAGCCGTCATACCAGCCATAATTACAGCCATTTGATGCTTTTGTGTGATACTCACTGCTCGCGTTCCTCCAGATACTGTATAAATAATGACCAATATACCAGTGATCAATATGGTCATGGTGAGATTCCACCCAAGAATAGAAGATATAATAATGGCAGGTGCGTAGATAGTAATTCCCGCAGCAAGTCCTCTTTGCACGAGAAACAGAAAAGCACTTAATAGCCTCGTTTTTAAGTCGAATCGGTTTTCTAAAAACTCGTAGGCAGTATATACTTTTAGCTTATAAAAAATAGGAATAAAAACCGTGGAAACGATAATCAGCGCTATCGGCAGGCCAAAATAGTTTTGAACGAAACCCATCCCACTCTCGTAAGCTTGGCCTGGTGTGGAAATGAAAGTAACCGCGCTGGCTTGAGTTGCCATCACTGATAAACCAATAGTCCCCCATTTCATTGACTTATCTCCTAAAAGGTAGCCTTCAATATTGTGTTGTCCCCTTGTTTTATAGACACCATAGCCAACAATGGTCAACAACGTTCCAAAAAGGACAATTAGGTCGAGGTAATTCATTATTTCGTAGCGCCTTGAAAGTAAAAAATATCGTCTACAGGAAGGGAATCTGCCGTAGTTGATTTTTTAGAATTCCGATTATTCAAAAAGGGCATTGGGGTAAAATGCCATTCATTTACTTCACTGCACATTGTCTTTGGGTTAATTATTGGGTTGTTTCAAAGCAAGAATATTGGCCAATAGCTTATAAGCTCCGGGTACACCTGCGGGTAATTCTCTGAAAAAGGAAAGCCCTGTATAAACGTAATAGCCTTTTCCATGCTTGGCTATCAACAAGCTGCCTTTTTTCTCTTCTTCTCCAGGATCGTTCATTTTAAGTATTGGCTCAAATTCTGCCGACCATTCGTCAGGGAAATAGAGACCTCTTTCTTGTACCCAATTTTCGAAATCTTGTTTAGAAATTTTATTTGGGCGGTTCACCACGGGATGAGCGGTATTGATAATTTCTACGGGCGCTTCTTCCACAGAGACTCGATCTCTGGAAATTTTCAATGAGTATGGCGCCAGTTCGTCCGTGACTGTGCCGTAAGTATTGTACTGAATGACTACCGTACCTCCGGCTTTGGCATAATCGAAAAGTTCCTGATTTTTAAAGGTCATCCATTCATGAACGTTGAATGCTCGAATGCCCACCATGACGGCATCATATTGCTGTAAGTTCTCAGCGACAATATCATCTTTATCAAGCAAAACGACTTCATAGCCGATTTGAGACAATGCTTCGGGTACCTGATCGCCGGCTCCCATGATATAAGCGATTTTGGGTGCGCCTATTTTTAAATCAATTTTCGTGATGTCAATGGTAGCTTCGGGAAAGAGTACCTGATTTGGAATGTGATCATAGGCTATCTTGGTAATTCCTTTGGTATAAGTTCCCGATGCTGTAACCGCTTCCACTGCCAGTTGGCCAATAGACGTTCGCTTTGGAGGCGTGATATCAAAGGCATATACTTTTTCCTCATTCCTGATTTTACTATCAAAAGGTTGAGATTCTGGTGACGATTTCCATCCTTTGGGTAGCTTCACTTTCAGTTGCCCTGATAAATTATCTATGCCGGAAGTCACCCGCACATTCACTGTTTTCGGCGCTTCATTGCCAAATATCAATGAGGCTGTTTCTATGTTTACCATGACCTCAGGTGTCAAACCTATCGGCTGGGTAACCTCCCCTTTTACTCTGTCAGTGGTTTTAAAAACGATTGGCAAAGTTTGGTCAATATACTGATCCGCAATTTTAAGGGTGACTCTGGCATGAAACAAAGGATCATTTTCTGGCTTCCCTATGAGGCGCTGATCTGTCACATTGTACATGCCCAAAGTGCCTTTTTTTTGTAACCAGTAAGGTTGAGATAATGGCAGGCCGGAAGGAACGGCGAATTGAAACTCTTGGATATATGGTTTATTATCTTCTAACAACACATTTTCCGTGATCAATTCGTTTTGCAACGAAAAGTCTATTAAAGTCAATTGTATTTTTTGGTCGGATCGATTAACTGCTTCCAATTCAATTTTGATAGAATCACCTGTTGAGAAATACATTTCATCCGTTCGTGCCTCTAAGTACAGGCCGGAAGCCAGAACGATCAACTCGTTTACTTCTGTAATTTTCACTTCCTTCCAGTATTGATCCGGCAATTGGAGTAAGGAACGTCTTACCTCCAGTAAGTAAGGGACAATAGCTCCAGGCTTTTGAATATCAAAGTTATTCAAACACTTGTCGATGGCTGCTTGAACTTTTTCAGCATTTTCTATTCTATTCCATGTGAAATCTAATCCTTCAAAAAGGTCTTGACTTTCTACTCCACCCCATTGCTTGAGATATTCGTTTTCCACGCCACGCGATCCTGATTGTCCAAATCCTTGGCTTTTATGAGAACTTCTGCTTTTTGCGGCAATTTCCGTATAAGATTCGCCGAGCAATGGGTCATATCCGCCCACATCTACCATGACGAATTCAGAAGGGTCAAACTCTTTCCCAGATCGGCGATAAGACCAGCGGCCCGTATTCCAAAATATTTTCTTTGGAGACCAAGGGTCTACCAATGCGAGCTGCTCTTTGTATACAGTACTGTCGCCCGCTTTTTCAAAAGCTTCCATGCCGAGAATAGCCGACGCTGTATGGTGACCATGCGTAACACCCGGCTCCTGACTAAATCGAGTGATCACGATATCGGGCCGAAAATTTCTATAAACCCAAATGAAATCCGCGAGGACTTTGTCTTTATTCCAGACATTGAATGTTTCGTCAGGATGCTTGGAGTAACCAAAATCAGTCGCTCGACTAAAATACTGTGCTCCCCCATCGATGCTTCTAGCTCTTAAAAGTTCTTGGGTACGTATGACGCCAAGTTCTTCTTTAATCTCTACGCCGATTAAATTTTGACCTCCATCTCCCCTAGTTGCTGAAAGATAGCCCGTACGTAAATGCTTTCCCTTGGCAAAATAGGTGATTAGCTGGGTGTTTTCATCATCTGGGTGCGCCGCTACGTAGAGAACAGAACCGACCGTATTGAGCTGCTGAAGTTTGGCGTAGATATCTCCTGGTTTATAGCCGTTTTTTACTTGTGCACCCACTGAAAAGATGGTCAAATGAGCGATAATCGTAATTGCAATACTTCGAATCATAAAACGAGAATTATTCTAATTGTAAACTATCCCTATTGGATTAGTTCTAGCAAAACCTGAAATCATCTCCCTTTTTTTGCTGAAAGGTCGATTTCATGTTTTAATGCCAGCCACGAAGAAAACCAATCTCAAGCTCAATTACCAGATAATAATTTCATGAGTGACTTACGCCTATTTCAGTGGCGTTTCGGGATTTTGTGTGGTGATGCTGTAATTATGGTTAAAAACATCTTCCCAATCAAAAAAGCCAATATGCTGAATTTTACTATCCTTGCCATTCCGGTTAGCTCCGGATCTATTTTGCACCATCTTGTTTTAACCAAAATAATAAGACGGTGAAATCAGCATTGAAATCGTCTTTACGAAATAGGATCGGATTGAAAGGTTGTTTGTATTGAAGTAATCTCATCTTTCCAGCAGTCTGCGTTAATTTGCTAATTTCTTCAATCTTAAAAAAATGATCATCGTATTGACTCTAGAGTGAATTTTTACAAGTAAACTCAGGTTACTAAGCTGCAAATACGCTCATCACGAAAAGTGATCCCTCAACGTTAATAAAAAAAGATTTTTCAAGCCAAGAGAGCATTTTTGAAGCTCAACTTGATGGTAAAGAACTTCCAAAAGGCGAGATATGCTGGATGGATATTTTCAATTTTATCACGGATGGCGTGGCTTTTTTAAAAAAAGTCAAGCAGTCCAAGGATCAAATTTCCCCTTCATGTGCTCTTGATATTGGATGATGATGACCTTTTGGACGGGTTGATTATCTGTTCGTGGTGGCCGGACTATAGGAGCAAACCCAAATTCATGGGAGAAGTAGTAGGTCAGTGAGCCTTCTTTATAAATAGAGGAAAAATACTGAAAAGAGAAACCTTGGTTTTCGAGCACGCTTCTCCTGACTGTAGCCTTCCCATCAGGGCATAGCACCTTTAGAATGGTTCGGTTCTTCCTGATTTGGCGATTTACCGCAGCGATGACCCTTTCATTTTTCCGTTTATGCCTATTGTGAAACTGGGCGCGGCATTCCGTGCTGCAAAACTTCTTATCTATTCTTCCGGTCAATTGCTTTTCACAGGTTTTACAGGTGCCATTATCCATCTTATTATACGTTTAGCTGATATTATACGTATTAATATACGTAACTATATGTATAATAATAAAGCTCTATTTTTATTTTTCGCGTTGTTTACCAGATGAAACCGAATCTGAGAGAAAGACAAATCACATTGAAGCACATAGTCATCGATGACCAGCGCATGATTGGCATCAAATTTTATCCCGATAAAGTGATTCAGGCCTTAATCAAAGAGCTTCCAAATCCGAAATGGAGTGAGAAATATGGTATGGTCGTATTGCCAAATAACAGCCAGAATGTGAGTTTAATTATGGATAAGTTCAAAGGTGTAGCATGGATCAATGGGCAATATTTCTTCACCAATAGACCTATAAATCATGGTACAGATGAATTAAGCGTAGACAAGTACAGAAAACGTATACCAACAAAGGGATGGAGATATGTTCCTGAGGAATTCTTACTAAAACTCGAAACTCGAAAATACAGCCTTAATACGGCCAGAACATACATATCAATGTTTGAAAAATTCATCAATCATTACAAATATGAAGAGAATCTGATGTCGATCAACGAAGAAATGATACTAAAATATATTCAATCCTTGGTACAGAATGGGCTCTCCGACAGCTATGTCAATCAATCTATTAACGCTATTAAGTTCTATTATGAAGTTGTAAAAGAAATGCCAAATCGCTTCTACGCTGTAGAAAGACCCATGGCCAAAGAGCCTTTACCTAAAGTACTAAGTAAACAAGATGTCGGCAAAATGATTTCGGGCATCAAAAACATCAAACATAAATGCCTTGTGAGCATGCTCTATGCTACTGGTCTACGACGTGGAGAGCTACTAAACCTAAAGATTGAAGATATAGACAGTAGCAGGATGACGCTCCGCGTAGTACAGGGAAAAGGTAAAAAAGATCGATACACCATCTTAAGCCCAAAGCTGCTATTAGATCTTCGCACATATTATAAAGCCAACAAACCAAAAATATACCTATTTGAAGGAGCGGATGGCAATCAATACAGTGCCACGAGCCTTGCTAATATTATCAAAAGAGCGGCCAAAAACGCCAATATCAATAAATCAGTCACACCACACATGTTGCGGCATAGCTTTGCGACACATCTGCTAGAGGCTGGCACAGACCTACGAACTATTCAAACTATATTGGGACATAGCTCCCTAGAAACAACTCAGATGTATACATATGTGGCTAATACTAGTTTGATAAAAATTAAAAACCCCTTAGATTCGCTCTGATATAAGGTAAGTAAACACCATTGTGTTTACTGAATTGTTACCCAGCATAGACTGCATATCGCATGAGACTGTACACGAACTGCATCAACTGTAAATCTGAACTCAACTTCCGAACAACAGCATCGGATAGGTTCGTGCTGGCGAAGAGACGGGGCGAACAAATCAGACTGAACTGCGAATCTTGCGGAACAACCAAGGAATATCATGTGAACGATCTGAAAGCTGAAGAAAGTCGAATAGTTGGAATCATCTCAGTGCTCATTTTTCTCGGAGGAACAACTGCATTGTTAATTTATCTCTGGCCTTATATTTTTCAAATATCATCCGTCTACGCAATTTCTGGAGCAGTTGGAATTCTAACGATCCCATTTTTTATTTATCAAGCTATCAACTCTGAACAGGCTAACAAGGTGAAGTACTTTAACTACAAGAGGTACGGCTAACTCTTACGAAACTGGATAACGGAAATGAACGCTGGGTAACATTGTGTATGGACGCATGTGCGAACTGAGCATTTAGCCAGTTTCGGTGGAACTCGACCGTGAATCTGCCGCTGAGGAAACTGCTCTGCTTTCTACTAAGCTCAGTTCGCAGGAGTTTTTATCTTTCTGATCGCACTGCCACTTGGATACTTTGGAAGCACCGGCAGATTCACTATTTTAGTGCTATGAGCCAGTGGGGCGCACACAGCGCCATACACGGGCGTTGTATTGAATTGAAGAAGTTACCTGCTAGTAGTCTGCAGGATTTTTCCCTCAAGTGCTTTTAATAAGGATTTTTTTCAGATTTATGCCAGTTAAGACTTGTCTTAATTGGCGAGAAGTTTTTCGCGGTGAAACCGTCC
>JAVJRN010000018.1:0-5725 GCA_040218415.1 Cyclobacteriaceae bacterium
AAAGAAAAGGATATAACGTAACGCCATGGATAGGCTAGCCTATCCATGGCGTTACGTTATATAGTAATAATTTAATTATTAACCATAAATGGTATACTTTTGAACTGAAACACTGGTATACTTTTCAAGTGAAATAAGCACTGGTGGGTTGTCAGACGATGGAATGGAGTGGATCGATGCAGGGAAGAAGTTCTTTTTACCAGTTAAAGCACTTTCATCGGTTTTTCGAGGAGTAATGTGGAGTATGTTCGAAAAGCATATTAAGTCAGGAAAAATCAAACTTGCTGACAACTTTAGTGACGTTGAGGCACTCAAAAAGGCTATTTACGCGAAAAAATGGAATGTGTATTCGAAGAAGCCGTTAGCTGGGCCTAAGTCAGTAGTGCAATACCTTGGTAAGTACACACATCGAGTGGCTATTAGTAACAGTAGATTGGTGTCAATGAGTGAAGGTAAAGTGACTTTTCGGTGGAAGGATTACCGGAAGAGGCTCAGCAAACAACTCCTTACACTAGACTCTGAAGAGTTCATTGGCCGGTTTATGAGGCATATTCTACCATCTGGCTTTTACAAAATCCGGTATTATGGGCTACTTGCCTCGGCAAATCATGCGAAAAAAGAACAGTGTATGACGCTAATTGGCAAAGACAGGCCTGTTCCCCTTTTGCAAGGATTGAAGGCTAAGGAGGTATTGCAGATAGTCACTGGCAAGGAGCCTGATCGATGCTCGAAATGTGAAATAGGGAAAATGATCCCTAAAACCATACTTGATCCTGTGTAATGTACAGGTCAAATGATCGCTCTTTGACGTGCTGGCAACTTTATCAGCTAACGAATGGGTGGCAGGGAAACCTATATCTAATCCTCTCTGTGAAACTTAGTAAACCTGCTCCCCATCAGTTAAACCACAATATCCACAGTCATTTTACGCTTCGAATGATAGACTTAGGAGTACATAGAAACCATACTATTCCCATAGACACAAAGGAGGCACGCTCAACATTGTTTTAAATCTAATTTATCCAGCTAAAAGATTATTAATCCGCTAAGTGTATCTTTGGATAAACTAGTTTTAAAACACTAATTTGTTAGTTGCAATATCGCTGCATGAAAATATTTCTATTCCTTCTTCTGTTTTGTCAACTTGTAACTCTCCGAACTCCATGTTTTGGTCAGAAGGATCTCCCTTTGAACTTCAATGACTCTTATATACCGCCTCAAACGGATTTCAAGGCAATTAAAACAACCAGAACCTATAGCGAAGGAGATTATAAGTCAGAACAAACTCACCTTTTCAACTCCAAGGGAATTAACTACAGAACTTTCAGTCATTACAAGGGCGAACAACAAAGTTTTACTCAGCTAAGCTATGACAGTCTGAATAGATTGATCAATATTGAGGAACATGGTCAATGGACAGGTAATGACAGAAACCGAATTTGGGATAGCACTAAAGTGAGCTGGACTAACAAATACCTGTATGACTCACAAGGCAGAATTTCTAAGTGCACTAACCTTTGGTTTAACGACAATCAGGACGGGATAAGTTTCGTAGAAATGAGCTATCAATACGATGACTTAAATAGGATTATGGTTGAAACTGAAATCTGGAAAGACTTGGATTCTTCTTCCATGCGCATAAGATTTGAACCAAAAAGCGACATCATCTCTGAAGATCAGAACTTCCCAACTGTGAGTCTCTACAAACGAGTATTTGAGTATAGAAATCAAGAAGATTTGATCAAAAATTACAGTGACAATGAACTGAAGACCGTTCAAACAATTCAGAGAATTAGCGATCAACTGCATATCGAATATTTACTCAACCCCGAAGGAGATACTCTAAGAGTTACTAAAATATCATTTGATCAAAACGGCAATAAAATTTCCGAAATTGATTCGGGAGATTCTGATATATCTCTTTTTGGAACTTATGGAGATGGCGGAAGTTGGTCAAATAGAACGTTTCAGTACAACCAATACGGGCTATTGGAAAGAAAAATTTTCTCAAGCGGAGGCGAAGGACTTTCACTATTCATTGACTATCAATATTTGGAAAAAGAAAGCAACTAACACGCGCTAAGCCCAATCGGATAACTTAGTTACTTGCAAAGGGTATCTGTATCAGATACTTTTGAGATATTTGAAAGGCTGAGCCGACTGTGCTTAGCTTATCGTTGGCATCAATCCTTTATTCGATTAAGTCAAAATGAACAACAAGCAAGAGGTAAGTAAATCTACCAAAGTAATAACCATAATCATTGGCTCACTAATGTTCATAGGAATGGGAACTGGCTATTATATGAGTCAGAAGGAAAAAAATGCCATTTTCGAGAACAAGGCTGAAACAATTGCAGTTGTCAAACAAGTTTACTCTCAAATTAGCCGAGGTGAAACATGCGAATACGAGTTCACAGTCAACAATCAAAAATATTCAGGTCATCAAGCATTGGGTAAGGCACGAATTTCTGTAGGTGACTCAGTTCGAGTCCAGTATTCAAGTGAAGACCCAAGTCAGAACATTGCAATTATAAAATAGGAAATGCTTAACGAATGAACGATTATAAACGAGGTGTCATTAGAGCATTAATATTTTATTTTTTTGGAGTTATTGTAACATTTGGAACGCATCAATTCTATGGATGGGAATACGTTCATGCTCCTCCTCCCAGTTTTATACCCATATTGATATTTGCAATTCTTGGATTCGGGAGAACTATTTGGAATATAAAGAATATCCGAAGCAATAATGAGTCAACCTTGAATAAAGGTGAACTGACAATATTTGCAGCTCCTTCTATTGCCTTTGTTGTCCTGATATTAGCTCTCTTCATAATGAATTAAAAGATGCTAACAAGGTCTGATATCCCATGGCGGTTCGGAGGTAGATTTAGCTTTTCTGCTTTCTGTCAGCACCAGAAAAATCTCCGATTTTTCACATTGGATGAAAAAGGTATGATGAAAAATCGGAGATTTTTCCTACTTTGAACCCGACACTTTATCTTCACCAAAACGCACGATTCATACAGAGGCGTTAGGTTTCATGCCGTGACGTAGAAAAATCCACTGCACATTTTAGCACATTTGGTTTTTGCCAAAGCACAAAACCAACTCCAAAAAAACCAAAAGAGCTAAAATCTCCCCGCCCTCTAGAATTATCGTAGTATTAATTCGAGATTATTACCTTAAAAGCGTATCTTTCTCGAAATATTTCTAAGATTGACAGTTTCAGAATACATAAAGCAATTACAATCATTTGAAGAATACTCCTTCTCAATCGAAGAAGCAATAAAAAACGTATCTAAAGATTCTGTTGCTGTCAAAAGAGAAATATCAAGGCTGGCAGAGAAGAAGGAGATTTTAAATCTTCGAAAAGGATTTTATCTAATCATCCCGCCCAGATACTCTTCATCAGAAAAGCTGCCCATTCAATTGTATGCTGAAAAGTTATTCAAATATCTTGATCGAAAATATTATGTTGGACTTTACTCTGCTGCAAAAATTCATGGAGCGAGTCATCAGCAATCACAACGTGATTATCTCATTATAGAAACTCCAAAACTCAATAACATTAAAAAGAAGAATTTTGATATTCAGTTCTTCACTACGGGAGCTTGGCCAAAGAGCAATATTGAAATTAAAAAATCGGATGCCGGAGAATATAGAATATCCTCTCCTGCTCTCACTTTTATCGATCTGATTCATCACCATACTAAAATTGGGGGGCTCAATCGCATGCTGGCCTCATTAGAAGAAATCACCGAAGAAATGCATGAAATAGACATGAAAGAACTTACCTCTTGGTACCCTCATAAGAGCACCCTTCAAAGAGCGGGTTTTTTACTAGAAGAACTGGTTGGTGAAAATACTTTAACCCAGATCATCCATAAAAAGCTAAAACAGCAACCCTACTTTCCTGTATTGCTGAGTCCCAAGAAAATTCAAAGGCCTGGGGCAGTTGATAACAAATGGAAAGTAGATGTGAACATTAAACTGGAAAGCGATTTATGATTGCCAAACCTTACATAGCGAAATGGCAGGAACATGCTCCATGGAAAGAATTCTCCCAAGTAGAACAAGACCTAGTTATCAGCAGGGCATTGGTGGAAATATTCTCTGATGATTTCCTCAGGGAACATTTGGCTTTCCGAGGCGGCACAGCTTTACATAAACTTTACCTCAATCCAGCTCCACGATATTCAGAAGATATTGACTTGGTGCAGATTAAACAAGGCCCCATCAAACCAATCATGGAGCGGATTAGCGAAGTGATCACCTTTTTTGAGGAAGACAGAAAAACACAAAATAGAGGTCATGGAATCAAAGCTCTTTACCGATTCACGTCTGAGTACGAAGAAATTCGGATGCGACTGAAACTTGAAATCAACTGTCGGGAGCATTTCAATGTATTGGATTGGGTAGACTTCCCTTATACAGTGCAAAGCGAATGGTTTGAAGGCAATTGTAAAATACGTACGTACAGTATCAATGAGTTGCTAGGCACCAAACTCAGAGCACTGTATCAAAGAAGCAAAGGGCGCGACTTGTTTGATCTAGATTATGCCAGACGTAATATGGACATCAATATTGATGAAATCCTTGAGTGTTTTCGAGTGTACATTGAGTTTGCTACTGATAAAAAACCTCCAAGTCAAAAGGAGTTTTTGCAAAACATAGAAGCGAAAGAAAATGACCCAGACTTTGTAGGAGATATGGAAGCCTTATTACGGCCGGAAATAGCATACAATCAACAAGAAGCCTTTGAATGGCTGAAAAGTGAAGTAATTGAAAAGATTTAAATGAGCAATATAACATCAATCATAAGGTCAATTAGAAACATCATGAGGAAAGATGAAGGGCTTGATGGTGATGCCCAACGAATTTCTCAGATGGTGTGGATGCTTTTTATGAAGATTTTCGCCGACAAAGAAGAAGAATGGAAAAAATCAAGGAAAACATACAAAAGTCCAATCCTTGAGAAGCTGAAATGGCAAAATTGGGCAGCAGACAAAGATGGGCTAACAGGAGATGAATTAATAACATTTATCAATGACGAATTATTCCCTGTATTAAAAACTATTGAACCAACCGATACAGATCAATCAGTAATTGTGAAATCAGTTTTTAATGACACATACAATTACATGAAAAAGGGGACGCTGTTCCGTCAAGTAATAAACGAGATAAATAAAATTGATTTTTCAAATAAAAACTTAGACCGACATGTCTTTAACGACATTTATGAGACCATATTAAAAGAATTACAAAGTGCAGGTTCGTCTGGTGAATATTATACTCCAAGAGCTGTAACTCAGTTTATGGTTGATATGATTAATCCTCAAATTGGCGAAAGCATTTCGGCAACCAAAAAGGCGGGAGTTGACACTTTGAAAAACACATGGGAAGGAGTCAAAAATGCTGGATCTAAGATTGGGGATACCATTATTGAAACTGGCAAAAAAGCCAACCCTTTTCATAAGTCTACAGTTAAATGGGAGAATCAATAGTCACTTTAGTCTTCCGTTTACAAAATCAACTTTCAAAAAGGGGTCATAAAAAAATCAGTGAGATGTCGCGCCTACATAGGGTAGTTCGTGAAATAGCAAAAAGCAAGTTTGCAGGCTCTGGATTGAATAAATAGTCACAAATTTCTCTCTGTAAGACCTTGAAAATAAGGATAACCGGGCTAAATTGGTGTTGTAAAATATCACATATACATGTCTAA
>JAVJRN010000020.1:0-103902 GCA_040218415.1 Cyclobacteriaceae bacterium
ACAAGGAGACCCTATCTCAAAACGTGCAAAATCACATGAAAATGCTACAGACTTGTCCTGCAAGGGTAATCAAATATTTTAACCATGAAAGCATCAATTATGCTGCCTAAATATAAATCAATCACCGCTGGGTTAATAACATAAGAGCCTCCCATGCTGTTTTCAATAAATCCAAAGATGTGCTCAACTCTGGCTCTTGTTTTGGATTTCTCTCGATTGGATGTTACTTTTTCTTTGGTTAATGGGGTATTGCGTTTTCCTTTTTCACAAACTTCATAACGCATTTCCTTGAGCTTAATCACTTTTTCCTGTTCTTCTCCAGTATATGCAGAGTCAGCAAATAGTGGTTGATTATGATCGCGCTCATCTAATAGCCCCTCTAAGGTCTGACTATCATGAACATTGGCAGTTGTGACTGTATAACCCGTGACTAACTTGCTTTTTGTATCTGATTTCACATGATCTTTGTAGCCATAATAAACTTGGTTATTCTTCTTTGTCCAACGTGCCTCAGTATCCTTTTGAGCCAATTTGTGCTTGTTTTCTTCCTTTTTCCACTCTTCTGGCACTTCTCCTTGTTTGATCTGTTTGTTTTCTTCACGGCTATTGCGCTGACGCGGATCTTCTACAAATGAAGCATCTACCATTTTACCTTCATTGGCCACAAAACCTAGTATTTCTAGTTTCCCGACAAAAAGGTCAAATAAATCCTTAATACCTCCATCACTTTTTCCCAACTGCTCTTTAAAAAGCCAGATAGTCTTGCTGTCCGGAATATCACAGGCCAAATCGACACATAGGAATCTCTTAAAGCTGAATCTGTCTAGAATTTGAAACTCCATATTGTCGTCGGAAAGGCCGTAATATCGCTGTAAAATCAAAATCTTGAACATTAACACACAGTCATAAGGTGGTCGTCCTCCTTTATTTCTCTTCGATATATCCCTTCCCAGCTTTCTATCCAAACTATCCCTAAAAAACTCAAAATCGATAATCTGTGCTAGCTTTTCAAGTGGGTCTTTAAGTTTGCTGAGTTTGTCCAAGACTAGTTGCTCATCAAAAAGGATCCGTGGAGAATGTGCTTTTCGTGACATAATTATTAGGTTAGATTGATGAATCTAATTTAATCAGTTATTCGTTATATTGCAAGTGTGTTTTTCTGTGAGGTTTCTAGAGATGCCCTTTAACAATAAAAGCCCCAATAATATGCCTAGGATCAGAGCTCTTAGCTCCCATGGTACTGCTAAAGCTTATTTTGTAGATTGCCACCAACTCGTCCCAGTGCATAAATCCTGCCAAAATGATCCACCGATTCGAAGGGTTGAGATCGATGTGATTGATAGAAGAGAAGTCTTCAATTCTTGTCTGGTGTTGTGAGGTGTAATTGATTATATGCAGGATTATTATTTAAATATACTGATATCCGACATAACCCAAATTTTGACAAAAAGGGAGTCGAGCTTTAAAATTAAGGTGATTTTCCTGAGTTTCTAAAAACACCCCCCTCCTTGAGAGCAAATAAATTGAGTTGTACTATTTTGAGATCACGCTCTTCTCCTGTCAGCCGACCAGAGTTCACCAACTTGATCAGCGAAATATATGAACTCATATTGATTGCTGCCAGATTAACAATGGTTGTAAATAATTCGGCTTCTTTACATTGACGGTGAATTACAGAAAACAGTAAGTTAGCAATCAAGGCAACCCAAACTTGGGTTTTGATGCCTTCAGTGCTGTCCGAGAAAAAATACCCCAACTCAAAATTTTGTTTCAGTCTCTTGAACAACACTTCTATATTCCATCGGTATTTATACAATTGGATGATGGTGGTGGATTGATAATCAAACATATTGGACACAAATTGGAGTACATGACCACTCACATAGTCTTTATAGATAATCAAACGGGCTTTTACAGCACTTTCACCAGGCTTTAACAAAATGACTTGATCGGAAATGATCCCTCCATCAGCATACTCACTGATGTGGTTAGGCTGTCCGCTTAAAACTACGTAATCTGCATTTTCATTAAGACGGGTAACAAAGAACACCTCCTTCATTGTCCACTCAGCCCATTTTTGATAATTGACATAGCCTTTATCAAAGACATAAATGCCTCCTTTCTCCACCTCAAGCTGTCCGAGAAAAGATTTGTCGTTACAAGCTGCCTCGGTAATATGCACCAGATCAGGCACGAAACCACTCAATGGCATCTTGGTGTGGATTTTTAGCCCTCCTTTCTTTTTGCCGGTAAGTGAGTTGCGGCCTGCTCCTTTAAAAATGTCCACAAACAGAGTAATGGTTGAAGAATCAAAGAGAGCCACTTTGCTTACATCTAGCTTGTCTTCCTGGAAACTACAATGAACAGGGTTGAGGGTTTCCTTGTAATGTTGGTAGAGTTGATGGTAAATGGCAGCAAAAACATCACTGCTACGGTTGATATTGGCATCACTCAAAGTGCTGACGGCAGGAAGTTTGTCTATGCCCAGATAAGTCAGCTTATCCTCCATGAATAACAGGTTCTTGCACAAAGTATTTAGCGAGTGAGATTTGGTTACAACTCCGTAAAGAATAAACACCAATTGCTTGTAGGTGGTCATTGTTTTGTAATAGCGATCGCTTGCATGTTCGCTCACACTGGCATCCACAATTTCACGTGGAAGAAAAGAAAGTAACTGACAAAGTACAGGTTGACCTGCAAGATTTGTATTTTTAACCATGATGTTCAAAGTGTGAAGACTTCAAACATCAGCAACTTTAGCGAGGTATCAAATCCTCGCTATTGTATTTTTTCAAGAACTCACAAAATATCCCAGTTTTTAGTCGGATACCAATAATTTAAATACACAAATTACCTTGCATTTATAAAAACCTTTTTGACCTTAAAAACTCATCTCAAGTGTCAAATACACACTTTTTAAGCTATCAGAGGAAGCCCTAATTAAGCTTCTTACCTGCAAAAATCAATAAAAAGCTTTTCGGCAGGTTTGTGTTCCAGCACCATAGAAGGGCGAAGCATGCTGGTACTGCTGGAGGTGCCAGCAGAACTGGGAGTAGCCATAGCTATATGCAATATAGCGGTTTTGTTGTCGGTATTCCTCCCATAATAGTCGTTTATTAACCCCTGTGCGTTTTAGCTCCTTCAAGTAAAATTCCATGTGGGAGATAAGCTGTTCATAACGGTCATATTTTTTATAGGCAGAGTTTCCTGCATTAAAATTGACTTCTAATTCAGGATTTTCGAGCTTAATCAAATCCTTCAGAGCCTCGCTTCTCACAACTCTTGCCAGAAGCGAGGCTCTGAAGCTTATCTAGGTAGGACTTTACTGTGTTCTTACTCATCCCAAGAGTATGGGCTATCATCTTCTTGCCTTTTCCTTGCTGATGTAGTATTAGTAATTGCTTTATCTGATCCGGCGTGGAGCGCTCATGGGTTTTGGTTTTCCAGCCATCGGGTAAGTGGCAATTTAATTAATGGCGAAAAAACCAAAACCATTATTTAGAGGGGTCACCATGCTCAAGAATGTATTTCATCTCAAGCTTAGAGGGGTCAGCATCTGCCGGAATGTCAGTTAAATTGGCCTGAAAACAGTCATTTTACGCACTTTCCAAACACCGGAAGTAGGATGTCAAGATGATCCGGATTATCCATCTGCACCTTTCATGCTTTATCGTGGACTTTTTTCATTGACTTAGAACCTTCGGTGTTTGGTGTCATATTATCCTGCCGGATGCTACATTGTGTGTGCGTTGAGTGAGTAAATACAGCTTATGAATTTAAGTGTTCCAAAGGGTGAAACCGGCGTAGAACTATCCCGTTTTTTATTACTTTTATAACCCGTAACCGCTGGAGTCGTTTCTGGAAGCAAAGCAAGTGGCAAGGGCGTCCACCTACCGTGAGATCCCGAATTAAGTAATCAGACCGCTGCTGCAGCCAGACTGCAATGTCATTACTGCGACAATTCCAATACGGACAGCAACTACATTTGGAGGTATAAACAAGTGGGTTAGTAAATCCCGATAGCTATCGGGATGAAGCACTACGAATACCAAAAGCGTATTTATGTAGATGTAGTAGGAATAGACATAAGCCTTCGCTGCGCAGAATATTCACTTTACCTTGGGAGGTCTCGACTGTTTCGCGTAACAGATGAGAAGTCATCGGACGGCAAAAGCTATAGTACCAATCAGTAATGAGCTGTCACCATTAAGTATTAGAGCAAAAGACTCACAAGATTGGGTGAGGTCTAAAACCCTTGTTTTATTACCTCCATTACCGGATAATCGGGTGAATATTGAACAAGTACAAAAATTACAAAGTGAGCAAGGTAAAAGCAGTTGCTTGGTTGAAGCAGATCACCTGTTCATATCCTAACCTGTTTTATCATTGGTCATTTGGGTATTAATTGGTGTAACCTACCAGTTTGAGGACTCCATAATAAAAGCTGAGTGAATTGAGAGTTTCAAGACTAGGGCGTCCCCACAGGCTTCTCTAAGAAGTTAGGGCGCCCCCGGCTAGGATAGGGATGAAATTCCCTTAGATTACTCGACTAGGCGGTCGCCCTTTAAGTACGTTTGCTATATTTTTCTGCAAATTGAGTTGCATTTTCTTTATTCTGCAATCCACCATTCATATAAAAATAACAATAATAGACATAAATCTGGACCAAATCCGGTGAATAATATTTTGAAAAATGCTTGAACATTTCAATAAAATCTTCCTGGCTAATTTTGTAATACCACGGTAAACTCAAATTTGAAAATAATGCAAAAAGCATATTTTCAATATTGTCATTTATAACTACAGCTCCTATATTCGCTAATCCATTGGTTTTTTCGGATTTCAAAAAAATTCTTTTCCCATTGAGAGTATTTAATGATACGCAATTTGTTATTCCATTTGCATTACCTAGCGTGTGATAAGCCGTATCATGATAAATAATGATGCTATTCTTTTTCATAAAAGGAAGAATTTCCAATATATTCAAGTGTTCCCCAGGATTGACATGTACTGTATCAATAAAACAAATATCTATTCCGTCTTCAGGTAAAACATCAAAATATTTACAAGACACTCCATTTGTAAAAAGTTCCCATTTTGAAACAAGATTAGGAACTATTTGATTGACTAAAAATCCCGTTTTTCTGCCTTTATCTTGTCCCAAAAAATGCACATCTCTATACCAAATAGTATTGTAATCAAAGGAATAAAGTTTAGTATTCTTCATATCGCGAATTGCATTTAAAATTACACTTGTACTTCCGCCTGCACTTAAACCAATTTCTACAATAGTTTTGGGTTTTACTTTGCGGATAATCCCGTTCAAAAAAGCCCTTTCTTTATAAGTCATTTCAATTTTTTTGTAATTTGTTTCCTCAATTTCCCCTTGTAAAGATTCTTCTATGTCTTCAAGAATAAATTCATCATAAAATTCAATTTCAGAAAAGTCAATTTCGTCATAATTCGTATGCTCTTTATTCTTCCATCCTTCAGGGACAACAGTAACATTTTCTAAAAGACCAATTCCCCATTCATCTTTTGTTGTTTTTTTCGATCTTCTCAAAATTGCATCCAAATTTTGTTTAGGTGAATTTGTGTAAATTTTCATTATGTTTTTCAGCATATTATTGTGTGTGTTTGTTGTTTTTTCTTTGCAAATACTATTAAATCTCATCAAGTTGTTGGCTGAAGCCATATAACGGTATGGTTGTAAATCGTTTGGAAGTAAATACTTAACTTCACATCCCAATGGGACACCCAAATCAGGTAGACACAAGAGCATCCCACGATACTGCTGCCACATGGTTTAGAGCTTATGTTTAAGAGCGTTTTTTATTCAATTATTATTTTTATGTCTTTTAATTCCATAAACTGTTCTACCGATGCTCCAAATTCTGGTTCATTCAAGTCGCAAAGTCCGTGAATCTTAGCTTTTGTGTTTTCATCAAAATCAGATTTAGGAAGAGCATCCCTAAAATTCAATTCGGGAATCTCAATTATTACTTCTACTTCTTTTCTGAAATCTTTACTAAAAAGGTCTTTTCGAATGGTTTTTCTTTTGTGATATTAAATATTGTTGTAGATGTAATATCCAAAAAATCGACTAAGCTTTTAGTTCAAATATTGTTATGAATTCCTTTCTGATTGTTCATAAGTGCAAATGAAATTCTTAAAGTTTTTATAATTGCCGTAAAATCGAATTTCTTTTTCTTTCCTGTCTGGTACGATAAAAACTGTTAATTCAAATCGTGTCCAACTCGGTAAGTATCCTTGTTAGTTTTGTAATATCTTTTCGTTTCATAGAAGTTGTCCGAGGTACAACTCCATAAAAAGAGGATAAAAAAAGTACCAATATGTTATCTTTGATTTCAGTTTTCAAATATTCTACAAACAACATTTTTTTGAGTCTCATTTTTTAAGTACTTGTATATCAGAGACAAACCCAATTACAAACGTTCATGAACGACCAATATCGGATAGCTCATCGATAACTAAATTTCAATGTAGTAATTCCATATAATAACTACAAATAAAAATTTTGTTTATGATTTTTTTCATTCCTGTCCGATAAAAATTAGCACCTAAAATCCGCAACTATAGAATGAAAAGTCAATTTAGCCAGAGCAAGGCTGCAACCGGGCTTTTTTGAATGGAAGTATGAGGGAAAAGAATGTCTTTCTTTGCGCAGTTATGGCTATGGTAGAAGGATTTGTGGTATTACTTCTTCATTGCTATACTGGCTACTGTATTGGCATAGTAACCGCTTGTCTAAAAACTGCATCCCAAAAGTACAGCCTTGATTTCTGGATGACGCATAAACAGTTCCTTCGACGTTATATATTATACTTCTCAATACTATCAAAAGCTTTGAAACCGAAAGACTTGGTACACTTTGAACTAAAAAATGAACATGATCAAGCTAATGACCTATTTCTACAAATTCCATCTCATAACGTTCCGATATTTCAAGACATATTGCTTTCAATTTAGAACCGGTCTCTTGGGTTTATACCTTTCGCCGAAATTTCATCAGAAAAACATGGTGATAGAGAAGTAGCGTCTTGTTATGACTCTTATGAATATGATCAGACGTATCCTCAAAATACGCTTTTTCAAAGCGTCATAAAAACCTTTAGGTTTTCAAAATTTCCTCCCTTCTCACCCAGAGGCAGAGCCTAGGGGAATTCTCTTCAATTAAAGGCGCTTTTCAAAAAGTAGAAGTAGAAATAATGCTACAGCACTTCCACAATAATGTTATGATTGGTGTAAATGCAAATGTCGGCGGCTATGCCTAAACCCTCTTTTACTATCTCCTCAGCAGTCATATCTCCAGCATGCCTTTTCAGAGCTAAAGCAGCAGACTTTGCGTACATACTTCCTGAACCAATAGCAGCAATATTCTCATCAGGCTCCAAAACGTCCCCTGTTCCTGAAATAATAAGTATTTCATCTTTGTCGGCAACTATCATCATGGCCTCTAACTTACGGAGATAGCGATCCGTTCTCCAATCTTTCGCAAGCTCAACAGCTGCTCGCTTCATATTTCCTGAAAAAGCACCCAACTTCTCATCCAAACGTTCCAAAAGAGTAAAAGCATCCGCGGTTGAACCCGCAAAACCAGTAACAATTTTTCCATCGAGTAGCTTACGAATTTTTTTGACGTTACTCTTAGCCACAGTATTGCCCATCGTCGCTTGTCCGTCAGCACCAATAGCAATCTGTCCGTTGTGCTTTACGGCTAGTACGGTCGTCGATCTTATTTTTTCCATGTTCTTTGATAATGATAAAAGGCTATCTCAAAATTAAGGGTAACCTTTGCTGTTAACTTCACAGCATCCGACCTAATTTTGAAATAGCCTTGATAAATGTGATTTGACTGTCAAATCAATATTCTAACCGGATCCTCTAGTAGATCTTTAAGGGTCTTCAAGAATGCAGCCGCTTTCGCTCCATCAACAGCTCGATGATCAGAGGATAATGTCACTTTCATCACATTCCCAATTTTCATCTCACCATTTTTCACGACAACCGTTTCTTTAATTCCACCCACAGCCAATATACATGCATCTGGCGGATTTATTATCGCGGTAAATTCTTCAACACCAAACATTCCCAAATTGGAAATAGTGAAAGTATTGCCAGAAAATTCTTCAGGTTTCAAGGTTTTGTTTTTAGCCTTTTGTCCAAGTTCTTTAATCTCCGCTGAAATATGTGACAAAGACTTATTATCCGTGAAGTTGACCACTGGTACAATTAATCCATCAGGAATAGCTACTGCGATACCTATATTAATATGATGATGCTTTTTAATCTTATCTCCAAGCCAACTTACATTCAAATCAGGATTTTGTCTCAATGCTGAAGCAGAGGCTTTTACCACCATGTCATTGTAAGAAATTTTCACAGGAGAAATCTCATTCATGCTTTTCCGCGCTTCTATTGCCTTATCCATGTTTATTTCCATGGTCACATAGAAATGAGGCGCGCTGAATTTACTGTCAGAAAGCCTTTTGGCAATGGCTTTTCTCATCTGAGACAGTGGCACATCTTCCGACTTCACCTCTCCTACTACAGAAGGAATAGTGAATGATGGTGCTGTTTCAGTTGCAGGTTTTGGTGCAGGGGCTTCTTGCGGCTTAGCCTTTGGTGTATAATCCTCAATATCTCGCTTAATAATTCTACCACCATCGCCAGATCCACTTACATCTGATATGTTGATTCCTTTTTCTTCTGCGAGCTTCTTGGCTAACGGGGAAGCTTTTATCCTTCCATTAGAACGATTGCTTGAAGTTGCGGTAGAAGTCTCTGATGGTTTCGCCTGATCTGGTTCTTCTGTTTTTTGGTCTTCCTTTGTTTCAGGAGTCGTTGACGATTTTTCTTGCTTTGATCCCGCCTTATGGGCATTCAGCAACGCTTTCCAATCCGCTCCTTTTTCACCAACAATCGCTATTGGACCATCAATTGCGACGGCTCCTCCGGCTTCTACAGCTATATGAAGTAATATTCCATCCTCATAAGCTTCCAATTCCATCGTGGCTTTATCAGTTTCTACTTCGGCCAAAATATCTCCAGAACTTATTTCGTCTCCTTCACTTTTAAGCCAAGAAGCGATCACTCCTTCTTCCATCGTATCACTCATTTTTGGCATAGTGATCACGGTGGCGTTGATATTGGACGTGTCTACTGATGATGCTTCATCTGAAGTAGATTCTTCTGAATCACTATTATCTTCCGATGATTGATTAGACCCAGAACCCTCTGACTCAATTTCTTTCAACAAAGCTGTAATATCTTCTCCCTTTTCTCCAATGATGGCTATGACTCCATCTACAGGAACGGCATCTTGTTCTTTCACACCTATATAAAGTAAAACACCATCTTGATAAGACTCCAATTCCATCGTGGCTTTGTCTGTTTCCACTTCAGCGAGTATGTCTCCGGAACTTACCTCGTCCCCTTCTTTCTTTATCCAAGACGCGATCACCCCTTCTTCCATGGTGTCGCTCATTTTCGGCATGCGTATTATTTCCGCCATTTTTTAAGTTTAATTATTCTTTAAACGAACTTCAAAGTTAAATCATGTGATTTTTTAACCAACACGTTTCAAATTTTAAATTTGACAAAAAGTAAGATATTGCATTCCAACACCTATTACAAATTTCAAAATGCTCCCAAATTACGAGTATAACTACCAACGACCGAAAGTTTTGTTCAATGGACATATTGAAACAATTTATCCGGCATTATTCAGAAAAGTAACGCTACCCACTCTTCCTGTGAGAGAAAGAATAACGACTGTCGATGACGACTTTTTAGATATAGACTGGTACCGTAATGGAAAAAACAAAGTGGTAATACTTCAGCACGGACTTGAAGGCAGTAGCGATAGACCGTATATATTAGGAATGGCCAGAGCATTCTTACTTCAGAGTTTCGATGTTTGCGCTTGGAATTTCCGTGGATGTAGCGGTGAAGTGAATAAAGCAAAGATTTTCTACCATAGTGGAGCAACCTACGATCTAGAAAACGTAGTTAATCATGCCTCAAAAGAATACGATCAAATTTTCCTTGTTGGCTTTTCGCTTGGAGGCAACTTAACGTTAAAATATTTGGGTGAAAAAGAAAGATCTGCCAAAATCAAAAAAGCCGTGGCGATTTCAGTGCCCCTCGATTTGAACAGCAGCTCTTGGCAGTTAACCAAACCCAATTGCTTGATATATGAAAAACGCTTTCTTAAGAATTTGAAAAAGAAAATCCTCGACAAAAGTCAGACTTCCAATCATGAGCTCAACATTTCATCGATAGATAAGGTCAAAAACCTTCGAGATTTTGATGAGTATTTTACATCCAGAATTCATGGATTTCATGGAGCCGAAGATTACTATACCAAATGCAGCGCCATAAATTACCTGTCTGGTATAAAAACACCCTCATTAATTTTGAATGCTAAAAATGACCCACTTTTAACAAAAGAAAGCCTCACTTCCAATTTTAACAATCCATTGATTACGTTTGATCTCCAAAATCAAGGTGGACATGTCGGATTTACTGAATTTAATTCGTCTGGATACTTCTGGTCAGAGAAAAGAGCATTAAATTTCTGCCTCGAATGAAATATCTGCACACCGTTTTACTTTTTTGTTGCTTTCAAAGCCTTTTTGGCCAAAGCCTTGACCAAACTATTTTTAGTCCCGAAATAGAGTCGATGGCATTCAATATTGAAAATAAATTGGTGTCTGTCGGGTTCGAAAATGTAAAAGCGATCCCACTCGATAGCATCATTATTATTGCCTATGAAAACAGAATTCGACGGTTCGAAATCGACGGTCTTGCGCAAGTATTGCTCCACTTACCTGTCGGCACGTCGTTTAAATATGTTTTAATTCCTCATTATCAATCCATACCCATGGTCTCGGTGATGGTTCAAGGAAACGACATGGATCTACTCTCTGAGCCTAGTCTTACTGCGGAGTTCGTTGACAAACTGGTCATTGAGTTAAATACGGATCGTTGGAAGTATGATTTAACAAAAGGAGAATTTAAAAACTCGACATTATATAAAGCCGATTTCGCCATAGGTCCTGTAATATCTGCCACCCAGTTCGGTAACTATAATCGACATATAAGAACGATTATAGACCTTGCTCCTGCATTACACATACAACTTAGAAAGGGACTCTCCTTCAATGCTCAAGCCCTTTTCCCTGTTTTCAATAATTATAACGATGATAAGCTTAGAGTAGGGATATTTAATCTTACCCAACATATTAGGCTAAAAAATAATGCTTTTGCAAGCCTCTCTGTAGGCAACTTCAATCGCAGAAGAATGGGTTATCTTATCAATTACAACAAGTACATCGCCAATGGTAGGATTTCTTTTGGAGCTACACTTGGAGGAACCACTTGGTCAAGATATAGTGGAGAATTATTGAGTGACTTTTTTGAGAAATATAATTACCTCTATGCTCGCGCCAATGTAGGCTATCGCTGGTCGAAATATGACGTAATAACGAATATAAGCTACGGTACCTTCATGATTCAGGATCGAGGATGGAGAATTGATGTTGCGCGCCAATTTGGCCAAAGTCAAATTGGTGTTTTTGGAACCTTTACTGAACTCTTGAATAATGCCGGCTTTAAGGTTAGCTTTGCCCTGCCTACTAAACAATATTCCTCCTTCAATCGAAATATAAGATTGAGGACTACTGAATATTTGCAATACGAATATAAGTTTACAGGCCAAACGCTAAGAGGCTTAGATTTAAATAGTGGAAATGAAATTCACAATCAGATATTAGAGATAAATCCCGATTTTATTAAAAATCAGCTCATATTTTTATTAAATCCTTAATTTTTGAGCAATTTGTAATTATTTATGTCTTGTCTATTCTTTTCTTCAATGATTTTTTTAGTACTTTGCATCATCATAATAAGTAAAATATAAAAACCGTCGTAATGTCGAATCAATCGTACGTTCAAAAAGGCAAACTTACCTTGCTATCTCTTTTCGCCATGGCTATTGGAGGTCTAATAAGTTGTAGTAGTCCAGTGGATAACATCGTTAGAGGTGTTCCCGTTGCTCCTCCAGGAAATCAAAATTTCAAAATTGTTCCGTTAAGAACATCAGGAGCACTTGTCACGGACTACACTTTGGTGGTTTCCGGAGAAAGGGATACCACAATAACAAAGACAGGTCTTACTGCTGAAGATACAGTAGTTTTATCAAACGTGACCTCCGGTAACTATACAGTTGAAATATCTCAAACAGGATTTCTTGGGAGAATTAAATCCACAGATCTTATCGTTCCAACGGATGAATCAGCCGATTTCGAAGCGATCATGGAGATTCGATTAACAAAAGTTAATGAGCCAGTAGCAGTTAGTCAAGCAGCCTCAAGCTTCGTTGTTCCTGACGAGGGTGGAGAACCAGATGATGTTCCTACTACCGTAGATATTCCTGCTGGGGCTGTTCCTCCTGGAGTCACAGCAATAACCATCACACCGATTGAGGCAGATCCAGAAGCGCCAGAAACTGATGCCAATGGTACTGTGGTAGTTTCCTATGACATGCAACCATCAGGAACAGTATTTGAAACGCCGATTGTACTTACAATTCCTTTAAATGTTCCTGCCGCTTTTGTTGCAGCTGGTGTACAATACTTTTTCGAGTATACGCACACAGGTACAATTCCGGGCTTTGCCAATGGTGAATTACAGAGAATAGAGATTGAAGTGAGTGCTGACGGAAAATCAGGAAGGGTTGAAGTTCCTCACTTTTCAACATGGAAAGCACGATCTGGTATAGAGATAACTGAAACTAACAGGCAACAGAGTAGAAATTTCTTAAGTGAGTGTGCAGGTGGCATAAACGAAGTTTACACTTTGACAGGAAGACTTGGAGGTAGTTATTTGGCTGTAACTGGATTAGTAGGCACAGGTGTTACATCTGCCGGTCAAGCAGTGAGGGATGTTTCTTTCTCGGTAGATGTTCAAATTGACGGAGCGCCATTCTTTGTACAAAGAGCTACAGGAACGCAGACTGTATTTGATTATGTAATTACAACCAGAAATGGGAATGTAATAGAAAGAGGAACTGGTATTCCTCGTAAGGCCGGTTTTGCAACTTTTGAGTCCGTCACAGAATGTCATGATTCAGGAGGATGATAATTCTCACCCTTCCCTCACTAATCAATTATCCTTAAAATTCGAATTATGAAAAAATTAATCTTTATACTTACATTATTTCTTTTCACCTTCGCATCCGAAGCTCAACAAAGATTTTCGAGCTATCGGTCACAAAATTCATCCGCTGGTTTCAGAGGTGTGGGTATCGGAGTTGGTGGAGCTTTCCCAATCTTTGATTATTATGCTGATAATACAGAATATGAGTTTGATTTCACGCCAATGGCGTCCTTATCTGCTGAATTTTGGGTTTCAAAACCAATAGCTATTCGAGCTGGGGTTGGTTATCTTGTTTCAAACGGAACGTCGACAGCTGCTGACGAAGAAACGAGTGTAGCTCAACTATCAGGTACAGTAGATGCATTAATCTATTTTACCCAATCTTCAAGATTCTCTCGTAAGCCTAAACCATCTTTCTATCTAGGATTGGGCGCAGAATTCGTTCAATTGAGTGTTGAGCATACGCCAAGTTTTGGTGATGTTCAAAACTTAAATGGAGGAACAACTTTAGCACGTATACTAGCAGGTTTTGAGTATCCAGTAACTAAACAAGTGAAATTAGGTGCTGAACTCCAGTACGGCATGGGTACTTACGAACAAGGCTTTGAAGCAGGATCGGTTGAGACGCTAGAAGAAGTGAGCGTATCAGGTGCAAGAGCGATGGTGACTTTCAAATACGTTTTCAGTGACTACACTCCACGAGCAAGAAGAGGTAGATATAGATAAATTATTATTACTTATTAAGATTAAAAAAAGCCGTAATAACGGCTTTTTTTATTTCTTTACTTTAACACAGTAAATACAGTATGACATACAATGAAAAACAATTATAGTATTGGCATCATTGGATTAGGCTATGTCGGTCTACCCTTGGCTGTTGCGTTTGCGAAGAAATTTAAGGTCATTGGTTTTGATATCAGCGCAGAAAGAGTGGCCGCATTGAATCAGGGTCATGACGCCACCTTAGAGATTTCGAAAGATCAATTAAAGAATGTTGAACACAAAGATGGCATTGGTTTAATCTTTACTACTGACATAGCAGAACTGCAGTCATGTAACGTATATATTATTACAGTACCTACCCCTATCGACAAACACCATCAGCCTGATTTATCTCCAATCTTAAAAGCCAGTGAGTCAGTCGGTGCGGTAATTAATAGTGGAGATATTGTCATTTACGAATCCACTGTTTACCCCGGAGCTACAGAAGAAGTCTGTGTTCCTATTCTGGAAGCGTTCTCCAAGCTCACTTTTAATAAAGATTTTTATGTTGGCTATTCTCCAGAAAGAATTAACCCAGGAGACAAAGAACATACGGTTGATAAGATACTTAAAGTAACCTCTGGTTCTACTGCTGAAGTTGCTAATGAAATTAACGCTTTATATGGTTTAATTATTTCTGCAGGCACCTATTTAGCACCTAGTATCAAAATAGCCGAGGCTGCAAAAGTGATAGAGAATAGTCAGCGAGATATCAATATTGCTTTTGTCAACGAATTGGCAATCATATTCAATAAACTCGGCATAGACACGCATGAAGTTCTTAAAGCTGCTGGAACCAAATGGAATTTTTTACCTTTTAAGCCCGGTTTGGTTGGCGGACATTGCATTGGTGTAGACCCCTATTATCTTGCACAAAAGGCACAATCTGTTGGGTATCATCCTGAAATCATCTTAGCTGGAAGAAAGCTCAATGACAGCATGGGCATATATGTGGCCAATGAAATTATAAAAAAATTAGTTGACCTGGACATAAAGATAAAAGGCAGTCGAGTCTTAGTTTTAGGAATTACTTTCAAAGAAAACTGTCCTGATATCAGAAACACCAAGGTGATCGATATCATTCGTGAGTTGCAAAGTTTTGGTGTGACTGTCGAGGTTCACGATCCATGGGTGGATGCAAACCAAGTGCAGCGTCTCTATGGAGTCAAGAACATAAAAGAAGTTGTATTCTCTGAATATCAAGGCATCATTCACGCGGTGGCTCATCAAGTATTTTTAGATACCATTGATTTTGAAGAGATAAATCAAGCTGGTACATTTGTTTTTGATGTAAAAGGTACGTTACCTATCCAACATGTTTCTGCAAGATTATAATGATGGAAGACTATTTAATCCAAAATTCTAGGGTTCTCGTCACAGGTGGAGCTGGATTTATTGGAAGTAACCTATGTGAGGCCTTATTGAAGCAAAACAATCATGTAGTTTGCTTAGACAATTTCGCCACTGGTCAGAAGAAGAATATTGAGGGATTCTTCACTAACCCTAATTTTCAACTCATTGAAGGTGATATTTGTGATTTGTCTACTTGTAAGAAAGCGGTTAAAAATTGTAAATTTGTATTGCATCAGGCAGCATTAGGCTCGGTTCCACGAAGTTTGAAAGACCCATGTACATCAGTCAATGTGAATATCGGTGGTTTTACCAATATGCTTTGGGCGAGTGTACAGGAAGGTGTTTTTAGATTTGTTTATGCCGCGAGCTCTTCCACCTACGGCGATCATGCTGCATTACCAAAGCAGGAACATATTATAGGCAAGCCACTTTCCCCCTACGCCATTACCAAATATGTTGATGAATTAATCGCAGCGAATTTTTCCAAAAGTTATGGAATAGAAACCGTGGGTTTAAGGTATTTCAATGTTTTTGGAAGGCGCCAAGATCCTAATGGTGCATATGCCGCAGTGATCCCAAAATTCGTCGATCTTCTTCTAAGTGCAGAATCTCCTGTAATTAACGGCGATGGCAGCCATTCTCGCGATTTCACTTATATCGACAATGTCATTCAAGCGAACCAACGAGCAGCCACCCTACCGAAAGAAATATTTCAACTAAATACTCAGACGTACTACACTGACATGACCATTGACCATGATCCCGCAAATGATCCTATTTCAGAAGTATTTAATGTTGCTCATGGGGAAAGAACATCGCTCGTTGAGTTATTCGAGCTATTAAAAGGTTCATTAGTAAATAACCAATACAAGGTAGCAGATATCCATCCAATCTATGGTCCTAAAAGAGCGGGAGACATCCCTCATTCTCACGCATCCATAACTAAGGCCAAATCAATACTAGGATATCAGCCAACTTTCAATTTTCGCCAAGGTATCCAAGAAACAATAGACTGGTATATTAACAATCAAGGATGAAAAAAGTATTGGTCACAGGGAGTGCAGGATTCATAGGCATGCATACGGCTTTAAAATTAGAACAAGAAGGCTATGAGGTAATAGGAATCGATAACCTTAATACCTATTATAGCGTCCAGCTAAAGCTCAATCGGTTAAAAAACCAAGGTTTTGACGTCTCTGGAATTCAATACGAAAAAGAAATAGTTAACTCAGCGGGTAGTTCGTTTATCCAAATTGATATCACAGACTTCCCTTCGATAGACCATCTTTTCGAAAAAAATAAATTCGACTACATCATTCATCTGGCGGCACAAGCTGGCGTTCGCTATTCTATAGAAAACCCTCATGCTTATGTAGATAGTAACGTTAGAGGTTTTTTAAATATTCTGGAAGCCTGCGCTAAGCACCAAGTACAGCATTTAATCTATGCCTCTAGCTCCTCAGTGTACGGAACTAATTCAAAAATACCGTTTAACGAAGAAGACAAGACAGATTCTCAGGTGTCCTTATATGCCGCAACAAAGAAAGCCAATGAAAGCATGGCGCATAGTTATAGCAGTATTTACGGACTCAAAACTACCGGTTTAAGATTCTTTACGGTATATGGCCCTTGGGGAAGACCAGATATGGCGCTGTTTAAGTTTACGAAGAACATTCTTGAAAATAAACCCATAGAGATCTATAACCACGGCAAACTTAGTAGAGATTTTACTTATATAGATGATATCGTTTCCGGCATGGTAAGTATCATGAAGTATGATAATAATAGCTCTGCTGACTTTGCCGATATATATAATATAGGAGCAGGTAAACCAACTACTTTAATGAGTTTTATCGAAGAATTAGAAGACGCCTTAGGACAAATATCCATCAAAAATTATCTAGACATGCAGAATGGAGACGTAATCACTACGTTTGCAAACACGAATAAGATGACAAAAGCCACAGGTTATGAACCCAGTACCCAAATAAAAGAAGGTATCAAGGAATTCGTAAGATGGTACTGCGATTATTACAAAAAATAGATAGAAAATAATTAATTAAGTTTCATAAAGCTTACTTCACAAACAACTTTTTTTTGGAAAACATAGGAATAATGAGAAACTGGTATGCCATTTAAACCAAACCTCGTTTTGAAAAAAACTTGCAAGCCAATTGATTCAAAAAGGTTTTGAAATTTACTTACCATTAAGAAGAGTAATGAAACAATGGAGCGATCGAAAGAAAAAAGTTCAAGAACCATTAATAAGTTCATACGTTTTTGTTAAAATTTAAGAGAATAATAGAGACCAGATTTATCTAACCAATGGTGTAGTCAAGATCTTACACTGGCTGGGAAAGCCTTCGATAATTCAGCCAGAAGAAACAGATGCTATGAAAATATTCTTGGGTGAATTAGATTATATACCGGAAGATGCATGGAGTCTTATAGCTAAAGGTGATCAAATTATTATTGAGCAAGGTATGTTCAAGGGGCAAAATGCGGAGATTTTATGTGAAAAAAAGAATACGCTTTTACTTAATTTTGAATTCATGAGTCAGATTATTGAAGTCGTACTATCCATGATACATATAACAAAAAAGACTAACCAAAAAACACTCAAAATTACTTTGATATTAAAATTGATAAATATGTACTTGTTCTTGGGTATTATTTAAGGTTTGATTTTCATATACTCCTTCTTATCATATATGTTTGCCGACTGAAATGAGCAAACGCTCATTAGTACAAATGTTTAATGGGACTTGCGAAGTGAAGCTGTGCTTAATAAAATAGTCATAACAATATAAGAATAACAGCTTCTAGTAAACTAAAACCAAATCAACATTTCACTCTAAAATAATTAATCATTGAAGACATCAATTTATTTCCCTTTCCCTGTTGTTTTAGTGATTTGGATGTTATCGATAACATCCTGTATTCCTAATAAAGCCATTATATATCTACAAAACGAAGAAACTAAATTTAATAATGATTCGCTTATAGCTGAAAACTACGAGCAGTACAAGTTACAAGCAGGGGACAATCTTAAGATTGATGTAGTATCCTCGAATCCAGATTTAACAAAAGTTTTTAGTGTCACCGGAATGGGCAATGCAGCAATGCAGCAAGGAGTTCAAGGTGGAAATGACGTTAACTATTTAAGTGGTTACCCGATAGATATATATGGGAGGATTGAAATTCCTTTGGTAGGCAAATTAGTGGTGGAAGGATTGACATTACCTGAAGCAGAAATACTTATTACTAAGGAAATTCAAAAATATGTGAAGGATGCCTTTATCACGGTAAGGTTATCTGGGGTTAGATTTACTGCTATAGGTGAATTCAACTCTCCAGGAGTTTACTCAGCCCTACTATCAAGACTTACTATCATGCAAGCTATTGCTCAGGCTGGTGATTTAACTGATTTGGCTAACCGAAAAGAACTGTTACTCATTAGACATGAACCGGGGGGTAATAAGACCTATGAAATCGACCTTACGAGCAGGTCTCTTCTCCAATCACCTCACTACTTCATACATCCTGGAGATGTATTATACTTAAAACCATTACCAATAAGACAGATTGGTGGTGGTGTTGGAGTTACAGGCCTACAAACATTTACTTCTGCTTTATCTATTATTTCCACGACATTGGTTCTTTTTTTAACGTTAAATAATTTGTAATGGCCACTACAAATGAGTTTCAGTCAACCAATGCGAATGAAGATTTTGATATCAAAAAATATATTTTTTGGTTTTTAGGTAATTGGCCCTGGGTTATTCTTTCAATGGTATTATGTCTCACTGCTGCATTCTTTATAAACCGCTATACTGCTGCGAAATATGAAGTGAAGGGAACGATGCTAATTGGAGATAAAAAAGCAAATCAATTATCTGGAATCTTAGAAGAAAAAACAAGTGGTCTTTTTTCTGAACAGATCAATTTGCAGAATGAACTCGATATACTAAAATCCTATCAATTCGCAGAGGATATTGTTGATTCCCTAAATCTCTATGTGCAATATCACGTCATCGGTAGTCTCTTAGAAACAGAGCAATTTGGTAATGACTTATCTATAAAATTAAGCCTAAATCAATCCCCTGAGACAATAAATAATGCATCGGTTATAATTAATATCATTGACGAAAAGTATTACGCAATTAACAATGCTTTAGACGAGCCTATTCTATTTGGAACAGTAGTTAAAATAGGCGATAATAGCATTGAAATTAATAAAACAGCCATTTTCAATCAAAAAGAATTTGGCAGACAATATCGAATAGACCTATTTAATTGGGAGCAAGCTGTTCTTTCGATTAAGAATCAAATCAATACATTTATTCCGAGAGAATCACAGCTTGTGGAAATCTCCATGATTTCGACTAACATTTTGAAAGCTAAAACCATTATAGAACAATATATCAATTCATACATTCATCGAGAATTAAATCTAAAAAACCAGTCAGCAATAAAAACAATCAATTTCATAGATCAACAATTGGCTATTGTAGAAAAACAACTTTTTAGCTCAGAGTCTGAAATGTTAGATTTTTTAACTTCAAATAAAACAGTTGATCTAACCAGTGAAGGCGCTGTTATTTATCAAAAGTTGCAAGACTTAGAAATCAATCGTGGACAATTAAATCTGCAATTAAGTTTTTACCAATATTTGATCAACTATTTGGAGAAAACAGAAAAAACAGAGAATATAATTAGTCCAAGCTCTGTTGGTATTGATGATCCTACACTCAGCGGATTGGTCCTGCGCTTAAATGAGCTATCTCTTCAATTATTTCAATTGAAATCAAGTGCAACTGAAATTAATCCTCAACTAAGATTGTTGGAGAGACAATTTTCGAACCTCATCGATGCTCTGTCCGAAAATGTAAACCAACAAGTTGCAACCACCAAAAGACTGATCGATGACATTGACTCTAGGATTAGAGTTGTGGAAAAAGAAATGATCATGCTTCCGAAAAGAGAACGTCAGCTAATTAATATTGAACGCAATTATGAGCTTAAAAATGGATTGTATACATTTCTATTAGAGCGAAAAGCAGAGGCTAGCATAGCAAAAGCCAGTACTGTAGCTTCCTCCGAAATGCTCGATCCTCCGCTAGTGATTAGAAAAACGCAACCCAAAGCAAGTAGAACCTATGGTATTGCATTTATATTAAGTTTGATTATTCCGCTTTCTTTTAAATTTCTTAGAGACAAATTAATAACTACCATTCAGGAAGTAAGCGAAATTGAAAAAGAAACGAACATCCCGATTTTAGCCTCCATCGGTTATAGTCATCACCATTCAGAATTAGTCATGAATGAAAAACCAAGATCCGTTATATCAGAGGGCTTTCGATCAATGCGTTCTAGCTTAGTCTATCTCACAGATAAAAATATCCAGACTTTAATGGTTACTTCTTTTAGCTCTGGTGATGGTAAAACTTTTTGTTCCATTAATACAGCCATCATGATGGCAATGACTGGAAAGAAAACTATTTTGATAGGTCTGGATTTAAGAAAACCTAAAATTTTCGATAGCTTCGGGTTAAACAATGATTCAGGAATAACCAATGTACTGGTGAAGAATAGCAAATGGCAGGAAGTTGTTCACACAACAACCATAGAGAATTTATATTTCATAGCTGCTGGTCCTATACCTCCTAACCCAAACGAATTATTGGTAAGAGATAATTTCTCGACACTTATCAAAGAACTCAAGGACGAGTTCGATTATCTCATCATTGATTCTGCGCCTATCGGGTTGGTCTCCGATGGTTATGAAATTGCCAAACATGCAGATATAACAGTTTTTGTCGTTCGTCATCAAAAAACAGTTAAACAAGCAATACCCTTTTTGAACGATGTGAAGGAAAAAAAACTTATAGATAAAGTTGGGATATTATATAATGGAATAGACTTTAATAAAAGAAGCTATGGTTATGGCTATGGCTATGGCTATGGCTATGGCTATGGTTATGGTTATGGTTATGGAAATGGAAATGGTTATTACGTTGAAGATTGAATGAATGCGTCTATACCAATCATAATTTTATTCGTTTATTAAAGTCCAAGTTTAGTAATAAAAAATTTAATTAAACTACAAGTTAAAATCGCATAAGGTAACAAACTCTCCCCTTTATTGTCAAGGCTAAACATTTTAAAATAGTAGTAAAAACACCATAGCGAATGTACTTAGAGTTATTGATGCTTCAAGTAAACAAATTGTACTAATCGTTTAAAAATAAAATATGAAAGTAGTACTTCTAGCAGGAGGATTCGGCACAAGATTATCTGAAGAAACCTCCCTCAAGCCCAAACCAATGGTCGAAATTGGTGGAAAACCAATACTGTGGCATATCATGAAAATTTATGCACAATATGGTTTTAATGAATTTGTGATTTGCTTGGGTTACAAAGGCTATCTGATTAAAGAATATTTTGCGAACTATTTCCTGCATCAAGCAGATGTTACGATAGATATGACAAAAAATCAATTTGAATACCATAAATCTCAAGCCGAACCTTGGAAAGTATCGCTTATTGACACAGGAACTCAAAGTATGACTGGTGGGCGAATTAAGAGAGTAAAAGAATACCTTAATAATGAACCATTCCTTTTGACGTACGGCGATGGTGTTGGTAGCGTGGATATTAAAGCTCTGGTAGAGTACCATAAAGGCCATGGAAAATTGATGACTGTTACGTCTGTTCAGCCATCAGGTCGCTTTGGAGCACTAAATATTGACGACAATCAATCCGTTAACTCGTTCATGGAAAAACCTAAAGGAGATGGTGCCTGGATCAATGGCGGTTTTTTTGTTTGTCAGCCTGAAGTGCTTGATTTTATTGAAGGTGATGCCACTGTTTTTGAAAAAGAACCTATGGAGAAGATTGCAAAACTAGGAGAAATGAAAGCATTCAATCATCATGACTTTTGGAAACCAATGGATACACTTAGGGATAAGCAGGATCTCGAAGCTTTATGGAATAGTGGTAAAGCACCTTGGAAGTTATGGAAGTGATCAAAACTCGAAACGATTACTTTTCCACTTTTAAGGGTAAAAAAGTCTTTCTTACCGGTCATACTGGCTTTAAAGGCTCATGGATGCTTTACTGGCTACATCAATTAGGTGCTGAAATTACTGGATATTCACTTGCTCCCGATTCAGAAAAATCGCTGTACAATGAAATTAATGGTGATAATCTATGCCATTCAATAATCGCAGATATTAGGGATAGCAAAAAACTTATTGAATGTATTCATCAATCTCAGCCTGACTTTATCTTTCACCTTGCCGCGCAACCTCTAGTGAGACTATCTTATGATATTCCAGCTGAAACCTTTGCAGTCAATGCCATTGGCACAGCGAATGTTCTAGACGGCATTAAAGCCTTACAGAAACCATGTACGGCAGTGATGATAACCACAGACAAGGTGTACGAAAACAAAGAGTGGCATTACCCCTATCGAGAAACTGATCGACTTGGAGGTTATGATCCATATAGTGCAAGTAAGGCTTGTGCTGAGTTGGTAATCTCCAGTTACAGAAATTCATTTTTCAATACCAACCACTATAATAGTCATAAAAAGTCGATTGCTTCCGCACGTGCCGGAAATGTGATTGGTGGTGGTGACTGGGCAAAAGACAGAATCATACCTGATATCGTTCGAGCCTTGACGGATGGTCTGCCTATACAAGTACGTAACCCACAAGCTGTAAGACCATGGCAACATGTACTCGAACCTATCAGTGGATATTTAATGCTCGCAGCTAAAATGGCTGAAGAACCAATTAAATTTTCTAACTCATGGAATTTTGGACCCAATGCCGAGGATAATCTGACGGTAGGTGAGTTAGCTAAAATAGCTACTGATCAATGGGGGCATGGAGAGATTATAACACCAAAACTCGCTGGACAACCTCACGAGGCAGGTTTGTTAAAGTTGGATATTAGTAAAACGGTCAATGAATTAGGTTGGAAACCTATGTGGGATGCTAAAAAATCAATACAAATGACCTTAGATTGGTATAAAAATTTCACTGAGAAAAAACATCTAGTAGAATTAGTGGAATTAGATATAAAAGCTTATTTAAAAGGCGTATAGCATGATATTATTAACAGGAGCAACAGGGTTCTTAGGAAGTCATCTTCTACATTCTCTAGTGAATAATGGACACAAAGTTATTATTCTCATTCGAAAGTCATCTAATACAGTAAGAATTGATGACATTATTCACATCATAAAAGTAGAGTACCTAGAAGGCAATGAATTAAAAGAAATTTTCTTGAAATATAAGATTAGTTCGATCATTCATACTGCTACTTGTTATGGAAGAAACAAAGAATCTGAATATGAAATATTCAAAACAAACGTCGACTTTCCTTTACAACTCGCCCATTATGCTAGTGAAAATAAGGTTGCTACTTTTTTCAATACTTCATCTAGCTTGCCTGCAAAAATTAATTCTTACGCTCAGTCTAAAAATAATTGCGAATATTGGTTAGATAAATATTCCTCTAAAATGAAGGTAGTTCATATTCTACCAGAATATTTTTATGGACCAAATGATGCTCCGTCAAAATTTATCACTATGCTGATCGAAAAGATGAAAAATAATGAAGCGGAAATTAACCTTTCATCATGCGAACAGAAAAGAGATTTTGTTTATATCACAGATTTAATATCAGCATATGAAACAATTTTGAACGAGCAAGAAAAGGTAAATACAACTCAAAAAATTGAAATTGGAACAGGTCATTCGGTTCAATTGAAAAAAATAGTCATGAATATCGCACAAATTATGAACTACAATATCGAAAAACTTAAATTTGGATCAATTGAATCCAGAAAAAATGAAAACACTGATGCTGCAGCAGACATTCAGTTTCTTTCATCTCTTGGATGGACTCCACAAATAGTTCTAAATACTGGTATAAAAAAAACAATCGCTTTCTATAAAAATTAAACCAATGAACTACAACAATATTGATGAGCAGCTATTAGGTTTGTTAACTAACGTTGCTACAAAAAACACCACTAAAACAATCGAACCTGGCAAAGACTACATTCCAGTTACTGGAAAAGTATTAGACGCTGAAGATCTTTTGTACGGAGTTGATGCCATGCTCGATGGTTGGTTAACCGCGGGGCGATTTGCTAAAAAATTCGAACGACAGTTTGCCAAATATTTTGGATCGAAATTTTCCTTATTGGTTAACTCTGGATCTTCCGCAGATTTGGTCGCCTTTTATGCTCTAACGTCTCCTAAATTAGGTGATCGGCAGATAAAACCTGGTGATGAGGTCATCACCGTCGCTGCAGGATTTCCAACAACCGTAAATCCATTGATTCAATATGGAGCTATACCTGTATTCCTTGATATAGATATTCCCTACTACAATATCCAAGCAGAATTAATAGAGCAGGCAATTACTCCTAAGACTAAAGCCATAATGATTGCTCACACATTGGGTAACCCCTTTAATGTAGCTGTGGTTATGGAAATGGCCAAAAAATACAACTTATGGGTAATTGAAGACGATTGTGATTCACTCGGAGCTACTTATGATGGAAAAAAAACAGGTTCATTCGGAGACTTGGCTTCTGTATCCTTCTACCCTGCCCACCACATCACTATGGGTGAAGGTGGTGCCGTGTTGATCAACAACCCACAACTAAAGATGATTGCGGAAAGTTTCCGCGATTGGGGTCGCGACTGCTACTGCGAACCGGGCAAAGACAATACCTGCAACAAACGTTTTGAATGGCAGTTGGGTGAATTACCTTACGGTTATGACCATAAGTATACTTATTCGCACATCGGGTTCAACCTGAAAGTAACAGATATGCAAGCTGCTTTGGGTTTGAGTCAATTGAATAAAGCAGACCAATTCGTAACTAAGAGAAGGTCGAATTTCAATATGCTCTACAATAAAATGAAGGCTTTTGAAGAATATTTTATCTTACCAGAAGCAACACCTAACAGTGATCCAAGCTGGTTTGGATTTTTATTGACTCTTCGAGATGGCGTCAATTTTACAAGACATGAATTGGTACAACATTTAGAAGATAATAAAATAGGTACACGTCTTCTATTTGCTGGTAACTTACTGAGACAACCTGCCTATGCCAATATCGAAAAAAGAACGGTCGGAACTTTCAAGATTACCGACAAAGTCATGAATGACTCATTCTGGTTAGGGGTATGGCCCGGTTTGGAAGAACATCATTATGATTACATTGTTGAGGTAATTCAAAAATTCATTTCTCAAAATGCCTAAAATTATAATCCTAGGAGCGGGACTGTCGGGTATAAGTACTTCATTTCATTTAGGACACAAAAACTGTCATATTCTTGAGAAGAACTCCTACCCAGGAGGACATATTCATTCAGAAAAAATTAACGGCTTTACATGGGATGAGGGACCACATGTTTCCTTTACAAAAAGTGATTATGTAAAAAACCTTTTCGCAGAAAATGTAGGTCGTGCTCTTTTGGAATACCCAGTAAAAACGGGAAACTATTTCAAAGGTACGTGGATTCCTCACCCAGCACAGAGCAATCTATGGGCAGTTCCTCAACCGCTCAAAGACAAATGTTTATCTGATTTTTTAGAATCTAGAGATCAAAAATTACCTGAACCAAAAAACTATGAAGATTGGTTACGTTTAGCATTTGGAAATTCTTTTTATGAACATTTCTCTAGAGCGTACACAGAAAAGTATTGGACTGTTCGCCCGAAAGATCTATCGACAGACTGGGTAGGCGAGCGCGTTTTCTATCCAAAAATTGAAGATGTAGAACATGGTTATCTTGCCCCTCTTATTGAACAGACACATTACATAAAAAAAATACGCTATCCCGAAAATGGTGGGTATTTTTCATTTGCACATAAACTGTATAACCAGTCAAACATCTCGTTCAACAAAGAATTAAACAAAATCTCCTTTAAAGAGAAGAAACTTTGGTTTAGCGACGGATCTCACTATCAATACAAGAAGCTCGTAAGCACAATACCGCTTCCTGTTCTAATTGATAAAAGTGATGCCCCTGAATATGTTAAAACGGCAGCTGAACAACTGAATTGTAGTTCTGTGTTATTGATAAATGTAACCGCCAACCATACCACAGCGAGGCGTGAAAATTGGATTTACGTTTACGATGAGGATAAGTATAGTACCCGAATTAATTGCACAGAGTTGTTATCACCTAATAACGCACCAAATGGTAAAACTGGCGTTCAAGTAGAGGTATATTTTTCTCAATATCGAGCTAAAGCAGAATCTGATGAACACATTGCCGCAATGGTCTGCCAAGAGTTGATAGAAATGGGATTGATTGAATCTCATGATCACATTGAAGCATGCTTTACTAAATGGGTACAATGGGCCAATGTAATATTTGATCATGATCGTAGAAATTCATTAAAAATTATTTTTGATTATTTAGAAACTCAAGGAATGACAAGAGAGTCCGACGAGATGAATCCTATGACCAATTGGGAAAATAAAGACAAAGTGAAATGCGGTGAAATATCATTAGCTGGTCGATTTGCACAATGGAAATATTACTGGACGGATGATTGTGTTTTAAGAGGGAAAGTATTGTCTTATGATTGAAGTATTAATATCTGTTGGAGTGCCGGTCTATAATGGAGAAAAATACCTAAAAGAGTCTCTGAATAGCATTTTGAACCAAACCTATCAAAACTGGGAGTGCGTAATCAACGATAATTGCAGTACTGATGAAACCGCTTCAATAGCAAAAGAATTTGCTAAGCAGGACTCACGATTTCTATACTTTAAAAATGAGGAGTTTGTTCCCGCTATCAATAACTGGAATATTACCTTTTCTAGAATAAATAAAAATTCAATATTGTATAAGGAAGTAGCAGCTGACGATTGGATTTTCCCCAATTTCTTAAGTGAAACGGCTAATCTTTTCAAAAAAAACGCCTCAATAGGTATCTGTTCAGGATGTCGCATTGATCAAAACAGACCCCAGTTGGGCGAAGGTTTAGACTTCTATGATAGTGAAATTATTAACGGTAAACAAGCATTAGAAAAGCAGATGTTAGGCGAGTACTCTCTCATTGGATCTCTAAACTCTGTTATTTTAAAAGTAGAATATCTTAAAAAACTTAGTAGTTATCCAAAGATCTATAACGAATCTAATCCCAATTCAGACACTGAATTAGCATTAGATATGTTCGCCATTTCTGATGTGGGTTTTGTTTATCAATTAATAAGCTTTACCCGCAGACACAACGAAACGGGGACAGAAAAAGCAAAAAGATTCAATTATTATATTCATTCTCGAGAAATCAATCTCCTCAAATGGAAATCATTCGCAAATAGCCTTGAATTAGAATATAAGCAGCACCGAATTGAATATGCCAAATTTTTTCTATTACAGATGATTAGAAGAAATACCGAAGTGCTGGAATGGCATAAATCAAGACTCAAAAGTACTTTTCATATCTCCGAATGGTTTTTTGGGGGATATAGCTTACTAATTTCACTCCCTAATATAATCTTACGAATGCGCAGAGCTGGTAAAAAAGAGGTCTCCAATAATAGCGGGTGGTAAGTTGAGTTTTAAAAAACAATTTCTTTCTGGAACGTTTTGGACGTCCATTAATCAGTTTAGTCTTACCTTTCTTAATTTCGGGATCAGTGTTGTATTAGCTAGGCTAATTACTCCTGAAGAATTTGGAACTATAGCACTGATTTTAGTATTCTCTGGCTTTGCAACCATTCTAATCGACTCGGGACTGAGTAGTGCAGTTGTTCAATTTAAAGAATTTAATGATGAACAACTTTCAACGATCTTTTGGTGCAATTTAGCTCTTGGAACGGTTGTGACGGGACTATTTATGATTATGGCTAAACCAATTGCTACATTTTATAATGATCCTTCAATTTCAACTTATACCATTGTTCTTTCATTCATATTTACACTTTCTAGCCTTAGTTTAGTTCAGTCGTCTTTACTTTCCAGAAATTTTCAATTCAAAAAATTAACTTGGATAAGTTTAATTTCTACTGTGCTATCAGGCTTACTTGCCATCGCACTTGCAGTATCCAACTATGAAATATGGTCTTTAATTTGGCAAAGGTTAGCGTATACACTTGTCAACTTAATTCTTCTTTGGTTCTACTCTACATGGAGACCGACTTTTTCCTTCGATTGGAATATATTAAAAAAAGCATGGGGCTTCAGTTCAAATCTTTTGTATTTATCTAGTTTCAACTATTGGACAAAGAATACTGATAACTTATTGATTGGGAAATTTATAGGTGCCGAAGCTCTTGGGTATTATAATCGAGCTTATATGCTTATGAAGCTACCAAGCAATTTAGTAAATACGATAATTACTAAAGTCGCTTTCCCTATTTTCTCCAAATACAAAGACGACCTTAATATTATAAGGAATTCTTTTTTAAACATTAGTTATGTTTTATTTCTTGTTTCAATCCCTTTTTCAATCGTACTAAGCATTTATTCATTTGAGATTGTTATCGCTATTTTCGGAGATAATTGGTATGAATCAGGTGGTCTCCTGAAAATATTAGCATTGGCTATTCCTTTTTCAATCATCTTGTCGCTTAACGGGCCTGTTTATCAATCTCAAGAAAAAACCAAACTACTTTTTACTACACACATATACGCCGAAATTTTCGCTATTTTACTGGTAATTGGAAGTGTTTTCATAAGTATATATGCAATTGCTTGGGCAGTATTAATTTATACCAGCCTCGCATATCTATATATCACTTATTTTGTTTTGAAAGTACTGAAGATTGCTGTTATACAATACTTGAATACAATGAAAAATGTGTTTTTAAGTTGCGGTATAGCATGGCTGTTTCACTATTTAGTTTTAGATGATTACCTACATCGATTTGATAAACTTACGTCCTTACTTTTTTTGGTTATCTCTGTATTCACTTCATTGATTTTATTTTTTGGTTTAAGTGTATTATTGAACTTTAATCAGTTGAAAATGTCACTCAAAATTCTAAAAGCTAAGTAATGAAAATCCTCTTTATTAGCCACTATTCTGAGTTGTATGGAGCCAATCGCTCCTTGCTTGGATTGCTGGAAGGCTTCTTAAAATATCCTGAAATAGAACCATTGGTCATCATACCTAATGATGGCCCAATAGAACTGGAGCTTCAAAATTTGGGTATTGGTTACAAAAAGATCTTTGTTCCCAAAGCTATCTTACCCAAACCTGCTGCATTTTCAGGTTTTATCCATAGGCTCAAGTTTCTACTCAGATACTCCAGTGATATTGTTGCGTTTCGAAAAAATACCAAAAAGGCAACCAAGCAAATAGAGACTCAGATCAATCTCAACTCCATTGATGTGGTTTATTCTAACAGTGCAGCGCTTTATATAGGATTCATCCTAGCCAGAAAGCATGGCATTCCTCATTTTTGGCACATTCGCGAATTCATAGATTTGGACTATGGCCACACTCCCGTTTATGGATGGAGAGACTTAAGAAAAAAACTAAAGGCCTCTACTGGAGTAGTGTACATTTCTAAGGCGATTCAAACACATTTTCGAGAAAGCAGCAATGCTGCTATCATTTATAATGGTGTTCTAAAGGAATGTACTTTTCATAAATTAAAGGAGCGTAAGACAAAACTCGATCAATGTCATTACTTCCTAATGATTGGGCTCTTGGCTCCTTCTAAAGGACAGCAATTTGCGATTCGCGCCATGCAGGAAGTCAATAAAAAACACCCTCACCACCGGCTTAAACTTGTGGGTGAAGGGGATTACTCAGAAATATTGAAAAAACTTGCAGCCGAATTGGGAATAGCCAAAAATATTGAATTTGAAGGCTATAAGAGTGATGTATACCCATACTTAAAAGATGCGCTGGGTCTGCTTATGTGTTCACAGAACGAGGGCATGGGTAGAGCCACAGTAGAAGCAATGGCAGCCAAATGTCCTGTTATAGGCTACAATCATGCCGGTACAGCAGAGCTAATCATTGACAACAAAACAGGATACCTCTATCGTGAGGTGGCCGAACTTAGTCAAGCCATGATACACCTAATAGAAAACACCTCTTCTGCAAACGCTGTAACCGATCAGGCATGGGATTCAGCCAAAAGTAAGTACTCAATAGAAGGCTATGCCGATTCAGTTTTAGAATTTATTCATCACAAAATGCCCTTAGCTTAATGATTTTAGTACATCTCATGGGTGGTTTAGGCAACCAAATGTTCCAATATGCCGCTGGAAAAGCCCTTTCCACAAGATTGAACCTTCCTTTGAAGGTACATTTTGAAGACCATTATCAACATGCAAAAAGGAATTTTGCCTTAGAAGTATTCAATATAAAGTCCACTTTTCCTACACCCGATGAACTTAATACTTATCTGCCTGACCGTGGTATCAAGCGCAAACTAAAACAACTTTTCAAGCTGCCCTATCAAGGCAAGCTTTATCGGGAACCTGAAATCTTTGTATTGGATCAAGGCTTTTTTGAGATCGCTTCAGGAGTATACTTATCTGGTTTTTGGCAACATACCGGATATTTTGATCCGATAGAAACGGCATTACGAGACGACTTTACATTCAAAAATCCAGCAAAAGGAGAAAATCTACGGGTTCTGGAGGCTATTCAGTCCAAACCACTCACCTGCTCCATTCACATTCGCAGAACTGATTATACCAACCCCGCTAGCGGATTATACCCCTTGCCAATTTCTTATTATCAAGAGTCCGTCAAGACCTTGGAGGATACTATCCATCAAAAACCCAATTATTATATTTTTTCAGATGATGCGGATTGGGTGCAGGATAACTTTACGGCGGTTCCCCGAGCAAGAATGAGCATAGTAGCACATAATGATGGAGCTCATGCACATGAAGACATGCGACTGATGGCTACTTGTGATCACCACATCATAGCCAATAGTAGCTTCAGCTGGTGGGGTGCCTGGCTTAACGCTGATAATGATAAAAAATTAATAGCACCATTTAGTTGGGATAATTCATTAAATTCCAAAAAAAGTGGTCTATTCTCCAGCAATGACATATTACTCTAATTGTATAGCTTATTAAAAGATGATGAAGCAAAAACCAATTATAGTCACAGGAACGCATCGTTCCGGATCTACTTGGTTCGGCAAAATGCTTGCTCTGACTCCTAATACGTGTTATATAAACGAACCATTTACACCAATTTATGCTAAAGCTATTATGGGATTAGATATCAATTGGTTTCATTATCTTAAAGAAGAGGAGCTTCAAAGGTATTACGGTAATATCAAGAATGGATTAGGACTATCTTATACACTAGTCGATCTCCAAAGACAGATTAAAAATGCTAATACTTCAAGGAAGAAAATGGCCTTCACTTATCGATATCTTAAATATCATATCTTAGATCATAAAAAAACACCAATTATTAAAGATCCAATGGCTGTTCTTTCATTAGAGCAACTGGCAAAGCAATTTGATCTTAGTGTAGTATGTATAGTACGACATCCAGCGGCTTTTATCGCTAGCTTAAAACGCGTAGATTGGACTATAGAACTTGAAGATTGGATCGGTTCTCAACCACTCTTGATTCAAAAGCATTTCAAATCTGACTGGGAGGCTATATCCAATCCACAAAATCAGCAAAAAGGTTTAATTTGGCGAGCAAGCCACTTTTGGCGATTAGTAAACAAGTTGATTTTGAGCCATCAATCCAATAACCCTACATGGCGAGTGTATAAGCACGAAGAACTATCGGCCGACCCCTTGACTTCACTAGAAAAAGTATATGCTGATTTGGGCCTTGATTTTAACGACCAGGTGAGAAATGAAATCAAGAGATATACCGGAGAAGAAAATAAAAAATTCGCACAAGGAAAGCAGGTATTGGATTTAAAAAGAAACAGTAAAGAATTAGTCAAGGTCTGGAAAGGGAAGCTCTCTCCAACTGAAATTGCAGAAATCAAGCATATAGTAGGTGATGTCTCCATTCATTTTTATGGTGATGATGAATGGTGAAAAGATTTAACTGATGCAAAATATTACAGGATATTTAGAGAAAATTCAGGGAAAAATAGCTGTCTGGGTGCTAAGGTCGAGGGGTAGCCTTTTAAAAGGCAAACTAGGACTCAGACGTGGGGTAGATATCCCACGTCTACCTCATAAAATACGTTTTGGGAATAGAGTCAATCTGGATCGTGGGGTAAGTATTATTCTTAGCGATACGCCGGACAACAAGAATCAAGTCTTTTTATTGACATTAGGAGATCACGTCTATATCAATCGGTACACGGTAATAGATGCCACAACAGAGATCACTATTGGAGATCGAACCATGATTGGCACCCACTGCTACATCACCGATCACGATCATGATTTTAAAGGAGCTCCAGTTGATCAGTCCATTGGTGAACTTCCCATCGCTGGTAAGCCAACGATTATCGGCCAAAATGTATGGATCGGTAGTCATGTAACCATACTCAAAGGGGTGACTATTGGCGACAATTGTATCATAGGTGCAGGGAGCGTAGTAACAAAAAGCATCCCTGAAAATATGATTGCCGTAGGAAATCCATGTAAGGTATTAAAGGAAAGAAAATGAAGCAACAAGTTTCCATTTCTGTCCTAATGACAGCATACAATGCGGCATCCTATATTGAAGCCTCAATTCAAAGTATACTGGATCAGACTTATGCCGATTTTGAGTTTGTGATATTGGATGATGGATCTACCGACCAAACGCTGGATAAAATAAAGGCAATTAATGACCCGAGAATTAAATGCCATCAAAATGATGGCAACAAAGGACTAACCTATTCTCGAAATAAGTGTCTGGAGCTTGCTCGGGGTAAATATGTAGCCTGGCTGGATGCAGATGATCTGTCCACTCACGATCGGCTAGCAAAGCAATTTGCTTTTATGGAGGCCAATCCTGATTTCGCAATGGTAGGTGGCTGGGTGCAGCCCATCGATCGACATGGGAAGGAAAGTGGTCAGGTCTGGAAGTACTTTGCCAAACCGGAGGAAATCCCTTCACTCCTTTTTTTTGGCAATTATTTTGCTCAGTCTGCTGTGATGATTCGTAAGTCGATGCTACCAGAGACCTGGTATGATGAAGCATTTCCACCCGTGGAAGATTATGAACTTTGGATTCGTTTGATTCAAAAAGGCAAATGCTGGAACATGCCAGTACTTTTTCTCTATTACCGGGTCTATGAAGAAAGTATCACCTTTCGTGCTTCCGAAAAACATCAGAAAGGGATGCAGCAGATCTCAAAAAATCAGTTGATAAATCTTGGTACTCCAGAGACCGACTTGAAGCCATATCTGGACCTGCTTCAAGGTAAAATCAAAAATTTTATGCAGGCCTTCCACCTTTATAAAGCATTGGGGCATCAAAATAAAAGCAAAAAAAGCTATCCTGATAAAATATTCACTACAATCTTGCTGCATAAACTACTCTTAAGAGCCAAATCCAACCCATTGAATCTTTTGAAGATATTGAGTTCGGAGTTTGTTGGTTACCTACCCTATTGGTTCAAAATGCAAGCACTAAACCGAATGCTGTAATGTCACTGGAAAATATTGATATCCTCATCACCACTCGCAACAGAATAGCCGAGTTGATCTTTACCATTGATCATTGCCTGGCTATTGGTTGTGAAGAGGATCAGATTTGGGTCATGGATGATGCTTCGGAGGATGGTACTTCCCAGTCTATCACCAAGCAATATCCAAAGATTCACTTATTAAAAAATGAAACCTCAAAAGGACTTATTGCGAATCGAAATACCTTGATGCAGGCCACCATCAAACCATATACCTTATCCTTAGACGATGATTCTCATATCCGTACCCAAGAAGATATATTAGAGGCCATTGATGTGCTTGAGTCTAATCCATACTATGGCATCTTCCATTTTCATGCTTTTGAACAGCTGGCAGAGCCACCTGCCAAAGAATATCTTCCAAATACAGTGAGGGAGATAAGAACCTACATAGGATGTGGCCATATCATCAAACGGGAAGTCATTCAAAAATTGGGGAAATATAGGGAAGAGTTTGAGTTTTACTGTGAAGAGTTGGACTATAGTATCCGAGCTTGGCAGGCGGGGTATAAAGTTGTCACTCAAGACAATCTGGTGGTGCATCACCGCATTGATTGGGAGACGCGAGGAAAGCAATTTCAGGATGATCTGAGCAAGGGCATTTATGGAGCGGTTAACCGATCCATTCTTGGTTTTTCCAACAACCTGATTGTGGTGAACCTCTATTTTCCTTTTCCTTTCAATTTGCTTTTTACGGTTTATTATACCCTACTCCGATTTAAAAACTTCTATCTAAAAAAAGGAGATCGTGAAGGATTCAGGAAGGGTTGGGCACGGTATCGCTCTTTCAGTGATTACATAAAAGAAAATAGAAAGGCCATGGCCTACACCATTTTTCAATACTGGATCAAATTAAAAGTAAAGTGAATATCACCCTTGCACATTCCGGCAAACAACATAGCTATCAGATAGCTAAAGCCATGCATAAGCTGGGGATATTGGATAAATTTTATACTAGCGGGTATGCTGGGAGCTTCTTACAAAAAATCTCCGAAAAAATACCTAGCAATCCATTGCAGCGAAGATACATCCATGATTTACCTGCTGGAAAAGTACACGCAAACTGGTTCTTCGAATTTCGCGAAAACTGGATTCGGCAAGTAGAGAAAAATCCTGTAAAAGCCAGAGAAGCAGTTTACCAGCGAGACATCAACTTTGATACATACATGGCCCGCACAATAAAAAAATTAGAAACCACCCATTATTGGGGGTTTCAGGGCAGCTGTCACGACAGCCTAATCGCGTCAAAAGAATCGGGTAAAAAAAGCATTTGTGAGTTGGCTACTGCACATGTGACCAGTGCGAAAGAGATCCTCGGATCAGAGAAAAACCTGCACCCAGACTGGGCCTTTACCATCGACAACCTGGTCTTCCCTGCCCCCTACGAGCGAAGACTAGAAGAAGAACCGCATCATGCAGATCATGTTATTGCCGCTTCAACATTTACCAAGGCTACTTTGCTAGCACAGGACATTCCTGCCGAGAAAATCAAAGTAGTTCCTCTGGGATTTGACATTGCGCACATCCCCTACGAACCTGATACATTCCCCCCTTATCAATCCAGACCCCTCCGCTTACTCTATGCCGGCAGGGTCACCCAGCGCAAGGGAATATACTATTTATTAGAAGCCTTGAAGTCATTTCCGGTTAATCAAGTGGAGTTACACATTATCGGCCAAATGAATGGTGCTGAAGCCTTATTGAAGCCCTACCAGTCTTTCATTCATTATCATGGAGCCATGACCCAGCAGGCCATCTTCAATGCCTACAAAGATTATGACGTCTTGGTTTTGCCTTCCCTTTTTGAGGGATTTGGTCTGGTTATCGTAGAAGCAATGGCCGCTGGACTTCCAGTAATTACCACGCCCAACACCATAGGCCCGGAATTAATTAAACAGAATGATAATGGGATAATCGTTCCTATTCGCGATATTGCAGCATTGAAAAGTAGCATTGAATTCTTTGTTAACCTTGACTCAGATAAATTGCATCAGATGCGTTTACTGGCAAGAAAATCGGCTACTCAATACTCATGGAGCCATTACCAGGAAAGATTAGCAAAATTGCTACCACAATTATGAGTTTACATCCCGAACAAAACATACTACTAGTTTGGAACCGTATGGGGGATTACCATAGGGCAAGATGGAATACTCTGCAATCAAAATGGACATCAGGAAAAGTTCATGCTTCCGACTTAGGTGCAGGGGATAGCTTATACCAGTGGGAAAATACAGGAGGAGACGATTATGTATGCCTTTCAGATCAGTCCCTAGACCAACCTGACTTATGGATCCGGTTCAGGAACTTTAAAAAGTATCTCCGCGATAAGCAAATCTCCACCGTCTGTATACCTGGTTATGGTAGAAAAGAATATGTATTATTTCTTATCTGGTGCAAATGGAAAAATATAAAGGTGATCCTTTTTGCTGAATCCTGGTATGGAAAGAACCCAATAGTCAACAGACTAAAATCTGTTTTCTTAAAGTGGGTCTGTCAGCGCTATTTTGTATCGGGTATTAATGCCGAAAAACACTTTCACGAGCAGTTGAAAATACCCAAAGAACAAATCAGAAAAGGCTACAGTGTAGTGGACAATGACCACTTTGGCAGTGATCAACCAATCAAATCACAAAAAATCCTGCTTTGCGTGGCTCGGTTCAGTGAAGAAAAAAACCATCAACTATTGTTTGATGCCTTCCTGCAATCCAAGCTTTCTGAGCATTGGATTCTCAACTGTGTGGGTGCAGGTCCGCTTCTAGAGCCATTTCAAGAACTGCAAAAGCAGCACCTAGATAAAATAAAAATAGAACCTTGGGCTAGCTACGATCAATTGCCAGCCATCTATCAGAAAGCCTCCGCTTTTATCCTGCCCAGTACCTTTGAACCGTGGGGCTTGGTCGTGAATGAAGCTATGGCAGCAGGATTGCCCATTATTGCTACAAACGTATGCGGTTGCGTTCCCGATCTTATCAAAGGAAACGGATGGGTTTTCAATCCAACAGACAAAGATCAATTGGTTCGAATCTTTAATCAAATGCATAAAATGAGTCATAAAGAGCTAGAGGAAAAAGGCATGAAATCTAAGGAGATAATTTGCCAATTTGATCCAGGCTTGTGGGCCGACCATATCATCAAACTAAACAGGGACGGTGTTACGTAACAATGAGCTTTTTTTGTTGATGCTTTTAGGAGCATTAACCACCTATCAGTTTATTAGTCGCATTGTGTCTAAAGACAAAATGGCTATGTGGTCACCCTTGACTTTTGCCTCCTTGATTTTTATCTATTACACAGTTAGTGGCCCCCTGATTTCTATCTCTACCAATGCCACCTATTTTAAATTACTGGAACATCGTCCATTTTTTGAGAGTGGCTGGATGGCCAGTTTGTTGGCATTCATTTCACTTCTGCTAGGGTACAATGCCACCAACAAACCCTTGTTTCAATCAAACAAACTGGTTGGCATTCAACAGATAAATAACCTCAACTACGGAGCGATAGGACTCAAACTTTACGCCTTAGGATTTCTACTATTTTTAGTGTACGCTGGGGGAAGCATTACTGCCTATATCAATCCATTTAGCAGTTTGGGCTATGATGACACAGGATATATTGGCTCGTTTAGAAACTACTTTATACTGCCTATTAATTTTTTCGTTCCTGCACTATGTCTGATGTTGGTTGGTGTTATTGATGGTAAGTTCTCCAAAGTCTACTTCTTAGGTTTGCTGTTAATGGCTACAGGTATTTATCTAAGTTTTGCATTTAGGTACCGCATCGTTATTTTAGGAATGGGACTGGCCACTACATTTTATTTATACAAAGGAATTAAACCCCGACTCCTTTTAGCATTATTGGTTTTTGTGGCGGGGGTTACAGCGATGGGTATTATTGAGTCCACACGAACTTACTTTGGAGGATTGAACTTGGATCGCATAGAAGATAAGAGCTATTCTGAAATGTTTCTGAAAGGTTTTGGTGAATCCAGAACCTTTGGTACATTAGGGTTAATGATAAAGAATATCCCTGAGCAAGTAGACTATATCTATTTTGCTCCTTATGTGCAGGGGTTTCTTATGCCCATACCCAGATCACTTTGGCCAGGAAAACCCGCCGGCGAGCATCTTTCCTTAGTCACAGATTTATATCCCAATGGTCAAGGCACTGGAGCTGCATGGCCTTTTTATGGCGAATATTACTTCTCCTTTGGATGGCTTGGAATTGTTGTGGGTTCTTTCTTGTTGGGATTTATTTTGAAACGTTTTTACAGGTGGATGGTGGTATATCAATCGCCACTAGTGATTATCACCTATGCCACAGGCTTAGGGTGTCTTTTTTTTGTAATGACCAGAGGCTATTTCCCTCAGCATGTGATGCTCTTCTTTTTCAGTGTTTATCCGTGTTTCTTTATTATGAAAAGAATTAAAAATTCTTATTCTGGTTATATCCAAATTATTCAATGAAAATCCTAATGATTGTGCCTGGCCTAGACAAACGGTTGGGAGGCACTACTACCCTTTCTATCGGTTTCTTTGACGAGCTAAAAAAACTGGCAGAAGTGACCATGGTCTGTACTTACTTCGAGCACGAGTTGGCCTACATAGAAGATCGTTTTAAGTCAGATGCTCAGGTACATCTATTTCCAGCCATTTCCCAAAAAGTAAAGTTCTCCAAAGAGCAGTACCTATTCACAAAGCAGCACATCAAGTCCTATGATCTGGTACACGTACACGGCCTTTGGCATATGATGGCTTATCCATCAGCCAGTTTAGCCATGAAAAATCAGGTTCCTTACATTATGTCACCACATGGTATGCTAGAGCCAGATGCCATGAAACGCAGTAGGCTTAAGAAAGTGCTCTTTTGGAAGTTGGGGTTTAAGAAGGTGTTTAGGAATGCCTCTGCTGTTCACTGCACGGCCAAAAGTGAAATTGGGAATACCAAGCAATATGCAACAAACGCCAACATCATTTTTGTTTCAAACGGTGTAAATCTTCCTGAAAAGCAATATCAAAAAATAGCCAATCAGTTCCTGTTCATCGGTCGGCTGCACCCAAAAAAGGCAGTAAATCGATTGATTGAAGCATTTTCCATGCTCAATGATCCTTCGCTCAAGTTGATCATAGCAGGAACAGGATCAGCCGAATACGAAACCTCCCTCCGTGAATTGATTAAAGCTAAAAAGTTAGAAACCCAAATAGAGATGGTTGGTTTTGTAGATGGAGAAGCCAAGCAAAAGTGGATTGCCGAATCGCTCTTTGTCTGCGTACCATCCTTCTCTGAAGGCATGCCATTGGTGTCGCTAGAAACAATGGCCACTGGCACTCCCCTACTCATCACCAAAGCCAGCAACGTGCCTGAGGTAACGGAGTATGACTGTGGTATAGAACTAGAAGATAACGAACCCGCCAGCATCGCAAAAGGCTTGAAAGAACTGCTTAGCTCGGATCTATCACAAAAATCAAAAAATGCAGCTGCCCTGGTCACAGAAAAATTTCTCTGGAGTAAAGTAGGGAGAGCATTGTATCAAGAATATCAAAATTTACTTAAAAAGTGAAAACCATAGATAAATCAACGTTTAACAATTCTTGGTATAAGCCTGGAGGAAGCCCTCTCAAACGGATTGTTTGGTATTATATCAATTTGATATTTTTCGTTAATCCATATTTTCCTTTTTACGGCCTCAAAGCCAGACTATTGAAAGCCTTTGGCGCGAAGGTAGGAAAAAGACCCGTGATCAAACCAGGCGTAAACATCAAGTACCCTTGGTTGTTAGAGCTAGGGGATTATGTGTCCATAGGAGAAAATGTCTGGATTGATAATCTAGGCAAGGTCATGTTAGGTGATCACACCACCATCTCGCAAGGGGCTATGTTGCTTACTGGGAATCATAATTACAAAAGTACCTCCTTTGATTTAATTGTTAAAGAAATCAACTTGCATCATGGTGTTTGGATCGGTGCACAAGCCACGGTCTGCCCAGGAATCACCTGTAAGTCTCATAGTATTTTGACAGTGGGAAGTGTGGCTACTGCTGATTTAGAATCGTATGGGATTTATCAAGGAAATCCTGCCATAAAAATTAAGAATCGTCAAATCAACTGATCAATGAATAAAGAAAAACTAGCTAAAAAATTCCTTAACCCTTTCCTATCTGGAATTATCAAAACCGCATTAGCCTATCCTCGCTTCCTTAAACAGCTCAATGTTTGTAAGCAAGGATTTAAGGACTTTGGGACTCAGTATAATCAAAAGGTTTTATTCGTGGCGGGTCTGCCAAAGAGTGGTACAACATGGCTCGAGAAAATGTTATTTAGTCTACCTGGTTTTCATGAAATCATGATTCCAGAGGCAGTTTACTACGAGCAAAGGAACATTGGAAGCCATGACTTTGATTTTCCATCCAATACGATCAGCAGATTAAAAGGGAGCTTAGCTGTTTTAAAACTACATGTACATGGCTCTCTGAACAATGCCGAGATACTTAAGACTGCAGGCCTAAATTATGTAGTCCTCTTTCGTGACTTACGTGATGTAGCGGTGAGTTATTATTTTTATGTTAAAAATACGCCATGGCATCCAGAGTATAAAACGTACAATCATTTTAACTCGCCTTCAGAGGGTTTACATCAATTTGCCAAAACATTATTACCTGAATACAAGGAATGGGTGTACTCATGGAGAAATGTAGCTGACGCAAACTGCTTAATCATCAAGTATGAAGATCTTAAATCCGATACACTAGGACACTTAAGAAATATCACGAAACACTACAAACTCATCATCACGGATGAAGAATTGAATAGAATTGTTGATAAAAATTCATTTAAAACACTGTCTACAGGAAGAAAAGAGGGGGAATCCAATAATGAGAGTTTTTTCAGAAAAGGTATTTCGGGTGACTGGAAGAATCACTTTGATGATGAATTAAAAGAAATTTACAAGAAAGAAATTGGAGATTTCCTAATTGCAGAAGGATATGAAAAGAATGATAATTGGTAAATAATGAAAGTATCAATTATCACTGTAGTATATAATAATATTGAAACCATTCAGGATGCGCTTAACTCAGTATACAATCAGGACTATTCGGAAATTGAATACATAGTGATAGATGGAGGCTCCACGGATGGAACTAAGGATCTTATCAAACAAGATAAAGGGATCACACAATGGATTTCTGAACCTGATAATGGATTATATGATGCTATGAATAAAGGAATGAGTTTGGCCACTGGTGATATCATCGGTCTCTTAAACTCTGACGATGTTTACACATCTAATCATGTAATTTCGGATATTGTTAGCGAGGTGAAAAGGTTAAATTGTGACGTTATTTATGCAGATCTAAATTATGTTTTGAGAGAAGATGTAACCAAAATAGTGCGGAGTTGGCAATCAGGAAAATTCTATTCAGAATATTTTCTAGATGGATATGTACCCGCGCATCCAACCGTATTTATCACAAAAAAACTATCCAAATCTTTTCAATTCAACTTATCTTATAAATTAGCAGCTGATTATGATTTCTTATTGAGACTTTTCCATTATCCCAATGTACGAATCCATTATTTTCCTGAAAAAATAATTAACATGAGATTGGGAGGAGTCACAAGTAAAAACTGGAAAAATATTATCAAGGGAAATATAGAGATAGCGAAATCTTGGATGAGGAATGAGAATAAATTACCATTATTGACTTTACTGTACAAAAGACCCAGAATTAAATTAAAACAATTCGTATAAACGATTCTTAACTTTTAAAATTATTTTAATAATGGATTATCTTATTACAGGTGCTAGTGGATTTCTTGGTGGCATTATAAAAGACATTCTTTTACCTAATAACCGAGTGGATACTTTGGGTCGCAATTCATCCAATGACATTGTTGTGGATCTTAGTAAAAAAAAACCCAATATAAATATCAGATACAATGAAGTAATTCATTGCGCAGGCAAAGCACACGAAACTCCTAAAAATAAATTTGATGAACTAGAATTTTATAATGTAAATCTTCAAGGTACATTGAACTTACTGGAAAGCCTAAATGACTTCCTACCAGAGAGATTTGTATTCATAAGTACTGTTGCCGTTTATGGCAGAGAAACAGGTGAAAATATAGACGAAAGTCACGAATTATTAGGCACCTCTCCTTACGCGAAAAGTAAGATCGAGGCAGAAAAAGTCATTATTAACTGGGGAAAAGTCAATCACATACCAGTATTAATCTTAAGGTTACCATTAATTGCAGGTACTAATCCTCCTGGCAACTTAGGGAAAATGATCAATGGTATAAAATCTGGCAAGTATCTTAGCATTAATCACGGAAAAGCGAGAAGAAGTGTCGTTTCAGCGTCAGATGTGGCTAATTTAATTTCCTCTTCTTCGAGCTATAAAGGAGTCTACAATCTTTCAGATGGCTTACATCCTACATTCAAAGAAATAGAATTAACAATTTGTAAAATACTCGAAAAAAAATCACCGCCTTCAATTCCTAAATGGCTGGCAATTCTAATAGGTTATATTGGAAATTTCATCCCAAATAGCCCAGTTAATCTCGATATTATCAACAAAATGACATCAAATCTTACATTCGATGACATAAAAGCGAGAAATGAATTAAACTGGAATCCTAACAATGCAATTAAACAACTATCGATTTACTAAATTCTATATTCCTAGTTTTAGTACATTTAGCTTTACAGGTACTCTTTCTAAAATGATTCAATGATTCGATTGTTTGAATTCTTTGCTAGCCTGATCGGGCTGCTATTGCTATCCCCAATTATTTTGGTGATCACCATCATAGGACTCATCGAGACAGGTTCTCCATTTTTTGTGCAAAATAGAGTAGGCAAAAATCAAAAGGTTTTTAGTTTAGTAAAGTTTCGTTCTATGAAAAAATCAACCACAGATCTGCCAACCCACTTAGTCACGGCCGATTTGATAACCAAAACAGGAAAATTTCTACGACGCTCAAAACTTGATGAATTACCGCAATTAATCAATGTTTTCCTTGGCTCAATGAGTCTTGTTGGTCCGAGACCCTGTCTCCCCTCTCAAGAAGAACTGATCAAAGAGCGAGAAAAGAGGAATTTATTTTCTATCCGGCCAGGTATTACTGGGATCGCACAAATAAATAATGTGGACATGAGTGAGCCAAAAAGACTATCAAGATATGACGCTATTTATTTAAAGCACTTTAACTTTACTACATATTTATTTTGTATTCTATCAACAATAACTGGTAAAGGTCAAGGTGACGCTATTAAGTAAACAAAACTTAGCATATCAAGACCATTATATTTTCAATTAAAAATCAAATATTTTCACCGTGAAAAAAGCATTAATTACAGGTATTACTGGCCAAGATGGCGCCTATCTCACCGAATTACTTCTCAATAAGGGCTATGAAGTGCACGGCATTAAACGACGCGCTTCACTTTTCAATACCGACAGAATCGATCATCTATACCAAGATCCGCATATCGATAATACCCGCATGTTTTTGCATTATGGTGATCTAACCGATTCTATGAACATTACCAGGCTTATTCAAGAAATTAAGCCAGATGAAATCTACAACTTAGGTGCTATGTCGCATGTAAGGGTAAGCTTTGACACTCCAGAATATGTGGCCAACGTAGATGGAATCGGGACTTTAAGAATTTTAGAAGCGGTTCGTTTATTAGGATTAACAGAGACCACAAAGATATACCAAGCGTCTACTTCAGAGCTTTATGGCTTGGTACAGGAAATACCACAATCAGAAAAAACTCCTTTTTATCCAAGATCCCCATACGCAGTGGCAAAAATGTACGGATTTTGGATTACCGTCAATTATAGGGAGGCTTACAATATGTATGCTTGTAATGGCATATTGTTCAACCATGAATCTCCATTAAGAGGGGAAACATTCGTGACCAGAAAGATCACTCGTGCGATAGCCAAGATGGCCCTAGGATTACAATCTTGCGTGTATATGGGTAATATAGATTCTAAAAGAGACTGGGGTCATGCCAAAGACTATGTGAGAGGAATGTGGCTCATGTTGCAACAAGAAAAGCCTGAAGATTTTGTATTAGCCACTGGAGTCACTACTAAAATTCGTGATTTCATGATTGCTGCTTTCAATCACGTGGGTGTAACACTCGAATTTAAAGGAGAAGGCGTTGATGAAATAGGTTATGTGAAATCATCTAGCAATGCGCAATACCACTTTGAAGAAGGTCAGGAAGTCATCAAAATAGATCCAAAATATTTTAGACCGACCGAAGTTGACTTACTTATTGGAGATCCTAAAAAAGCGGAAGAAAAACTTGGTTGGACCAGAGAATATGATCTGCAAATGCTCATCACCGACATGATGACTTCAGATTTGGAATTGTTTGAAAGAGATAAATACCTCATGGATGGAGGACATAGGGTACTAAAGCAAGCTGAATAAAATGGAACTTTCCGATCGTATCTATATTGCCGGCCATCGTGGGATGGTTGGTTCTGCAATCGTGCGATATCTTGAAGAACTCGGCTATAAGAACTTAATATTAAGGACGTCCGCCGAGCTGGATTTAAGAAATCAGGAAGCAGTCGCACAATTTTTTGAGGATAATAAGCCCGATTATGTGTTTCTCGCTGCTGCAAAAGTTGGAGGAATATTAGCCAATAATACGTACCGAGCTGATTTTTTATATGAAAACTTGATGATACAATCCAATGTGATTCATCAATCATATTTAACTAACGTCAAGAAGTTATTATTTCTTGGCAGTTCTTGCATCTATCCAAAATTAGCCCCCCAACCCATTCATGAGGATAGCCTATTAACTGGGCCTTTGGAGTACACGAATGAACCTTATGCCATTGCAAAAATTGCTGGGATTAAGCTTTGTGAGACCTACCGTCAACAATATGGGGCAGACTTCATAAGCGCCATGCCCACTAACCTTTATGGCCCCAATGATAATTACGATCTCCATAACTCGCATGTATTACCCGCACTTCTGCGGAAAATGCATGTCGCTAAAAAGGAGCAGCATGACACTGTTGAGGTTTGGGGTTCTGGCAACCCACTTAGGGAATTCTTGCATGTAGATGATTTAGCCAAAGCATGTGTTTTCCTCATGGATCACTACAGTGAAGGACAAACCGTCAACGTTGGTTATGGTGAAGACCTGACGATTCGCGAACTGGCACTAACTATAAAAAAAGTGGTTGGTTATCAGGGCGATTTATTATTTGATGCATCAAAACCTGACGGCACGCCTAAAAAATTGATGGATAGCTCAAGATTGAACGCTTTGGGCTGGAAATCAACTATTTCACTAGAGTCAGGAATTAAAAGTGTTTATGATTTGGTAGACAAAGACAAATGGTAAACAATCTTTCAAACCATACTTTTTTATGAATTAACATATTCTATTATTACATTTGTCCCGTCAGCACAGGTACAGTTCAAAAAATAATTTAGTGAAACCGCCAAATACCTGAATATGTACAATAAAGTAATTCACTATCTTTCGGCCAAGCATTTAGCCGTTTGGGTAGTATTTGTATTAGATTTATTTTGGGTTGCTTTTAGTTATTTTCTAGCAACAGCTTTAAGATTCAATTTCGATTTAGTTAAAATAACCATTCCTCAGATATGGAGCGATATAGCCATAACTACAATTATTTACGGATGCTTCTTCTACTTTCTACGCAGCTATAAGGGTGTAGTTAGGCATTCTTCAATTCTTGACTTACAACGTTTAATCATTGCTGCATTGTATAGCTCGGGAGTATTGATTGTGGCAAATATTATTCTTTTCAGTTTTTTTAATTATTCAGGATTCTTTCTATTGCCGAAAAGCATCCTGATCATTCAGTTTTTGTTGGCTTCCTTCTTTATGAGCTCTTTCAGGCTTATTGTTAAGTCAGTATATGCAAGTTTTATCAACAGCTACTCATTACTCAAAAAGAGAGTCATGATATACGGTGCAGGCTCTGCTGGTTTAATTACTAAAAATACTCTTTCTCAAAACAGCCATCGCCTGACGGTATATGGGTTTATTGATGATAATCCAAGTACAGCAGGTAAAAGATTAGAAGGCCTACCGATTATGACCACCTCCAAATTCATGGACAAAGAATTCGTGGAAAAGAACAATATTGGTGAGGTAATCATTTCTTTGGCGGACGTCCGAATGTCAAATAAGCGGAAAGTCATTGAATTCTGTCTCGAAAATAAAATTGATATCAAAGAAGTTCCGCCATATCACAAATGGATTGGAGGAGAACTGAGCTCAAAACAGATCAGACCTGTTAGGATTGAAGACCTACTGGATAGAGGCGTGATTGACTTAGATAACATCAATATAAACAATGAGCTAAAAGGAAAATCTATTTTCGTAACAGGAGGCGCTGGTTCAATAGGGAGTGAAATAGTGAGACAATGCTTGTACTATGACATCAAACGAGTCATTGCGATAGACCAAGGAGAAAGTGCGTTGCATGAATTAAGTATAGAACTTAATAACAGCAAAAGTGATAAAGACAAATTCGAGTTGATCATTGGAGATATCACGAACAAAAGCAAAATGAAAAAGCTTTTCCAAGAATACAGGCCTGATATTGTTTTTCATGCAGCCGCATACAAGCATGTTCCTTTAATGGAAATGAACCCGTCTGAAGCAGTCACAAATAATGTATTTGGAACTAACCTCATGGCCAACCTTTCCGTTGATTTTGGGGTCAAGAAATTTGTACTGGTATCCACTGATAAAGCGGTAAATCCTACAAATGTTATGGGAGCGAGTAAACGCGCTGCAGAACATTGCGTGCAATCCTGGAATGCCATTCAAAATACGTGTAGCTTTATTATCACACGTTTTGGGAATGTTTTAGGTTCAAATGGTTCGGTTATCCCATTGTTCAAAGAACAGATTGAAAGGGGAGGACCTATAACTGTCACACATAAAGAAGTAACAAGATATTTCATGACCATCCCTGAAGCATGTAATCTAGTATTAGAGGCCGGTTCTATGGGAAAAGGCGGGGAAATTTTTGTTTTTGATATGGGCGAAGCAATAAAAATTTATGATTTGGCTGTTAAAATGATCAGGCTTTCTGGTTTAACACTTGATAAGGATATCGAAATTAAAGTCACTGGTTTAAGGCCAGGTGAAAAACTATTTGAGGAACTGCTCGCGGTAAACGAAAATACTATTCATACGCATCATGAAAAGATTCTGAAAGCGCAATTAGCGAATGTCAATGTTGATTCGGTTAAAAAATCACTATTAGAATTGGAGTCAGCTATTAAAGAAGGAAGCGAAATGAACATCGTCTATGCGCTGAAAAATATGGTTCCTGAATTTAAAAGTCAAAATTCCAAGTTTGAGCTTTTGGATAGGACTAATGAAGCCTTGGCTAGCTGATGCGGTTGATCTTTTTTTTTTTAGCGATAACATTTTTTGGCAGTCTCCATGCGCAAAATCTTCAAGGCTCGATGGGCTTGTTGAACATTCCCAGTGCAGAGTTAAACCCCGATAAAACCTTAGTTATTAGTGGCTCCTATCTATCAAAGAACTATCTTTCCTATGGCGATTATACATACGATTCGTGGACAGGAAATGTTAATTTAACATTTCTTCCATTTATTGAACTATCCTTTCGCTATACTGGGCAAGTAAGAGAAATTTCAAGAGAAAATAATAACTTCCCTAACAGATCACCTGGCGCCAAAATAAGGCTTCATAAGGAGAGTAAACTGATACCTACTATTTCCTTAGGTATTTTTGATTTTACATCCGTGGCTGGAGGTGGTAGTCGATTTTTTGGTTCAGAATATGTTGTAATGACCAAAAACTTCAATCTTGGTCAAGTTATTAATCTATCAAGTACTCTGGGTTATGGATTCGATATTCTACCGGCGAAATTTAAAGAACAGGAAGGTTTCTTTTATGGCTTTGTTGCCCAAGTAAAGAATATCCCTCAAGTTGCCCTGCTAGTTGACTATGACAGTCGGTATTGGAATACTGGCATCAGATTGAATCTATTTAATCATTTGCAAATATTGGGGGTTTTGAGAGAATTCAAAACCTTAGAAGGAGCACTCTCCTATCGAATTCAATTGAAGTAATGTGATGAATTAAATTTAACTTAGAGCTGTGATAGACCGATACGCGCTTTACAGTACATTAGAAGAAATTACCCAAACTTTAAAATTACCTCCTTTAAATCAATCATTTGAGCTAAAGCAGCATTACAACGCCTGCCCAACCCAAATTTTACCGATTGTAACAAATAAAGATCCTAAGATCAACACCGACTACATCTGGGGCGGCACTAAAAGCTTAGCTAAAAATAAGCCATTAAGTGTCAAGCTCATTAATCACCAGATCAACTTGACACCCTCGGCCACCAGTCATAAATTAATCAGCACGAATAGGTGTCTCATCCCTTGTAATGGTTTTTTCCTTTGGAAGCAAGTAGCTAAAAAAAGACAGATCCCCTATTTTTTTAAACCAACCAATCACTCTATACTACTTATGGCAGGAACTTGGGAAGCATTTGAAGATATCGATGGTCAAAATTTTAACACCTTTCGCTTACTCACTAAGGCAACTGATCAGTTTGAAAATCAATTTGGACATGACCTACCTATTTTCATACCAGAAAACAAAACTCATGATTGGCTTTCAAATGATTTTGACTATAAGTTTTATTTTAATCTTCTTACTGAAAGCGCTGTTCCTACCTTAATTCATTTTCCAGTCACACCTAATATCCAATATGAAGAAGCCAACAATATTAATCTTATTAGACCATCAACACCAGCAGATCAAATGGGTAACTACTCTTTATTTGACTAGAGATTAAAAAGTCAAAAAATATGAGTAATTTCATCCACCACCTATCATATTACCATGTTTAGATATTTTTTAACCTATGTTGGTTGTTTTGTTATTTTAAGCTTGTACTCTTTAAAGTTAAACGCTCAATCTATCAGGAAACAATTCAATAATGGCTTGGATGCGCTTTATACTGAAAATATTAATGAAGCTTATTTGATTTTTGATCAAATAAAAAACAGCAAACCTGATTACCGCGATCTAGACTATTATCACTGTCTGACAGCAACATTATCATTGGTAAATGTTGAAACTAATAAAGACCGTTATTTAAGTTTCGAAGAGGATAATGATAAATACCCTTTCTATTATTATTGGCTAGGAAGAATTGAATCTGAAACTTATGAATCTGAAAAAGCGATTCAGTCTTTTCAAAAATTCTTGAATAACCAGGGATACGTAAACCCCGAGTTAATTAGCGAAACAAAGGCTAGAATTAAAGCTTTAAAAAATCGTGAGGAATTACTTAGTAACAGCCGGCTATTAGATATTGCCGAAACAATAACATTAAATACAGGCGATGACGATGTTTCTGGTAGCTTTTCACAGAGTACACTCGTATATATCTCAGGCAAAAGTACTACTGCTGTCAATACTGAAAAAGATTTGAATAAAATCAAGGTAGAGGGTGATTTTGATGAAATTCAAATTATTGGAAATCGTATTGCCACAAGAAAAAACAATATGATTTCCATTGGTGATTTCACAAATGGAGAGATCAGCAATCTTGCCCCTATACTCTTTGACGATAGCGGCATCATTTATAGTTTCTATATTTCTGAGCAATTAGATTATCTCTATTTAAGCTTAGATACCAAAAAATATGGTGCTGACCTATTCTACGCTGAAAAAGGAGAAGATGAGGTTTGGAGTTTCCCCGAATTACTCGCGAGTGAAAGTATTAATACCTCCTACAATGAAACTACCCCTTATTTTGATTCACAAACAGGTACTTTATACTTCAGTAGTGATAGACCTGATCAAATTGGCAATTATGATGTTTTCTCATCTAAAAAAACATCTAAGGGATGGGAAACCCCTCAAAATTTAGGAGCACCAATTAATTCCCCTGATGATGACCTTTTTTTCAAAGGTAGCGTCAATAATGTTTCTATTTTATCCTCATCAAGACTGGGAGGACAAGGAGGTTTAGATATATACGTGATGAAACCAGAAGAACAAATTGTTTTAAATGGTCAAGTTAATTTAGAACAATCTAAAACCAACCTTATGTCTGGAGAGGTTAATTTAAGCTCATCTTCTACATTATTTCCTGACACTGTTACCGCTGAAATCATTAATGGATCCTTCACTGCAAACCTAGATCCATCACTAACTTATGAAATGAATATCTTAACGAATGGCAGGACAGTATTAAATAGAACATTTAGTGTCAAACAAGGAGTAAATTATCCTAAAGAAATAAACGAAACTTTTTATGTTCAAGAAATTGATACAGAAAATGATCGTGAAATCCCGGATAAACCAGCTTCCTCCACTTTAGTGCAGAACGAAAAACCTGACAAACGCAATGTAGAGAACAATATAGAACGGGCAATTAGCTACCCGCAATCCATCTCACCTGGTACCTCTCCTATTGACAACACTACATACTTTGAAAAAAAGAAGGCTATAGCACGTAATGTTTATTTTTCGTTTGACCAACACGATATTCGATCATCTGAATTATCGACATTGAATCAAGTACTCGATTTAATGAAAAAACAAAAAACAATGAAATTAGAAATCGCAGGACATACCGATATTGTTGGTCCTACTCAAACTAATCAAAGAATTTCTGAATTACGAGCATTACAGGTGAGAGAATGGCTCGTTGATAAAGGAATCCAACCTAATCGCTTATTGATAAAAGGATACAGTGAAAGCATTCCTATGGCCAGCAATAATTTTGAAAGAGAGGGAAGAGAGTTTAATCGGCGAGTTGAGTTTTTAGTCATTAACTAATGCCACAAATTAGAATAAAAATTGGTTTTGTATTATAGAAGCTTTTATCAATTTATTCGAATTTGAATCTAAGTAAAATATAACTTATTCCTTATTTAATTGCACTTCTTTAATTTAAAACTGCCTTTAAGACCTAAATAAAGGCATCTATTAGGATTAGCCCGAATAGAACGATAATATTACGTTTTTTATTTCGCCAAACAACCGTTGAACTTGTATATGAAAAAATTTCTAATTACCGCAATTACGATTCTAACCCTTCATTGTTCCTTTGGACAGGCTCCAAAAAGAGACATTGAGAAAGCCGATGATGCGCTTTATGCTGAGGTATTCGATGAAGCCTATGAATTATATAATGAATTAAGTCAGAAATATCCGAATGACGACTCTTTCAAATATCATCAATTAATCGCTTACCACCTATCAGAAGGTCGTGGAACCGATATCTCGGGACTATTGGCTTTTGAAAAAGAAATGGGCGCGAAAGATAGATTTTATAACTATTGGTTAGGTAGGATTCGTTTTATGAGATACGAATTCGAAATAGCACTTGATCATTTCAGGGCTTTTATCAAAATTAATAGATACACCACCTCTTCCTTATTGGAAGAATCCAGATATATGATCAGATGGGCTCAGAGAGCGCAAAAATTCTATCAAGCCATTGATGATTATGAAATAACTCAATTACCTGCGGGAATAAATACCTCTGCCAATGAAGTGGCTCCAGTATTTTTCAAAGGTCATGACGAGTTGATTTATTTCCAGTCACAAGAAGATGAGACTTACAAAGCAATGCATGCTATCAAAACTGGTGAAGACTGGGATACTGCAGAGGAGATCACTACTTTCGGAACATTCGAACAATCAGAATTGAGAGCGGAAATCCTCAGCGACGAAAAAACACTTGTTGTTTTTAAGACTAAAAATGGTGGTGACCTTTTTACAAGTAATTATTCATCTGGAGCTTGGTCAGAGTTAAAAGAATATGACCCATCACTCGTGGCTAAAATAAAATCAGATTTTTTCATCTCCAACGATGAACAAACGATTCTATTCTCTTCTCGAAGAGGAAATAAAGACTTTGACATTTTTGAAATTAATAAAACACAAAATGGCTGGTCAGACCCAAAACCACTCAATATCAATACAGATGGTTACGACGAAGACTTTCCTTATATAACCGATGATGGAAAGACACTTTATTTTAGTTCCAATCGACCTGAGTCAATCGGAGGTTATGATGTGTTTATATCTACCAAAAATAGTGGAGGACTATGGTCACAGCCTAAAAATATGGGATTCCCAATCAACACCATAGATCATGACGTTCATTTTCAAATGAGTCACGGAAGTAATACAGGTTACTTTTCGACCGATCGTTTACGCTCTGAAGGTGGTCTAGATGTTTTTTACTTCTTTAAAATCGAATTTAAAGGAGCCTCTGGAATAGTTACCAACGCGAAAACTGAAGAACCTATTCCTAACGTTCAAGTAAAGTTTCGTCCAGTACTGTATACTGATGAAGTTATAGAAGCCGATACTGATGAAGCGGGAAAATATTCAGCCACGCTAATAAAGAATGAGGAGTTTATCGTTGAATTTTATGTGAACAGACAATTGCTAGATGAGAAATCAGTGATGATCACTGAAGAAACCAATTCATTAAATTTCGCGATCACAGTAAAAGATTCAATAGCTGAGCTTACTGATTTTGTGAGTTTATACAAAGGAGATACATCCAAAATTGAAATAGAGGAAGTTAAAAAGGAAATGCAAACAAAACTTCCTATGACTAAGCCTATCTATTTTGATTTGGAATTGGCTGATATAAAAACAGAATATGTTTCTTCACTCTCTAAGCTCGCTCTTGCCTTAAAAGCAGACAGAAAAATCATCATTAAAGTGAATGGTTATGCTGATAATACAGGAGCTACCGCTTACAACAATAAATTATCCACCAAAAGAGCACAGTCTGTGGCTGATTACTTGATTTCAAAAGGAGTCAATAAATCTCAAATCATAGTCAAAGGATTTGGTGAAGACAAACCTATAGCAACCAATGATACTGAAGAAGGTAGAGCGAAAAACAGGCGCGTAGAGTTTGATTTTTAAAGACGCCAATAAATTATAACTTTTAAAAAGGGAGACTAAAGATATTAGCCTCCCTTTTTTTATATACACCAGTTTATCAAGCATATAACTACCGACCTTTAGAATTAACTTTAACTAATAAATTCATGAAATAATTTTATATTAGCATTTACAATAGTATTATGAATGCACTTAGTTAGACTTAAGCTTTTTATTATTTTCATTTCGGGGACTCTAACAGGAGCAGCACAAAATATTCCCAAGATGTTTGAGTCGGCTGAAAAACTTTTTTATAAAGAAGATTTCAGGCAGGCTCAGCTCGCCTTTCAAGAGGTTGTTGATTTAAATCCAAAATACAAGGACGCGGATTATAAGCTTGAAATCTCAACATTACTTCTAAAAGAAAACAGAGAGAAAGCATTAGATAGGTTATTATCCTATAAAGCTACGAAAGGCAAATCGGATAAATTTTATTATTACTGGCTAGGTAGAGTGTATGCTAATAGGGACCTATACACTGAGTCAATTAAGGCTTGGGAGTCCTTTCTCAAAAGTAAAAGTCCAAAAAGTCCGGAGATAGTAAAAGAGACGAAAGGCTTTATCGAAGAAAGTAATCGCCTCAATACGTTTTTTAATGATCCTTGTGACTATGAAGTCAAACGGCTTGATGCTCCCATTAATTCCATTAAAGCGGAAATGACGCCTGTTTACAGCGAAATATCAAATGAATTGATTTTTGCATCTTCGGTGGCGTCAGACGAGGATGAATTTAAAATTTATAGATCCAAAAGAACGAATATGGAATGGAGTACGCCATCTATTATTGCTAATCTTGGAAGTTTCGATAGATTCTCAGCGAAGGTCGAGGTTGCAGATGATGGTCAAAAATTATTCATTTATAAAGACGATAGAAAAGGCAATTTACACTTCAGTGAGAGAACGAATGACAATTGGACAATTCCTGTTGAATTTGATAGTAAAATTACACGTACTCATTTAAACTCACAGTTTTTTATAAACAAACATGAGGACAGAATAATATTTACCTCTTATAGTGACTTCAAATTGGGTTTAGGTCTTTATGAATCTTACCGCGATGTAGCGAGTGGCAATTGGAGTACACCCCTTCGATTTGCAGTGGAAATTGATTCTGAGTGGAATGAGGATAGTCCATATTTATCATTCGACGAATCCAAACTATATTTCAGTTCGGATAGAGAAGGCGGTATGGGGGGATTTGATATTTATGTAACAGCTCTTGATCCAGAAACCCTTAAGTGGGGCGAACCAAAAAACTTGGGCTGGCCAATTAATTCTCCTGACGATGAGTTTCATTTTAAACTTAATGATGATGAACAATCAGGTTTTTTTATTTCTAACAGAATTCATACACTAGGTGATTACGATATTTTTGCTTTTTGGAATGCCAATAAAACAATAGTTAAAGGAGAAATTATCAATAAATTAACCGGCTTCCCGGTTAATTCTGGAGAACTAAGGTTCTACCCTAAGCTATATAACGATGAATATTTTACGTCTACCTTAAATGAACATGGAGAATATGAGATTCGCGTCTTTGCAAATCAAGAGTTTAACATAGAGTATATTAGTGAAACAGATACACTATTCATCGAATCATTTGAGGTTTTGGAGGACGAAAAAGTCACCCACATTAAAGACTTTTTTATCTCGACACAAGACTTTGTGACGAATGACACATTTCCAGTTACAACAAACAAAGGAATTGCAATGACTGAAGCTAAAAAAACAATTCAATTCACGAATGAAAATCAAGAAGTTAGCACTTCGGTAAAGGAAGAAATGTTTGTCTCTCAAGACTATTTTGATTTCAACGATACTTTTATTGATGACATAGAGGAGCTTTCATCGAAATTTAGGCTTGGCAATAAGGTAATTGCAGGAAACATCTACTTCGATTTTGGTACTATTCAATTAAATGTTGAATCTTTGCCAACGCTAGAAAGAATATTATCATTACTTAATCAAAATACATCTATAATTATTGAGATTGCAGGTCATAGCGATAATATAGGAAATGAAAATATCAATTTAAAAATATCAACCAGTCGTGCAGAAACTGTACGAAAATGGTTAATAAATAAAGGTATAAGTAAGAGTCGCCTCATCGCGAAAGGGTATGGCTCTTCACAACCTATAGCGACCAATGATGACGAAAAAGAAGGTCGCGAATTGAACAGAAGAATCGAGATAAGAAGATTGAATAATTAGCCGTCTTTGTTATCACTTTTAATGTTTGGATTATATTTACTAAATTAAAACAAGGCTTTCATGAAAACTGTAATAATAAAAGTGTTTAGGGTATCTATATTAATAGGTATATTTCTATTCGCTTCTTTTCAATCATTCTCTCAATCCTATAGGAAACAACTAAAAAAAGCTGATGGGCTATTCTATGATGAAGAATATAAAGAGGCCTATCTAGCGTATAAGGCCATCAGTGATGAGTTTCCAAGTGAATCCATTCACAAATATCCAGAATACCTAAGTTATCACATGGATTTAGGTAGAGGAACGGACATTTCGAAATTATTGTCCCTCGGGAAAAAAATGAGTGCCCAAGATGAGTTCTACAATTTTTTCATGGGTCGCATATATATATTAAGGTATGATTTTGACATGGCTATCCGTCATTTTAGCGCCTTTTTAAAGATGGATGTTTATAAAAGTAGGCAGATCATAGAAGAAACCGAAGGTTATTTGGCTTGGGCGAGAGAAGCCAAGGCATTTTATGAAGATGTTGATGATTATGAAATTTACCCACTTCCCGGTGGTATCAATACCGCACTATCAGAAGTAGCCCCTGTTTTCTTCAATGGACATGATGAATTAATTTTCTTCAGATCAACCGACAACAGCTCTGAATATTTTCATGCCTACCATGCTTTCAAATCAGGTGATAACTGGGATAAAGTATCAAAAATTAATGTGTTTGGCGAGTTCAATAAATATGAAACTAGGGCAGAAATTCTCTCTGGTGATGATCGATTGTTATTTTTCAAACAAGAAAACGGCGGAGACCTATTCTCTAGTAGATATGAAGAGGGTGCAGGTTGGACAGCTCCGTTGGAGTTCGACAGAAGCTTGAGAACAAGAATATCCTCAGATTTTTTCATGAATAACGATGAAAATCTCATCTTATATTCTTCTTTTGAAGGCGGTGATCATTTTGATATTTATCAAATAAATAAAACTGGAGATACTTGGAGTAGTCCGAAATCTTTGAATTTTAATACCGCCGAATTCGATGAAGACTTTCCATTTTTATCAGATGATGGAAAAACGATCTATTTCAGCTCGAATAGGCCTGAATCTATAGGTGGTTATGATGTTTTCAAAGCTGTATGGGATGATAATGCGAATAACTGGTCAAAGCCAGAAAACGTAGGATTTCCTATAAATACGATTGACAATGAATTTCAATTCCAAATAAATCACGGTAGTAACACTGGTTATTTTTCTTCAAACAGGCTACACAGTAAAGGTGAATATGATATCTATTACTTCTTCAACATTGAAAAGCAAAAAGTTCAAGGGACAATCACCAACATAGCCTCGGGAGAGGCGTTAAGAGATATAGTCATCAAATTTCACCCAGTGAAATATACCGATGAATCAATTGTAGGAACAACAAACGAAAGTGGCGTTTATAGCTTAAATTTAATTTCTAACGAATCATTTAAAGTAGATTTTTTGAAAGGTGATGCGTTGTTGGGGACCCAAGAAGTAACTATTACTAATGGTCAAACAACCCAAGACTTTAAAATTGAAATTCCAGATAATATAGTTTCTACGACGGCTGATCTTGATAAGCTATATAAAGGAGATACGGAGAGAGTCATTCCAATCGAGATGCTAGGGAATAAGTTTCGTACAGGTAAAAAGACAGTCATCCAAAATATTTATTTCGATTTTGGAGCGGCCAAACTTACTGAAGACTCAAAACCAGTTCTTGAAACTTTGAGACGCACTCTTGAAAAATATCCTAAAACATCCATCCAAATCGCAGGATTCACTGATAATGTAGGTTCACATGAATACAATATCGATTTGTCCTTAAAGCGTGCAAATGCCGTAAAGGATTATTTGATTGAAAACGGAATAAAGGGCTCACGATTGGAAACCAAAGGATTTGGTGAAGAAAATCCAATAGCCTCCAATGATGATGAAAAGGATGGCAGGGAGCTTAATCGAAGAATTGAAGTGACACTAATCGAATAAATAAGCTAAGCAATCTCTCCTAAACTTGCCCGCTAGATAAACAACAAAATTATGTACACTTCAAAAATATCTGGGATAGGACATTATGTACCCGCTAATGTCGTGACCAATAAGGATCTTGAACAATTCATGGAAACGAGTGATGAATGGATTCAAGAAAGAACTGGAATTAAAGAAAGAAGGTGGATAGATCCGAAATCGGACGACATGCCTTCGACAATGGGTACAAAAGCTGCGAAAATAGCTATTAACAATGCAGGTTTGACCCCAGATGATATTGACTTTATTGTCTTCGCCACTTTAAGTCCTGATTATTACTTCCCAGGTCCTGGTGTACAAGTTCAAGAACAACTTGGCATCAAGGAAATTGGAGCCTTAGATGTGAGGAATCAATGTTCTGGGTTTATATATTCCTTATCTGTAGCTGACCAGTTTATTAAAACAGGAATGTATCGAAATGTATTGGTTATTGGCTCAGAATATCACAGTGGCGGACTTGAAAAAACCACACGTGGCAGAGGTGTAACAGTCATATTTGGTGACGGAGCAGGAGCAGTTGTATTATCTAGATCCGAGGAAGCTGACCGAGGCATACTTTCTACTCACCTTCACTCTGAAGGAAAACATGCGAAAGAATTGGCACTGATAGGACCGTCAACTAATAAGTGGGTAGACGCCATAATAGCAGAAAACAACCCTAATGACACCTCTTACTACCCATACATGAATGGGAATTTTGTATTCAAACATGCTGTAACCAGATTTAGTGAAGTAATCATGGAAGCGCTATTAGCTAATGGTTTTAAAGTCAGCGACTTAAACATGTTAATTCCGCATCAAGCTAATCTTAGAATAAGTCAGTTCATTCAGAAACAAATGAAACTGACCGACGACCAAGTTTATAATAACATCATGCGCTATGGAAATACTACAGCAGCATCTATTCCCATAGCGCTTAGTGAGGCACATATGGAAGGTAAAATAAAAACTGGTGACTTAGTATGCCTCGCGGCATTTGGTAGTGGATTTACATGGGCTTCTGCACTAATTCGATGGTAGTTTGGAATCATTCTCTAAGTCAGAAATTATATTACTCAAAGACCAAGATTTTCTATTAACAAAAAGAAAGGTTTCTAAACGAGTCAAGACCAAACTTCGATCAATTTCTGAAAGCATTGATTCCGTTTTCAAAAAGCATAAGAAAATATCTGAGGCTTATGAGTTTGATTTACCCAAAATTTCGAGCGGTGAAAATTATCAAGGCCTCCCCTACTTCGTATTAGATTGTCCAAGACACTTTAAACAATCATCAATATTTAGTTACCGAACTATTGTTTGGTGGGGACATGAAATTAGTTGTTCGCTCATTGTTAGTGGAGATGCGTTGAATGCTTCTAAAGAATCTATCTTTAATAAAGTACCTGGTCAAGACTTCTATTTTTGTGTTAATAACCATCCTTGGGATCATCACTTTAAACCAACTAATTATATCACCACTACCACCCTCGATTCTACAGTAATAAAAAATCACATTGAGCGTACAGGCTTTGTTAAATTGGCTGATAAAATTGATATTTCAGAAATTGATAACATAAGTGCCTTTTCAACGAACAGTCTAGCCCGATTTTTGTCTTGTATTTAAAAGCATGATTAAACCAAACGCTTTTTCAGCCTTTATCCTTGCATTTTTGTGTTTCACATCTGCTATTTCACAGGAAATAGCACCAGAAGAAGTTGTTTTCAGAGCTGATACCCTACAAGATGGAACATATGCCGTCACCTATTCCAACAATAGATACGCAATACTTGGGCAAATAAAGAACCACCAAAAAGACGGACTTTGGAAATTCTATTACGAAAATGGAAACCTTAAAGAAACAATCAACTACGAAGAAGGGAAAATTGAGGGTTTGAGAATAAAATATGATCCAAATGGTGTGTTGATTAATTCAGTGTATTATACCAACGGAATTTTAAATGGTGATTACAAAGAATATTATGACAATGGCGAGCTTGCACTTACTGGGTACTATAAATTAGGACAAAAAGATAGCATTTGGGTAGAATATCTTGCCACTAGTAATGGTTTCGCACAGTCAAAATCATATATTAAAAGATTTAAAAACGGAAAACTTAACGGACAATCGCAATACTTTTTCTCATCAGGAAGAATAATGGCGGTGGAATATTACGCTCACGATATTGAAACAGGTAATTGGAAAATATACTATCCGAATAAACGTATAAAGAAGGATTTCAATTTTAAGAATGGGCTCCTTCATGGCTCTTATCTTGAATACCACGACAATGGAGAAAAGAGTGTTGAAGGACAATATAAGTTTGATCTTAAGTCTGGCAAGTGGCTGAGTTTTTTTGATAATGGTAACCTATTTAGCATTGGTTCTTATGATAAAGGTCAGAAAGAAGGCATTTGGAAATATTTTACGGAAAATGGAAGTCTCGATAATGAGGGAGAATTTATGAACGATGGTAAAACCGGTCAATGGATTTTCTATTATCCAGATGGCAGGCTTAGAGAAATCGGGACTTTTAAACTTGATGAAAAAGATGGACTCTGGGGTCATTTTTATTCCAACGAACAACTTAAACAAGAAAGGCTCTGGGTGAATGGGGCGTTAACAACTATTGGGGAGTATTATGCCATCACAGGAGAAATATTAAATAATGGTAATTTCAAAAATGGCAATGGCCAATTATTGGAATATCACGATAATAAAACGGTGGCATCAGATATAACTTTCAAAAATGGTATCCCGAATGGCCCTGCCAAATATTATTTCGATAGTGGAAATATAAAAGAAGAAGGCGCCTTTGAAAATGGTAGAAAAAATGGAAAATGGATAACCTATTTCACCAATGGTAGGAAAGCAATAGAAGCATTTTATGAAGCAGGGAAGGAGTCAAAAACATGGTATTACTATAACCCCCGAGGAAAACTCATTAAAACCATTGCTTATTAAAAAACTTCAACAACTATAAAAAACAACCAAAATATTATTAAAACAAACGAATTCAGCGGGTTAAATAATGAGTCCCAAAGATTAGAGGAAAAGCAAGATGCTTTATTCCTGACTTACTTAAAATTTAATAGTTGATCGACGATTAACTCTTGGTGAGTCCAAGGAATAAAATGTCTTGCGTCATTTATAATCGTCATAGAAAGTAAAGAGTCTTTCATCATTCTTTTGGCAAAAAATGCATTTCCTAAAGGTACAAATCGATCATCAGTTCCGTGGATAACCACCGTTTTGGATGTAATCTCTGACCAATAAGGCAGCATTAAGTTCAATTCCGATTTTAATGTTATGATCTCCTCATTACTTACCCAAAAACCCGTCGGCATCAGGGCACCAATAAATTTAGTTTGAAACCACGACCTATACCATTCCTCCTTTTCCATTTCCGGATCTATTGAAGGTGCTAATAGCACCAGTCCGTCTACTTCCATTGGGAAATCCATGGCCATTCTCGCTACTACAGGCCCTCCCAGTGAATGTCCAACCCATATTTGATGTTTGTAGAGACCACCGACAGCTTCTTTGATATACGCTACCTGCTTCTTCAAGCTAGGTTCTGGCTGGCCATAATCTGATGCACCAAAACCTGGCCTGTCAACAGCAATAATATCGAAAGCATCAGTGAGTCGCTTATTTTTAAAATAGTCGATAAAAGCATTCCAAGAACCTGGCGAACCATGGACAAAGATCAAAACTGAATCCTTTCTTTTTGGTGTTTTAACAAAGTGGATTTGTCGACCACTTATCCTAAAAGTATCCGAAATTGGCATTAACTCTGTTTTTTGAAACTCTTCCAGAAAGGTTTCTTTATCCATTTGAAAGTTAAAACAACCTGTAAGCAATAAAAAAGAGGCGATTATCAGATACTTTTTATTATTACTCATTTGACTTTTTCTCTATTTGAAATACACTACGAAGCTTTGCTTTCATCATTGATAAATGTTGACAAGGTATTATTGAATACACTCATTTCAGCAAACTCTGGGTTTTAAAATTATGACCGTCTATTTTTACAACTTATATGTAATCCATCATATTGTTACACAAATAAGTGCCTTAACATATCATCAGAACCAATAAAATATATAGTTTTCCATTTAGACTCTTTAGAATAACTTACTAATTTGTATGAATTATACTAGATTAAGTAGTCTAATATTTATTCTGAACCATACTCATGACCAAACCACTCCTATTCCTTCTGTCAATCTGCCTAATTATTTCCTGTGCCGCCAAAAAAGACAACTCCACATCCAAAACTACTAAACTGAGCCTCGATGAACTTAACATAGGGAAAAATCAAACCGGAATAGTGGGAAAGTTGAAAAGTGTTACTCCAGAGGGTAACAGTCTTAAATTTGAAATGAGTGTAGAGAAGAGCAAACAGGGGGGAGCAAACTCCATAGCTATTGGTAAGGGGGCTATTACTCAAATAATCGCCACACCTATTTTCTTAAGACAATACAAAGAAAAAAATGAATCTGATTTGGCAACCCTACTCAAACCAGAAATGGAAATAATGGTGCTAATCAATCAAAATATGATGACGCAACAGAATAACCTAGTTTATATTTCAAAAATCAAGTAAAATGAAAAAACCGACCATCATTCTGGCCGTCCTCATGCTCATTATTGCCTGTGGAGTTTCCTTTTTTAGAATAAATCCTCCAAAGGAATTGGCTCATAAGAAACTCAATAGAATAGAAAGGAAGAAAATGAGGACAGAGTACTTTTTCAATAAGTTAAAAGATCCTGTGACCAATAGTATTCCTGTCAATATTCGCGCTAAGGAAATGCTTTTCAAAGAAAAGATGGACGCGAACTTTAGCCATATGCGTAGCGACAATCAAATGACACATGACTGGGCTGAAGTAGGTCCCGCTGATGTTGGAGGAAGAACTCGGGCAATTGCCTTGGACGCTAGAAATAGCGATATAGTTTTTGCGGGAGGAGTTTCTGGAGGAATATGGAAATCAATTGACCGAGGCACCACTTGGACTCCTAAGTTATCGTCTGGTTCATTTTTAGGCATCTCATCTATAGCACAAGATCCTAATAGCCAAGATGTATGGTACGCAACCACTGGTGAAATATCAGATGGCGCAAGCTCCTCTGGTAAAATAGCAGGATTTACCAGTCCTTTTTTAGGTGCCGGAATATATAAGTCTACGGATAATGGAGAAACCTGGAATCTGAGATCTTACGCCTACTCCACAGATTCAGAAAACGTCGTAGCTCAGGACCAGTTAGAAGAACGCATTTCTAGTCGGCTTACCAATCCTTTCATTCTGACAAGCAAAGTGATTACTCATAACTTTAGTGGAATCACAGAAATATTCGTCGCTACCCAGTATAGTGGAATTTGGGTTTCTCAGGATGGTGGGGATTCTTTTAAAAAGTTTGCAAGTGATCAAATCAACAATGAAGACCCAATTTATTGCGATATAGTCATTGACGAAAATGATTACATCACTGTCTGGTTTGGCCCTACGGACTCAGGCAATAATGGATTATACAGATCGTGGGATCAAGGTGAAACCTTCTTCGATGTATCAGGAGATAGCTACCCTTCCGTTGCTGATGCAGCTAGGAATGTGTTGGCCATTGCCCCATCTAATACTTCTATTGTATATTCTTTCCTATGGGATGGCACTTCTTGGGATCAAGGTAACCATTTTTATAAATATGATTTCACAGTTGCCGATAATGGAGGTAATAATTTTAACTCCATAGAACGATCTCAAAATCTACCCACATATGATAGAAGTATTTTTGGTGGGTCAGAAGATTTTTCTACACAAGGTGGTTATGACATGACCTTAGCGGTACACCCCGAAGATGAGAATTATGTAGTACTTGGCTACATCAATTTAGTCCGATCAACTGATGGTTTTGCCACATCAATCACTGGTGATCCCGCTTTTTCATGGATAGGAGGTAATGAAAACCCATATCTCAATGATGAAGGAAGGGATTTTGAGGGTGTTCAACATGCAGACCAGCATTTTATGTTATTTGATCCTAAAGCTCCCAATTCACTCATTGTGGGTCATGATGGCGGACTTTCCTTAACTACAAATATTACCAGTAATAGAATTGACTGGGTCAGTCTTAACAACGATTACAACATTACGCAGTATTACACAGTTTCAGCAGGATTTGCAGATGGAGAAAGTTATATTATCGGTGGTACTCAGGACAATGGGACACCCTTGTTAGATCATAGTATTTTTAATAATGCATTGATCAATTCTGTATTTGACCTTTCTTCCGGAGATGGATCTTACTGCTATGCTGGAAATGAAATCATTTATTCTTCCGCACAAAATGGCTTCCTATCTCCCTACTACATTGCTGAGGGCACATCGAGCCGATCTGTGTACGGCTATACTGATAGAGACGATCTTAGCAAACTTTTTATTCACCCGTTTACAGTAGATCCCAATGATGAGGGAACTATTTTTTACGCTTCGAATGGAGATGGTATACTTGCTCGGAATGATGCCTTTGATGATGCTATGTCAAATGGTAACTTGAGCGGGTCAGTCATTGACAATGGATGGCAAGATTTTAATATTGGTGAACCCGTCCAAATCACGGCATTAAAAGTGAGTGATCAGAACCCTGCTCATAAATTATATTTTGGAGGATTGGTTAATAACTCTCCTGTTTTAGCAAGTTTTGAAAATGCGAACACCAGTAATAATGAAAACGCCATAACCTACATCGACGTTTCCATGGTAGAAGCCGGCTCTTGGCTCACAGATATTGCAATAAATCCAAAGAATGGACAGGAAATTATCTTGGTATATTCAAATTACAATATTACTGGTCTTTATTATTCCGATAATGGTGGGTCAAGTTTCACAGCCATAGAAGGCAATCTCGCTAATAACGACAATGAGTTTAACATTGGCTTTTCAGGCCCTTCCATACGGGCGGCAGAAATCGCAGAAGACACAAATGGTAACAAAAAGTATTTTGTCGGAACTAGTGTTGGATTGTTTAGCACCAGCTCGCTCAATGGCGCCAATACCAATTGGACCATAGAGACACCAATGTTAGACAATATCGTCATTGAAGACTTATTCTTACGACCAATAGATGGAGCTCTGGTTGTGGGCACACATGGACGGGGAGCTTTTATAGGACTTGGTGAAACAGGACCTGCAAATGGCGCTCCTTTGCTTTCCGACCAGACATTCACCATTGATGAAAACTCAGATATAAACACAACCATAGGACAATTGAGTGCTTCAGATCCAGAACAAGATGAGTTACTCTTCAGCATTGTTTCAGGCAATTCAACTGGTGTCTTCAGCTTAAATACCACATCGGGCGAACTTACATTAGCTTCTGAAATTGACTATGAAGACACAAACAATTACACCCTGAGCATTGGTGCGTCTGATGGCCAAACTACAACCACCGCACAAATCACAGTGATTGTGCAGGATGTAAATGAGGCTCCTTTAGTAGAAAATGCAGTCGTAAGTGTCGATGAAGATGCGGCAATTGGTACAACTATTATTAATGTCGCGGCAACTGACCCAGAAAATGATAACCTGACTTATGCACTCACCAGTGGGAACTCAAACTCTGCTTTCAACATAAATAACTCCGGCGAAATCAGCATAGCTTCCCTATTGAACGCTCAGACGACTCCTAATTACACATTAGTGATAGAAGTTTCGGATGGTAGTTTGACTGCAGAGGGCACTGTTAACATTGCCGTAAATAGTATCGATGACGCCCTGAATACCGTGGAATCCACCACCTTTGAGATTTTTCCAAACCCTACGACGAACTACCTTCACTTTAGTGGCATATCAGTGAAATCTGTAACCATATCTAATCTGGCAGGCCAAAAATTACTGGTAAAAGGGGAAGTAAACAAGGTTGACCTTTCAGCGCTAAAAAACAATGTCTATTTGGTGACCATTGTCGATCAAAACAATGTAAAACACACAAAAAAAATTGTGAAGAACTAGGCTAACCTACACTCATTAAAAAGGTTCTTTTGATTCGGTCAAAAGAACCTTTTTTTATTCAACTATCAGACAAACGAACGGACTACACTCATCCAAAATACGCTTCGCCTCCTCAACGTTTCATAGTGTTATTGACTTCTTCTTAGAATTGAAAAAGAAGAAATAAGATAAAATATTTTTATTCAGCCATTTCTAAACGCTGCATTAATTGATACTTACTCCGCCGAAACCTCCATTTTATCAACATTCTTGGTGCGTTTCAATAATGTTAATAACACACTGATAGATGACCAAAATCTACATTGAATCCCATCATTGAGGCGTTGATTTAGTTGGTACCTACCCAATAATCTGGTCTTTCTTGGGTACTTCTAGGCAACCGTAAACAGTCTAGACATGTCTCTGAATAAAACTCAGGCTCTTCAAAACCCTCCAAGAAGATACATTCATCTGCAAATGGAAATACGATATTCTTAAGTTGACTTGGAAATACTGCGATTCTGGTTGTATCCATCAAAACAGCTTGAAAAAAGCCTTGAACCAGCTCATCCGGATCTGAAATAGGCTCAATATTTCCAAGAGCCCGGCCTGGCGGAGTATCAAATAAAGAACCTACATTCTCAGCCAATGACTCTATACTTTTCATGTATTCATAGTTCTGCTGAGAAATGGACAGTTGGTATAAAGAAAATATATGCTTGGTTGCAAAAGATTTATCCAGTGTTCTCGCGAAGAGCTGATCGATTCTGAAGGTATCAGGCGTGTACCCAACGGTCGTGAAAATATTGATCTTTTCTGCACCTATAGGCTCTATGATATAACAAGGTGGGGGTATCAAATTATTGAATTCCGGAAAATCTGTAGGCTTGAATTCAAAAGTCTCTTCTGCATTCCAGATGAGGAATACGGGATCGCCATCGCCTTGAGGAGTGGTAGTGAAACCTACTTCAACATCGTTAGTTTCCACATCATTCCCAAGGTTAGTAGTTGTGGTAGATTTGATCTGCCTCCAATGCATTCGATCTTTAGCGCCTATAGAAGGCATTTTATCAGGCTTTGATTTATAAAACCTTCCGTCGGGAAGTGATACTTCTATATGGTACGACCTCCCCGGAAAACCTTTAACTACATTGCCCCGACAAGTGTAGGTTCCATCCAAGTTGTCTTGAAACGACTCTCTAGCTCCGCCATCATTCACAAGCACCACCTCTGCATTGAGGAAAGGAGTTGGTGGAGTGCCCAAAAAAGATGTCTGTCTTATTTCTACAAAATAAGGTCCATTCGATTGGTTGATATAACCCGCTATGATTATTTGATTGACGCCACTCCTATCTTCCCTAAAATCAAACCGCGATTCACATTGGCATAAAAAAATGACGATGAAAGCGTATTTGACTTGATCTAAAATCTTTTTCACTGTGATATCTGAAATTGAATCTTTAGTTAAATATTAGTTTTTAAACTTTTCAGTCACAACCTACAACGGATTTTAATTGTTAAAAAGCCCTAAATAATCAGGCTTATCCTGAACTTGCCTTCTTCTGCGGATGTGATAAATACTTATGGCTGAAAATACCAAGCTCAAAACATCTATTACAGAAGCTACCTGTGTACATAATTTGCTTAAAGTTAATTGACCAACCGCTCAATTAATATTTCACCCAATAACCTGGCCTGTTATATGAACTTCTTGGAACGAGCAAACACCTATTGCACTGAGGGCTGTAATCTCTACTGAAGCCTCCTCGGTACAAACATTCTTCATAAATAAAAGTCGTCAGTTCGTTTGGGTAAACAGCAATGCGCACCGTATCCGATAAATATGCTGAGAAAAAACCCAAGGGATCAACATTCGTACCTTCCACTGCCTTAATATTACCAATCAGCTGTCCTGGCGGAGTGTCAAATAAAGAACCAGAATTTTCAACCAATGACTCTAATCCTTTCAAATAGGTATAGTAACGTTCAGAAGTGGAATATTGATAAATAGAAAAAATGTGTTTTCTGACGAAAGAATCATCAATTTCCCGCCAAAATATTTCGTCAATATTCAAGTCTGTGCTTTGATAACCAACATTTGAAAAGATATTAACCCTTTCTGTTCCAAACTGCTGCTTGATATAGCAGGGAGGCGGGATTGACCCAAAAGGATCAGGAAAATCCGTGGGTACAAATTGAAATACTTCCTCCCCTAGCCAATGAAGAAACACTGGCTGGTCAGTTTGAGGTAGCGCTACGGTGAGGTCCACGTTCACCACTGGCAAGTTGAAGTCTATCCCAATATCTGAGGTAAATATCTTTATATCTTCGCTCCAAGACATGCTATATGAGGCTGTAAAAAGAGGTATTGTATCAGGTTCTGATCGGTATTTCTCACCTGACAATAAGGTGATTTCCACAAAGTATGAAGACCCGGGTTGCCCTACTATCTCTTGCCGATCATTCACATAAACGCCACGATCTGTTTCTTTGAATGCACTCACATTATTCTCTTGATCCTTCAACACCACGGTAGCTCCAACTACGGGTGTTGGCGCGCCAGAACGTTGGGTTTGTGAGATATACACATAGTAAGGATCCGTCGATTGATTGATGAAGCCATGAATGCTAATCAATGTTTGGTTGTCTCCATCCGTTTTGAACTCAAAGCGTTCTTCACAGGCAATAAGCAACAGTAGGAGGATGATTCTAATCGTTTTCATAAGGATGTCCAAAATTTTGGCTGCACTTTCGTGCTTCTTGGAATTACCTCACAATTACGACATTGACTGTCGTATTCCGTCGGCGGTTTCCCAGCTATAAATTCACAAAGATTCGGAATTTTAAAAGATATCTCAGAAGGGTACACGGCAATTCTTGTGGTGTCTGTTAATACAGCGGAGAAAAAGCCAAGGGGAGCAATATCAGTTCCTTCAATTGGTTCAAAATTTCCTACTGCTTTGCCCGGTGGGGTGTCGAATAAGCCGCCGGAGTTTTCTACCAAAGCTTCTAAGCTCTTCAAATATTCATAATAATCGTTTGAGACTGAATGCTGATAAGTGGAAAAGATATGTTTTGCTAGAAAAGATTCATCCAGCTCTCTGACAAAAATATCTCGAACATTATACGTCGATCCCGTGAATCCAGTATTCGTGAATAGATTGATTGCTCCACTACCATAAGTCTGCGTGATATAGCATGGCGGAGGCACACTGCCGAAGGGATCTGGAAAGTCCACTTCATTAAACTGAAAAGTTTCTTCCAAAACCCACCAAATATTGTAGGATTCTTCAGTACCCTGATTGTTAGCTTGTAAGTCAACTACGATATGCGGCACAGTGACATCCGTACCTAAATCTGAAGTATAAGTTATTCTCTCCTGTCGCCATGTCATATTATTTTCGACCTTAAGCTCCGGCATTCGGTCAGACTTAGACCTAAACATATCTCCATTATTCATTTTGACTTCCAAGTAATAACTAGTGCCAGGCCGGCCTTTGACAATGTCCATTTTGCTCACATATGTTCCTATGTCTTGTTCAAAGAATTGCTCACGGTTTCCATCTTCATCCACCACTTCTACAAGCGCACCAAATATTGGCGTAGGCACACCTCCTGACTTGGTTTGCTGAATAGTGACGATGTATGGATCAGTCAATGATTGATTGATATATCCATTGATAATATAATTTTCCTCCTCCAGGCGTTCTAATATTGGATTAAACCTTTCTTCACAAGAAAATAAGGCAGCACACAGCAATAACTTCATTAAATGCTTTTTCATCTGCTGAGTTTATAGTGATTCAAAACAATAAAAAAACGCGTGAAAGGTTCATTCTTGAAGGAAGAACGGCAGGCCCCTGAATGCTCAGACTGATATATAAAATACCTACCTAGGATAGCATAAGGACAAGACCTCAATGAAATATTATATAAATTCATAAAACATGAAGTATCCAAAACAGCCTAAAACTTTACGGTGTAAGTCATCGAAGGAAAAGCTCGCCCTAAAACACTCAGCTTGTAGCTAAAAGGAATAATTGCCACGTTGGAAGGCTTTCTATAATAGACAGAATAAGCATTTGCCCGATTGAATAGGTTATATACCGAAAAGTTCAACTTATCATCTAATGACTTTATCACACTTTTAAATCCTAAGCTTACATCAAACCTTACATAGTGTGGTATTCTGTATTTATTTCTATCGGAAAATAGTGGAACCACCGCTCCATTCACGTTGTAACTGGATTCTACACCAGTAAACGGCCTTCCTGTATTGAAGACAGAATTAAAAGCAAAGAAGGCCTTTTTGCCAAGATCTCGACTCAATGATACCGTAAGATTATGCCGCTGATCATAATTGGCCGGATACCAATTACCGTCATTGATGGTCTCCTCCGGAAAATCTCCTTCGATCAAATATTCAGTTTTGGATAAAGTATAAGCAATCCATCCGGTCCAGGCTCCTTTTTGCTTTTCGAAGAGCAACTCAAAACCATAAGACCGACCCCTACCACTGATCAGCTCAGTTTCTAAATGATTGTTGAGGAAAAGCTCTGCAAAGTCTTTGTAGTCATAAATATTGTCGATATCTCGATAGAAAACATCCACACTGTTTTGCCATTTTCGCTTTGCTCCAGTAAAACTCAAACCAAAAGAATAATTAGAAGCTTGCTGAGGTTTGATGTGAAAAGTGCTCACCTGCCAAAGGTCAATAGGTGTGGCCGAAGTGGTATTAGAAATCAGATGAATATATTGGTAAGCTTGGTTGTAACTCGCCTTTAAGGAAATATTATCTGTAATCAAATAATTGATGCCTATCCGAGGTTCGAGATTACTATACTCCGATATATTCCCCGAAGCAACATTCACTGTATCTACGATATTAGTGATCCTTTTAGGAGATCCATTTCGATAGACATAAACTTGATCTCGACCCGTTTGGGCATAATAATTATAGCGCAAACCCGCTGACAATGTGAGCTTTCCTAATTTAATGTCATCATTGACATAGCCGCTGATAATATATGCTTGATCTTTTTCTACATCCAAGGATTCAAACCCTGAGCGCTCACCTGAAACCAACTTTTCAGGCTTTTGAGTATATCTTTTGTATTCCACTCCTGCATTGATCGCATGTTTCTCGCCTTCATAGTACCAGTTGTCCTTGAAGGAAAGAAAATCCATGCCATTTTGTATCGCAAAGTCACCAGGAATATCATACTGCTCATTTTCATAGTCGACGAGGTTGGCTTCAAACTCATGGAAGAGGTTTTCCTTTAAAGCATTTTGAATAGAAAGACTGGCATTTTGATGTCCCCACTCAAATTGAAAATCGTCGCTAAACTTGAAGCGATCAAAACTTCGGTATAAAGAAAGGTTGACTTTGTTTCGATCATTCATTCTATATCCGATGACTATATTTTGATCGTTGAACCCTGCTTCGCTGTTTTTTACATCAAAATCTCGAACTCTACTGATCACCCAGTTGGGATAGGTAAAACGACCAGCAGCCAGAACAGACAATTTATCTTCTATAATTGGTGCCTCAAAGGTGAACTTGCTAGTTACCGTTCCTACAGTTACCGAACTTTTCATTTCCTCATAACTTCCTTCTCTGGTTCTAATGTCGAGCACTGAAGACAGTCGACCCCCAAAATGAGCTGGCATGTGCCCTTTATACAAAGTGAATTCCTGAACAACATCGGAATTAAAAATGGAGAAAAAACCAAGTAAGTGCGATGAATTGAAAATCTCGCCTCCATTCAACGTGATCAAATTCTGATCTACTTTTCCTCCTCTTACATTAAAGCCGCTACTTCCCTCCCCGGTATTTGACACCCCGGGCAACAATAAAATGGAATTGATTACATCTATTTCACCCATGAGCTGCGGCACATTTTCCAAATCCTTAATCGTGAGCCTTTCTACTCCGGGAATAGATGTGATTCTGTAATCCTCAGCTCTGGCAGTTTTTACTACTTCCTGCAACTCCTGCGAAGTGCTGACCATCTCAATATTGAAATTCTGATTTCTATTGAGATAAATCGTGTTGCGATATTCCTTTGCTCCTAGGTACTGTATTACCAACGTGTAGTTTCTTTTGGGTGCAGAAAGGATAAACTTCCCGTTAAGATCCGTTGTAGTGCCGATTCCTATTTCTTCCAGCAAAACCCCAGCGCCTATTATAGGCTCTCCTTGCTCATCAGTAACGGTACCGAGCACCTGATACTTGGTCTGTGCATACGCAGAAAAGCCTAAGACCATTAGCGTTACGATAATAAAAACTTTCATACTTCTTACTTAATCCTCTTCTTAAGATACTTTCACGTTTATTAAAATTGAACAATAATCCGTAAGTGAAATCATTTTATTACATGACTGGTGAATGATTCGCAAAAGCAAACGATTGCAATTATTCTTCCTGATTATCGACTTATCAAAAACAGTGTTTTTTTACAAGTTATATAATCCAGCAGAGTAATCCCGATCTTTAAAAACATGATACCATCGATTCAAAAAAAGACATTACTCGGTTTCCAGGTGAAAAATGTAGGTATCAATTCTTTCATAAAATAGTAATTTACAGCTATGATGTATTTCTATCAGCCAGAACTTACGAGCAACCAACATTCCTTGGAAAACGAGGAATTCCAGCACTGCACCAAAGTCTTGAGGAAAAAAGAAGGAGACATTATAGGTATTATGGATGGCAAAGGAACCATTGCTACTGCATCTATCTCAGTAATTAACAAGCGGTCTCTGACTTTTGAAGTAAGCTCCCAAGAAAAAATAGCCAAAAAACCCTTCTCGATTCACATCGCCATTGCGCCCACTAAGAGTATCGACCGCATGGAATGGTTTGTCGAAAAAGCAGGAGAACTTGGTGTGGATGAAATCACCTTTTTGCTCACCAAAAACTCAGAGAGACCAAGGTTAAAGCTAGATAGATTGGAGAAAAAAGCCATTTCAGCTTTAAAACAATCCAAAAGTGGTTTTTTGACCAAGGTAAATCCTTTAATCTCCTTTACTAATTTCCTAAAAGTAGAGCTATCAAGTCATTCAAAATCAATTGCCACGGTTGGTGAGAATCCTTACTTTTCAGAAAATATTGCATCGGACCAGTCACAAGTGGTACTCATCGGACCCGAAGGGGATTTCACCAAAAACGAAACTTTACTCGCCATAGATCGTGGGTTTAGTCCAATATCATTGGGTAAAAACGTCCTAAGAACAGAAACGGCTGGGATTGTTGCTGCGCAAATTATAAATACCATCAACAAGCGCTGATTAAGAATCACGATGGAATTGTTTGTGCAACTCAACATGTTCCCTCGAACAACTGCGCTCAGCAAAATCAATTTCGGCCAAGCGCTGAAACTCTTTACAATAAAATCAGGAAATCAATCTCCTTAGTTGGAACTCAATGAATAACGTTCTGAAAATGCTCCCTCTGAGAATGAAATAATTAATGACTCTGGTGTGACAACCTCTACTAAACCAAAGGATGGTTTAATGCCATCGTCGAAATATAGAGAATCTCTAAAAATATTCCTGATATGACCTGAGGCGCGGAAAGAACCCCAAAATAGGGTATCATTTGCCGAACAGTCCGCTTGCTTATTAATCTCCAAAAACACCAAACTATCAGCAGTTATCGTTTCCGCCAAAAAAGTAATGTTTTCATCGCAAGCCATGACCTCAACGTTTTGACCATCTACAGTCAAAGATCGAAGCACCCACGACTTACTCGTGTCATTGGTGATCAACCTTTCTACCTGATAATCATACAAACCTTGCGGCACAAATGGATCACTGCATGAAGCCAACAAACAAACTACACCTACAAAAAACCAATGTATTTTCATCTAAACTTTCCTTTAAGGGCGGCCAATTTAGCCTGTAAATCTCCCTCTGGTGTACTTTCCTGATTGTTTGATCGGTTGCTTCGATCTTTACGGTTGTTGCCCGCAGGCCTTTTCTCCCGTGGTTTTGCTTCTGCAAATGGATCAGATTTCATGGAAAGACTAATTCTCTTACGAGGCACATCTACTTCCATCACAGTAACCTGCACTTTTTGCTGAAGTTGCACCGCCTTGGCCGGATCGGAAACAAACTGATCTGAAAGATGACTCACATGTACCAACCCGTCCTGATGCACTCCTATATCTACAAAAGCGCCAAATTTGGTTACATTGGTCACGATACCTGGAAGTTTCATGCCAATTTTAAGATCTCCGATAGATTGCGCCTCATCTGCGAAAGAAAAAGCTTCAAATTGTTGTCTTGGATCACGCCCCGGCTTAGCCAACTCCTCCAGAATATCTTGCAAAGTTGGAAGACCTACTTCTTCAGTGATATATTTCTTCAAATTAACCTGACTTCTTAAAGTCGCATTTTTTACCAGCTCATCCACGGAAGCATTCAAGTCTTTCGCCATGGCAGTAACTGTATTGTATCGCTCAGGATGCACCGCACTTTCGTCTAAAATATTTTTAGCTCCACTGATTCGTAAAAATCCTGCGGCTTGTTCAAAGGCCTTTTCACCCAATCGAGCTACTTTCTTAAGTTCACTTCTCGACTTGAAAGCACCGTTTTCGTTCCGATAATTGACAATATTTTCGGCCAGTTGTGGTCCCAAACCTGATACGTATGTCAATAATTCCTTGCTTGCCGTATTGAGCTCTACACCTACAGCGTTTACACAACTCATGACTACATCGTCCAACGAGTGCTTTAAATCATGTTGATCAACATCATGTTGATACTGGCCGACTCCTATTGATTTTGCATCAATTTTCACCAACTCGGCCAATGGATCCATCAACCGTCTTCCGATAGAAACAGATCCTCTTACTGTTAAATCGTAATCCGCAAACTCCTGTCGCGCGACCTCAGAGGCCGAATAAATCGAAGCACCACTCTCATTGACCATGGCAATGATGATGGATTTGGGTAAACCCAATGACTTTACAAATTTTTCTGTTTCTCTGCTGGCTGTCCCATTTCCTATGGCTATGGCTTCTATGTTGTGTTTTTGTGCCAAAGCCAAGACAGTAAGTCCAGCATTGTGATGGTCTTTTTGAGGTTCGTGAGGATAAATGGCCGTATGCTCCAGCAACTTTCCCTGCCTATCAAGACAAACCACTTTACATCCTGATCGAAATCCAGGATCAATACCCATGACCGCTTTTTGCCCTAAAGGTGCGGACATCAACAACTGCTTCAAGTTCTCAGAAAACACCCTTATGGCCTCCTCATCTGCCTTTTTCTTGGTAGCAAGCCTGATTTCCGTTTCGATACTTGGCTTGAGTAATCGCTTGTAAGCATCTTTAATCGCCATTTCTAAATGTGGAGTAGTAGCATTGCTGGCTTTGATGACTTGCCGCTCCAGCGCGTCAATAGCTTGTTGTTCTTCTGGAGCTATGTCCATCATCAAAAAACCTTCCTTCTCTCCTCTTCTAATTGCCAGAAGCCTGTGCGACGGTATATTTTTAATCGGTTCTTCCCATTCAAAATAGTCTTTGTATTTCGCTGCTTCGGCCTCTTTTCCTTTCATGATACGAGATGAAACAACCGCTTCTCGTTCAAATATTTTCCTTATTGACTGGCGGAGTTCTGCGCTTTCATTGACCCGCTCTGCCACGATATCTCGGGCACCTTGCAGTGCCTCATCAGTAGTCGCTACTTGCTTTTCTTCATTTATAAAGCTTGCCGCGAGGTTTTCAAGATGCTCATTCCCTTGATTCCAAAGAACATCGGCTAGTGGCTCCAGCCCTTTCTCTCTGGCCACAGACGCTTTTGTTTTTCTTTTTGGTTTGTAGGGTAAATACAAATCTTCCAAGACAGACATGGTTTCCGCTTGTTCGATGGTTTTTTTCAATTCTGGAGTGAGTTTTTGTTGCTCATCGATGGATTTCAAAATAGCTTCCCTCCTTTTCTCCAAATCACGCAGTTGGGTCAGTCTATCTCTCACCGCGGCAACTTCCACTTCATCGAGTGAGCCTGTCAACTCTTTACGGTATCTGGATATGAATGGAACGGTAGCGCCTTCATCCAACAACTTGATGGTTGCTGATACTTGATTGGATCGCAGAGATAGTTCTTCTGCTATTTTATGCTCAAAATTGGTCTTCATGCTTACATTCAGCTCTTTTGGGGAAATATTTACTCAGTTATTGTTCTTAGAACGAATCAAGATGTACTAAACTCACGTTCGTTGATTCAAGGTAAAGTCAAAATTATAAACATGCCGATATTAATACGAAATAGGAGCGTGAAGTTTTTAAGAAAGTTATACACAGACTGAATGGCAGATAAAAAAATGAAACGTGAAGTTCTCGAATGGATCATCATCGTGACTATAGGATTGGGCTTATATGTGACAGGACTTCACACCCAAGTCATTGGCTTTATACAACGAGCCGTATTGTCCACGGGTATCATTACTCCAGACTATGATACCGATTCCGAGGAAAAAGCATCCTACAATTTTGAATTAATGGATGTTAATGGTGAAAGTTTTTCTTTTGAAGAATATAAAGGAAAAACTGTATTCATCAATTTTTGGGCTACTTGGTGTCCTCCTTGCATTGCCGAAATGCCCGACATTAATGACTTATATAATGAGGTCAGCTCGGATGTTGAATTTGTCATTATTTCCGTTGATGAGAATCAGGAGAAAGCAAAAAGGTTCGTTTCCAACAAAGGATTTGACTTTCCTATCTATTTTCCAGCGAGCCAAATTCCCTCCAATTTCAAATCGAATGCTATTCCCACTACTTTAGTCATTTCCCCTGATGGAAGGATTGTTTCCAAAAGAGAAGGAATGGCCAAATACAATACGGATGCTTTTAAGACTTTTTTGAGGAACCTGTAGCCGATAATAAATTTCCGACCTGACAAGCCGTTCTTTCAATATTTTGACTGGTAAAAGCGAGGGCTTGAGACAATTCCATTGGACTATGTGTAATGGGAAATATCGCGTCGAAGTTTTCAACCTCAAGTTGATCGGCACTTACTGATCCACATATTCCGATTACTGGAACACCTTGTTTTTTAGCCTTAAAAGCAACCAAACCAGGGCCTTTTCCTAATGCTGTTTGCTCGTCTATTTTACCTTCAGCAGTAATAACAAGATCCGCCGTTTCAAGCTTTTCTTCAAATTTGCTCCATGTCAAAATTTGTTCTCCTCCCGAAATAATTTCAGCACCGAATAAGCCAAAAAGTGTCGCGGCTATGCCCCCAGCTGCGCCTCCTCCTTCCACACGGTCAATTTCTTCGCCATTGACTTCAAATACAAGCCGAGCCAAATGCTTTAATTGCTCATCCATTTTTGCGACAGCTTGTTCCTTTAAGCCTTTTTGAGGACCAAAAACGGACGCAGCACCATTATCACCCAAAAGGGGATTGATGACATCTGACAAAATGGTCAGTTTCACTTTAGCCAGTAAGGGTTGAGCAGATTGAGCTTCAATGTGGGTCACCTCATGGAGCTTGCTCATAGTTATGCCCTCCATTTTTGTTCCGTGCTCATTGATAAACACTACGCCTAGTGCATCTAGCAGACCAATTGCTCCGTCCACTGTTGCACTTCCTCCAAGTGTGAGATAAATATTTTTTGCGTCTCGCTGAATGGCATTAAGTATGAGTTGTCCAGTACCGTAGGATGTCAGCTGCCAAGGATTGAGCTGTTCTTTTTTAATAAGCCTTATACCAGAAGCTTCAGCCATTTCAATAATGGCTACTTTATTTTTCTCAATAAAACCATATCTCGCTTCTATAACATCGCCTACTGGGTTATTAACTGGCACAGTGAAGAAGGTAGCGCCAAGATGCTCCGAAATAACTTCAAGGCTACCATCGCCCCCATCCGCTACTGGCACTTCAACAAGCTCACATGGTAATTTACTTTTACGAAATCCCTCAGCAATTGCTCGCGTGGCTTCAAGTGCCGTCAATGATCCTTTGAAAGCATTTGGCGCAATGAGAATTTTCATCATGGTTGATTATTATTCAGCAAACTCAAGAAACCCATTGGAAACTCCGGTAAGCGAGGTTAATCTATAAAGTATTCTTGCCCCAACATTGGCATCCCATTCATCTTTACCCGGTGACACTTCACTCAAATCAAAGCCAATGATGGTTCTGCCAGACTGCACGAGCATCAATAGTATGACATAGGCCTGATTAAAAGAAAGGCCACCAGGTACTGGCGTTCCTGTATTGGGACATAGCGAAGGATCCAACCCGTCAATATCAAAACTGATATAAACCTTTTCGGGTAATGTGGCTATCAGCAATTGAATGATCTCACTGAAAGTTTCACCGTTAAATTGACGAGCCTGAAGTTCTTCGTCGAAGTACACATTGATTTCTTTATCACTTTCTTCAATAAAGTCTATTTCCTCTTGGCAAAAATCACGAATACCAATTTGCGTTATACTTTTCACGCCTGGTAAGTCGATGGCATTTCTCATTATGGAAGCGTGAGAATACTTGAAACCTTCGTAACTCGCTCTCAAGTCCATGTGGGCGTCAATTTGTAAAATACCGAATTCGTGATGCTCGCTAAGCGCCCTTATCAAACCCAATGGGCTAGAATGCTCTCCGCCTAGCACTGCAGGAATTTTCCCTTCCGCTATTAATTTTTTCGCATTCAGATAAATTTGATCATTTAAGTCTTCACAAGCTTGGTTTATTTCCTGTTGAACAGACAGCAATTCTGGAGGTAAATCTGAGCCTTTTTGCTCCAAATGATCGATTATTCGACGTGCCTTCTTTTTTAGCTTTTTGCTCTTGTTTTTTATCTCGGAAGAAACATCTTGCATCGCCACTTTAAAATTCCAAGGTTCAAAAACGGCTTTTAGTGAAAGGTCTACCTGATTTGACGCTTCTAAAATTGCATTTGCTCCTTTACTTGTTCCAGCTCTATAGGACGTAGTTACTTCCCATGGCACGGGAATAAGTACCAACTCAGCATCTTCTTTATAATATGGTAAGCCGAAAAGCAAACCTCTACGACTCACACCACTCGGGTTAAATTCATCACTCATTGTTTATTCAATCTTTCAGATATCCACTTCCTTTTGATACCATATTCCAATAATCTGCCCCAAAGTTAATTTTCACCAATTGCCCAGGTGATACATTGCCAATTAAATCATTGGTTAAATACTCTGCAAAAAAAGAAATGGTAGGATTATGCCCAACGATGATTACATTTCTGATGTCAGACGAAATCTGATTTACTTTTTTGAGCATGGTACCTACGGAAGCTTCATATATATCCTCATCAAATGTTATGGAAACTGTAAAACTAGCAGCTTGAACAATATTTTCTATCGTTTGTCTTGCTCGAGTTGCAGGGCTGCTTAAGATGAGGTCAGGCACAAAACCTGATGATTTTATTTTGGCTCCAAGTTGACTTGAAGCAATAATTCCTTCATCCGTAAGGTTTCGTGAATAGTCCGAAGAACTATTAAACGCACTTACTGCTTCGGCATGACGTATCAGATAAAGACTTTTAACCATTTGCTAAAAACTAAGTTGATATTGATGAATTCAATAGCTTTGAGCTAGGAACTCAATTTCTATTTCCTAGGTAATTAACAAAATTTGGAGATATTTACCGCCTTAAAAGTATAGTATGGCTAAAAATTTGGTAATAGTAGAGTCGCCGGCAAAGGCGAAAACAATAGAAGGGTATCTGGGCAAGGACTATATCGTGAAATCGAGCTATGGTCATGTGAGAGATTTACCAAAAGGTGATAAAGCCATTGATAAAGAAAATGGATTTACGCCAACCTACGAGATTACAGCTGATAAAAAAGAGGTAATCAGAGAACTCAAAAAACTAAGCAAAGAGGCAGATATAATCTACCTAGCGAGTGATGATGACCGTGAAGGAGAAGCTATTTCATGGCACTTAAAAGAAGCATTAAACCTTACCGACGCACAAACGAGAAGGATTGTTTTTCGAGAAATTACGAAAACGGCTATCCAAAACGCTATTCAAAACCCGAGAGGTATTGACATAGATCTGGTCAACGCACAGCAAGCGCGCCGAATTCTCGATCGACTGGTTGGTTTTGAGCTTTCTCCAGTACTTTGGAAGAAAATTAAAACAGGATTAAGTGCCGGTCGTGTACAGTCTGTTGCCGTTCGTTTGGTCGTAGAGCGTGAAAGGGAAATAGACAAATTTGAGGCAGAAAGTACTTTTAGAATTACCGCCAGATTTAACCTTGACGGAGGTAAAACTTTAAATGCGGAGCTCCCGAAAAAATTTCAAACAGAAGAAGAGGCTCAAGCTTTTCTTGAAAAATGTCTGGGAGCTGCCTATAGCATTACTGACCTTGAGACAAAGCCAGCAAAGAAAAGTCCTGCTGCGCCTTTTACTACATCTACGCTACAGCAAGAAGCAAGTAGAAAGCTAGGTTATTCAGTGTCTTACACCATGTCACTGGCTCAAAAGCTCTATGAAGCAGGAAAGATCACTTACATGAGAACAGACTCTGTAAACCTTTCGCAAGAGGCCATTAACGGAGCTACTACTGAGATCTCCTCGGCTTATGGCAAGGAATTTATACAGACGAGGGTTTTTAAAACGAAATCAGCCTCAGCGCAAGAAGCTCACGAAGCTATTCGACCTACCAATTTCGCCACACATTCTTTAGGTAAAAGCACGCCAGAGGCAAGAATATATGAGCTGATCTGGAAAAGAGCCATTGCCTCTCAAATGGCTGATGCAAGGTTGGAAAAAACTACTGCGACCATTGGCATTTCTACCACTGAAGAAAATCTGGTAGCAAGAGGTGAAGTGATAAAATTCGAAGGTTTCCTTAAAGTATATCTCGAATCTACCGATGAGGATGAGGATGATGAAGAGCAGAAAGGTATGCTCCCTCCTATCACTATTGGCGAAGAGCTAATCCTTCAAGATATGCTTGCAAAGGAAGGTTTTTCAAGACATCCAGCAAGATATACGGAGGCTAGCCTTGTCAAGCAATTGGAAGAAAAAGGAATCGGCAGACCATCGACTTATGCGCCTACGATCTCAACAATTCAAAAAAGAGAGTATGTTGTAAAGGAAGAACGCGAAGGAAAAGAAAGAAATTATACCGTATTATCTCTGGTAAATGATAAAGTATCCAAGGACATAAAAACGGAGATTACCGGAGCAGAAAAAAACAAATTATTCCCTACCAATACTGCCATGGTGGTCAATGATTTCCTAGTAGATCATTTTCCTACTGTCATCGATTACTCTTTCACGGCAAATGTGGAAAAAGAGTTTGACGACATTGCCAACGGAGGTAAAGAATGGGCACAAATGATTGGCGGCTTTTATACAAAGTTTCATGCTAAAGTAGAGGACACAGAGAACATCGCTCGATCAGATATTCAGTCCAATCGAGAATTGGGTAATCATCCAAAAACGGGTGAGCCTATCTCCGTCAGATTAGGGCGCTATGGCGCTTATGTTCAGCTAGGAGCAACCCCAGAAAATGACGATGACCCAAAACCGCAATATGCGAGCTTACGAAAAGGTCAGTTCATGGAAAATGTCACGATTGAAGATGCACTAGAACTTTTCAAACTTCCCCGACAAGTTGGTGAATTTGAAGATAAGGTGATGACTGCAGCCATTGGGAGATTCGGCCCTTACATTCGTCATGACAGCAAATTTGTATCCTTAAAAAAAGAGCATGATCCACTGTCAATCACAGCAGAGGAAGCGATTGAATTAATTTTGGCAAAGCGAGAAGCAGATGCTAATAAATTCATCAAAACTTTTGACGAGGATGCAGAATGTCAAGTACTCAATGGGCGCTATGGGGCTTATATTAAGTTTGGAAAGAAAAATGTTAAAATTCCAAAAGATAAAGTTCCAGAAGATTTGACCTACGAAGAATGTAAAGATCTGGCAGACAAGACGCCTGAAAAGAAAGGGCGAGGTGGAGCTGCTGCGAAAAAAACAGCAGCAGTTAAGAAGGCACCAGCGAAAAAAGCTCCCGCAAAGAAAAAGCCAGCGGCCAAAAAGAAAGGTTAACAAAAAAAGACTCGAATCAAAAGTTCGAGTCTTTTTTTATTCCTGTCGAGAGACACTCGTCGAAATAATGAGGAGAGATCCTATAACTTATTAGCCGAGCAAGCGCTAAAAGCCAGCCTGGTAAATAAATGGTATTAAACCCAAGGGTAGAACCCTTGACCCTAGCTTCCGACGCAGAGCATCGGGGAATTAGACCTATTGGGCTATCGCCCTGCGATTAAAAAAGGGCTTAACATTTTGATGTTAAGCCCTTTTCATATTAAAGTAAACTTGGCAATGCAATGATATTAAACGTAGTTGTTCAACATTACAGGCATTACTAGCATTAAAATATCTTCATTGTCATCTTTGTCCGCTGGCAAAATGATACCCGCCTTATTTGGTGCACTCAACTTTAAAGTTATTTCAGTAGCATCAAGATTGTTGAGCATTTCAATTAAGAACTTAGCATTGAAACCAATCTCTATATCTTCTCCATCATGGTCGCAAGATAAGCGCTCATTGGCCTCATTAGAGAAGTCTAAGTCTTCAGCAGAAACGAGCAGCTCACTTCCTGAAACTTTCAATCTTACTTGATGAGTTGTTTTGTTCGCATAAATTGCAATACGCTTTAAAGAACTCAAAAAATCATTTTTATTGATGTTAACCGCATTGTTATTATCAACTGGAATAACATTGTCATAATCAGGAAAACGTTCGTCAATCAATCGACATATCATTTTCACGTTATTGAAATTGAAAAATGCATTAGATGCATTAAACTCCACATTGACATTGGTATTTTCAGAAGGCAAAGTGGATTTCAATAAAGTCAAAGCCTTTCGCGGAATGATCATGTTGTGAGCCATATCCGAAGCTACATCTACCCTTCTATACCTGATTAGTCTATGACTGTCAGTCGCAACAAAAGTCGTGTTAGTTTCATCCAGCTTCACAAAAACACCAGTCATCGCTGGTCGTAATTCATCGTTGCTGGTAGCAAAAATGGTGTTATTTATCGCTTGGCTCAGTACACCAGAAGCAATGTTTACAGAATATCCATCAGTGACTGTTGGTATTTTCGGGAAGTCTGTGGCATTTTCGCCTGACAACTTATATCTACCGTTATCGGAATTAATCTCAATGCTGAATGTGTCCGAATCTATGGTAAAGGTGACGGGCTGCTCTGGCAAATTCCTCAATGTTTCCAACAATATTTTTGCAGGTATAGCAATGTTTCCATCCTCTTTCGCCTCTACTTCAAGCTCCGTAATCATGCTTGTTTGCAGGTCAGAAGCGGTTATTGTCAAAGTACCATCGGTGATTTGAAACAAAAAATTCTCCAAAATTGGCACTACAGGATTCGTAGTAATTACCCCGTTGATTGAGGATAATTGTTTTAGTAAATACGATGAAGATACAATAAATTTCATGCTTCTAGTCTGCTAAGTTTTTGATAATTGGGTCGCAAATTTAACCACAAAAAACGAGAAGTTTTTACTTCGTTTTTGGCTTAAATCGGAAATATGAAGGAGGAACGATCAATTCTGAAATTCTATCGGCATCTACAACCGCTGTAAGGTCAGATTCCGTTCTAATTACATGATAGGGTTGATTCTCTATGCTCGGATAAATAGTAATTTCTTTCGGTGAGGAATAGTCAATACTTTCAATCACCAATTTGGCCAAAGGTTCTGACTCAAGGATACTTTTTAGAGAAGGTATTTGCTCCTCCGACACTATCTCATTGACTTGAAAGTGCTCAAACAAGTTCAAATACGCGACCACCTTTGATGAGTCAATTTCACTGATGCCTTCCACCAAATAAAAATTGTCGTTAAATTCAATTTTAACTGGCATCTTGTTTTTAATGCTCAACTTCTGAATAGTTCGCCAATTACCATTAAATATTTCCCGATCTCGCCATTGGTTGGGTTTCAATTCAAATATTGCCCCGAGATAATCTCTATAACCAGGGATTTCCATTTCATAAACACCAGATTCATCAGAAAAAAAAGTTTTGGTTTTGGTAGAATTCCCCCAAACGTCAAATTCAATGAGCTCATCTGTGGTTTTTAGCACCACTTTAACCTTTTCTGTTCCTTCCTCCAAGGTTACGGGTCTTCTTACTTTAACACTATTAACTATCCTTTGAAACAAGGCTACAAGTTGCTGATCCGCCTTGTAAACGCTATTTAAAATCCAGGCATCATCCTTATTTTCCAAATTCACATCACTTTGATTACCACTAATCTTGAAGCTTGCCAACGGTGCATTAACTTCTGGACTAAACCTTTCAGGATCATAGGAAAGCTCGTATTTGTTTCCTAAACCAAAAAACAAAAGAATATTTCCTGCGATCAGCACGATGAGTATGGCAGCTTTTATTTGATTCTTTTTCATTTAAGAATTCTTCTTTTTTCTGTAAAAAGCCTTCACTATCCCAAAGAGAATAATCAGCAAAATAGGTAATCCTACATTGATAAACTGAAGCCAAGTTCGCTGCTCTTTCACCTTAATTTTATCTAAAGGCCGAATTTTTATTTCTTTTGACTTAGTCTCTACCAGTCCAAAATCATCGACCAAATAATCAATCAGGTTCATGATAAGGTCTTCATTTCCATAGGTTGTTTGCGTGTACGGCTCAACACCGAGTGCTAAAGGCGTGCCGTCTTCAACATTTAAATCGTTACGGATCAAATCACCGTCCGAAATCACAATGACTTTAGAGGCTTTCCCTTTTTCAATAGTCGCACCCTTATCAAATCCTTTTGGAGGAAAACGATTGGCAAAAAGAGACGTGAAATTTCCTTCTAATAGATAGGCTATAGCTTGAGGACCAGCCTGAAATTTTTCTGGTAATAGTTCAGATTGTAAGTCATTAAAACTCACTTGGATTGGACTTCCCAGAATTTTACTGCGAGCAGAGGTCAACATCAATGGTATTTTCTCAACACCGACAGCTTTTACGGTATCAATAGTGCTTGTAAACCGCGCCATTACCGCATCTGTATTTTTCACCACCGGATGGTTTCCATAATTCGTAATGATTGGAAAATATGGCCAAGGCAACATTCTGATTTGCGGCTGATTACCAATGTTCCCTGCCACCACAGGAAAATCACCACAATTCAAATCCACCACGTAGTTTGGATTTATTCTTACACCATACTTAAATAATAGGTCATTGAGACCGGTTTCGTAGGCAGTGGCTACTGTTCCAGCTCCAGCAGCGCTATCCATATTCACACGAAGAGCATCTATAAGAAACATCAATCGTCCTCCATTCATTAAGTATTGATCGAGATAATACTTTTCCTTCTCATTGAACTTTGAGGTAGGCTTACCAACAATTACCATGTCATATCCTACCAAAGGTGTACTTCTTTTGGGTAGATTGATTTTAAAAAGATCATATTTTTGAAGCACCAAATTGGTGAATGCCGCCACATCTAAACTATCCGGCTCGCCATGCCCTATGACATAACCTATCCGCTTTCTACTGCCTCCCATGAGCTGCACAATGGCCTGATTAAACTCGTATTCAAGTCTTTCGATAGACTGATTAATGATTTCCTCAGGCCCTTGGGCTCTATTACCATTCAAAAGATTGACGGCCAATTCTCTTCCTTTATAACTAACTATAGCTCCCGGAAATACGGTTTTTTGTGAGGTCTGGCCATCTTCACTATAATTGATATTGGTAGGATCTAAACCTTGCTTCATCAAGGCTTGATAAAATTGATTTCTGGATTGCGCGCTAGAAGCCGCCGATGGGTCGGTCAATTTTACATCTATTGGCGCTCCTGCATATACATTGAATTCAACCAGCAATTCCTCAATCGCCTTTTGAAATCTTAAAAAATTAGCTGGCATCTCACCGGCCAAATACACTTCAATATTGATTGGAGAATCGACCGTTTTTAGAAGTTCTTTGGTGGTTTCTGAAATACTATATCTTTTTTCTTCAGTAAGATCCAATCTTAAGCGATAAGCGGTAAACACCTGGAAAAGCAAGAGAACGCCAGCCAAGCCAATGAAAAAGTTGAGTACTAGACCCAAACGATATGTCTGCTTGATTGTCATCTTTTGAACCCTAAATTCATTTGTGTAAGCAAAACCATGACTACCACTATGCCCAAAAAGTAAACAATATCAATAAAGTCAATCAGTCCTCTACTCAGGCTTTCGTAGTGAGCCATCATACCCAGATTATCGATATAGGTAGACCAATCTGCCCAAACATTGATGGACGAAATGGAATCGAAACCTGCATAAAGCATAAAACTCAAGAAAGCCGCCAATACAAATGCAACAATTTGATTGGTGCTGATAGACGATGCAAAAATACCTATGGAAGTAAACGCTGCGCCAAGTAGAAATAATCCCAAATAGGATCCAACAATTCCTGACGTATCGAGATTGCCTGGAGGATTGCCTAGCTGATTGATCGAGAAATAATAAACTATGGTAGGTATTAAGGAAAAAACAACGAGAAAAAATCCAGCAAAAAACTTACCCAGCACAATATCTAAATTAGTAAATGGTAAAGTATGGAGAAGCTCCAAAGTGCCGTTTTTTCTTTCTTCCGCAATACTTCGCATCGTGATCGCAGGTATTAAAAACACAAAGACATAAGGTGCTACGGCGAACAAGGTTTCCATAGAGGCATACCCGTAATCCAATACGCTAGTTTCAGGAAAAACCCAAAGTAATAAGCCAATAGCCGTCAGAAATACACCAATAGTGATATAGGCAATTAGCGAGTCCAAAAATTCATTAACCTCTTTTAAAAATATCTGGATCATGATTCGACTTTGGTTAAATCCTGAAAAATCTCCTCTAATGAACCCCCTGCCTGAGTCAGACTAGTCAATGGCCAGTCATTGGCTGTAATGACAGACATGATACCTGATCGTAAGTTTGCCGCCGGCCCATCTACGATAAAAGAAGTGTCACTTCGCTTTTCCACATTAAATCCTGCGTCAATGAGTATCTGATGCTCAATTGGGCTCTCAAAAGTCAAAACAAATCCGCTCGCCTTTGTCAACCTCTTTTTGAAAGACGTTAGTGACTCGTCAGCCACTAGATTTCCTTTGTTAATTAAGACCACTTTATCGCAAAGCGCCTCTACTTCTTGCATGATATGGGTAGAAAGAATGACCGTCTTGTCTTGGCTTACATGCTTTATCACCTCGCGTATCTCTACAATTTGATTTGGATCCAGACCCGAAGTTGGTTCATCCAAGATAAGCACTTCAGGGTCTCCGATAAGCGCTTGACCAAGTCCCACTCTCTGTCGATAGCCTTTAGACAATGCTCCTATTTTCTTTTTTTGTTCTACCCCTAACCCAACTTGTTCAATAATCTCGGCCACTTTCTGATTAACAAGCGCTTTGTTGAAACCATAGCTTTTAGCAACGAATCGTAAATATTCCTTGATGTACATATCAAGATATAGTGGATTGAGTTCTGGCAAATAGCCAATGATTCTTTTCGCATCCAAAGGCTTGGATACCACATCAATACCATTTACTGTTACAGTGCCTTCGGTGGGTAATATGTACCCAGTGGCGATCTTCATCGTGGTAGATTTTCCCGCACCATTTGGCCCTAAAAATCCTGTGATCTTTCCTCTTGGCGCTTCAAATGAGAGATTATTAACCGCTCGTTGTGTTCCGTAAATTTTAAAAAGATTGCTTACCTGTATTGACATAAAAAAAGAAACGGTGAACCGTTCAAATTCAAACGCAATGATCACCGTTTTTATTCTCTTTTACAACATAAGCTTCTGTCGAATGCCCTATTTCCCTTTTGGACGTAATGGCCTAATTTCCAAATCCACAGGCAAATAATTGGCGTGGGTATCTAAAATCTCTACAATAGATTTTGCCACATCTTCAGGGCGCATCATGTTTTCATTGGCTTCCACTTCTTCTATTTGATCAAAAAAACTGGTTTTCACACTCCCAGGGTAAATATTGGTCACCTTTATTCCCCATTCTCTCAATTCCATAAATAAAGAATGGCCAATGCCTGTCACCGCATGCTTTGTAGCGGCATAACCCGACATGTTTTTAACAGGATTCAAACCAGCAATGGAACTGACATTGATTATGTGGCCCTGATCCATCTTTTTCATTTGTGGCACTACCATTTTGGTACAGTACATCAAACCATGCACGTTTATATCGAACATCGCCTTCCAATCATCGATGGCTATTTTATCTATGGCGCCAACGACCCCTAAACCTGCATTATTTATGAGAAAATGAATGTCCAGTCCTAAGAAATCTATTGATTTGTCATAGGCACTCTTAACTTGTTCAAAATCAGAAACATCCGTTTTTACAAAAGTAAAATTTTCGTGTTCCAACTCAGGGGCACTTCTACTCCAGCCGGCAACTTTCACCCCTTTCGATAACAGTAGTTTGGCAGTCTCCAAACCGATACCTTTACTTACTCCCGTTACTATTGCACACTTATCTTTCATAGTCATCAGTCTTTAATTTTTGTTTTTATTTAACAAATTGACACTTGGTTTGTCTTTAGATGTATTGCTCTAAAAATCAACCGCAAGCTAAAAATGATTACAATTATCTGTAGTACCAATCGAACCAATTCGCTTTCATTTAAAATTAGCGATTTATATAAGCAACTCCTGCTTGACTCTGGTCAAGAAAGCCAAGTGGTTGATCTTTTTCATCTTCCATCAGACTTCATCGTTTCTGGATTGTACGAAAATGCTGGAAAAAATGAGGTTTTTAATAGTATGCAGGACAAGATCAAATCTTCCTCAAAAATTGTATTTGTCGTTCCGGAATACAACGGATCCTTTCCCGGAGTTTTAAAGGCCTTTATAGATGGGATGGATTATCCCAATCCATTGAAAAATAAAAAAGGCGCCCTTGTTGGGCTGTCATCAGGAATACAGGGTGCTGGATTAGCTTTGAGCCATTTGACCGATATTCTTAATTATTGCGGTATGCATGTGCTGGCGTTGAAGCCTAAGCTTGCCCATATCGAGAAAAATATTGATAGTGATTTCAAAATTACTAACAAGCTATATCAATCACTTCTGGAGCAACAGGTGCAAGATTTAATCAGCTTCTAAGTTTTATTCATTTGGATTGGGTAAAAATTTTCTCCAATTGCTTGAGGTGCTCATTCGAATGAAAATATTTCTAAAGGCAAGGTTCAAAATAAGTCAACGACAAACGATCGACTAAGAGAAGCATACAATTATTCAGGAGGTAGAAATTTTTAGAGATTGATAAATCCAATAAGGATTATCACTTCGTATATGCTTCTGAACTCAAACGAGTTCTCTTTGCTGGATGTAGCACCGCGAATAATATTCGCGGTGTTTATTTTATCATCGAAAATTAAAACTAAGTCTTCCTATTCTGGTCTATCGTATAATTGAATTTTATAGGTGGCTGGAACCTCGATAGCATTGACACTTCCTGGGGAGTACACAAACTGCTCTCCTTCACTTACATCAAGATTGGTTTTTTCAAATTTAAACTGTTCATTTCGAACAATTTCTTCACCTAAAATCCTGACAAGTTCGTGATGATATGTCTCATCACCATTCATCCATCTTTTTTCCATCCATTCTCCTTCAACGAACTCACCTTCGGTGACTTTTCCAACATATGCCACACCTTTCCCTCCTTTCTTAAAAACCACTTTAAAGTTCATACCAGAAACTATAAATTCTCTTTCTGCAGTCATGATGATTAATCCAAAAGCCGGTGCATCAGCATCTTGTATTTTCAATGATATGGTAAAGTCTCCAAGTGAAAATTCCTCATCTTGCTCCTCTTTCGTCAGGTGAATTCCTCTCATTTTACCAGTCCCTTGATACTTCGTAATGATCGGCATAAGCTCGTTTAGCACTTCGTAAGATTTACTATATAAAATATCTCCAGCTGCGTCTTCAATGCCAAAAGGTGAGAAACATATAGCATCATACTCCGCAAAGGCATAAAAGGCACGAGCCGGATCTAAAGAAGATTCCGGCACCAATAAAGGATTATCGGCGCGATCATACATGGCATATATTTCTTTGTAATTGGGCAGGTAAATATCAGGACAAATAATGTCGATGCTCGGTGCAGCGGCTTTGTAAATATCCATCACTCGTGAGACAGGGCCACCATTTGGATATACACCTGGAAGGTCTTCTTCCCTTTGTACAATCCATGCGTTTACAAAAGTGGGTAAATCATGTTCTTTTCTACCTGCTGCAGCCACAGAGTTCATGTAGGACGCGTAATGCCATGCCATGAAGAACTCTTTCGATTGTGGGTTGTCTCCAAACACTTGTGACCATGTTCCTGATGATTTCCCTCCAGCTTTACTCCAAACAGTACTGAGCTCCTCTTTCAAGTTTGATTTGTTTTTCTTCAGATAGCTCATAAGTACATCGGGCACTTGACCTTTATATTGATCAAGGACAAACGTATTGTAGTCTATGTCTTGAAAGAGCCCTACCTCGTTTTCGGGTTGCATCATGATGACTGTATTGTTCTTATCAACCTGTTTGATGCGTCTCATGAGCGCGGCATACGCTTTGGCATCTGCCTTCATGGAAGCTTCGCTGAAGACCGAGAGTGTCTCGGTCAATTTACCTTCCTTCGTCTTTGCTCTTGGAAATCTCTTGGTATCTTTTTTCACCCAAAGTGGGGCATAGCTCGACTGTCCATTCTTCCATGAAGCAAACCAGATGATCACGAGTTTAAGGTCATTCTTCTCTGCATTGGCTATCAAGTAATCGATCATTTCATAATCAAACTTCCCCTCCTCTGGCTCAAACTGATCCCAAGTAACTGAAGCTAATACCGTATTGAGATTTAAACTTTTAAGCTTCGGCCAAATAGTTTCCATATACCCAGCAGATGAGGCGGATGAGTTGTGGAGTTCGCCAGCTATCATCAAATAGGGTTTGCCATCAACGATGAGTTGATTGTTCTTGAGGTGTGTTACTGACGTTTGAGCGAATCCTATTGAACAAACGATTGCAAAAGCTACAGCTAGAATTGTTTTTTTCACGTTGATGTGTATTTTATTATAAAGGGTCATGAAGTCTAGAATGACATCATTAATTTTCTAATATCTTGCAAAATCACTTTGGAAAAGATCGAATAAGTAAGGCGAGCGCTTCTAGTACTTTCTCATCAGAGAGATACGCCTTTCCCACCCTATTTTCGCCAGCCTGTTCTATCGCGAGTATCATTGGGCCGATATTGATATCGAAAGGATCCCAATTCGGGGAGACGTTAAATCCATCTGGCAAATCTCTCATTCTTACATTATCGGGTAATCCGAGATACTCATGATAGTATCCCAATTTCACAAACTCTCTGAGTGCAGCCATTGACTGATCGTAAGTAAAAGCAAGCCCAAGTGCAGCTCCATATGGAGCTGGAGATATTTGCAGTACGCTTCCATTAGTCAAGCGAGTCAAACCTCCTTGATTACTGATATATTTATTCCAGCTGAGGAAACCATCCGAGCCAAAATCACCGACTGTGGAACAGGCAGTCAAACCCATAACTGGAACTCCAAACTTCTCTTGACACGACGAAGCATCAATTTCAAAAGCTGCCGTTGCATTGCTTTTATAAGGCTCTATCGCCCCTGTCCATAATTGCAACCAATTGTACGTAAAGCCCGCACCAAACCAACTTGGATAAAACCCAGCCTGCTTTTCTCTTATGATAGCATCGAAAATATCAGCATTTAGTTTGCCAGAAGCCACTGCTTCAAGATAGACGATTTCTGTCTCCTCAGAAAAGGCCAATGCCCATCGGTAATCGTTCATCACACCCGTATTCCCATCGAAACCCATGGCGATTTTATCGTCTTCTGCTAACGCAACATTCCATTCAGCTCTTGCTAAAAGTTCTTCAGCCATTGAAACGATTTCTGTGTCGTTTGAGTAAAATTGTTTTGCTACTCGAATACCGGAGGCACACATGGCCCAATCAATCGTACTAATGTCTGGCCATGCATAAGTTCCATCAGGTTTAAAGTAATGATGAGGAAATCCATGCCAACCTCCTGAACCATCAAACCAATTCTGATCAATTTGCCATTTGAGCATCGATTTAACCCTATTTTTAGCTTCGTTCTGTGAGATATATCCTTCCTCACCCGCAATGATGAAAATGGGATAAGCATAACCGATTCCCGAAAGGGATATTTTATCCGACTCAGTATTTGATTCTAAAACAAAACCTTGATCTCCAGAGTACTGCACATAGTTGTAGTCAAAAAAATTAAAGGAAGAGCGTTTTAGCCAGCTAAGAAAATCATTGTCTGAAGTGGGAGGAAAATAAGGCTGTGTATTGTTCGTTGTTAGGTACACATCATCAATCCCAAACTTGGTGTTTTTATTGGCGTTCCTAGAAAAGAAAATCACTTCCTTGGCTTTATCAGCCTCAAAGGATAACGAGTAGGTCTTTATTTTCAATTCACTTAAATCAAAAGTTTCATCTGCTATGATGGTTTCATTTTCATCCAAAACCCATACAGTGATTTCTGCATCAGCGTATCCTAAGGCATTAAAACTTAACCCTGTAATCCTCGCTGACAATTCTTTCGGTAAATAAGGTTTGCCGATGGAAGGCTTAAAAAAATCCATCCTCACACCAAATGAACCCTCAGCACCGTCGGCCAGGCACTCCATGTATGGATTTTCCCCAAACTCGCCAATCCTAAGTATACTCCACGTTTGCCCCGCTTTGAAGGGTTCCATGCTTGTATTGAACTCTGTCCAAGACTTCTTTCTTTGGTCTGCAGTATATAGTGGTATACCGAGATTATACTTTGAGGAATCTACCAAGGATTCCATTTCCGTTTCTTGAACAGGTATAATTGGAGGAACTGGCGGCTCAATTTTCGCATCTTTACAACCTGTCAGCTGCAGAACTAATAGAATAAAAATAATTTTGGTGAAATGTATAAATGTCATCATTATTTTTTCTTGAAAATGGGATATGAAACCCGTTTTAGTGAATTATCTATTCGATTAATAACCAGCATTTTGAATCCAGTTCGTCTTATTTATCTCTTCCAAAGGAATTGGAAATAGATAATGACTCTGAGGATAACTTCTCTTTTGCTGAACGAAGTAGCGGTATGATTTCATATTGGTGATCTCATCTTTGGTTACTTCTAATCCAATGGCATCTCTAGCAAAATCAGTCTCTGCATCCAACCATCTTCGAGCATCGTACCAACGATTTCCTTCGAAGGCCAATTCTATTTTCCGCTCATGTTTGATTTTATCCAAAAGATCAGTGCCAGATTGTGATGATTCTATCGGAGGCATGTTTACACCCGGTCTGCTTCTTACTCTATTCACATATTCTGCTGCAGTGGCCATGTTTCCCAAATGATATTGTGCCTCAGCGTACGTCAAGTAAAATTCTGCTAATCGCATGTATACATAAGGGGTTGTTCCTGAAACACCTTCCCCAGGCTCCCAATTCAGATCCAATCCTTTGCGAATTGTATGATCGATCAAAGCACCGTTCCACCAACTTTCTACATCTTCACATCGACTGTCTGCTCCACATTCCCAGAATTCAATCTCTCGGTTATTGATCTTAGCTCCATCAAAAACAATAGAATAGCCGAGCCGAGGATCTCTATTAGCATATGGATTATTTGGATCATATATAACACTACTTGTATTTATAATTGGTGATAAATTAGTCTCCACTCCCGTGTATCCCAATACAGGAATTTGACCATCCAAAGTTTCATATTCATCAACGAGGTTCATTAAAGGATTATCACTCGACCACCCGTCATTACCGTTGGGCAATCGCCATTCTTCAATATTGTGTCCTCCAGTTGGCACGTAGTAGCCTTGAATAAACTCTAAGGAAGGCCCTCGCGTTCCAATGAATTGTTTGACGAAAATCAGCTCAGGATCATTGACATTTAAGAACATACCTTCATAATCTGAAGAAAGGGAATAAGCGTTGATAGCAAATAACGACTCGCATGCTTCGGAAACCTTTTGCCATTGCGTAGCATCACTATTTCCAAACAAAGGGCTTGCTCCATATAACAACGCACGAGCTCTTAGAGCAAGCGCTGCTCCTTGTGTTGCTCTACCAAAATCTCCATCGACATGAGTGATGGGTAGCGATACAGCTGCTTCCAACATTTCTGTGTCTATAAAATCGACAATCGTTTGCACTGGCGTTCTATCAAGTACTTGACCAGCAGTGGCTATGTCAATCGTGCCTTCAAGCAAAGGCACTTCACCATATCTTGAGAATAGTTCTGTGTAAAACCAAGCGCGCAAAAACCTCACCTCTGCGATCAACTGCGCTGTTCTTTCAGAATCTCCAATATCAGGGTTTACATTTTCTAAAAATATATTCAGATTTCTAATGGCTGTATACGCTTGAAACCAAAATCCCCCGAAAAGATGCATATTCGTCGGTGTGACCTCCCCTTGCGTGTATTTATTGGTCAACCTTGAGCCTTGATGAATTTGATATGCTTCGTCTGTCAAGGTGGTTGTTCTCAAACCTCCTGCCCATTGAACATAACCATGAGGCACTTCTTCATAGCGTGCATTTACATATAGCTCCATCAATGCTTGATCTTTCCATACTGCTGCATCAGATACTGCATCTAAAGGCTGCACATCAAGAATTTCAGTACAAGACTGACCCAAAAAGAAAATCGCGATGATAAGTAATTTTAGAAATTTCATTTTCCTAGGGGTTAAAATGTTACGGAAAGACCAGTGGTAAACATGCGTTGCTGTGGATAGTACCAGCCAGTATCCGATCTGCTTTCTGGATCGTAAAGCTTGACAGAGTCGAAGATAAAGCCAAGGTTAAAGGCGCTCATAAAAACTCTAATATTAGAAATATGAAGTTTATCTGTCAATTCAGTAGGCAAAGTATAAGCCAATTCAACATTTTTGATTCTTAGAAAATTGTTTTTCTTCACCCAAATGGTTGATACATTCTGAATGGTACTGCTGGACATATCCCAAGCAGCAGGACTCTCCGCATTGGGTGTTAGCTCTTCTGATATCCATCTATTGTCAAAATACCACGCATCTTGATTGATGTCCCACGGACGATAAATAGTACTCGCTCCATCTTGTCCTTGAAAAAAAGCATTTAACTCTAATCCCTTCCAGCTGACGCCAAGATTAATGCCGTATACAATGCGAGGTGTAGGACCTTCTGGCAGTAACACTCTGTCTTCAGCATTGATTAGACCATCATCATTGACATCTACGAATCGTACATCTCCCGGTTTGGCATCAGGAAAATGTGGCGTAGCGTCAATCTCTTCTTGGTTTTGATACAATCCGTCAGCCTCGTATACGAGCAGATAATCAATAGGACTACCTTCTACCCGCTGATGAGCCGGTACAAATGGTGATTCATCAATAAAAACAATCTCATTCTTTGCATAAGTAAACTGACCACCGATGCGGTATTGAAAATCGTTAGATAATTTTTTGCGATGCAAAGCAGAAAATTCAATCCCCTTATTTTTCGTCTTTCCTATATTTTCATTTGGCAGTTGTATCCCTGAGTAAATAGGCACGGAAGCATTTCTTGTTGCTAGGATGTCAGATCGTTCTTCGTAAAATGCATCGATAGTTAAATCCAAAAGACCTTGAGACAAAGAAACATCCAAACCAATATTGGTCTTCCGCGCAGTTTCCCAAGTTATACTTGGATTAGGAACCGTATTCGGCGTAAGACCTGTAGATAGCTGTGGTACATTACCAAAGACAGCACCTTCGCCGATATCATACAATTGAAGATATTGAAATGAGGCAATATCACCATTTCTGTTAGTCACACGATCATTACCGACCAGCCCCCATGACCCTCTCAACTTAAGCTCCTCTATGAAATTACTATTCCAAAACTGCTCCTCCGAGATTCTCCAACCAGCGGAAAGCCCAGGAAAAGTTCCAAATCGAGTATTTGTCGGAAAATTCTGTGATCCATCTCTTCGAATGGAAAACTCCAGCATGTATTTTCCAGCATATTCATAATTCAATCTTCCAAAATAATTGACTCTAGCTAATTGTAAGCCCTTACCATCATTGTCCTGGTTGGCATTTGCTCCAGTAAATAAAAATGGCAACTCTGCCGACACCAAATCAATTCTTGAAGCGGAGATGTATTGTCCTTCAACCTGATTTTGTTCATAGGCCGCAAATGCATTGATCGAATGTTCTCCAAAGTTGTTAGAATAGTTTATTCGGCCATGATAAGTTTGACTCAGCTCTTCATCGAATTGCTGAAATAAGGTAACTCCACCCGTTTCATCTCGAAGATTATCATACACTCCGTCAGCGTTCAGAAAGTAGTTATCATAAGGTTTTTGTAACTCTTCCCTTGTTCTGTTAATGATATCTATTGCAGCAAAGCCCTCTAAGGACAAACCTTTCACCCAACTATCGAGAGACAGTTTTGCACTCAACTTATTATTGAAAACCTGACGTTTCGAACTAGCGTTACCGTTCAACCCATTGATACTTGGCAGTATATTTCCTTTACTTGTTTTTCTGAGTAGCCCATTTTCATAATATGGGCTCTCAAAAGGAGCCATAGTATAAATACCTCTGATGGCATCTTCCGTTGCATCTTGGTCTTTTCTACCGTTACTGTTTTCAAATCTACCAGCCAAATCCAATCCTATTTCCAAAAAAGAGGTCGCATTGATATCTATGTTTGATCGAAGGTTATTCTGACTAAATCCAAAGGCATCACCCTTATATATGGCATCTTGATATAGGTGTTGACCAGAGACGTAATATTTAAAATTTTCAGAACCTCCCGATACACTTAGGCTGTGCTGATACTGCGGACTCCATTGATCAGTCGTAGCTTCCCACCAGTCAGTATCTCCCCATACGTTAGGATCGTTTTCACCATTTTCATAATCCTCGATGACGTTTTGATATATCTGCGGGCGATCATTTCTTTCATTTTGCTCGTCGATCCATGTGAGATATTGTACCGAATTCATCAGGTGTTGTCTTCTCGCAGGTTGTGTATAGGAGAGCGAGTTGTTGTAATTAAATTTTGGTTTTCCCCTTGTTCCTCTTTTGGTAGTAACCAAAATAACACCATTAGCCGCCTGAGCTCCGTATATGGCTGCTGAAGCATCCTTTAACACTGAAATACTCTCGATATCATCTGGATTCAATCTTTCAAAAGTGCCTCTATTCGCCACTCCATCTATGACGAAAAGTGGAGAAGCGTCTCCAGTTGTAGACTTACCTCTTATGAAGATTTCCATGTTTTCTTGGCCTGGCTGACCTCCTCTTGCATTGATGACCAAGCCAGGCAGTCGACCGGCGAGATTATTGGCCACATTGGCGGTTCTGGTTTGCGTCAGTTCTTTACTATCAATTCTTGCCACCGCACCTGTAATGGATTCCTTTTTCTGGGTACCATAACCCACGACAACTACTTCTTCTAGCGCTTCCAAATCAGGTGTCATATTTATGACGAGTGACGTCTCATTCTCACTGACATTTATCTCTTTATTCGCATATCCTACAAAGGATACAATGAGCATTTGACGGCCATTCGGTATTTCTAAACTAAAGGAGCCATCAACATCTGTGATCGTTCCAGTACTAGTACCTTGAAGTAATAAAGTTGCACCAGGAAGTCCTTCACCATTTTCGTCCAGCACCTTGCCTTGTATGGTTCGTGGCTCTTCCTCTATTATACGAGCCACTGTCTTACTTGCTTTTAATACATTTACTGTATTGCCTATCCGCTTAAATCTGAGATTTACATCTTTTGAAACGGCTAAAAGAATATTATAAACATTGCTATTTAGTTCGGTCTTGATCGTTACATTTTGGCTGAGCGCTTCTTTGATATCATTTTTATGATAGGAAAAATATAGATCAGTCTGGCCTTCAATTATTTCAAATATTTCTTGAACGGAATATTTTCCCTGAATTGGCGGATTTATATCACTCAGCGCTAATGACTGCCCCGAAGATGAACTTGCTAAAGCTCCAAAAAGTAAAATGAAATGAAAAAACGCAAACCTCATCAGGCATAGTAATATCCGTCCTGAGTTTAATATAATCATTTTTTATGTTGTTTAAGGGTTGTAAATAGTGGAATGCTAAAAAGTGATGTCCACCGAATCGCCCGATATTTTGTACTCAAATTCCCGTACGGTATTTAGGTTGAGCAAAACACTTTTCAATGTTTCATTCTCGAATTGACCGGTATAAGACCAATCAAGATTATCTGGTCGACTGGCCACAGAAACATGCACACCGTACCACCTTTCAAGACGAGAAATGACCTCATCAAATGATGCTCCATCAAATATCAACTTGCCGCTCGTCCAACCGAAAACTTTCAACTCGTTAAAAGGAGCAACGATAATTTCGTCATCATTATAGCCCAGATTAGCTTGTTGGCCAGGTGTTAATATGGTATCAACATTTGTAGCATTTTTTGTTACTCTGACACTTCCTTCAAGTAACGCCACCGAATTATTTTGATCTGTATCCACGTTAAATTTGGTTCCTAGCACCTCCACGAAAAAGTCATCAGCACTAACCCTAAAAGGTCTCTGATTGTCATGTGCTACCTCAAAATAAGCCTCTCCAGTTAAAGTAACATTTCTACTATCGTCAGTAAATTGACTTGGATATTCTATTCGGCTACCAGCGTTCAAATAAACTTTCGAACCATCACTCAAGACTAGGTGACTTCTTACACCATGTGGGTTTTCTTTAATGATCGTTGAGATCGCTGCGATATCACCAGAACTATTTTCAAAACCATTGTTAGTATAGAGATAGCTCAATACACCCAATCCGAAAACTAAAAATAGAATGGCAGCAATTCGAGCCCAATATGGCAATGCAAATGCTCGAACAGATCGTCTAGTATTCCAATCGTTGGTCTCCAATTTGATCTGGTGGAGAATATTTGCTTTTGATTCTAAATCCGAATCAAACTCGCCAAACCTAATATTCAAGGCTACACTTTTGGCTTGTAACAAGACTATGCGCTTGTCTGGATTTGAAGTCATCCATTCCGCCCAATAGTTATCCAACGCTGGTGTAGGGTTTACCACCCAGCTACGGAAGTCTTCATTGACAAGAAAGTCTTCAATATGGTTTAGCGAGTTTGTCATTTAAATGTTTCTTAAGAAATAATACAATGATGGTAGGTTCTTGGTCAAAAGCTACTGCTTTCCCCTACTGATCTTTTTCTTTTAGCGATATTTCATCTATCCAAACATTCAATTCAGATCCATTGAAAGAAGCAAAGTGCTTGAAGAAAGGACCTGCATTGTCAGCAGTACCATCTTCATATCCTTTATCACCAAAGGTGGTTAGGTCTGTGGTGGTAAATTCATAAGTAAAACTCTTCCATTCTGTTGTTACTATAATATCATCCACTCCTTCTTCGCCGCTCCAAAATGGCGTATACCAGCCTTCCTTCGGTTCATCATTTTTCACATTTAAAAAAGTTGCTTCAGATAGGGTGAAAGACTCACTGCCTTTTATATAAAAACTGTACTCATAAGTGGTATTAGACTTTAATGAAACTAAGAATTCGGGACCATTTTCATGAGGTCTTAACTGAAATTCACCAAACCCAGATTGTGCGGTCATTTTTAACGACTGGGATGTTCCGTTTGCCCCATCTGCGGTTTCAATAGCCACTGATGTTGTTCCATCATTAGGTGTCCAAGAAAACCACTTACTCAGTGCGTCTATTTCAGAGTCTTTGTCTTCTAAGCCAAAGACCGTTCTATTGAGCAATTCAATAGTACCCACCTGCAAGTCCAACGTATCAGCATCAGTAGCTTCATCCGCGGATCTGGTAATTGTCAAAATTACGCGAACCTGACCTACTTGCTCTGACCATGTAACAGTTGCTACAGAATCTGAAGTTGACGAAGGTCCTCCTTCAAAGGTCCACTGCCTACTAGCTGGATTTCCCGTGCTATTGTCAGCAAACGATACTGATTGATTTGCTTTGATTCTACGCCCATCTATGGAATTGGCATCACTTATAAAAGCAATCGCAGATACGTCAATCTTAGCCCTAAGATTACTCAATACAGGATCGGTGATTTCTGGATCATCGCCATCGCAACTAGTCATTAACATCGATGCACTCATCAGTGCAACTAAAAATAAAATTGAATATAATTTTCTCTTCATCATCTTTAAATATTTTTTGTACTACAGAGGGATAGGGCAACAACATTAGAAATGACATCACATTATTTTAGAAAAAAAGAAATAACTGCGCCCATCAACTTATCACCTACGTTTTGGAATCACCTATCTCGATGTTAGTGTTCTCTGATGAATGAAAAGCGAGGGGGAGATTTAGAAACTTGGAATAGAAAACGATGTATCAGGCAATGGCACTTACTACATTGAAGTGAAATTATTTTCTTCACTCCGAAGGAGGCTAAATAAGAAGTCGGTTAAAAGCAGCGTATGAGTCATCCCCTTTCTCAGTGATTTCAACGCTTTATACAACAAATTTCGAACTGATTTGACATTATCAAAACCTAGCACTTCTTGAATTTCCGTGTAACTCAAGTTTTCGTAATAAAAATGATAAATGATTTCACGGTATTTTGGGGACAATTCTTGAATCGCTAATTGAAGTTTTTGCAAGTCTTCTTTCTCCAAATCATTGGTAATGATTTCATCCTCTACTGATACCGTAATTTCAAAGCTCTTACTTACATCGAACTCCTGGTTCTTTAACTCTTTATCCCTTAGACGAATAATTTTTCTTCTGAAAGCATTGTACAAATAAGGCAAAATCCTGTCCGTTGGGGATAGAAAGGAACTGCGTCTTCTCAACTCAATAAACAGTTCTTGGATAGCATCTTCTACTATGGCAATATGAGAAGTAAATTGTCGACCATAATTGTATAACCGATCGAAATATTGCTGATAGATAAAATCAAATGCAGCGTCGTTACCATGACGAAACAAATCCCATAGCTCCCCATCGGTAAGCTCATCCATTGACTCATGATCAATTCTATTTATCATTTAATTTTTAGCCATATCAAATATGCACAAGCAAAAGTATCATTGTTCCCAAAACAATAGTGTTGTCAGCAAATCAATTTCCCAAGTAGCTAATCTTTTATTAACATCAAGAACACTCATCAAATAATGAATTCTTAAAATCGATAGCTAAAAGAAGGTTTAAGTATTGATGACTCCTGATTGAATAAGTCAAATATCTAATCACGGAAAAGCAAAATCCTCCATCAATTACAATACTATGGAAATTTCATAATAATCATAGTGTACGTTTTTGATTCTAATAATTTTTTAGCGTGCTACGACTCCTTGTTTAGGAAATTATCAAAAAAAAATGATGTCATTTCAGATAGCAATGTCCTAGTATACCAAAACCTAAACAATTATGAAAAAACTTTATTCGCAAAAGTATCTGCAGTTGATACTTACTTTTTCAATGAGTTTTCTATTGTCTTTTGTTTCGATAGGACAAACCTCATTCTATAACGATGCTGTAAGCAGTGGAACCATCTGGCATAGCAATGGTGCCGAGATCACTAATCCTCTCAATAACAGCGATAACTCATCCTCCACGGTAATCTCCAACAATGGAGCAGGATCTTGGGAAGAGACACAGATATTTCCAGACACTTACACCATTAGTAACGGAGATAAGCTCTACATCTCTTTTTACAATCCAAACGGAGCAAGTGGTTGGCAACTGAAAATGTCGCTATCCACAACTGGTGAAAATGCTTACATCGGTGATTATAGTCATGACGCTGGCGCAGGAAGTACATGGGTAGAAAGCGTGATTGACCTCTCGGCTTACGATGGTGAGGATTTGTCAAAAATTACCATTTATCCAGCTGCGGGTGAAGCCATAGTGATTTATTACGATAACATCTTGATAAAGTCAAACTCGTCTAATACTTCCCAAACTCCAATTTATGAAGACGCAGTAAGCAGTGGCACTATCTGGCATAGCAATGGAGCAGAGATTGCAAATCCGCTAAGCAATAGTGACAACTCATCTTCCATCGTAATCGCCAATAATGGAGCGGGTGGTTGGGAAGAGACACAGATATTTCCAAACACATACACAATTAGCACCGGAGATAAACTCTACATCTCTTTTAATAACCCTAATGGCGCAAGTGGTTGGCAACTAAAAATGTCGCTATCTACGACTGGAGAAAATGCTTACATCGGTGATTACAATCATGATGCTGGTGCAAATAGCACTTGGGTAGAAACCAGCATTGATCTTTCATCTTATGACGGTGAAGATTTGACTAAAATCACCATATATCCAGCCGCAGGAGAAGCGAAATCTGTCAATTATGACAATATCTATATTCAGCCAACTACAGCAACATCAAGTAGCGAACTATTCACCGAAACAGCTGCTGCCGGGTTGTGGCATAGTGATGGTAATACTATTGGTAATCCAATTACAGATGCGATTAACTATTCGTCGACTTCTATCATCAATAATGGTACATCTGGCTGGAGAGACACACAGTGGTTTCCTGGCTACACCATTCAAGCCTCAGATCGCTTCTACATTTCGTTTTACAATCCCAATGGTGCTTCTCAATGGCAACTAAGAATGGACTTAAGCACAACCGGAGCTTTCACGCAAATCAATAATCAGGACTATAATCATCATAGCAACGCGGTTTCTGGTTGGGTAGAAGTGAGTGTTGACCTAAGTGCTTACAACGGAGAAAAAGTAACTAAAATCCAACTTTATTCATCAGCAGGAGAAGCGAAATCCATCTACTTCGACAATGTTTATTTCAACACCAGTTCTCAGCAATCAAATAACTGGGTAGGAACGAGTTCAACTGATTGGTCAACCTCAGGAAACTGGGAAGGAAATTATGTCCCATCATCTTTGAGTAATGTAACGATCAATACAAGTTCTAACTCGCCTCAGATTTCGGGAGATGTATCTTTAAATAACCTTAACTTAAGTGCCGATCTTACTGTAAACTCAGGTAGTCTTACTATCAATGGAGACATGAGCGGAAATGGAACCCTGACCGTTGAATCAGGCGCCTCACTCCTTACTATGGATGGCAAAACAACTAATAAGGTAACTATCAAGAAAAATACGCGCTATGCCGACGGGAAATACAGCTTTGTCGGCTCACCTGTGGCTCAAAACAGCAGTATCACAGGAAGCGATCTCGGATCTACAGTCTACACTTATGATGAATCGCAAACTTATAACGTGCAAGGAGGTGACCGATGGGTCGATGCATCTTCTATGGAACTGAAACCGGGCACTGGCTATGCACAAGCCTTTCAAAAAGAATTGATTTTTGAGGGCGTTCCTAATGACGGATCAATTACCGTCTCTGATCTAAGTTATACCGCTGGAACAGCAAATGAACAAGGTTGGAACTTGATCAGCAATCCTTATCCTGCGGCTATCGATGTGACCAAATTTCTAGCTGCTAATACGAGCAATATTGACAATGCCGTTTACTTATGGGATGATGGCGGTTCTGAAACCAGAGCTGCAAGTAATGCTGATTATCTATCTGTCAATACGATTGGATCTACGTCCGGAAATAATGGAGGATCATTTAATGGTTATCTCGGCTCCATGCAGGGCTTCTTTATAAAGCTTTCCTCTGTGGGCACGTCATCAGTAGTATTCAGCGAAGACATGAGAGTAACCGCTAATAATGCTGATGCTAACTTTTTTAGAAAAGATATAGAACCACCGACAAACATCAAATTGGCACTAAAATCCTCCAACGGTTCTTACAATGAACTGCTCATTGGCTTACGTGAAGATGCGACTGTAGGTGTGGATAGAAAATATGATGCTTCTAAGTTTATAAGCAATTCAAATTTTCAATTCTATAGCTACATCAATGATAGCAAATACACCATTCAAGGCTTACCCCTCCTCGAAGGAGCATCCACTGCGCTAGGCTATGATTTGGATAAAGCTGCTGATCTTGAAATATCCATTAAAGAAATGACTGGTATTGAAAATGGAATGACCTTTTTCCTTACTGATAAAATCACAAATAAGGTTTACGATTTAAATGAAACCTCCTCTTTGAATTTTTCAAGTGTCGCAGGTTCAGATCAAAATAGGTTTGTGTTGAATTATGGTGTTTCCTCAGATATTTTATCCTCAAAAATCGACCTCAGAACGCCAATATATAGATTTCAAGACGGTGTACTTACAGTGAATTTTTCAGAAGAACTGTCCATTATTGGATACTCCGTTTATGACTTATCAGGAAAAATTTTGTCCAAAAATCAAGAGAGGCAAAATCTTTCCGAATTGCATCTTGCTATTCCGCATTCTGGGATTAACATAGTGAAGATCGTCACCGAAAAAGGCACTTTCACCAAAAAATTCATTTTTAAATAATCAATCTTGATCATGAAAAAACTACATATAATAAGTACTCTTTTCCTCGTCCTATTTGCAGTAATACCTGCCTTAGCACAAGGAGCTCCTCCAGCAACACCTATTGATGGTGGGTTATCATTGTTATTATTAACTTGACGGTAATAAAGCTATAGAATATAGGTAATTTTGTTTATTTTTGCGTTATGAACAAAACAGACTTTAGGACACTTTCATCTGAGGAAAGGCTTGCGAGCAGGAAAGCTGCAATGCGTATGCTGAATAA
>JAVJRN010000054.1:0-150937 GCA_040218415.1 Cyclobacteriaceae bacterium
AGAGCGTGATCTCAAAATAGTACAACTCAATTTATTTGCTCTCAAGGAGGGGGGTGTTTTTAGAAACTCAGGAAAATCACCTTAATTTTAAAGCTAGAGCCCCTTTTTGTCAAAATTTGGGTTATGTCGGATGTCAGTAATTATAAATTAAAATATATTGAATCATCTCGAAAATGCGTATTATACAAAAATGTTCTTTTACCATTAAAATTTATCCATTGAATGGAGTATAGGATTCAAATGTATCTTTCTTCGGTATCAAATAGTACCATTTCAACATAGAGTTTATGGTGTTTCATTAGCATGTTTTCGATCTAATAAAAGTTCGGCATTGTTCTAAATTTCATTGAACCACTTCATTCGCCCTTTTATTAATGAATTTCCAATAGTTCATTCGAACTCACCAATAGCTTCCATTTCTCGCTTCAAATAGTAGTTACTTACCTTTGACTTTGACCCCTTGGATTGATCATTAACGTCAGTTCACCTATTTAACATTCAATTCTACTACTCCGTAGATCGTGTTATACTATAAAAACCCACGCAATCGTATCATCACCCATCACCCATCACCCATCACCCATCACTCATCACTCTTCACTCATCACTCTTCACTCTTCACTCATCACCATTTACCCTTCTCCTTTTACCCTTCACCCAATACGTCATTCTTTCTTCTTAAATGGACAGATATCCTTGATTTACAGATGAAAATATGTCATGGTCCGATTCTTGAAAATTGATAGACCATTTAATTAGCTATTTATTTTAGTATTTTCTAATTTTGTTAGCAATGAGATTAGAGCCAGGAAATTATTTAGTAGAGATCAAAGGCGGTATTTATTTTGCCCAGCCGAAGCATCATTATTTACGAGTATGGATAGATAAAACTACGCGTAAAAAAATGTTTCAGCTTGATCATGAAATACCTAGCAACGGAGAAGATTATGAACAGAAAATACTTGAAGATTATAAGCTTGTGAAAAAAATTACGCAGAATACCCCAATAGAATACAATAAAATAGAGGTTACTTTTTCTTGGGTAAACGAAGATGGTCATAGGATGGAAATGCGGGCTAGAAATGGTTATACTGCCAAGCGCATATTGCAGGAGTTTCCTCGACTTGCCAAGGCTTTGGATTGGGATAATAAAACACCGCAATAATGAGTGAGTTTTTCAACTTTTTCATTTCTATTTTTCTCAAATTTCCAGAATTTGGTTATCCGGTTCCCAAGCATTCGGTTAAAAATTAGAATAATTCACTCTTTATGAAAGTTTCCTCTTTTGATCAAGACACTTATCCTAACGGTTTAAATTCTATGCTCCAAAACGATTTTGTTGACTTTCATTGAAGGAATAAAACTTTTCTGAACTAATCGGTGCAGGAGTATATATAACTTTGAGGCTAAGAAAGATTAAGTGACTACATGACGTTAAAAACACCACTTGGACGACTAAGAATCATTGCCATTCTTGAAGGAATTAGCTATTTGCTCTTTGCCATTACCATGCCTCTAAAATACTTTTATGGATACCGCGAGCCCAACTTATACGTAGGTATGTCTCATGGATGGCTTTTTATTGGATATATCCTATTGTCGATACAAAATATAATGATTTATAAGTGGAACTTTAAAACTTCCATCATCATTCTGGCCGCTTCGCTGATACCCTTCGCCACCTTCATCGTGGATCATCAAATTTTTAAAAAAGCGCAAAATGCTTAAATCAATCTTTGGGCTTTTGGCAAAGTTCTGGATATTAATAACAATCGTTTTAGCGGTTTTAATTGCTATCACAAGTTTAATTCCTTTACCTGAACTGCCTCCCGTTCCCGGCAAAGACAAAACTTTACATTTACTTGCTTATATATCTCTGGCTTTCCCCTGTGCCTTAGCCAGACCCAAGTTCTGGTGGTTCTTTCTACCTATACTTTTCATTCTCTTTGGTGGAATAATAGAATTGATCCAGCCCTATGTAAACAGATATCGAGAATTGTTGGATATGCTAGCTAATACTTGTGGAGTGATGATTGGGAGCTTATTAGGCTACCTTTTTCGCAAAACTCTTTTATAAATTATGCCTTTTGATTGTCAATAATTTGCTTCATCATTTTTTTCAACTCATCTATATCTGATTGCATTTTATTAATCTTATTTTCTATATGCTCATTTTCGACGTGAACAAATTCCTTGATGTGCTTTTCTTCCTCGGCTATCTCCTTGTGGTGTAATTCATTCATCGTGTTTACGACTATGGCAATAAAAATATTGAGCGTAGTATAAGTGGCGATCAATATGAAAACCACGAAATAGATACTTGCAAAAGGGGTCTCATTAATTATCGGCCGAGCAATGTTTGATGCCCAACTTTCCAATGTCATGGTTTGAAAAAGTGTGAAAAGGGTGTCGAGAAAAGTCCCAAAATATTCAGGATGAGTTTCGCTAAATAATGAATTGCCTATGATTGTGAAAATGTAAAAAATAATCAAAAGCAAAACCATAATCCAACCAATACTCGGTATTGCATGAAGCAAAGATTCAATAATAATTTTAAGCTTAGGAATATTTTTGAGAAGTCGAAGTGTTCTCAAGATGCGCAATGCACGTAATACAGAAAAAGCTGCACCAATACTTGGCATCACGGATATAAGAATAATACTTGAATCGAAGATATTCCAAGTACTTCTAAAAAATGACCAGCCATAAGCATACAGCTTTAGCGCCATTTCCAAAATAAATATGACTAGAATTATTAAGTCTAATTGATCTATGATAAAACCAAATGACTTAACTATTTCAGGTGATGTCTCTAAACCAATTAACAGTGAATTGGCAATAATCAATCCGATAATAGTATTTTGAAAAATTGATGATTCAATAAGCAATCTCAGCTTAGCGCGATCGGTCAGAAGGGTCATTAGATTAGCTTAAAAAATAATATTTATCCATGAATAAGCATAACAATCAAAAGGTGTGAAAGTTGAATTAATTAACAAAATTATATATAAGTAATTGATTGACAATAAGATAACTCTAGTTGACTTGAAAGTTAAATACAAATAGCCGCATTGTCATAAATTGGCTTTAAATAATTCTAAACCAACCTCAGCTAGAGATCATGTTTCACCCTATTTCTAAAAAAAATTAACCCAGTTTATGACTAAAATAATGGCTGAACCATATAATAATTTATGGAAAGCAAAATGCGAATTTAAATTCGAATAATTTACACCGCTTAGAGCATAGAAATATTTTCATAATTAGCTTATTATAACGTAAGAAATCTATCATTTTGAAAAAGTTAGCACTCCTATTCCTGCTATTCATCAGCTTCCAATCAATGGCTGATTATGTTTATTTGACAAAAACTGGCGTAAATCTTAGAAAAGGCCCTGATAATAAAAAAAAGGTACTTCTTACAGTACCGAGTAACCAGAAAATTCATGTTATTGAAGAGGCCGATGAATGGTGGTGGAAAGTAGAGTATGAAGGAACGACAGGCTACATAGCCAAAGAACTCATCAAGGTATCTTACCCTCTCTCCCTTATTGACTTTGGCAAAAAAAATCCAATGGCCTTCGCGGCTACAATACTCCTTTTTATTGCTCTTATTTATTATGCGAGTTCAACAAATAAGCCACAAGAGAAGAAGCACGTAACCAAAAGGACTACTCAGAAGAAAAAGCCGAAAAGCTGAATGCGATTAAAAAATTCCCTTTTGATACTTATCATATTATTCCAATTTGAGTGTTGAGGAACAAAAACAAGTAAACCAATAACACGCCAATAATGCCAATAATTACACCCATTTTACTCATATCGGCAGTTTTTATTAAGCCAGTGCTGTAAGCCAGTGCATTTGGTGGAGTACTGATAGGTAATGCCATTCCCAAGGAAATACATAAAGTAGTAGATAATATTAAAACTTTAGACCCACCATAAGCCTCCAACCCAGGCATGGTTGTACCGATAACAACAATTAAAGGTAAAAGCAGGTTAGCTGTAGCAGTATTGGACATGAAATTAGCCACTATTAATCCAATGACACTTGCCAAAAGGAAAATAAGATAAACCGCCATTTCATCAAATGGAATGGATGCCACCACCACTTGAGCAAGGCCCGTTTTATCTAAAGCGAGCCCTAAAGCCAGGCCACCTGAAACCAACCAGAGCACATCCCAGCTTATCAATTTTAAATCATCTCTATTGAGGACTTCTGTTGATAGAAATACTACAACAGGAATAAATGCAACGATATAGGCGTTTAAGCCATGAATAAAATCTGTCAACCATAGTATTACCGTAATGGTAAAAGTACCATACACGATCATTGGATTTTTGATTTGATGTTTTTTCTTGATTACCGGCTCTATTTTCAAAACGATGTTTTGAGAAGACGATTTGTACATTTTTAACAACAAAAACCAACTAATCAACAACATCGTAATGACGAATGGCACAGCCATAAGCATCCAAGAGCTAAAAGTAATATCATATTCCTGCAAATACTTCATCGCTAGCGCATTAGGCGGAGTACCGATAGGTGTGCCCAACCCTCCAATATTTGCGGCAATAGGAATACAAAGTACAAAACCAATTTTACCCTTATCCTGCGCATCCATGCTAGCAAGAACAGGTACCAAAATAGAAAGCATCATCGCAGTAGTTGCAGTATTAGACATAAACATGGAAAAAATTGCAGTAATTATCATCAGTCCAAGCATTACCCAATGCGGTTTGGTGCCAAAAGGCTTAATGAAAGTTTTGGCCATTACCTGATCTAACTTATATTTCGTAGCTGCAATAGCCAAGAAAAACCCGCCAAGAAATAGAAATATTATTGGAGAAGCAAAAGTGCCCAAAACCTCTTTATAGTTGAGTAATTGTCCAAGCTCCTTACCTGATTCACTCGCCAATCTTAAGTTAAGACCACCGTTAGACACTAAAATTAATTCAAGAAAAATAATTAAAACGGAGGTAGCGAAGATGGGGATAGGCTCAACTATCCAAAAAATTGCGGCAATGGCAAAAATAAATACAACCCGATGTTGAACTACGGTGAAGTTGTCGAACAATAAGTAATCAGCCGGCAAAAAAATGATCAATAGAGGTATTAATAAGCATCCTAAAACTTTAAGTACAGAAGAATATATCCTGATTTTCTCTTTTAAAAACTTGTATTCCTTTGTATGAAGCAATATTCCTTTTGCCGTAGGCGAGGACATACTATTGAAAAGTTTTCTACCTTGATCTTTGAAAAAATTCTTATTGCCTGACTCGTTCATTTATGCGTATTTTGTAAATCCAGTGCGAAAGTAGAATAGCTCAAGCACTTACAGATAAATGTTAGCTCATATATATTGCTGATTCTTGTCAGAAAAAGAAAAATCCATAATTTCGATGTACCAATTCATAATTAACCTCCTTGGATCTTACCTTTAACTCGCTTTCTATGCCAAATACGGACTATAAAGAACCTTACTTACCCGTCGATCAAGATTTCGAGGTGGTAATTTTAGATTTGATCGAAGCAAAGAGTCACGGAAAAATTCATTTTTTCAATTCTGAAAATCAAGTAGATGACTGCTCGGGTAGCCTGGTTGATTTGCGGAAAATTGGAATTGAAAGGTGGTTAATAGTTGATAATGCAGCGATAAGAATGGATAAAATTATTACCGTCCTTGGAAAACCAGGCCCATCCTACGACTACTACAACAGCTTCGCAAATGCTTGTTTAGCATGCGAAGATTTAGGACAATTTTAGCAATAATGTTATAGTGATGTATCTTTCATCACGACTGACAATATAATAATATGGAGATCAGGTTTGCCTTGCAGGTATTGAAAAAAGAACAAGATTCATTCCTTATTTATGCACTTATTGTTTGAATCCGTGATCTAATTTCAGGTTGTAGACAGAATAAGATTATTTCATTGGATAATTTCGTTTTCTTGAAATAAAGTTTCATTCTAGCCCATCATTGAAGGGTTCACCGTTTAATCAAATTATTTTAGCAACTTATGCCAGATTTTAAGAAATATTATGTCGTTCCTGCACTACCTGAAGAGGTATTCGCGGGTCTTACTTTTAAACCCACCATTGAGCTTTGGACTGGGTTTGCCGCGGAATTTAAGTTAGAAAAAGGTGCAGAGTTTTCAATGTGGGATGGAGATATTTCGGGGAAAGTACTGGACTTTGAGCATGCCAAAATGTTACAGGAACAATGGTACTTCGGTGAGCAACAAGAAAACTCTATCGTTACACTTAAATTTCATGAACATAAAAAAGGCACCTCACTCGAAGTTCACCATACCAATATTCCAGCGGAGACTTATGACGATATTGTCGACGGTTGGTCAAGCGTTTTCATGAAAGAATTGATTGATTTTTACAAAGATTAGCTCATTTTTCAAGCCAAACCATGCCATATGCATTCAGTGATCCCTCAAAAATCGTGTTGGAAATCAAATCATGGTGACCAGTGTAATTTTGAAAATTCATCGTTTGAGATGTCAAATTGAATAGGCAAACCACTTTATTGTCCTCTTTTCCCCGCTCAATAACAAAAGCACCATCGTTAATTTCGGGAAAAGAAAACGAATGGTATGGGTTAAATGCTGCATGTTTTTTCCTTATAGCTATCAATCCTATCAGCTGATGATAGATTTGATTTCTCACTGACCCTTCCTTTTTCAGTTCAAGCTCAATTTCTTCCATGCGGAGCTTTTGCCTATTGATGCGCCTATTAATACCAGATTCAATCATCCCATCAATGTCATTTAAAGAGCCAAACAATGAATGAAAGTAAATTGATGGCAACCCAGGCATGGCTAACATTATTCCATGAGCCAATATCATACGTTTTATCGCGCTATTTTCATCCTTTTCTTCTCCATGCATCAGACTTAGATAGTTGGTATTGAGTTCGTATGGCGACTCTGACCCATCACTATTGGTTTTAAAAGACACTCTACCTCCATTAGCCACGACTGCATGGGTCAAAATGCCAATTTCATCGACCGAAAGAATACCATCTACAGGCCTTACACCTACTCCATCGTGACTTGCCAAGAAATTAAAAAAACATACTTTTTCGCTAGGAAGCGACAATGATTTGGCCCAGGCTATCAGCTTTTGTGTTTTCCCTGACAAAATGCTGTAAGCAAGTAAAGGAGGCAAAGTGAAGTTATACACGAGATGAGCCTCATTGTGTCCATTGCCGAAATACGAAATATTCTCTTTATGCGGCACGTTCGTCTCCGTGATGAGTAATGTGGCAGGTGCCAACTCTTCGATCGCTAAGCGCATTAATTGAATTAAATGATGTGTCTGTGGAAGGTGAATACAATTCGTGCCCAATTCTTTCCACATAAAACCAATAGCATCCAGCCTTATGGCACGGGCTCCTTTTTGTATATAAAATAATAGCAAATCAAGAATATGGATCAATACCTTCGGGTTAGCATAGTTGATATCAACTTGATCCTTGCTAAAGGTTGTCCATAAATGACGAAGCTCACCATTCGTGTCTATAAACTCATGAATTAAGGGCAAAGTTCTAGGTCGTGTGACTTGACTGTAGTCCTTCGCTTGATCTGCCTCGGTAAAATAATCCTTGAATAGCGGGTCATTCTCTAAAAATCTTTTTAGCCAATCAGACTCCTGTGAAATATGATTAATCACGGCATCAAACATGAGTTCAAAATCCGATGAAAATGACTCAATATCATCCCATGAACCAAGCTTAGGATTGACTTCATAATAATCCACCACAGAAAATCCATCATCAGAAGAATAAGGATAAAAGGGTAAAAGATGCACAAGGCTAATATGCTCTCCAGCCCATTTTTTCAAAAATGACTGTAAAAAAGATAATTTGGATTCTTCGCCATTTTTAATCTGATCCCCATAGCTGATCACTAGAACATCACCCTGAGTAAGCTCCTTGTTTTTTGTTTTAATCTTGGATCGATACTTTTCCTGAACCTTTTCGATTTCAAGAAGAATTGTATCTGCCGCTGATTCTCCGTACACTGCTTGTATCAATTGTCTCTTATCCATATCAAAAAAGTTGAGAGATGACGATGCTGACGATAACAATAAACACAAAGTACCCCATCAAAATGAAAGTGTCTTTTGACCAAAAGTTATCTACATCTGTTTGTAATTTTTCTGTTCTTTTTCCTGAAGGTTTAATAACCACACTCGCCAAATAACCAATCGTTAGTGTGACGATAGCCCCAATTGCATTCCACCAAAACCAAAAAACATTTTCTCCTACAACCAACCACATAAAGATGTTTACGCCCACGCCAGTAAGCAAACCAACATTAATTCCTTTAGCATGTATTCTTTTGATTTGTATAGCTGCTACGAATGTTGCGAGTATGGGGCCAAAGAAGACCGAGCCAATTTTATTGATCGCTTCTATCACTGTATCTGCTATATTTCCAGTATAAAAAGCAAGGACAATACAAACCACGCCCCAGAAAAGGGCTGTGTATCGAGAATATTTAACGTATTGCGTATGAGAGATATTCTTACCATGCGCCAAAAAATCCTCTGTAGTTACCGCACTTAAGGAATTAATAGCAGAACTCAAGGAAGACATGGCGGCTGATAAAATTGCGACGATCAAAACACCAATCACCCCGTGAGGCAAATAGTCCCTGATAAATATTGGAATCATCAAATCGGGCTTATTCGCTGGTATTTGAGCGATAAACTCAGGAGTGGCGTAGGCAAAAGTTCCAAGGACCAAACCCATCACACAATAACTCAACGTTAAGGGAAATCTCAGCAAACCATTAAATAAAATCGTTTTTCTAACTGTTTTCATACTGCTTGCTGATAGCAACCTTTGCACCTGACTTTGGTCAGTACCGTAATAAGAAACATATAAGAAAAAACCACCAATGAGCATTGGCCAAAATCCAAAGGACTCCCCTTTTTGAAAGCCAAGTGATCCAAAATCAACCGCATCAAGTCTCGTTCGATCTACTTGCGCCGTGAAGCTGTCCCATCCTCCCAAATAACTCAAACCATAACCCATACAAATTAATATACCTCCAAAGAGAATGATCATTTGGATCATATCTCCATATACTACTGCTTTCATTCCCCCTTGATAGGAATAGATCACGGTAATTACCCCGATTGCGATGACTGTCTGCCAAAATGGAATCCCCATCACACTGGTCAAAATTAAAGCGACAGCATAAATCATCACACTGGTGGAAAAAGCACGACTAATTTGAAAAACGAGACTCAGCAGGAGCCGAGTGGATCGACTGAATCTGTTTTCTAAAAATTCATAAATACTTACAACTCCAGACTTGTACAACGCTGGAATGAGAAAAGTGCCTAAAAAAATCATTGCAAGAGGCACTGCAAATTCATAACTGAGCCACTGTAATCCTCCACCTTCCCGCATCCCAACAAAGGCCGGTGCAGAAATAAAACTGATAGCCGAAAGTTGAGTGGCCATCACCGAAAGGCTTAATGGAAACCAACCAAATGATCTTCCGCCGAGGAAGTAGTCTTTTTTATCAGATTGGTTCTTGAAAAAGTAACCAAGGCCTAAAAAGGCAATTGAGTAAACGAGAATAATGAGGTAGTCAAGCGTATTCATGGGGTAACATTTAGGTCAATGTGCCATCAAGATAGTATAAAGTGATTATTTTACTTAGAAATGTGACTTTTATGAAATATCTATTACTCTTAATAATCGGATTTTTTACAATCAACTTCGCCAAATCTCAGGAAATACCTAGTAGCGAAATACAAATCAAATATGCATCAATGGCGCTTTCGGAAGATGCCGCTAAAGAGGCAACCGTATTAGGCTATAATGCAAATGGTGAATTAATTACACTGAAAAAAGGAACCAATAATTTTATTTGCTTGGCTGATGACCCCAGTCAAAATGGATTTAGTGTAGCCGCTTACCACAAGGACTTAGAACCTTACATGGCACGAGGCAGAGAATTAAAAAAAGAAGGAAAAAATTTTAATGAAATATTCAAATTGAGAGGTGAGGAAATTAAAGCTGGGAAATATGAAATACCAAATAATAGCACTTTGAATGTCATGAATGGTGATTTTGACAGTAATGGCATCCCTATCAAAACATATCTAAGATATGTAGTTTACATACCATTTGCTACTGCGGAAAGCACCGGACTCCCTTTAAGTCAGATTACAAAGGGTGGTCCATGGATCATGAATCCGGGCACTTATAGAGCCCATATTATGATCAACCCAATCAATACTAATTGAAAAAACCTGCAATGTTTGTCGTTCTACTTAGAAATCCAAAATATTTTACATATTTTTGTCTATAATTTAAAATCAGAAAACAATATAGAATGCTAGCAGCGGCGCGAGAAACAGTTAATTACAAAGAGATGCTCCAAAAGGTCATCACCAGTATTGAAAAACAAGGATATAAAGAAATTAAAGCGGAACATGACGATTATGAGATGCCTCATCAACTAATCAATCAATCAACGGATTTGGTTTTTACTCCGGATGTTTCTGCCAAAAAGAATGAAGGTCAAACTTATTTTGAAATTGCGACAAAGGAGAAAGACACTATTCAACTGATAAATAAATGGAAGTTGCTTGAAACTTTAGCACAAATGAAAAAGGGAGCCTTTCATCTTTATGTGCCTCATGGCCACATGAAATTCGCTAAAGACATGATTGAAGCTCATAATATCAATGCTAAATTGATCAAGCTTTAAAAAAACTACAATCAAATAAAAAAGGTGATTCTTGCGAATCACCTTTTTTTATGGCTTCACGCCAAAATAACATCGAATTTAATACATCAAAGTGCTATGAGTCTCAAATCGCTTTCATTGTCAAACAAGACCATACCCCCTTTTACGATTGCTTGAGCACCAGAATAATAATCTGTGACTTGTTGCCCATCTTCAAAAGAATCTCCTAAATCAACTTTTTGAGTTGAATCCATGACGACAACAACGACATCCTCTATGTTCTCCTTGTAGTATTCTCTTTTAAATGTGTAAGGAGAAGACGTTATCATTTGATGCCCTCCTGCACCAATGGATACATGATCTCTTCGAAATTGTCCCAGCTTTTGCCAGTGCGTCAAAGTTTCTTGCATTTCCTCATTCGATTCAAGTTCATCCCAAGGCATGAAAGTTCTTAGCGTAGCATCTCCTGTGGCTTCCTCATCGGTCAATTTTCTACCAAGCTCATCGCCATAATATACTTGAGCTCCACCTGGTGTCAACATCAACATAGTCGCAAAATCATTTATTTGCTCCCGTTCACGATCTAAAATGTTGCCATCATCGTGAGAGGCAATATAATTGAGTGTAGTTATCCCCTCCCATTCGGGGCTAAGTAGAATATTATTGTATGTGGAAAATACCTCCTCAGGATTTTTGGTTACTTCTCCTTTAAAGGCAAAATTGATAAGACTATTAAATCCTTCTGCATAGTAATCGATCTCTTCCCCGCTACCATCCATAAAGAATGCCCGATTATAGATAGAGTAATTGTACACCTCTCCTAAATAATAGATATCAAGATCATCTAGTTTTTTATCCTCGTTCTGCGACTTCCAGTCTTTTAATGCTTTGGCTACAATGTTATAAAGTTCGCCCCAGACGCTTTCCTCGACATGCTTCACCGTATCTACCCGTAAGCCGTCGATTCCAAATTCCTTTACATAATCCGCGATCCACTTCATAATGTAAAATCTTGGTGCTCGCGGTAAACCAGTGGAGGAAAAAAACTCGTCAAGCTCTTTCATTTCCTGCTCATAGCGTCCTTCTTTTTTCCATTTGTTGATTAAAAAGTCCGGCAAATCGACCGCTTCATCAGAATTAGTCAAGATATCGGGCAAGTTTTCGACTAAAGTACAGCTCACCGTAGATTCATAACTCTGGTATCTGCATTGTGGCTCAGTCCTCACCCAATCATCTGGATATTTTGGGTCTTGCTCCGTAACAGGCCCTGTGTGGTTGAGAACAACATCAAAAACTATTCTGATACCACCGGCGTGTGCCTTTTCTACCAACTCAGCCAAGTCATCCATCGTCCCAAAGTTTGGATCCAGATTGGTCCAGTCACTCATCCAATACCCATGAAAAGCATATTGTCTTCCGTATCCTTCATCAACAGATCCTTTGATCTGCTCAAAAACTGGGGTCATCCAAATAGAATTGATACCTAAATCAGTAAAATATCCCTCATCCAATTTCTGTATAACGCCACGAATATCACCTCCCATAAATCCGCGAAGTTTTGCTGCATCGTTTTTGCGATTGAATGATAAATCATTGGTGGTATCTCCATTGTTGAACCTATCAGTCATAAGGAAATACATATTGGCATTTTGCCAAGTAAAAGGAGGTTGTTTTTCAGCAGTTTTCTCCGTGTTTTTCTTGGGTGATTCGCAAGCAAAAAAAGCAAAAAGCAATGCCGAAAATAAAAGAAGATATCTCATGGGTACGGTTGTTAAGGGTTAATTGAACCCCTAATCTAATAAAGAAGTATTAAACCGCTTATATCAGCTTGATTCCGTCTTTTTCAATCGTTATCATTCGTTTTTTGTAAAGCCCGCCGATGGCCATTTTGAAATTACGCTTACTCATCTGCGCCATTTCTTTGATTTCTTCAGGAGAGGATTTATCACTAACGGAAAGGTATCCACCATTTAACTTCATTAAGTCCAATACTTTTTGTGCATTGGGTTCCATTTTTTCAAGACCAATAGGCTCCAGTGCAACATCGATTTTGTTGTCCTCTCTTATTTGACGGATGTAGCCAATAGTTCTTACTCCTGGCTCAATGTGTTTAAATATGTCATTGTAAAAAACCAAACCCTTGTAAGTGTTATCTATAATCACGGTAAAACCCAACTCTCCCTTTTCAACAACCAAAATATTTACTTGATCTCCCACATCCAAATCGATCTCCTCTCTTTCCAGAAACCGATTAAAATGTGTTGATGCCACCAGTCGATCGGTAAGCTCGTCTAAGTACATAAAGACCAAATACTCTTGACCGACACTCATATTGTCTTGCTGCTCTTTAAAAGGAACCAGAAGATCTTTTTCCAATCCCCAATCTAACCAAGCACCAGGTCCACCGATTTGTTTAACCGTAAGAAAACCAAATTGATCACGCATTAATTTAGGCTTCATGGTCGTTGCTATCGGACGATCTTCATGGTCTTTATAGATAAAGACCTCAATCATTTCGTCTACCTGAACTCCTCGTGGCACCCATTTTAGCGGCATGAGAATCTCTTCGACTTCATCTCCAACGTACATTCCAAAATCCGTGTATTTAATTACTCGGAGGGTGTTAAGCTTACCAATTTCAATGAGAGGAAGTGACATAAATTTATGAATAAGTCGCAAAGGTATTTATTTAATAATGGCTGGATTAACTTCGCAACGAAATTTGATAAGCAACAAAAGTATTAATTAATCAAAAAATGAAAACAGCAGAAATCCAGACCATTAAAGGCACACTGAAAATTGAGTTTTTCGAAAAAGATGCACCAAAAGCCGTGCAAAATTTTATTGACTTAGCAGAAAAAGGTTTTTACGATGGTTTAACGTTTCACCGGGTAATCCCAAATTTTATGATTCAAGGTGGTTGTCCTGATGGAACTGGCGCTGGCGGCCCTGGTTACACCATAGATTGTGAGTTGGATGGTGAAAACCAGTATCATGACAGAGGTGTATTATCTATGGCTCATGCGGGTAGAAACACTGGCGGATCGCAATTCTTTATTTGTCATAATAGGAAAAACACACAGCACTTAGACAGAAACCATACCGTCTTTGGAAAAGTGGTCGAAGGAATAGATTTGATCGATGACATCAAGCAAGGAGAATCCATGAAAAAAGTGACGATTATTGGATAATTCCTTTAATCTTAAAACTCAAGAAGCCTGTTTATTCATTCGTTTTGAGTGTTTGTAAACAGGTTTTTTTGTGTCAAAGTAACTGTAGGCGGTTTTGATCAACGATTACAGGTCATGGTGCCGATACTTCAAACTTGAAATTTCAAGAATTCTGAATGACGATCGCACTTTTGAGTTATAAATGATAACTCAGTTTGCTACAGTTACTCACTAAGTATATTAATCTCTTCTTGACGCTTTGTTAGGTAATTAAAAAAAACACCATCATTGGCATTGCTCATACTCAGCTGTGTGTAAGTAAGCCAAATTTCAGCAAGCGCATTGACTTGCCATTTTTCAAGTGCCTGTTTCCTTTTATTAAAGGCAATAATTGATTTGACCGATTCCAATCCTATTTGCTCTATTTTTAACAGTTGGTTTTGATAGTCTTTCGACAACTGCCAATTTTTTAATTGATTAGAAAAACGCATTTTCCCCAAATCGAAGCTTTCTAACATCGCTGATTTAGTCGCCTTTTGTTGCGTTTCCTCTTCTATGAGTTCCAGCTTGTCTCTTCTTAAATCAGGCTTTTTTGAGTTAAATATGGGTAAAGTAATTCCAATTTGATATCCCAAGTGGTCGTTGAAGTTATTACCCCTATCAACATCATATTCTGCTTGAACAAAACCGATATTACTCCAAGTCTCAGCCTTTTTTATAGAAAATAAAGACTGTTCAAGCTTCAACTCCTGATCTGCCAAGGCTAATTGTGAGTTCTGCGCACCAAGAGTCAAAATATCTTCGGACATCCTTTCAATCGTGACAAAGTCAGCAGAATCCAATCGAGTATTGACGCCTAGCCCTATTCTCTGCTGCACCAAAAAGGTATTGATTTCATAACGAGAAGTGAAGTCTTGCTTGTCAAGTTGAGCCTTAAAAATATCATCTTCTATTTCAATTAAATCATCCACAATGTTTTCATCAGACTCACTCAATAGGATTTCACGAATATTTTTTAAAAAGGCAATAGTGCTATCAGCTTGCGCCAATCGCATTTCCAGTCGAATGCGCTCAATGATTAAAGCCATTCTTTGCGCAATGATCTTCTTTTTACGCACTTCTTTTCTTAGACCCAATGTTTCCTCCAAAACATCCTGGTATTGTTTATTCGCTCGAATCTCCATCGGGTTGAGCAATCCGAACCTCATTCGGTATTCTTCAATTGTTGCGTCATTTCTGGTACGAACGCGAAAATCCACCTCCCGTAACCAAGGAGAATTAAAATTGGCGCTATTCAGATAAGATTGTGATGCGGCGATTTCCTCATATTCGAAATCTAAGATTGGCGCTTCGAGTATTGATTGAATTATCGATTGTCCACTGCTGGTAAAGTGAACAAAAAGGAAAAGGAAAAAGACTACCCGCATATCAATTCAGTTCTTTGGGGTAGACATAGACTTTTTCGCCATTGAGAAAATTATTTTGCGGCGCTATCTGTACAAAAACTTCCTGACCATAACTTTTTACCGTTTGAAAAGGCTCAATCCTGGTGGGATAGTCTGTTATTCTTGAACCAACCTCTAATATAGTACCCTGTACCTTGTAATTCCTTTTATCGGAAGATACCCAGACAGGGTCTCCTACTCTAGCTTGGTATTTTATCCTCTCATTCATGAAAGCTTTTATCAAAGTAGGTTTAGATTCATAAATGGTCAATAATGACTTGTATGGAGGCACGAGCTCATCCAGCTGCACATTGACAGTGCCAATCGTTCCTTTGAAAGTAGCATATCTACTAAGACCTTTTAATTCTTCATTTAGAGAGGCCATTTCTTGCGCTATGAGCTTCAACCTTTCTTGAATGATCATGTTCTTTTCCTTGTATCGGGAAATCAAAAGTGATTCTTGCTTTGTTTGTGTGTTTAATATATTGCCTTTATCTATCGTCAATTGCGTCTTCCTTTGAATGATCATCGTATCCTCCAGCATAGCACCGACTTTTCCATCGTACAATTTTTTAACATTTTGGCGGGTACTGGCTATTTGCTTGAGCTTATAATTCAGCTCTTCAATCTGCGCGTCCACTTTTCCCACCTTTTCTTGTGTTTCCAAATGGAGAATTCTAAGCTCTAACAACTCCTGCCTATTGTTCGCCTCTATTTCTGCAAGCAAATTGGTCTTTTCTGAAGTCATTTTCTCCAAATCAAGTCCAAGATCAGGTCTAACCACTTCAACCAGTAAATCACCTTTTTCCACTTCCTGACCTGCTACCACGACCAATTTTTTAACAATCACAGGTTTTTGATAGCTTACTGCAGTTACTTGTGAGTCTACAATGGCCACCATAGCTTCAGTACCATCCTTAAATAAAAAGGAAGTGATCATTAAACCTATCATCAAGGCCACTATCACTACATAGAATAAATACTTCTTCATCACATTGGTTCTTCTATCACTCTTTCGATAATTCGAAAATCGTTGACCAGCACTTTCATATGTTCGGCTATTTCGTGCCAATCAACCTGCTTTGGTATTTCACAGGTATAATCGTATTTAATTCCATTTTCACGCGTTCTAATTTCTACCAATTGAATATTCTTAACAAAACTAGAAAGCGTTTTATATGCATTCTCAAAGCTCTGGCTGTCATCAACTACAAACTCAATCTTATCGGTAAAAACAGGAATGTGACCAAACGGTGAATAGTGCAATAAAAAAACGGCCCCACAGAAAATAGACGTTCCAGCCAAAGCAATAGAATAGCCATACACCCCAGTAGCTATCCCTACAGATAAGGCGGCAAACATAAAAATGATGTTTCTAGTGTTTTGAAACTGAGTTCTAAAACGGATAATAGCAACAACGCCGATGATTCCAAAACCAATGGCAATGTTGTTTCCCACTGCCATTAGTATCATGGCCGTCACTAAAGAACTTAAAACCATGGCCTGAAAAAAACGATTTGGGAAGCCACTACCCTGATGGGTAAAACGATACGTCAATGCCACAGTGGAACTTAGTACAAGCGCCAACAGCAATGAAAAAATAGCTACCTCAAACGATGGATATTCGTAGTACTTATCCCCTTCGAGAAATCGATCAAACATACTCCTTTATATTACTTGAATGTGAATTTAAAATTAAATCACGAAGTACAAAGCTTTATGTTGATGATTAATGAATATCCTGTTTAAACTAGCGTTTCTCTGCTTATTTGAGAAAGTATATCCTCTATTTGTACAATATGACGTTGCTCATGCAGCAACAACCAATAAATAGCTTCAGGTAAAGTAAATTTCAGGATTTTAATTGCAGAAGTAATCACTACCTTATTTGCGTAAGACTTCCTGCTGAGCCTGATATAGTGGTTTAATTTCTCTCTATTACTCTTATAATCTTCCAAAACCTTTGCTAATTCCTTATCGGTAACTAAGGGTTTGAAAAAGTCGAAGGTGTCCATTTTAAATTTCCTCTTTTTGCCCTTTGGCTTCATCAAATTGGCCATCTGACCAGCTGTCCAACTAATCTTTTGCTCACCGAAAATCTCATCACCTAGATCTTCCTGAGCAATTTTGGCTAATTCTGATTCAAATTGAGTGAAATATAATTCACTCACTAAGTTGAGATGTTGCAATACTTCGACAACAGACCATGTTTTAGCATTTGGTTTTGTTATTAGAAGCTCCTTAGAAAGGGAACTCACCTGTTGAGTAATGAATTGATCTATTTGGTTAGATTCCTGAAGTAGTTTGGAAATATCAACTTTCATGTGCTCTTTTATTTTTTTACTAAAATGAGAGATCCTGCCATCTGAAATATTGATCTAAATCAAGAAATAAGTTTCTTCACCTTTTTTTCGATCTCATTCGACTAAAAGTCTCTGGTGTCATGTTTAAATAGGATGCCAAGTATTTTTGTGGAATCTGCAATAAAGGTTCAGGACACCTTTCCATGAATGACAAGAATCTTTGTTCTGCTGATTGTGTGAGTAGTTCTGCTTCTCTTGAAAGTCTACCAAGTAATATTCCTTCAAAAAATAACGCTCTCCATTTCATCATTTCAGGGAATTTTTCGAAAAATTCAAAGTAAGTCTCCTTGCTAAATGCCAGCGCTTTCATCGGAGATAGCGTTTCAAGAAATAAAACCGAAGGGGTTTGCTTTAAAAAAGAATCATAGACGCCAGAAAAATTGCCTTCAAATGAAAAACCAAGAACGACTCTTTCACCGTTTCGATTGATTAAATAGATCATGGCGACCCCAGACACAACAATATAAAAATGTTTCTCAGTTCTTCCCGCTTCCAGAATAAAATCATGTGCTTTGTACTCTTTCAACAAATAACTGGAATCCAAAAAGTCAAGCGCTTCCTCACTCAAGGTGTTGTAAGTATTAAAAACAGTTTTAATCAAAGACCTGTGGTCTTCCTTTATCATTTCAATGGGGTTAGTCCTAAAACAGATTCGGCATATTCATAAGATTTTTCAGATACCTCATCAACAATATCCGATTGAATAGCAGAGGTCATCACATGTCTTCCAGCATTGGGAAATGCCGTAAATTGTTTTTGGCCTTCAGGCGTATTGGAGATACTATCGAACCACCTCATAGCTTCAACTGAGACCGTTTGATCCTGAGCGGTATCATTTTTATAATAATATCCCAAAAAATAAGGCTGAGTCACTTTCTCCAACACTTCCTTAGTCATCGTCAGATCAATCAGCTTCTGAAGGGCAATGATTCCCTCCGACCTATAAGTGTGTGTCCAATACTTATCTTTTTCATTGGGAGCCTCCCCTTCTACTTTCCATGTTTTAAATTTTCCCTGAACCTGATATGTCAATTCCTTTCCCCATGGTCCAGTAACCAGCTTAGCCATAGGGTTGGCAATGGAGATATTGGGCGAATACATAAAGTTTGCATCGATTATTTCTTCATTCTCTGAGGAAAGATAAAGTGCGAGCGTACTTCCTGTAGAGCAGCTAATGACAATGATATCTTCTCCCATTGACTGTGCCAAATTAATGGCGTCTTTCGCAGACTCAATCCAGTCATTTGGCTGAATGGTGGCAAAAGATTCTTTACTGTCAATCCCATGTCCTGCAAGTAAAGGCACATATAAATTGTACCCATATCTTTTGGCAAAATTGATATGTAGTGGATCTCCTTCTTCAGGACTCGCGCTGAATCCATGAAGATAAACTACCACGTATTTGGTTTTCTGAGGTATACTGTCTGCCCAGTACAACCGAGAGCCATTGTCTGGCTTCAAATTGAGCGGCTTAGGCTCGTTTTTAAATATGGAATCTACTTCTTCAAGCGTAAAAGGCGTAATCGATATTTCGGCAGTAACCAAATCATCAAACGCTGGCTTAGGCCCCATGAAATATCCAAGCACGAGCAACAGAATAACAATCAGCAATAGGGCAAAAAATCCTTTTAGCAATTTCATAAAAAAACCCGTTTTGTAAACGAGCTTAAATTAACACAATATTTTGATTAGCCGAGGGTAAGCGTGTTTCCATCTTGCACTACACTTATTCGTGCCAAATTCCGAGTCGCTGGTCCATTAACAACAACTCCTTCAGCATTAAAAGCCGACCCATGACAGGTACAAACTGCATTTGAACCGAAAGACCAATCTCTCGAACAGCGAGAATGTGTACAAACACTCGTAAAAGCACTTATTGCTCCTCCTACATTCACCAGTAGAATATTTTTTGATGGATGTAGCACCCAACCACCATCAGCACCCAATGCAGCGAAAGCCGCATCGGTCAAGTCTACCGTAGTTTTTGTATCGCCATCGTTCGTTGGTGCAGGATTATCCTCTTCACTACAAGATGCCAGTGTTAATCCAAAAGACACCAATACAGTGGCAGCACTGGCCGATTTTAAGAATTGTCTCTTATCCATTGTTTTGATCAGTTTGAACTAAATACTAAAAATTAACCCAAATGTTTGAACCTCGAGGCTAGTTCACAATTTGATAATGAGGCATTTTCATTCTTTTTTCCTATAAATCAGGTATTTGACTTCAAAGAAGTCTATTTTTGCGCTCTTTTTAAAAGCTTATGACAGATATTAGAAATATTGCGATTATCGCTCACGTTGACCATGGTAAGACCACTTTGGTAGACAAAATCATTTATGCCGCTCAGGCCAACGATTCAAAAAGAAGCCAAGATAACAACGATCTTATCTTAGATTCAAACGACTTGGAAAAAGAAAGAGGAATAACCATCCTTTCAAAAAACGTATCTGTACGTTATAAAGACACTAAAATTAATATCATTGATACTCCAGGTCACGCTGATTTTGGTGGTGAAGTGGAGCGTGTATTGAGTATGGCCGATGGTGTATTACTTCTAGTAGATGCATTTGAAGGTGCCATGCCACAAACAAGATTTGTACTTGGAAAGGCATTATCTCTTGGACTTAAACCAATTGTGGTGGTAAATAAGGTTGACAAAGAAAACTGTCGTCCTGACGAAGTGCATGAGGAAGTTTTTGATTTGATGTTTAACCTAGACGCCACCGAAGAGCAATTGGATTTCAGAACCCTTTATGGTTCTTCCAAATTCGGCTGGATGAGCCACGACTGGAAGGAGAAAACTGATAACCTAGATGCGCTTTTGGACACCATCTTAGAAGTAATACCTGCTCCTGAGAAAAAAGAGGGAGTATTGAGAATGAAGATCACTTCACTCGATTTTTCTTCATTTACAGGAAGAATTGCTATAGGTCGTATCCTTCAAGGGTCGATTAAAGTTGGACAGAGCTTAGGCTTGACTAAAAGTGATGATACCGTAAAAAGAGTACGAATCAAGGAATTACATGTATTCGAAGGATTGGGCAAAAGATCGGTAGAAGAAGTACAATGCGGTGATATCTGCGCAGTTACTGGTATCGAAGCTTTTGATATTGGCGACACGATCACCGATTATGATAACCCTGAACCATTGGAAAGAGTTGGCGTTGATGAGCCTACGATGAACATGCTTTTCACCATCAACAACTCGCCTTTCTTCGGTAAAGAAGGAAAGTTTGTTACCTCTCGTCACCTGAGAGATCGTTTGATGAAGGAAACAGAGAAAAACCTGGCACTTAGAGTGGAGCCAACAGATAGCGAAGATAAATTCCTCGTTTACGGACGTGGTGTTCTTCACTTATCGGTGTTGATCGAAACTATGAGACGTGAAGGATATGAGCTTCAAGTGGGTCAGCCTCAGGTCATTTATAAAGAAATTGATGGGATAAAACATGAACCAGTTGAGCACTTGGTGATTGACGTGCCAGAAACAGTTTCAGGAAAAGCCATTGAATTGGTGACTAAAAGAAAAGGTGAACTTACCGTGATGGAGCCTAAAGGTGACATCCAGCATTTGGAGTTTAACATTCCGGCAAGAGGCCTAATTGGTTTGAGAAATCAAGTCTTAACGGCTACTGCAGGTGAAGCGGTGATGACGCATCGATTTAATAGCTATGAGCCTTTCAAAGGTGAAATTCCAGAAAGATTGAATGGTTCTTTGGTATCTATGGAAACAGGTCCTGGAACGGTTTACTCTATTGACAAACTTCAGGATAGAGGAATATTTTTCGTTGATCCAGGAGAAGAGTTATACACTGGTCAAGTAATCGGAGAGCATTCAAGATCAAATGACTTGGCGGTAAATATCCAAAAAGGAAAGCAGCTGACGAACATGAGAAAATCAGGTACGGATAACAATGCAAAAATTGCTCCTGCCAAAAAATTCTCATTAGAAGAAGCTTTAGAATATATCAACAAGGATGAATATGTGGAAGTGACTCCTCTTTCTCTGAGAATGAGAAAAATAACCTTTAAACCATAAAAAATACCTCCTTAGAATTAAAGCCCGTCAAATCTGATTTGATGGGCTTTTTGTTTGAATATGCAACCGATTGACAGCTAAAACCAACATCTTTGCAGCGTGTATTTTGCAGAAGTCATATTACCCATTCCCGTACCCGGCACTTTTACCTATCGAGTACCAAAGGAGTGGTGGGATCATTCAATGGTTCTAAAACGTGTGCTTATACAATTTGGAAAAAAGAAAATTTACACTGGAATAGTCAAAAGTATCCATCAAAATGAACCGGCACACCATCCAAAAGAAATATTAGAAGTTCTCGACGAATTCCCGCTGTTTACGCCAAATCAAATGCGATTTCTTGAATGGATGAGCAGCTATTATATGTGCACATTGGGAGAAGCCGTCAACGCCGCATTACCTTCTGGACTAAAGATTTCTAGTGAATCATATCTATCTCTCAATGTGGAATTAGATATTTCTGAGCTTGATTTAACAGACCGAGAATTTGAAGTTCTATCCATTTTAAAGCATGAGGATAAAAAATATGAAGACCTCAATAAAGCTTTAGATATCAAATCAAGCTACCGATATGTAAAATCTTTGAGTGAAAAAGGCGCTCTTGATCTTTTTGAACAAGTGAAAGACAAGTATATTCCAAAAACTGAAAGAAGAATACGGCTAACAAAAAAATATACGGATACTACGGTGCTAGAGTTCATGGTTAATTTGCTGGAAAGCAAACCAAAGCAACAGCAAGTATTGGTCAAGTATCTAACGTTTGTTGACCTCTTTGAGCATCCCACTTCAAACATTAGAGGAGTATTAAAAGCTTCATTAAAGCAAGGGTCAAGTTATTCGAGCATCAATACACTTATCAAAAATGAAGTTCTGGAAGAATGGGATCAAGTAATTTCACGTTTTCGGGGAGTTGAAGTGGCTGAAACACAGCTGCCCACTTTGAGTAATATTCAAAAGAACTCATTTGATTCCATTTTAGATCAATTCGAAAAAACAAATACCGTCCTCCTCAATGCAGTAACCGGAAGCGGTAAAACTGAAATTTATATTTCCATCATTGCCAAAGTCTTAGCTTCTGGAAAGCAAGCCCTGCTCCTACTTCCTGAAATAGCACTGACCACTCAGATGATCCATCGCCTATCCAAATATTTTGGAAGCTCTTTTGGTATCTATCATTCGAGATTTTCAGAAAACGAACGTGTGGAGGTTTGGCAAAAAGTACTGGATGGAACGTTTCAATTTGTCGTTGGTGTAAGGAGTGCTGTTTTCCTTCCATTTGACAATTTGGGTATTATTATCGTAGATGAGGAGCATGAACCTTCTTACAAGCAATATGATCCAGCTCCAAGGTATCATGCGCGTGATTCTGCCATTGTTTTGGCCCACCTATTTAAAGCCAATGTCCTCCTTGGCTCTGCAACACCAAGTTTGGAAACATACTTCAATGCGCTTAATGGAAAATACGGACTCGTGGAGATCACCAAAAGATTTAGAGAGGTATCCTTGCCTGATATAGATTTTGCAGACATTCTTCGAGAAAAGAAAAAGAAACTGCTGAAGGGCAATTTTTCGAGTACGCTGTTCAACGAAATCAACATTGCTCTTGACAAAAAGGAACAAGTCATTCTGTTTCAGAACCGCCGTGGGTATGCCGCCTTCCTCGATTGTGGTAACTGTGGATATGTCCCCAAATGCCCAAATTGTGACGTAAGTCTTTCTTATCATATGCATCATAGTCATTTGATTTGCCATTATTGCGGCTTCAAAAATGACCTGATCAAGACTTGTGACCATTGCGGGGCTGATGAACTGAAGACGGTCAGTTTTGGCACGGAAAAGCTCGAAGAAGAAATTGAAATACTATTTCCTAAAGCCAGAGTAAAACGTATGGACCTGGATACTACTAGAAGCAAATATAGCTACCAACGCATTATTGATGACTTTGAGAACGGTGACATAGACATATTGATCGGCACACAAATGGTGACCAAAGGGTTGGATTTTGAAAGGGTAAACTTAGTTGGCGTTTTCGATACCGATCGAATGATTCACTTTCCGGATTTCAGATCACATGAGCGCGCCTTTCAGCTGATGCAACAAGTAAGCGGCAGAGCAGGACGTAAAACGCAAGGTAAAGTCATCATTCAAACCAATGACCCAACACAACAGCTTTTGGCCTTTATTCAGCAGCATGACTATCAAGGTTTTTATAGAAAAGAAATAGCAGAAAGAGAACAATTCCAGTTTCCTCCTTACCATCGAATAATTAAGATTACAATCAAAGATAAGAAGAAAGAAGCGGCGGGAGATGCTGCCATATTCTTCACAAAAGAGATTCGTAAGTCTCTTGGTCAAAGAGTACAAGGGCCAACAGAACCCCTAATAAGCCGTATACGAAATCAATATTTGTTTGAAGTCACAGTTAAAATTGAAAAAGAAGGGGTAAATCTTAAAGCAATTAAAGAATTCCTGCTTAACTCGCGCAATATGGTCATAAACCAACGTTGGTATAAAAGTGTCAAAATCGTATTTGATGTCGATCCAGTTTAAAGATATTCTCATCATTCTCAGCCTTTGGCTTGTGGTACAGTCATGCGATCCGTGTGATGAATGTGGCACGTCGTTAGAACTTAACCCATCCGTCAATTTAATTTTCATTAATCAGGGTGGCCTGATTGAGGTAGAAAAAGCCATTGACAGCACCAACTTGATAATAGATTCTCTTGATAATCGACAGTCGATTTTTATCGACACTATTTCTTACTGGAATGATTCTATAGACCAAGTGCAAATAGCCATTGATTCCGGATCATTGGAGTTGACAGAATATCTTGAAGAGCTGAATCTATTGGTAGATTTATTCGCCGACACATTATCGAGCAATAGAGAAGTGCTTAATCAATACGATTCCATCGAAGGTGTATTAGTGGCAGTCTCCCGTGAAATATCTTCGGGTCTAATTAAACCCGAAAAAATCACCTTAGTGAACAATGCATTGGTTTTTGAATATGAAGACAGTGCCAATTTTTTCACCTTACCACTCATATTAAAGGAGAACTTTACGCGATATGAGATAATTATAGAAGATGAAATTTTTTATATTGAAATGACCTACGAAACGGCAGAAGAAATTAACCTGGAGCGTAAAGTCATCGTAACAGCTACGAATATTATCCCAACATCTGATACCTTTGACTCTTTAACAGTGGATTGTAATAACAGACTTGAATGTCTCAACAATGAAACAGACATTACTCTATATTTTTAGCATTTTCTTAGTATCAACGTTATACGCACAGGAGGACTCTACTGCCGTAAGTTTGAGCGATTCCGTAGAGATCAATGAGAATATAGAAGCGCCGAGTACTACACCCAAGAAAAAAATCCAAGGCTATGTCCTCATAGATTATGCAAAGCCCCTCGTCATTGGATTTACGCCTGATCTCAAATATGAATTTGGCGGTGGTCTCCTGCTATTTAACACCATCAATCTTGGTGGCTCTTATGGATATGGAGATATTGAGCCTTCAAGAGCTATCGACAATGGTTCTTATTCATCAACTGGAACGTATTGGCGAGGCGGCATAGGCTTATTAAATCAATTCAAACCTGAGGCGAAAATTGGCATCAGCCTGTTCTACGGACAAGCCAATTTTGAAGATCAAGGACAGTACAAAACCTTAGCAACAAGCACAGGAGAAATTTTTCAAGATCAATTTGAAAGAAAAAATTTGACAGCAAACTGGTATGAAATCGTGATTACCAGTGAAAGCTGGTGGAGACTTAGAAAAGCGATTCCTGAGTCAAAACTAAACAAGCTTTTTGCACTTGGGTTTGATATTCGTTTACGACGAATCATCAATTATGACCAGTTCACTCCAATAGATGTACACACTATTCCTGGTTATGGAACAGTGCTCAATAGCAATATGGTTGCCCTAAACCTCTTTCTGAAAGTCTATCTTTTTTGAACTAATGATTTTGCTTATTTAGTGAGTCTATGAGCCCCGACTTCTGAAAAATAGTAATATCATCAAATGAAGCATCTCGTCTATTTTACCTACAACCTTCTGAACAACGCTATTTTAACAACTAAATATCCCAGTTTTCATTTAACCCTTTGATGGCAAAATAGCCAGTCATGTCAAACTGACAAGGCACTACGGACACGTAATTATTTGCAATTGCCCATTCATCATTGTCCTCCCCTTTGTCATGATTAACGAAATTTCCAACCATCCAAAAATATTCACGACCGTACGGATCTTTGCGCTTGTCAAAGTCCTCCTCCCAACGAGCATTGGCTTGACGGCAAATTTTTATACCCTTGATGGATTCATTTTGATTAGCCGGAATATTTACGTTTAGCGCAATGCCATTTGGCAAACCATTTTTCAATGCTTCTTTTACTACCTTCAAAATGTGCTCATCAACATGAGAGAGATCAGCATCAGGACTATAGTCGCACAAAGAAAATCCAATGGCTGGAACACCTTCAATTGCAGCTTCGATAGCCGCGCTCATAGTACCTGAGTATAAAACACTTATGGAGGTATTGCTTCCATGGTTAATACCACTCACTACCAGATCAATCTTTCTATCCTTCAACACATGATGTTTGGCTAGTTTAACACAATCAGCTGGCGTTCCCGAACACTCATAAGCCTCAATTCCTGGTCCAAATATTCTATTTTCTGTTATCCTCAAGGTGTCTCCTACGGTAATCGCATGTCCCATTCCTGATTGAGGGCTATCCGGCGCTACGACAACAACCTCCCCTATTTGTGACATCAGCTCTACGAGTTTTTTAATACCACGTGAGGTAATACCATCGTCATTGGAAATAAGAATTAAGGGTTTTGACATTTTAGTTTATGTTTCAAGTGTATTATAATAGGCGATAATTCTGATCAAATCACGAATTTCGTCATGTTCAAGTCTATTTTCTTTAATGAAGCTTTTAAGCTCTCCTGTATGTTTTGGCAGCAATTTCAATAGGTCGTTTCTTTTCCCATTGTAGAAATCAATGTTACCCTCTTTGTCTAGAAAATAAAAAGAATACGACACTCTATTTTGTATAAAATTTCCTCCCCAGTAAGCGGAAGAATTGCTTACAGTTTCCTGCACTATTGCTTCTCGCGCCAGCAATGAAATCCTGCCTTCATACAAGACTTCAAAAATGATGGGTATCTCATAATTGTAATTGACCTTATATGGAATGGAATAAAACTGTCGATAGTTATCTAAAATTTTATCGAATATTTCAAAATAAAAGACCTTGTGACTGCTGTAAGTTTTGACAACATTGTTTCTTACAAGCTGCACGATATTGGCCTCTAAGTCATATTTGATCAATCCTCGAATGGTATCGGAATCGGTATTGACCAAAAAGCCATCATGATATACCTCGTTTGAAAACTGGCCTTTGGCAAAAAAAACGCTGCAAAACAGCACACCAAAAATTAGTTTTTTCATTCCCATAGTTTAAAATCTAGTCCTTCAATATTTGATGCCCCATTTTATCCCTTTTAGTTTCAAGATATTTCTGATTGTGCATGTTTGGGACAATTTCAATTCCCACATTTTCTACAACTTCTAGGCCATAACCTACTAGTCCAACACGTTTTTTTGGATTATTAGATATAAGCTTCATTTTGGTGACACCCATTTTTCTTAATATTTGAGCGCCTACCCCATAATCACGTTGATCCATCTTGAATCCCAAATGCAGGTTGGCTTCTACTGTATCCATTCCCCCCTCTTGAAGCTTGTAAGCTTTCAGCTTATTGACCAAGCCGATTCCTCGCCCTTCTTGGTTCATATACAAAACAATCCCTTTGCCGGCTTTCTCCACCATTTGCATCGCGCTATGAAGTTGATTTCCACAATCACACCTGTAAGAGCCAAATATATCTCCAGTAACGCAGCTTGAATGCACTCTAACAAGAATAGGCTCGTCTTCTTTCCATTCACCTTTGTAAAGCGCCAAATGAGACTCCCCTGTGTTTATTTGCTTAAAAGCTTTTAACTTAAATAGTCCGTGCTCTGTGGGCATATCTACCGTAATCTCTTCCTCCACCATGGACTCAAGATTCATACGATAAGCTATCAAGTCTTTGATTGAAACCAATTTTAGATTGTGCTTATCTGCTATTACTCTCAAATCAGGAAGCCTAGCCATGGTGCCATCATCGTTGAGAATTTCCACCAATACACCAGCAGGACTTAAACCTGCCAGTCTGGCCAAATCCACAGTAGCTTCCGTGTGACCGGCACGTCTTAATACTCCACCTGATTTAGCCTTTAATGGAAAAATATGGCCAGGACGACCAAGATCTTCTGGTTTAGTCTTGGGATCGGCTAAAGCTCTAACTGTTTTCGCTCTGTCTGCAGTAGAAATTCCTGTTGATGTTCCATGACCAATCAAGTCTACCGAAACGGTAAACGGGGTTTCGAAGGTTGCGGTATTTTTTCCCACCATCAAGTCAAGTTCTAGTTCGACGCATCGCTCCTCTAAGATTGACGCACAAACCAACCCTCTACCTTCTCTGGTCATAAAGTTGATAATCTCAGGAGTCACTTTCTCAGCAGCGCAAATAAAATCTCCTTCATTCTCTCGATCCTCGTCATCTACGACTATCACTATTTCTCCAGCAGCTATTGCGTCAATTGCGTCTTGGATCGGGTCTAATATTGTTTTACTCATTCGTTGTTTATTTGGTAGTCACATTGCCTAGGATTTTGGCAATATCCATTTCTATTCGTTTCAATTCGTTTATCTCGTCAAGTATCTCGTCTAAAGCGTCTTCTGATACCGTCTCTTTGATTTTTTTATTTTCTTCTTTTATTAAATGTTGAATAATTCGAAATTTTAACCTTAAAATGTTCGAGTATGTTACATCTTTTAGTAATTCTATTTCTGTAGGAACATGAATTTGAAATTTTTTACTCCAATTTTCGCTAAGCTCATACTTTGGAGTCATCAAATCCACCACTACTCGTTTTACTTCCTCACTCCCATTTTGCAACAAGTATTCACCGTCAATGATTTCTCCTTCTGATAATTTCTCTTTTATTATCTCTAGAATTTCATGATAAATGGCATTAGTGAAGTTAATTTCCTCCATCTCTGAGAGATAGTAGCTGATTAAGCTCTCGTTATCCTTATCTACGCTTTTAATTTGATGTTTTCCATAATTAACCAAAACTCTGATACTCTCCCTTTCTTGAAGCTCTATTACCTTGACAATATCTACCCCTTCTATAAGGTTTTCTTGAAGTTCAGGAGGAAGTTCTTGATAGGAATCCGAGTAGTCGGATTTACCTTTTTCTCTACTCTTTTGAATGAGTAGTTTATTTTGCTCCGATATTAAAACGGACTCTTGAATACCGAGTAAGTCGCTACATTCTTTTAAATAAACAGTCCTTTTAACCGGGTCATCTATTTTTGAAATAGACCGAATTATATCCTTAATGACTTCCGCTTTTTTGACAGGGTCGCCTTTTGCTTCTTTGAGGAAAAGTTTCGTTTTGAACTGAATGATATCTTGCGATTCACTCTCGATAAAATGCTGAAAAGCTGACGTTCCTAATGTTCTCGCTTGACTATCAGGATCTTCGCCTTCAGGAAGCGCTACAGCTTTCACATTTAATCCCCCCTCAAGTAGCATGTCAATACCGCGAATGGAGGCCTTAATTCCTGCTTGATCTCCATCAAATATGACCGTTACGTTTTTCGTATAACGTGAAATCAATTTGATCTGATCTTCGGTCAAAGCTGTACCAGAGGAGGAAACCACATTGGTAATTCCAGTCTGATGCATCGATATCACATCGGTATAACCTTCTACTATGAAGCAATTGTCTGCCTGTCTTATCGCTTGCTTAGCCTGAAATATCCCATAGAGTACATTGCTTTTATGGTACAGTTCCGTCTCTGGTGAATTGAGATATTTTGGCTGTTTCTTATTACTTCCGTTATCGGTATTTAAAATTCGAGCGCCAAAGGCAACCACTTTCCCTGTAATATTATGAATAGGAAACATGACTCGTGATCGAAATCGATCATAAATCTTATCCTCCTTTTTGACAATAAGACCCGCCTGCTCTAATATCTCTTCTTGGTAACCTTCCTTTTTGGCCGATTGTAGCAAGTAGTCCCATTCATCTAAGGTGAAGCCTAATTCAAATTTTTTGATTGATTCTTCAGAAAAGCCTCTTTCTTTAAAATACGATAAGCCTATGGCTCTACCGTCTTCGTGCTCCCACAATATTTTTTGGAATTGCTCATTCGCATAGTTCATGACAATAAAGAGACTCTCGCGCTTGCTCTGTTGGGCGTCAAACTCCTCAGAACGGCCTTCTTCGATTATTTCAATATTGTACTTCTTAGCCAGGTATTTTAGTGCTTCAACATAACTAAGGCCATCCACTTCCATTATAAATGTAATAGAATCACCGCCTTTGCCCGAACTAAAATCTTTAAAAATGCCCTTTGAGGGAACTACATAGAATGAAGGAGTTCTTTCATTTGTAAAAGGACTTAACGCTCGGTAGCTGGAACCTGATTTCTTTAAGGTCACAAAATCACCAACTACCTCGACGATATCCATTTTTTGCTTGATTTCTTCTATGGTTGTTGGGCTGATCATCGTCTTTTGTCAGACAACAAAACTAACTTATTTTACCTATTGTTTGTTGATTGTTTGGCCTTGCTTAACATTGTAACAATAATTCAAATATGGAGATTAGTAAAGAAAAAATATTATCAGCCCTAAGTGAAGTTCAAGATCCAGATTTAAAGAAAGATCTCGTTACTTTAGGTATGATTGAAGATATACATTTCGATCAAAAAATCATTGGCTTTACCGTGGTACTGACCACACCGGCTTGCCCGCTAAAGGAATTGATAAAAAAGGATTGTGAAAAAGCCATCGCAAAACATTTTGGAGAAGAGGTCAAAGCCATTATTAACATGTCTTCTACAGTTACGACTGTCAGAAGTTCCGCTCCACTCCTTCCTAATGTTAAAAACATTATCGCAGTTTCTTCTGGAAAAGGTGGTGTAGGTAAGTCAACTGTTGCAGCGAATTTAGCAGTTGCCTTAAGCAAAACTGGCGCGAAAGTCGGACTAATCGATGCTGACATTTTCGGTCCTTCTATGCCAACGATGTTTAATTGTGAATATGAGCAACCTGCTATTACTCAGGAAAATGGGAAAAATCTGATTGTGCCCATTGAGCAATACGGCGTTAAGCTGATGTCTATCGGTTTTTTGACACCACCTGAAAATGCTGTTGTTTGGAGAGGGCCAATGGCCAGTTCTGCCTTAAAGCAATTTTTGGGAGACACTGTTTGGGGAGACTTAGATTATCTATTAATTGATTTGCCACCAGGCACCAGTGATATACACTTAACTTTGGTTCAAACAGTGCCCGTGACAGGTGCAATTATTGTGACTACCCCTCAGAAGGTAGCGTTGGCCGATGCGACCAAAGGACTTCAAATGTTTAGACAACCACAAATCAATGTGCCTGTACTTGGGTTGGTTGAAAACATGGCTTACTTCACACCAGAAGAGCTTCCTAACAACAAATATTTTATTTTCGGTGAAAATGGTGGTTTAAAATTGGCTGAAAAACATAAAATTCCGTTTTTAGGCCAAGTTCCGATTGTGCAGAGTATCAGGGAAAGCGGAGATTCTGGTCTTCCGGCAGTGTTGAAAGACGACACGACGGCCACATGTTTTAAAAATATTGCACAAGCGCTGGCACAGCAAGTGGCGATACGAAATGCGTCGGAGGCCAAAACAGAAAAAGTAGAAATTAATACCTAGTATATGGAGGAATTATTAGAAAAGGTTGATTTGGCGTTGGATAACATAAGGCCTTATCTTAAAGCTGACGGTGGAGATGTTAAAATATTGAGTATTGATGATAATAATATCGTTAAACTGGAGTTATTGGGAAGTTGTAGCTCCTGCCCTATGTCCACCATGACCTTGAAGGCGGGCGTAGAAGAGGCGATAAAACGAGCGGTCCCTGAAATAAATGGCATAGAGGCCATCAATATCACTACACCTGACGATCCTCGTGCAAAGCTGCCACAAACCATGGTTTAGATGAAATACTTGCTATTATTCCTTCTCCTTCTTTTCGAATTTGTAAGTTATGCTCAGGAGAGATGCCTCACCGACAATGTCCTTTCATATAAAAATAGAGGCGAGGAAATAGAAAAATTTCAACAATGGATCACTTCGAAAAAGCAAGAAAAAGAAAACAAAAATCTATTCAATACCAATGATGAAAAATCATCGTCACAGGACATACTAAAAATTCCTGTGGTTTTTCATATTCTCCACAATGGAGAAATCATTGGTCAAGGGAGGAATGTTGCCACTGCAAAAATTGTGGAGCAATTAAGAATTCTAAATGAAGACTTTGCGAGAGCAAATGAGGATAGGGTCAATACGGTTGCTGAATTTCAATCAGTAGCTGCCAATGTTGGAATCGAATTTGTTTTTGCCAAGCAGGATCCTAATGGCCTTCCCACCAATGGGATTGTTCGCGTAAGAGCGTCTAAATCTTCCTATGCTACAGGAAGACCAGGAGACGCAGATGACGTGCTGCTCAAATCTGACAGTCACTGGCCATCAGAACATTATCTGAACATCTACTGCGTAGATCTTAGCTCAGGTCTTGGTTATGCGCAGTTTCCTTTTAGCAATCTCGACGGACTTGAAAGCGAGATCTTTAATTATGGTTTAACAGATGGTGTGGTGGTAGATTATAACTGGTTCGGCATAAATCTTGAAACGGGGGGCTCATTTCAAAGCTATGGACGAACGCTCACCCATGAGGTTGGTCACTATTTTGGGCTTTTACATATTTGGGGCTTAAACTTTAGTTGTAACAATGATGATTACTGTGACGATACGCCCCTGCAGTCAAATAGTACCTCGGGTTGCAATTTGAATACAACATCATGTGAAAATGTGAATATGGTTCAAAATTACATGGACTATTCCGATGACGATTGTATGAATGTTTTTACCAATGATCAGAAAGATAGAATGAGAATTGTAGCCGAAAACGGCTATCGTCGAAAATCCTTACTTACCTCCCCCGGACTCATCGAACCCCAAGTATTCAATCAGGATTTGGGAATTGTACCGGTTCCAAATGCTCCTCCAATTTTATGCTCGGAGGATATTATTCCTGAAATATTGCTGATCAACTATGGTTTGGAAAATGTAGAGAACTATTCAGTTGGCCTTTATGTGAATGACGTATTACAAGAAGAAATTTCCGCTACATCCACACTCAATAGTCTACAAACTACCACCGTTAGATTTAGCGAGATATCATTAAACCTAAATCAGGTAAATACATTGAGGTATGCGCTCACTGGTACTGACGAAAACCCCATTAACAATCAACTCATTATTGCTTATCCCAATTCCCAATCAAGCTTACTCCCTTTTGAAGAAGACTTTGAAGATGGAAACAATTCGTTGATTCGTGAGATTGGCTCCAATTGGAATGTATCCAATGCCCCCGATTCTACAGCCATTAATAATGCCCTAAAAATTGAATATTTCAATACCGACCTTCCATTTGGTCAAATGGATTATCTGGTAACAGAACTACTGGATGTCTCTGCATTGAATAGCGCTGAATTATCTTTTTCCTACGCATACTCTGGTCGAACTTCTGATGTAATCAACGATGGGCTTATCGTAGGCATCATCCCGAGTTGCGGTAATTCTTTAGACATAAGAAACATCGTTTTTGAAAGATATGGTAGGCGACTAATTACCACATCTGCTCAAGAAACTGCATATACGCCTTTTGGACCATCTGAGTGGGAAAAATCTTCGTTCAATATTACGCCTTATTTAGGTGAGGGACTTATTCAAATTGTATTCATAGGGGTGAATGGTGGAGGAAATAATATCTATCTGGACAATATAGAAGTGACCTCAGCGGAACTTGAAAGATTAGACCTTGGTATAAGGAAGATTGAAGGGGTCACTCCTACAACATGTCAGAAAGAAGTATTTCCAAAAATTGAATTCAAAAACTTTGGATACGAGGATATTGAATCTTTGGATCTTGATATCATGATCAACGAGAGAGTTTTCAAACAGAACTATCAAAATATCAAAATCTTTTCTGGATTTAGCGAGTCCTTTTCGCTGAGCATAAGAAGCTTGACTGATGGGGAAAATGATATAAGCATAAAAATTGATAAGATCAACGGAGAAGTGGACACCAAGCTGAACAATAATATCATTAGCTTCAAGGTGGTGGTCAATGAATCAGAGGAAATCATTCCCGTCCGAGAGACATTTGATCAACCAAAATGGACAACCAATTTCACTGAAAACTCTCCTACAGTAGATCTCATTCAAATCAATAATTCGGAGGTAGCTAAATTTAATGCTTTCGGGTCTACTTATGTTGGTGGGTCATCCTATATTTCTAGTCCGATATTGAAGACCAATAATCAAAGAGAAGGCGCCATCAGAATAAAATACTCTTACGCTTCCAGAAATGGCTTCAACGACAGGCTCAAGGTGTTTTTATCCAATAACTGCGGAAGAACTCACGAAATTGAAGTCTTTAATCAGGATTCGGAAGATCTAGCCATTCGAAAAAGTGAAGATGATTGGGTACCAGAAAGTGATACAGATTGGGAATATATTTTTATTGATGTATCGGAGCATTTAATTTGGGAGGAGCTTCGAGTTTTGGTAGAATTTCAAAATGGCGGAGGCAACAATTTATACATTGATGATATTGAATTTTTAACTGACAATGATCCTGAACAGTTGTCTTTTGAAAGTAGATTAACTGTTTTCCCAAATCCAGCTGTTGATGAATTTTATGTCAATGTTAATATGCCGCTTAAGGAAACACTCCATATTCAATTGATTGATATGGCAGGTAAAGTAGTCTTTGATCAGAATTTTCCAAATAGCTTAAATCAAACCTATCGAATGATTGCACCATCGCAATCGGGGTTTTATCTGTTGAAAGTAAACGGCAATCAAATTAAACAGACCAAAAGATTGTATATCCGACCTTAATTCAAATCAAGAAGTTTAATTTTACTACCCATGAGGATAGGCATTTTTTTTGGTGGGCGTTCAAGAGAAAGAGAAATTTCTTTTGCCGGTGGCAGAACAGTTTTCGACAATCTTGACAAAGGATTATTTACGCCAGTACCCATTTTTGTAGATAGCTTTGGCAACTTCATCTTATTAGACTGGAAATATCTGTACAAAGGAACGATCAGGGATTTTTATCCGTCGATCGCTACGATTGAAAATACTGAATTCCCCTTTCAGACATATATTGAATCCATTGAAGAAGATGACATAGTGGAAGCGAATATTGCGCGGATTGGTGAGAAAGTCAGACCAGATCAATTTTCTAATTTGATTGATTTCGCTTTTCTGGCATTGCATGGCCCTTTTGGAGAAGATGGAAATATCCAAGGAATGTTGGATTGGTATGATATTCCTTACAGTGGCGCAGGTATTTTGCCAAGTAGCATCGGAATAAATAAATCTGCCCAACGAAGCATCATTCGACATGCCGGATTTGATAGTCCACATTCTGAAACTTACTCTAGACTGGAATGGCAAAGCAAGCCCGATCAGATGACGAGTAGAATTCTAGAAAAATTCAGTTTTCCGTTCGTTATCAAAGCTCCTCATCAGGGCTCTTCGATAGGTGTGAATATTGTCAATGATACCTCCTCGCTGAAAAATGCCATCGACCGATCATTTTTTATCCAAAAAATTGATCTCACACTTTGGAAAGAAAAAAGCAATAAAGAAAAATATGGTTTTTTAACCCGATTCACGGACATCCGAGAAGGATTGGGATTTCCTGTGGTGGTGGATAGCGTTAAAGAAATTCATCATCCAAAGCAATTATGGGAATATCTGGATGGATCAAATGCCTCTGAGTGCATTTTAGAAGCCACGAATGGAGAGGCTTTTATTCTTATAGAATCATTTATTAAAGGGAAAGAGTTTTCATGTATCGTCATTGAAGATGAGCTGGGCAAGCCAGTAGCGCTACCTCCTACGGAAATCAAAAAATCCAATGACCTTTTTGATTATCGATCTAAATATTTGCCCGGCATCAGCAGAAAAATCACGCCAATAGATTTGAGTCTTGAGGATATTCAAAATATACGCACCAAATGTCAGGACTTGTATACTGTCCTGCACTCTGAAGTGTATGCGAGAATTGATGGTTTTTTTACAGAAGAAGGAAAAATATTCCTCAATGACCCGAATACGACTTCCGGGATGCTGCCCTCCTCTTTTTTCTTTCATCAAGCGGCAGAGATTGGTTTGAATCCATCGCAATTTTTATCGCTAATCATTGAACGATCCTTGAAAGCCAGATACAAGTCTGGCAAAAATCTATTTTCCAATCATCTAGCGCTAACCAAGCTTAGAAAGCAACTTTCAGGACTTCATTTAAAGGATAGTAACAAAACAAAAGTGGGCATTATTATGGGTGGTTTCTCTTCGGAACGACACATAAGTATTGAAAGTGGAAGAAATATATTTGAAAAATTAGCCTCTTCAAGTAAATATGATCCGATTCCTATTTTCCTGACTGGTAACGAAGCAAAGCATGAACTTTACTTACTCCCCATTAATATCATGCTCAAGGATAATGCGGATGATATCAAACAAAAAGTTCACGACGGCAATGCTGCTCACCCCATCATAGACCTGATCAATGACGAATTAAAAGTGACGAAAGCGTTATTTATTGGGGGTACTGAACTGAAATTGCAACCATTAGAATACACAAGTCTTAAGGTGCACATTGATTTTGCTTTTATCGCTTTGCATGGTAGACCTGGTGAGGATGGTGCCGTTCAAATAGCGCTTAATAAAAACCAAATTCCTTTTAACGGCTCAGATGTGGCTAGCTCTCAACTCACTATTAACAAGTTCGAGACCAATGAAAAACTGAGGAAACATGGCATCTTAGTAGCCAATCATCGGTTAGTTTATGAAGATGCATATAGAAGTGATAAAGAAGGCCTGATTCATGAAATTGAAGGGGTGTTTCAATACCCCATCATCGCTAAGCCGGCAGACGATGGTTGCTCTTCGGCCGTTAAGAAAATAAAAAACAGAGAAGAGCTGATGGCCTTTTGCGAGATGACGTTCAGAAAATCACCTGAGTTTCTTGCGGATCCTGCCTCTACGCTCGGCTTGAAATACAATGAAGAGTTTCCACAAAAACAATTTTTCTTAATTGAAGATCTGATCGTGGCAAATGACGCTGACCAATTTCTTGAAATCACGGGCGGTGTTATCACTAATTTTGATGAGAATGGCCAACTAACATTTACCGCTTTTGACCCATCGGAAGCATTGGCCAGTGGTGAAATTCTATCTCTGGAAGAAAAATTTCTTGCTGGAGAAGGGCAAAATATTACACCCGCCAGATTTGGAAAATCAAAGCAAGAATTCGAGTTTATATCAAATGAAGTAAAAAAGACACTGATAGAAACTGCGAAAATATGCGAGATAGAAGGATATTGTCGGATAGACGCGTTCGTGAGAATATGGGAAGAAAAAGTTGAAACAATCATTATTGAAATCAATTCCTTACCAGGAATGACTCCTGCCACAGCTATTTTTCATCAAGCTGCTTTACAAAATTTAAAACCTTATGAGTTTATCGATTCGATAATTTCATTTGGCTTTGCTCGTTTAAAAAGTAATCAACCAGTATAAAATGAATCTTTTCAAAATAAATAACTTCAAGAATCTTCTGATTCATTTAGGCTTGATTGTAATCCTTGCCGTGGGTTTAATCCTTATTTTTTTCAAAATTTATCTACCCATAATCACCAATCATGGAGAAACCATTACAGTACCTGATGTTAGGGGTATTAGTGTAGAAGATCTCGATGATTTTTTAGAAAGTAGAGATTTGAGGTTTGAAGTGTCTGCCGATTCAGGTTTTTCTGCGGATGTTCCAGCACTCGCAGTTTTAAAACAATTTCCCCTACCCAATCAGAAAGTAAAAGGAAACAGAAAAGTATACGTTACACTCAATTCTCAGAATCCTCCTTTAGTAAAAATGCCAAAGCTCGTCGGTGGATCGGTAAAAAACGCACAGCTTGTTCTTAAAACCTATGACTTGGCTTTAGGAGAAATTGAATACACACCAGATTTAGCCTTGAATTATATTTTAGACCAACAGATAAATGGAAGGACAATACCCGAAGGAGAAAGAATAGCTAAAGGATCTAAAATTGACCTGATCGTTGGGGATGGACTAGGTAAGCAAACACTTGAAGCGCCAAACCTCCTAGGTTTAGATATTGAAAGTGCACAGTTTGCCATTGTCGGTTCTGGCCTCAAAGTGGGGAAAATCAACAAGACTGACTCAAACATTGCGATATCCTATGAAGAAAATGAGGACAATGAAATGGAAGAGGTTAAGACACTCGTAGATTCAAAATCAGTAGTTAAACAAAGTCCATCTGTTGGTAGAAATATGAGACTAGGGCAGATTATTGATCTTTGGATCTATGCACCAGATTCGCTGAATACTGACCCAACGATTCTGGACAATTAAATGAGAGGATTATTTAGCATATCGTGCCTCATAATTCTCATTTTGCCATGTTTAGGGCAGTTTAAATTAACTCCATTAAGTCAATCCTATAGTAACTCACAGAAAAAGCAAGTATTAACTTTGCCATTTTGGGATGACTTCTCGGCTTCTCAAAATCAACCAGACACCACCATGTGGCTTTTTGGCAATACGGTATACGTTAATGCGACCATAGCACATAATCCTCCTACTTATAAGGCCGCCACTTTTGACGGCATCAATGGTAATGGGCGAGCTTACGATATTTCGGGTTTATTTCGCGGCAAAACAGACAGCCTCGTTTCTCAACCCATAAATATGACTACCGCCGAAAGAGCTACTACATTCATGAGCTTTTATTGGCAGGCAAAAGGAAACGGGGAAGCTCCTGACGAAAATGATTCCTTAAGATTGCAGATCAAAAGTAACGAGACCACTAACCCTTGGAAAACCATTTGGTCGCAGACTGGAGAAGTGGAAACTTTTGATTTTCAACAAGTCATGATAAAAATTGACGAACCCATCTTCTTTCATGACTCAGTACAGCTGAAATTTGAAGCTTTCGGTAGCCTAAATGGACAATTTGACTCTTGGAATATTGACTATATCTATTTGAATGATGGCCGGAACTTAACCGATCTTAATTATTTTGATAGAGCATTGTCAGGGTCGCCTAGTGCGCTATTTGGCTTATACACACAAATTCCGTTCGCACACCTTTTGGATAATGATACAGTAAGGTTTGCCTCCCAATCGGTACTTGCTTCAAATTTAAGCGGGTCAGACTTTCCATTGGTATATCGGCACATACTGAGCAACGAAACACAGCAAATTGAATACACCAATGAATTGCTATCTAATTCGCTGATAGGTGGAGTAGAAAATTATTTCCTCTTAGACACGATCTTCAGTCCTGCAATAAGTCTTCATAAATCAAACTTCGAAAATGAATTGGATTCTCAAATTGTGGCATCCACTTTTATCTTTTTCACAGAAGATGAGGAATCTGAAAATGATACTTCCCCAGGTATTGACTTGGAAATAAACGATACAATCAAAGTAGATTATTTACTGCATGACCAGTATGCTTATGACGATGGTACAGCCGAATTTGCCGCAGGTATCAATTTAAGGACTGGGCAGCTGGCGGTGCGATTCGCTCCACTGACAACAGACACACTTACTCATTTAAGAATTCACTTTCCAGACATTACACCTGATACGAACGGTAACCCTATTGACCTCATTGTTTGGGGAGATAATTTAGAAAATGAAAGAATTCGACAGCCATACACCATTGCCAAATCAGTAGGGTTGAATGCTTTTAGTGAAATAAAACTAGACAATTCAATCATCGTTTCAGACACTTTTTATATTGGCTATCAGCAATTTACGGATAATTTTGTAAGTATTGGATTTGATAGAAATAACCCTAATGCTGCAGGTGCCATATTTACCAATACTACAGGTGAATGGCAGCAAAACGAAAGACTGAAAGGTGCATTGATGATACGACCAGTATTTAAAAGAGATACAAGCGTCATATTAAGTCAGAAAAAATGGAGTGCCTTTGAAAACATCAAAGTCTATCCCAACCCTGCCACTAGCCATATAACCATTGAAGGAGAATATGACAAAATTGAAATATTCAACTTATCTGGACAATTGAAGTACCAGTCATCCAATAATGGCGTACATCAGCTTACAGGATTAAATAAAGGGTTATTTTTAATGAAGATTTTCTTCCGTGATCAATTCATTGTTCGGAAATTGATTCTTGAATGACCTTAATAGCCACATCCCCTAAATAGTCGAAAACTTATGAATCGTAGATTGATCGTACTTTCACTTTATGTTTTTAGCCTACAACTGGCTATGGCACAAGTACCTTGTATTTCGGGAAAGGCAGGAGAGTATCCTTGTAATCAAATAACCTTACTGTCCCATTTGAGCGCGGAAGACTTACTTGGCGTAGACAAAGACCTTAATGACCTTTGGGGATGGGAAGACCCTGAAAGTAGTAAGGAATATGCCATCGTTGGATTAACAGATGGTGTCACTTTCGTTGATGTCACAGATCCGGTTCAACCCATTGTGATTGGTAAATTGAAAGAAAGCCATTTACAGAGCGGTAGAATTTTGCATGGAGAATCTGCGTGGAGAGACATTAAAGTGTATAAAAATCATGCTTACATAGTCAGTGATGGGAATTCCGATCATGGAATGCAAGTTTTTGACCTAACCAAACTCCGTGAATATGATGGCACTGCGCTTGATTTTGAACAAGATGGCTTCTATGATGGTATTGGCTCCTCACACAACATCGTTATTAATGAAGAAACTGGTTTTGCTTATATCGTTGGAGCCAGAGGTGCTACAGTTTGTGGTCAGGGTGGAATGCATATTTTAGACATCAGTGATCCTAAAAACCCTGTTTACGAAGCGTGTTTTGATAACGACGGATATACGCATGATGCCCAATGTGTTATATATCGAGGACCAGATAGTAAATACAACGGCCAAGAAATATGCTTCAATAGCAATGAAGACACCTTTACTATTGTAAATGTGGATGATAAAAGTAACATGGATATGATCAGTCGCTTGACTTATTCGGAAGTGCAGTATACCCATCAAGGTTGGCTAACAGAAGATCACAAGTATTTCTTAATGAATGATGAATTAGATGAAGGTGAGTTTAGATTCAATCCTAGAACATTGATCTGGAATATAGAGGAATTAGATAATCCGATATTAATAGGAAGCTTTTACAATGAAGTTAGTGCCATAGACCACAACCTTTACACCAAAGGAGATCTCGTATTTGAAAGCAATTATGGCAGTGGATTGAGAGTATTGAGCAGCGAAAGAATTTCCGAAGGAGTGCTCAGAGAAGTGGCTTTTTTCGACACCCATCCGCAAAGAAATGTTATCGCATTTGAAGGATCATGGAGCAACTATCCCTATTTTAAAAGCGGCAACATTATCGTTTCTGATTTGTTCAATGGCCTTTTTATCGTCAGACTTGACACGACTGATTTCATTGTGAATCACCCAACGGATGTTCAATCATTTTTAGGGGATAATACAACAATGACGATAGAAACCAAGGAAAATGCGGCCAACTATGAATGGCAAGACTACAAGTCTCAAACCAGAATGTTCTTACCCTTAACCGAAGGTGATTTCTTCCGAAACGTTTCCACTGCGTCTTTGAGTATCAAACTCGATCAAAACATAGAAGGAAAACTTTTACGATGCAAGGTCACCTCGCCCGCTGGAAATATTTATTACTCCTACTCTGCCATTATTGATATTGAAGGCGTGGAACCTCTAAGCTCCCCTTCTCTTGAAGCGTTCAATCTTTATCCTAATCCTACCAGCAATTATATTGGAGTAACTGTGCGGCAACCTGCCAATTATCAGATCATTGATTTTGCTGGTAAAATTATACTTGAAGGTTACTTGAAAGAAGGTAAAAATGAAATCACCATTTCGAGCCTCCGCACCGGACAATATATTTTCCATGGTCAACATACTGACAGCCAAACATTTAACGGGAAATTTATCAAAAACTAGAACCCATCCATTATAAAAGGTTCGGGGCTGAAACTTATGACAAAGATAAAAAGTGCAAACCAACCGAGCACTTTCCTTTCTAGACTTAAAGGTGTATCGTCTATCACTGGAGGATGCTTCACTCCTATGAACCTTCCCAAGACTAACGAGAACAGCAACCAACCCGAATATCCTTCCCAAGCGAACAGGTAATTCAATAAAAACTGAAGTGTGAGAACCACTGCCGCGAAAGTGAGTCGGTCTTGCTTAGATTTAAACAACGAGTATGCACAGACATACAAGAAATAGAGATAGCCCAAGATCAATATCAAAAAATTAAGACTCGCGCCTATAGAGACATCTGCCAGTTCATTGATATTGATAAGTCCTAATCCAGCATAAAATACAAAAATGGAAAAGAGCACTTTTGACACGATTTCACTATTCTTGGTACCCAAAAGACCAAACACGATGTGTCCCCCGTCCAACTGCCCAATGGGAAATAAATTCAATGCTGTGAAGAATAAAGCCAGTAAACCCGCCAACAAATAAGGATTGTGCATGATTTCCCTTTCATTTGGAATGCGGGATTTATCTTCAATAAAAGATTCTATAAACTGAAATAATAGCGGTTTATTAAATGAAAGATTTGGATAACTCTCAAATGCCTCAAATTCAGGATAAGCCCAAACGTCGTTTTCATTGGTATTGGTCGTTAAATAATCAAGCGAATCGGCGACCCTCGCCTTCAAATACATTTGATAATGTTGACTTACTTGAAACTCATGGTCATATACATGCTCTGCATAGTCTAATCCAAATTGTTCGTATTCCGGATGAACTTCGAAAATCTGCTCAGGTTCGGGCAAATTATTGTATCCGTAAAGGATGACGCCAATAGCAATGACAAAGCCAGCCAAAGGTCCAGCTATGCCTATATCAAAAAATTGTTTGCGACTAACTATAAGGTCTTTAATTTGAATAAAGGCACCCATCGTTCCAAACGAAAGCGTGGGAATAAAACCTAACCACATAGGAATGTAGTAAGGCAAAGTGGTTTTGACTTTATGGTATTTGGCTGTTAAATAATGCCCAAACTCATGACAAGTAAGAATCAGAAGAAAAGGAATCGAATAGTTAAACCCATTGAGAAAGTCTTGCCATGACATGGCTGGTTCCGTAAAAAAAAGATACCTACCTGTCATCCATTCTGCTCCCGCGATTGTGGTAACAATAAGCGTGAGGACAAAAAGGCCAATCTGTATGATTCTTGTTTTGTTTTGTTTATTCATATTAAGTCAATCCGAGTATCGCGTTTGGGGTTAAAACTTGAAAGGTGTTTATTCCAATGTCACTTGCCGACTGTAAGTTTTCTTCCCGATCATCGAAAAACAAGCATTCTTCAGGAATAAGATTTTGTTGATCAATGACCGCCCGGTATATATCCTGATCTGGTTTTCTTAATCCCATTTTATGAGAGTAGTAAGCATGATCCACGAGTGCTGATAGTGCAGAAATGGAGAATTTATCTTTAGCCAGCTGATCAAAGGCTCGTTCGTGCATGGTATTGGTATTCGAAAGAAAAAGCAGATTAAAGTTTTTTCGCAAGTCAACGAGTAATTTTTTTCTTAAATCAGAAATATCACCAATCATCAGGTTCCAACTATATTCAAACTCTTGGAGTGAGATTTTCTTTGTGAAATTTTGTTGAATACTTTCTAGCATTTGTGCTTCGTCGATTCTACCTGTCTCATAATCAATCAATTGAGAATTTTCAACAATGAGGCTTTTGATTTTATGTGAAGGAATCTGCCATCGGTAAGATAGCTCATTGATCACCATATTTGGGTGAAGATCTATGATTACCTCCCCTAGATCAAAAATGATTGTATTAATTCCTTTCAGTAATTCTTTCACCTCGTTGCTTAATTTGCCGCAAATATCTAATATTGCAAACCCAAAACAAAGGCAGTTGGTTTTACTGCGATTTGGGCCTATAGCTCAGTTGGTTAGAGCACCTGACTCATAATCAGGTGGTCCCTGGTTCGAGCCCAGGTGGGCCCACGTTGATTATCAGCCACTTACATTCAATTCTGTAAGTGGCTTTTTTTTGCTTCAGCATGCCGCATATAAGAATATCTTGGTTGGTGTGTGTATTCGCTTGTTGGCCTTCTCTCCCACTTGCTCCTTCATTCTGGTAATGTAGGTTTTGCGAAGGTCTTTAAAGGTGACTTTTTTGTCTATTTCAGGTAGTGACCAAAAGTGGAGGAGTGACTTGGTGAGGAATAGCTTTAGTGTATCTGGAGGCCAGTATCAAAAGTGATAACAAAGGAATTAGTTTTTTCAATGGAAGAATGCATAGTCTCATAACGATAAAATCTATTTCTTATAACATCCATACATGACATTTGACTCTGGACTTGTTTAAAATCTACAATCTAGAGGATTTTCACTTGACTTTCAAGTAACTCATTAGAAGAATATGCTATACGGTTTGTTACACTCACTTTACTCTCTGTCAACCAAATCCTTTATAGACCGCAGTGATTTTTTCAGTTTTGGCTTTAATTGAACTAATTGCTTTGCAACCTCAATAGTAAGAATCAAATCCACTTTTTTCAGAGCTCCAAAACCTAAACTCAGCTGCTTTACGCTCATTTTAGTTGCCTTTTTAACCAAATGACTGACACTTACATATGATAAAATTCTTTTTGACAAATCAGGTTCTAACTCTATTTTATAGATTTCTCTTATTGTCTTTCCAAAAACATCAAACTGCAATAGACTCACCTCTTTCAATATGTCTCTTTCATTACTAAGTCTGGTTAAAACCTCTTTTGCGATTATTTGATTGACTTTTGCAATTTCACTCAGCCCCTTAGATATAACGTTAATTTCCAAAGACTTGCATTTACTATACAATTCATTGGATAGGGATTTTACTACATCTTCTATTTTGGAATTATTTATTTCATAAAGTTGACTTAGCATCTCAGAAGCCGTATCGAATTGATATTCCTGTTTGAATTTGAAGACTAAACTCTGAGTTTCCATTTCACCAATCAGCTTTCTGGTTGCGGGTTTATCTATTGACTTTAAAAAGTACGCACATCTTTTGATGCCCTTTAAATCATAATTCTTTGCATCTGATCCCAATATTGTGAGATTAATGTCATTAGAGTTAAATATTCCAATTGCGAAACTGGAATTAACACTGGCGATAGCTTTCAATCCATCAGAAAACTCCTTAAGTGTTGATTTAGTCGAAATTTCTACAATAGAATTGATCGAATAATTGTAGATCTCATATGTGAATTTTTTATTGACTTTATTAAGAGCAATAAATCCAGTACAAACCCCTATAAATGGAGTGTCAAGCATTGAAGAATTAAATCGCTCAAGTCCAATTTCCCAAAGGAGTTTACGAGTTTTGTTATAAGCCTTAGTCTCAATTGAAACTAGTTCATTTAAGGAATGACAAAGAACATCAAACTTGATGTTTTCAACACTCTTAATTAGTGATTCCGTTCTTAATTTGAGGTATAGGTCATTTATTAAGTCAATTTCAGAAACATTTTTTGCATTCTGAAATTCTTTAAGAGTGCGACTTACTATGTTGATCTTCTGAGTTTCTAAGAAATGGATAAAGTTATTTTTATGCACAACGTCACTTAGTAATTCATTAGAAATATGAGAATCAATATTAGCTAGTCTACTAATTGTTATTCCAATCTCTTTATAACTGCTCTCACCAACCTTTTCTTTAAGTATAGTCTTGCAGCTTTGAAGTAAGGAAATTGTCTTTTCCTTATTAATATTTTTCAGGTAGGTAAAGATTAAGACTATTCGTTCAAGATCGAGAGTACCATAATCGAAGCAGTTGATTGTATCAATATTTAAAACCAAACATTCATTTGTTTGAAGGCCTGATTTATCAATAGATTTTAACCAATGTAAAGTTTCAACTATCCTGAAAACATCAATTTGTTCAATAGGGAATTTAAAAAAGTCAATGGGAATACCATAGAAAAGGGTTTCAATGTAATCTTTAAAGCCTTTTCTATTGTGAAGTAAGTGCAAACTATTGGCAACCTGATACGAATTACTTTTTAAAATTTTCTCTATAAGTAATTCAAATTGAAATTTATTAATGAACCCAGATGATTTTTTTTGATTGTTAATAAACAAATCAGCTTCTAACAATAGCTTTGAAATATCTAAGAAACTATATTCTTCAACTGCGATATTCAATCTATCTGGCTGAAAATTTTTATAAACCGTATCACGACCAAAAGTTTTTAGAATATTAACTGAAACCAGTGCTGCTTTGATGTTAGAGTTTTGTAATTCCGATTTTAGCAGTTCCTCTGGGTATTGTTCAAAAATATCTGTTGCAAAATGAAGAGATGTCGCTTGGTGTATATTTTTTAGTCCTCGTGAAAATCTATATAGGGAGGTATTCTGAGATCTATCAATGAGTTCTGTTTTAATGCTTTCAATAAAATTTTTGAAATTATCTAATTTATTAAGCTGCAAAAGTCCCTCAGTTAAGCTCAGAAATTCTTCTTGTAGAGCTATTCTTTTTAAATGCTCAGGTAGATATTCTTTTATCAATATCTCGTAGAGTGTTTTATTCTTTTTTTGCGACTGGTTAATATAGAATGTGATTGCTGAAAATTGAATATCATCAGATCTATTTGAAAAATATTCAGGAAGCTTTTGATTAAACTCTTCAAGACGATTAGGTAAGTGCAAATTAATTAAGGTTGATAATTCAATTAGAGAATATATAAATGAACTATCAGAGTTGAAAAATTCTTTCAGTCTCTCGTTTTCAATAATTATTACTTGTAAATATTCGGCTAATACATCTGGGCATACCTTTTCACTTATTCTTAAAAAATCACGTAAAGGCTTAGAACTAGACGGAAGAAATTTGAAATTATTTGGATCCGAATAATATCTAAAAAAATCTACTTTAGTTATATCCCTTGTGAGTAGTGCTGTTAATAATTTATATGCTGAGTTAGTATATAATGATTTTATGATCGTTGGCGACTCACTAAAGCTTGTTACAGTTAGGTACTTTGTAAATGCGGTGATTTCAAATTCCAAAATTTGAAACTCATTGAAATTTTTACTTTTTAATAAGCTCTTAACGAGCAATCGCGCAAAATCTGAATGATATAAATTGTAGTAATCAGAATTGGAATTGTCTGCGATTAAATGATTCTCTTTTATAAAGAACTGAGCGTTTGATATTTCACTGATGTATTCATAATTGAGCGGTATTTCATATTGATTTATTATTGCAAACTCTTTCAAGTCCTTATACTTTTTTTCAATGTATTTTGACCGCAGCAATTCATCTATACTTGAATAGATGCCTATTTCATCACCTGATGATTGAATGTTTTTTAAGTATTCATACAGGAATAAAAAATTCCTGCCTGTAGCTTTAATAAGTAAATTAAGATCCAGGGGCTCTGATGTAAATGTCCTTACTATACCAAGATATTTTTCAGAAAAATCTGCGTGTTTATTAAACTCAAGCCTTTTTTCTTCGACATATTCATTGTTGAATATTTCATCTGATTCATTTTCAAATGCCCTATCAATAATTCGACTCTCAATTATGAATTTAACGTTCGGGTATTTTTTCTTATAAATAAGTACCTCATTGATGAGGGATAGATTTTGATGTGCGTTAGTTATTAAACAAAATACATTACTATTTTCTCTACCTATTTTCTCTAGTTTTAATTCATCATACCTAGTTTGCGCATTAAGCTTTATAAATAAGGTTATATAACCTTCTTTTTCAAAGCTTGATGCAATTTGACGAGCCAATACAGTTTTTCCTTGTGCGGATTTGCCTGTCAGTAGGACAAAATTCCGACTTGGTGAGTATAACAACTGATCAGTAATTTCCTGTATAAGTTGCTTCTCGTAGTTTGTGAAATAAAAACTGTCCGAAGTAATAGAAAATGCATAGTCTTCAAATTTCAGAAACTTACCGTAGCTTCTGTTTTCTTTAAAGCTTCTTCTAGCAATTTCTTTGAACACAATGTGGTCAAAATCCTTAAATTCAAATCCTCCATAATAGCTATTTCCTTCAAGTTTTCTTTCAAGTTGATCTTTAAACTCATGTAACACAACCATCTCTAAACCATTGAGAGTTAAGAATTCAGGTTCTATTGTGTTTATTACCGTCTTGCATTTTTTTTGTAAAACTTCAGTTATCTCTGTGTTACCCAAAAGGTTGAATTTCCAACTAATTCTACCTAAAAAGTCAATCCAATCGGCCTCTGAAAAAGCTTTTATAAGTTCATAATTTCCTGTATCTCGAAGGTTCTTTTTATTGTAATGAGGTAATATCGTTTCTTTTACTTTTTCAATTATTGTTGTGTTGTATATTTCATTTTGTAAATAGTATAGAATGGAATTGGTTAGGTTTTTATTATCAGACTCCCTTATTCCTGCTGTTGAATAAAATGATAATGATAATTGACCAGGGCGAAAATTTATGTAGGAATCGAGAAAATTTATTAAGGTATTTTTGATTTCTTCACTGTTGATTGAATGAGGATCTTTATAATTTTTCACTTCCTCAATTCCATGTTCATCATTTATTTTATGATAAACATCACCTATCATTTCTGTGGCAATAAACACTTTTGCCTCTTTTCCATGCTCTATTATAGCATCAAGAAAAATTTCAATCGCCCTCAGGGTTTGTAGCTTAAACCCCTTTCCTGATTGAGTTTCTATTTTTCTCATTTATTGGATTTAATATTTCAGGTGCGGAATTGTGTATAATCAGTAACAGTCGTCGTTATCCGTTTTATATTTTGAATAAATCTAATGGATTTTGGATGCGGAACAAACCATTGACAGCTATATGTGTATAAATCTCTGTGGTGCGACTAGAGCTATTGTTTTCTATATTGTATTAATCAGTCTTACAAGCAAGTCCCCTATCACCCACTTTAAAAACTCATCATTGACAGGCACCAGACATACTTGATTTTCGGAAAGTAAAATGACACGAAGCTTATAGATTACTTCATCCGCCAATTCATTTCGTTTTCGAATTTCTTGATTCTACCGGATCAATGCTGAGCGCACTTCAGACTCCACCAACGCCTCGTTAATGCCTCTTCCTAATTCAGATGCAGAGCGATATTGCCAACTAGTACAGTAGGATATCTTAGGTTCTTCTCCTGTGTTTGCATTGAGATTAGTGCCGCTTAGCTGATGGGTAATGTATATTCTACGCGGTAAAGTTCATTAAATCCCATTGGTGATATTCTTTAGTTTGGACATGATTAGACCGAAGCGCTGATCTTGTGCTTCATGAAATAAGTTGCCAATGATAGCTTCCTGTAATTGTGAGCTTTTCATGATTTTGGAAGCGCATGCTATCAAATACTCTTTTACCGTTTTTTTCGAATTGGCAACCTGATCAGCTAAATCAGAAACATGATTCAGTAAATAAACAATGTCCTCAAAATCATGGCTGGCATACAGGTCCCTGATACCACGATCAAAGAAGGCGTCAAACTTTGTAGCTAAGAAATAAGGTAATGGTAAAAGCTTGATCAATAACTCTTCCAGATCATAGTGCAAGGCTTGGTCAAAGCCCAGCTCAAACCATCGATTGCCGGGTGCCCAACCCACGGGTATGGTGGACATCACATCTACTAGGACATCTTCATACCGAAATCGGCAAACCACCGAATCGTTTGCGGATTGGATAAAACCACGTTTTATCAACTCCTCCCGCAAAGCTTCTAGTTCTCCTATAATGGCAATCTCCATGGTCAAGTCTAGGTCTTTTGTGGGGCGAACATCATCTGCCGATGGATCATCGATCTACAAACTGACCACTGCACCTCCTACATAAACCACTTGGTCATTCAGATCGCCTAAAGCAGTTGCGATCTTCTTCGTGACTGCCCGATTGATTTGTGTGTTCTTTAGCATATTCGCTTTTTGAGTTCTTCTACCGCGATGTTTCGCTCACGTGCCCTACCTACTCTGAGTGCGTCACACAAAGCCATTACTTCATAAAATGCCGGATCTTTGAGGCAGGCCGTTGGTACGCTTGGATAAAGAGGCTCTATGGCCTGACCTCTCACCTTTCCTTCATAGTGCGGCCATACATAAGGTGCATCACTCATGATCTCCTCACTCAGCGGTGGCGCAGCATGTGCTGTAGGCACTCCTCTCACCAATGCGCCAGGTTGCTGTGGATAGACATACCGAAGACCGTATTGCAAAAAATCCATCAAGGCTTGGCGCATGAGGTGCTTCTTGTTCTGAAACAATAACCCTGCAATGGAGGAACGGTTGAGGCTCTCGCTCACCTCACTGGCGCTGATCTCCAGTTCTTGGGAAAGATCTTTCATGGTCCAGGACTCCTCGCCTCTGATGGCGATTTTGAGTAGAATGACAATGTCTTGCGGCCGCATACCACTGTGTTTTTTCATTGCATGGGTGTTTTGGTATCCAGTAAAGGTAGGCTTTAAATTCTTAATTCGCGAATCGCGAATTGCAAAACCATCGTCTATGCGGGATGATGTAATGCGCTACGCTTTTGAGTTCGTTTAGGCTCATCTGAAAATATTCGTTGAAGAATATTGAAGCTACATTATTAATTTTTCATAATAGTCCTTTAATATCCTCTTATGTTCATCCAACACATCGGGTAAACGATTTTAATGAAGAATCCCTGAAAATTATCGAACATATAGAAGCCCAATGAGAGTGCCAGAAGTCAATATAAATGTATGTTCCAGAGTATTTCCCAAGTTTGATTTTACTATCGTCTGAGATATAAAACTCCAGTTCCGAAGCGTTCCTACCAATCAGTTCCGATTGGTATTCAGTCTGAGAATACAAGGAAGTTCCCAGTGATATGAAGGCTATTAATGTAATTGTTTTTAATTTAATCATTGAAGTTAAGAACCAAACAACAAACACTAGTGGTCGTGATCTTGCTTATATTTTGAATAAATCTAATGGATTTTGGATACGGAACAAACCATTGACAGCTATTATGTGTATAAATCTCTGTGGTGCGACTAGCGCTATTTCCTGCTATGTTATCGAAATCAATCAGTCTGATAAGCAAGTCCCCTATCATCCACATGAAAAATTCCTCTTTGGCAAGTATCAGACAGACTTGTCTTGAAATAGATTTAAATGGAAGAGTGTGAAAATGAAATAAGCAAGTAAAGCCAGTTGCGGACAAGTCAGGTCAAGGTCAATCGCTCCTGCCGCCCGTTAGTAAGTTTGTTTTGATCCGCCCCAAAGTCAATTTAGGTTGAAAATATCGAATGATTAAAAAATTACTCCGCTTGGGCTTGCTCGGTCATAAGCAGTGCTCGCACCTTTTCCACAGCATCAGTGAATTCCTTGATTCCCACAGGTTTTTTAATAAACGCTACTGCTTCAAGGTCGATCACTCGCTCTTTATAATTTGGGTTTGCTGAAATCACAACAATTTTTGGGGGACGCACCAAAGAATCCATAATCTCAATACCATTGAACTCCGGCATATCAATATCTAAAAAAAGGAGATCGGGTTTATCTAAAATTATTCCAGCAGCGCCTTTTATAGGATCATTATATGTATTTACTAAATCCAGCTCGTTAACTTTTTTTGATAGGTTCTCTATCATCAAAATGGACATTGGATCGTCATCAATAGATATGGCCTTTAATTTCATCTTCGTTTTTAATTCAAGTTCAAATATCACATATCGTCTTGTTTTTACAATGATAATTTCGGTAAACGATCCTTTATCACATATCAAACCTTCTAATTGGTTGTTGAATCCCCATTAAATTTCACATATCGTTCAAATGAAAGACACCTGTGATTGATGTTAGTATTTTACAAATCTCACAAAATTATTATTCCATAAATACAAGCTTTTAAATATCGCATCGGAAAAAAAGCTTTTTATTATGTTTTTTGCAATAATATTCTCTTTTAATTAGATAAGTTAGTTGAATATTTCAATTAAGGTGCGATATTCCGTATTTTCGTGTTCAACATTAACCAGAATCAAAATTATACATCATGCAAAAAAACGGTTTATATAGAGAGGAATTTGAGCATGATTCATGTGGAGTAGGAAGCATTGCTAATATCAACAATATTCCAAGTCATAACACCGTAGCAGATTCATTAGAAATGCTCATAAATATGGAGCACCGAGGTGCTACTGGTAGTGACGAGAATACTGGAGATGGTGCCGGAATACTCACACAGATTCCTCATGATTTTTTCAAAGCAGAATTATCAAAATTTGCTATCGAATTACCAGAAGCCGGGTCATACGGTATTGGTCAAATATTTTATCCAAAAAATTACCAGCTTAGAGAAAAGTGTCGAAACATCATTAATCAATGTGTTAAAGATCTTAAATTATCACTCATCGGATATCGCCTCGTTCCTATTGATGATCAAGTCCCAGGGCATGAAGCTAAGGCTGCAGAACCATACATAGAACAAGTTTTTGTCGAGTCAAACGAAAAACTCACCGATACGGATTTAGAAAGAAAGCTTTTCGTACTTACCAATTATATTACACATAGTGTTCGTAAAAATGTACCCGGGGAAAATGGTGCATTTTATGTGTGCAGTTTTTCAAGTCGGACAATCATATACAAAGGGCAACTAAAGACGGATCAACTCGGTGCTTATTACCATGATTTAAAAAACGAACAATTTGAGTCTGTGTTTGCCATTGTTCACTCAAGATTTAGCACCAATACGTTTCCGAATTGGAAGTTGGCACAGCCATTCCGCTATCTTGCTCACAATGGTGAAATAAACACCATAAGAGGTAATGTCACCAAAATGAAATCAAAAGAGGCCATCATGTCCTCTCCTTATTTCTCAGCGGAAGAACTGGAATGGTTAACACCTGTAACAAATAAGAAAAATTCAGATTCGGCGAATTTAGATGCTATCATTGAATTACTGGTTTTGGGTGGGCGTTCCTTACCGCATGTTATGATGATGCTGGTACCTGAAGCATGGCAGGACAATTCCTTCATGGACAAGCATAAAAAGGCGTTTTACAAGTACCACGCCGCTATTATGGAGCCATGGGACGGCCCAGCTGCTTTGTTTTTCACCAATGGAAAACAACTAGGTGCTACGTTAGATAGAAATGGCTTGAGGCCAGTGCGATATACCATCACTAAAGATGATCGGTTAATCATGTCATCAGAGACAGGAACTATCAAAATAGCTCCTGAAAATGTTTTGGAAAAAGGAAGACTACAACCTGGAAAAATGTTGTGGTTAGACCTAGAGAAAAAGACATTAATAAGAGACGAGGACATTAAAAAAGAGGTTATCGCTAAAAAACCTTATTTTAATTGGATCAAAGAACATAGAGTCAAACTCAGGTTACTTCCTGATCCGGAAATTACTGAGGAACCTGTCAATGATATTTTACACAAGAAACAACTCAAGGCGTACGGTTACAGCCAAGAAGATATTAAAATGATCGTATTGCCTCTCGCGGAGCTTGCCAAAGAGCCAGTGGGATCAATGGGTGCCGACGCACCACTCGCCGTACTTTCAAGACAAAGTCAGCATATCGCTAATTATTTCAAGCAATATTTTGCGCAAGTCAGCAATCCTCCTATTGACCCTATTAGGGAACGGCTAGTCATGTCACTCTTTACCCGTGTAGGTGAATCTAAAAACATTCTGGATGAAACGCCTGAGCATGCAAAGCAAGTTCACATTTCACAACCAGTACTTTCGAAAAAAGACTATTACAAGCTCACACATCTACAAAATATCGGTTTTGATTATGCTCATGTGAATGCCTTATTTAAAATAGGTAAAACAACACTTGCACAAGAAGTTCACAGAATCTGTATTGAAGCTGAAAAGCATGTTTTGTCAGGAAAAAAACTAATCTTCATTAGTAACCGATATACTGACAAAAATAATGTGGCTATACCTTCACTTTTGGCGACAGGAGCCATACATCATCATTTGGTTCGTGAAAACTTGAGAACCAAAGTAGGTATTATTGTCGAAGCAGGTGATGCATGGGAAACACATCATTTTGCTACAATCATTGGTTATGGAGCGAGTGCAGTCTATCCTTTCAAGGTATATGAAATACTCAAAAAAGCCCATGGAGATGGTAGGTTAGACGACAGTGTTTCTTTGAAAACTTACATCAAAAACTATCAAAAAGGCGTTGGAGGCGGATTATTGAAAATTCTTTCCAAAATGGGGATAAGTACGCTTCAATCTTATCAGAGTTCCCAGATTTTCGAGGCAGTAGGCATAAGCTCGGAAGTGATCACTAAATGCTTTAAAGGAACCGTAAGTCGTATTGAAGGAATGACTTTCGACGACTTGGAAAAAGAAGCACTTACCAAGCATCATGCAGGATTCGAAAACGATTTCAAATTGCTTGAAGTTGGTGGATATTATCAATGGAAGCGCAATGGAGAAGCACATCTTCTCAATCCAAAAACAATACATCTTTTACAGAAATCCACGAAGCTCAACGATTATGAGTTGTTTAAAGAGTATACAGATAGCGTTTTAACTTACCAGGAAGATGCTATTACCTTGAGAAGTCTTTTCGAATTTAAGAAAAGACAATCTATTGCGTTAGACGAAGTTGAGCCGATAGAGAATATTCTTAAAAGATTCGCAACAGGTGCCATGTCTTTCGGATCAATAAGCCACGAAGCTCATAGTACATTGGCCATTGCAATGAACCGAATAGGTGGAAAAAGCAATAGTGGAGAAGGTGGAGAAGACGAAATAAGATTCAAGCCTAAAGAAAACGGGGATTGGGAACGTTCATCCATCAAGCAAGTCGCGTCGGGTAGGTTTGGTGTTACGAGCAATTACCTCAAAGAAGCTACAGAACTTCAAATTAAAATTGCTCAGGGAGCTAAACCAGGCGAAGGAGGTCAACTTCCAGGTCACAAAGTGGATGATTGGATTGCAAAAGTACGTCACTCCACTCCTGGCGTTGGTTTAATATCACCACCACCACATCACGATATTTACTCAATAGAAGATCTGAAGCAATTAATTTTCGATCTTAAAAATGCAAATAGAGAGGCCCGAATCAACGTCAAACTCGTTTCGGAAGCTGGCGTTGGTACCATTGCTTCTGGTGTTGCAAAAGCAAAAGCTGATGTCGTATTGGTTTCTGGATCTGATGGAGGCACAGGCGCATCACCTCTAAGTAGCATTCGCCATGCCGGCTTACCTTGGGAAATGGGATTGGCAGAGGCTCACCAAACATTATTGAAGAACAATTTAAGAAGTCGGGTTGTCTTGCAAACCGACGGTAAATTAATGACTGGCCGAGATGTGGCCATAGCTACACTACTTGGGGCAGAAGAGTACGGTTTTAGTACAACAGCTTTGATAGTGGAGGGTTGTATTATGATGAGAAAATGCCATCTCAATACGTGCCCTGTAGGTATTGCGACGCAAAGACCAGAACTACGCAAGCTTTTCACTGGGGACCCTGATCATGTTGTTAATTTCTTCAGATTTATCGCACAGGAGCTTAGAGAAATCATGGCCAGTCTTGGTTTTGCAACCATTGAAGAGATGGTTGGTCAGTCACAAGTATTAAAAGTCAAAAATGATCTTAATCATTGGAAACTCAAGAATATAGACTTCTCCCCTATTTTGAATCAAGATATAGTTCCAGATACTTTTGGGCTCTACCACCAGTTTGATCAGGTACATGGACTTGAAAAAGTGCTCGACCGAAAGTTGATTCAAGATTATATTGTTGATCAAAAAAATGATCTTACTTATGAGATTATTAATACCGACAGATCTACAGGCGCTATGCTTTCTTATGAAGTGTCGAAACTTTATGGAAGTGTCGGTTTAGGATTAAAATTTGCAAAAGTGAATTTTAAAGGTTCTGCGGGTCAAAGCTTTGGTGCATTTCTCGCACCTGGAATACAATTTACCTTAACAGGTGAAGCAAACGATTATTGTGGTAAAGGACTCTCTGGTGGTCAAATTGTGGTAAAAATCCCTGAACAGTCAACCTTCAAATCAGAAGATAACATCATTATCGGAAACGTGGCTTTCTATGGTGCCACTTCTGGCAAAGCTTATATCAATGGAAATGCTGGTGAAAGATTTTGTGTGAGAAACTCAGGCATAGAGAGCGTTGTTGAAGGAATCGGTGATCACGGGTGTGAATACATGACCGGAGGTAAGGTAATTATCTTGGGCAATGTTGGGAAAAATTTCGCAGCTGGCATGAGCGGTGGTATGGCCTACGTATTCAATGAGTTTAGCGACTTTGAAGACAAAGTAAACATGGAAATGGTTGGGCTAGAGCATCCGACAAACGACGAACTAGATTATATAAAAAGCGAAATCAACACCCATTATGAACTAACAGGCAGTTCGATAGCCAAAAGGATTTATGACGAATGGGAAACGAAAAAATCTTTTTTCATCAAGGTCATGCCAAATGATTTGAAAAGAGTGTTGGAAGCAAATAGTAAACAAGAAAAAGTAGCATAATGGGACAAATAGATGGATTTTTGCAATACGATAGGGAATTACCTTCATCACGTGACCCTGAAAAGAGGCTTGAAGATTATAAAGAAATATATGAGCCTTTTGCTGACGAAAAAACCAATAAGCAAGCTGCAAGATGCATGGATTGCGGTATTCCTTTTTGTCATAGCGGCTGCCCTTTAGGAAATCAAATACCCGACTTCAACGATGCGGTCTATCAAGAGGATTGGGAATCGGCGATAGAGATATTGTCGTCGACTAACAATTTCCCAGAATTTACTGGAAGAATTTGTCCCGCTCCTTGTGAAGCATCTTGCGTACTGGGAATCAACAAACCTCCTGTAGCCATCGAGCATATTGAAAAATCAATTGCTGAACATGCTTTTGAGCGAGGTTTGATTAAGGCTAATCCTCCCAAAAATAGAACTGGTAAAAGTGTTGCGGTTATTGGGTCTGGCCCTGCGGGACTCGCTGCAGCGAGTCAATTAAATAAAGCAGGTCATAATGTCACTGTTTTTGAAAGAGCAGAGCAAATTGGCGGCCTCCTTCGATATGGTATTCCTGATTTCAAATTAGAAAAATGGACTATTGATCGGAGAATAAAAATCATGGAGGATGAGGGAATTACCTTCAAAACAAAAGCCAATGTAGGTGAAAACATTTCAATTGAGTCGCTAAATGATAATTTCGATTCATTATTACTATGTGGTGGCTCTACCATTCCTCGAGACCTTCCTTTGCCTGGTCGCGAATTCAGCGGAATTCACTTTGCCATGGACTTTTTGACGCAACAGAACAAAAGAATTGCAGATGTTCCATTTTTGGAAAAAGATCTTTGGGCTTCCGATAAAAACATCATTGTTATCGGAGGTGGGGATACAGGTTCTGATTGTGTTGGAACTTCAAATCGACATGGTGCAAAGTCGGTAACACAAATTGAATTGTTAACTAAACCCCCAACGGGTCGCATGGATCAAAATCCTTGGCCTGAATGGCCTATGACCTTAAGAACCTCTAGTTCCCATGAAGAAGGGTGCGAAAGAGACTGGTCAGTATTAACTAAGGAATTTATCGGTGATGAAAATGGTAAATTAACTGGTTTGAAAATCGTCGAAATAGTATGGAAAGCCAAAGGATTTGAAGAGGTCGAGGGCACTGAAAAAATATTACCGTGCGATATGGTGCTAATAGCTGCTGGTTTCTTGTACCCTCAGAAGGATGGCATGATAGACCAATTAAACCTGGAGCTGGACAACAGAGGAAACGTAAAAACTGATAACTACAAAACATCTAATCCCTCAGTTTTTGCAGCGGGTGATATGAGAAGAGGACAATCTTTGGTCGTTTGGGCTATTTCAGAAGGTCGAGAAGCGGCTCGGGCATTGGACATAAGCCTGATGGGTCACAGTGAACTTCCGTCAAAACAAAAATCTTTTTATTCGTTATCTTAATTCTCTTATCTCAAAATCTTTACCTCTACCATATCTCACAAGATCAGATATGGTATAGGTTTCGAGCGTATTTAGGTCTTTGACCTTAAAATCATAATTACCAATGGTTTCGGTAATTTGAAATTCAAATTTTTCGCCCAAATTCAATAACCAATATTTCTTACCTACTCTTAATGCACTTAAACCCAATCCGCTCATCTCTATTTCTTATTACTCTGCGAATATAATTCGCAAAATATTGAACCGTATATTTCGAAGACATTTAAAAAAGCGTTAAAATTGAGATTATTTTAAAATAACCAGATCTAACAATGAAAACCACTAATTCTTTATTTCTGAATTTCGCCATGATACTATTTCTCGGAATTGGTATTGTAAGCTGCGATTCCAAATCTAAGAAAAAGCTTGAATCTGAGGCCGAAGCTTCTGCCTTTGAGGAAGCAGAAAAGCAAATTTCCGCCAATATAAATAAGGTTATCAAGGACCTACCTAACCCTACCGAAGTTCCGTATTTGCTACAGGCCACAGGCGCTGACTTTGACAAAGGGCTTGTCAATGGGTTGGAAAAAATACCTCAATATCAAAGTAATGAAGATGAAACCGCGTTAAATCTTGGCGTTTATGCTACAGATATGGGCTATCTAGTTTCTTATGAGCAAGTACAGTCTTCACTTGATTATATGGAAAATTGTCAAAAACTAGCTGAATCTTTAGGAATAGCTTCTGTTTTTGATGTTAGTACTATTAACGAATTCCAGAAAAATCTTAACAATCCAGTGAAGCTTAATGAAATAATTGCCGGAGCAATCGTTGAAGCTGAGGAAAAGCTTCAGAATAGTGACAGGTTGCCAATAGCTGCCTTAGTAATAAGTGGTAGTTTCGTTGAAGGTTTATACTTAGCAGTAAAAGTGATTGAAACTTATCCTACTGATATTCTTGACGAGGATACAAGAAATTTAATACTCGAACCTCTTGTGTCGGTAGTTCTTGACCAAAAGCAACCCTTATTGGATGTTATTGCTCTCTTGAAAGATCTTCCACAGGACGACATCATTTCTAAAATGATTGCAGAATTAAACATCCTAAGAATACTATATGAAGGTGACTTAGCCGAAGTTGAAAAACAAATCTCGGAAAACACAGGTAATTTTGTGTTAACACAGGATATGCTTCTCGATATTACAACTGAGGTAAAAAGAATAAGAACAGACATTGTAGAACTGTAAATAAAATTAGTTTAAACGCTTTTAAAAGCATTGGATTTTTATTCAATGCTTTTTGTATTTTTAAGCTTACCTAACCGTCCATATTCATGAGTGAACAAATTCTAAAAGCTATTCTTCAATTATTAGCCATAGTGGCGAAAGAAGACGACCTAACAACGGATGAAATTGCCATTGTTGAAAATTTTTTAGCAGACCAATTATCAGAAGAAGAAGCTCAAACATATTTTAATATGTTTCTTTCCTGGGCTAAGGAGCCACATGATGCCTCCGAAGAATCAGCTAGAATTGACGGTATTTGTGAACAAATAAACAGTGAGCAAACAGCTCAACAAAAAATTGTTGTCATTTTAAATTTGATCGTTCTAATAGCAGCTGACGGAATTGTTTCAAAAAGAGAAAAAAGTATTCTTTATCAAATAAGTGACAATATCAATGTCCCTCAAAGTGTAACAGACCTCATAAAGGCTTTTGTCATTTATCAGGAACGAAATAAAATTATTTCTGAGAATATTCTTGTTATCGATGAAGGCAAAAATGCCGTCCCCGAAAAATGCAAACATTTAGAATTCCCATATTTTGAGGGTTTTGTTTTCATTCTACGCATCCCAAATCAAGAAGTTTATTTTGCTAAGTACGTAGGTGAAAATGACCTAATGCTTAATGGCTCAGCAATGAGAAGTCAACGGATATATAATTTTTCAAGCGGTAGTGTGATCAAAACAGCGAACTCCGCTCCTATCTACCATAGCGAGGTTATCAATATTTTCAGACAGATCTCCTCAGAACATCATTTAACTTTTACTGCAAATGACGTAAGCTTTAAATTTAAAAATGGTAAAATCGGCTTACAAAAAATCAATATCCAAGAAGAATCCGGAAGTTTAATCGCATTAATGGGTGGAAGTGGCGCTGGTAAGTCAACGCTATTAAATGTTCTCAATGGCAATGAAACTCCCTCAGAGGGTAGTGTTCGAATCAATGGTGTAGATATTCATGTAAGCAAGCATAAGATTGAAGGGGTAATAGGTTATGTTCCTCAAGATGACCTTTTGATTGAAGAGCTCTCTGTTTTTGATAATTTATACTATGCCGCTAAGCTTAGTTTTAAAGACGCATCAAATGACGAACTCACCAAATTGGTTGACACTACGCTTGAATCTCTAGGACTATATGAAACACGTCGGCTTAAAGTCGGGTCTCCTTTAGAAAAAACGATTTCTGGTGGACAAAGAAAAAGACTTAATATAGGATTAGAGCTATTAAGAGAACCCTCCGTTCTCTTTGTGGATGAACCCACGAGTGGTTTATCGTCGCGAGACAGTGAAAATATTATGGATCTTTTGAAAAGTCTCTCTTTAAAAGGAAAAATGGTGTTTGTTGTAATCCATCAGCCTTCTGAGGATATCTTCAAGATGTTCGATAAACTTTTAATCCTAGATGTAGGTGGCTTTCAGGTGTACTATGGCAATCCAGTGGGCGCAGTGTCCTATTTTAAAGATATTGCCAAAATTGTAGATCATTCAAATAGCGTTAATCCCGAGCAAGTATTTAATATTATTGAAGCGAAGGTTGTCAACGAATATGGAAATTTCACGAATAAACGAAAGGTCTCTCCTAAACAATGGTACAAGTACTTCCTCGAACGTATTGAAATCCAAAAAATTAAGGAAACAGACGTTGTTCCCCACAAAACGCTTCACATCCCGAATAAGCTTAAACAACTATCTATTTTTACGATTAGAGATATTAAATCAAAGCTGAGCAATAAACAGTATCTCTTTATAAACTTACTGGAAGCTCCTTTTTTGGCGCTTATCTTATCTTTTATCATCAAGTACTCTTCCGAGGACTTAGGCACCTACCAGTTTAGAGAGAATATTAATATTCCTGTCTTCTTTTTTATGAGTGTGATTGTAGCTCTATTTATGGGACTTACAGTGAGTGCTGAAGAGATTATAAAAGATCGTAAAATACTGAAGCGTGAATCTTTTTTAAACCTAAGTAGACTCAGTTATTTGAATTCAAAGCTGGTCATATTATTTAGTCTTTCTGCCATCCAGACTATTACTTATATAATAATAAGTCATGCTATTTTAGAAATCAAAGGGATGCATTTATCGGCTTGGCTTGTCTTATTTTCAATCTCATGCTTTGCCAATGTACTTGGGCTTAATGTATCCTCGGCGTTTAAATCAGCCGTAACAGTTTATATTCTCATTCCTCTATTAGTGATACCACAGCTTATCCTTAGCGGAGTAGTTGTAAACTTTGACAAAATAAACCCACTGATCACTGCGAAGGATAAAGTCCCAATGATTGGAGAGGTAATGGCCTCAAGGTGGGCTTTTGAAGCATTGTCGGTGACTCAATTTAAGGATAATGCGTTTGAATCTACCTTTTATCCTTATGATAAAGTTATGGCCGATAGTGAGTTTAAAACAGCCTATTTACTGCCTCAGTTGGAATCTGATCTTGATTTCATACATCTCAAAATCAAAGATGCCAATCAAACACAAGTGCTTGAAATTAATTCTAAACTGAAGACAATCAAGAATGAATTTGGTAAGCAGCTCGATCTAATTGGTTATGACAAATTCCCCGAATACGAGCAGCTCACTTTTGAAAGTTTTAACAATAACACGTTTGAAAAGTCAATTGAATTTATTGCCAAACTAAAAACGTTTTTTAATTTAAAATTTAAAAAAGCCAATGACGAAAAGCAAGCACGACTAAAAGCCTATAACTCTTCTCAGGATATGAGATTAGAGTTTTTAAAAATGAGAAGTCAGTATGAAAACGAGGCTAATTCACAGCTGGTAAAAAATATACTTACGCAAAAAAGAATTATTGAGCATCAAAATGAGCTCATTCAGAAAATATATCCGATCTATCTCAGTCCTAGCTACCCTAACCACCCTTTTGACTTCCGAGCACAATTCTATCAACCAGAAAAACATTTTGGAGGTCTTTATTTTGACACCTTATACTTCAACGTCACTGTAATCTGGTGCATGACCATACTACTGTTTATAGCACTATATTTTGAGTTGTTGAAAAAGTTAATGAATATTTTCGGCCAAGCCTAATGTTTTTTGTCGCCTCAAAAGTGCTCGCATTTCTTATCAATCCGCTTTTTTGGATCATTTTAGGTTTTATGTTTTCTTGGAAAAAATATGGTTCTTCTAAAGTTATCCTATTTAAAACTTCCGTTATATCTCTAATCATTTTCACAAATCCCATCATATCTAACTTAGCCCTCAAATATTGGGAGCCTAATCCTGTCAAAAAGGATGAACTACCTCTAAGTGACATAGGTATAGTATTAGGTGGAATGATAAACGTTGATCAATTACCTAAAGATCAAATTCATTTTGAGGCATCCGCTGATCGAATAACAGAAAGTATTTCTTTATATAATTCGGGAATAATAAATAAGCTTTTAATCACAGGGGGAAATGCTGATTTAATAGATCAAGAGGTCAGAGAAGCTACTATACTTGGTGATTTTGTTAGTTATAAAATAAAGGATAAAGATTTAATCCTAGAAGTAGAATCAAGGAATACCTATGAAAATGCTGTGAATTCAGCTTCGATATTAAAATCTAAAAACTTAGACGATAGAACGATTATTCTTATTACCTCCGCTTTTCATATGAAAAGATCGTTGGCTTGTTTCGATAAGCAAAAAATCAATGTGATTGCTTACCCTGTTGATTATAGACAAGTTGAATTTTCAGCAGATATCGATTGGATCATTCCCTCAGGAGAAAGTTTGAGTACTTGGAATTTGCTTTTCAAGGAACAAATTGGAATTTGGATGTACCAGCTCGCAGGCTACATATAAAAAAAGCTCCTTTAAAGGAGCTTTTTTACAAGTAAGAAGTTTGTTTCTTAATTTATTTTTTGACTTTTTTTACGATCTCTTCGAAAGCTTGTGGATGATTCATCGCCAAATCAGCCAAAGTTTTTCTGTTGATATCGATGCTAGCAGCTTTTAAACCACCAATAAATTGCGAATAAGACATATCATATGGTCTAACAGCAGCATTGATTCTTTGAATCCACAAAGCTCTAAACTCTCTCTTTTTGGCTTTTCTATCTCGATATGCATATTGCATACCTTTTTCAACCGCATTCTTAGCTACGGTCCATACGTTTTTTCTTCTACCAAAGTACCCTTTGGCTTGCTTCATCGTCTTTTTACGACGTGCTCTGGAAGCTACATGATTTACTGATCTAGACATTTCTGATTTGATTTTGACAATGTGTGGTTATTGCTAACACTTAAATACCGCATTATCGGGTTCAATATTTTATTTAACCATTAAATGTTAAGCATTCGCTTAACGTTAGGCTCATCACTCTTGTGAACAAGAGTAGCGTGAGTCAAATTACGCTTTTGAGTAGTCTCTTTCTTTGTTAGAATATGACTTTTGAAAGCATGCTTTCTTTTGATTTTACCGGTACCAGTAAGCTTAAATCGCTTTTTGGCACTCGAATTAGTTTTAACTTTTGGCATTATATATATCTATTTTTTCTTACTTGCTATTTTAGGTGTAAGGATGATTGACATTCGTTTTCCTTCCAATTTAGGAAGCAATTCAACCTTACCAAAATCTTCCAGAGCCTGAGCAAATTTTAGTAATAAAATCTCCCCTCTTTCTTTAAAAACAATTGTCCGACCTACGAAATGAACGTATGCTTTAACCTTTGCCCCTTCTTCAAGAAACTTCTTCGCATGATTCAATTTAAATTGAAAATCGTGATCATCCGTGTTAGGTCCGAATCTAATTTCCTTTATAACCGTTTTTTGGGCTTTAGCCTTTATTTCTTTTTGCTTCTTCTTCTGCTCGTATTTGAATTTTGAGTAGTCAATAATCTTGCAAACAGGTGGTTCAGCCTTTGGCGATATCTCTACCAAATCCAAATTCTGTTCTCTTGCCAGCACTATTGCCTTGTCTGTTGAATATACTCCAACCTCTACATTCTCGCCTACTAACCGAATTTCCCTTGCGGTGATTTTTTCGTTAACCTTATAAGGCTCTTCTACTCTGCCTCTAAATGGTCTTTTGTATGGTCTACTAATCGTTTACCTCCTTTAGTTTGTTCTCAATTATAAAATAAAACGCAAATATCGTCATAATTTATCTATCTAATTAATCAGATCACTAATTTTCTGTTTGAATAAGGCAATAAATTCTTGTATTGGCATAGACCCAAGGTCTCCCTTACCATGTTCTCTGACTGAAACGAAGTTTTGAGCTTCCTCCTTTTCACCTACAATCAACATATATGGCACCTTCTTCAACTCTGCGTCACGTATTTTCTTACCTATTTTCTCATCTCTCTCGTCAAGAGTGCTGCTAAACTCATTTTCTTGAAGCTGGCTATACAAGTCTTTCGCATAACCGTGATATTTTTCAGAAATTGGCAAAATTGCCACCTGTTCGGGTGCCAACCATAATGGAAAATCACCTGCTGTGCTTTCAATCAATATCGCAGTGAATCTTTCCATAGATCCGAATGGCGCTCGATGTATCATCACAGGCCTGTGCTTGGCATTGTCGCTTCCGGTATATTCAAGCTCAAAGCGCTCTGGCAATGTATAATCTACCTGAATAGTTCCTAGTTGCCAATTTCTACCCAATGCATCTTTTACCATGAAATCCAACTTTGGACCATAGAATGCCGCTTCACCGAGCTCTACTACAGTAGTCAATCCTTTTTCAGCTGCTACTTCAGTAATAGCCGCTTCTGCCATTTCCCATTCGGCATCATTTCCAATGTACTTTTCCGGTTTTTCTGGGTCTCTCAAAGATATTTGAGCTGTAAAGTCTTCAAAACCTAAGGCTTTAAATACGTATAGCACAAGGTCAATCACTTTGGCGAACTCCGATTTTACTTGGTCGCCGGTACAAAAGATATGCGCATCGTCTTGAGTGAATCCTCTCACTCGAGTTAAACCATGCAACTCACCACTTTGCTCATATCGATAAACAGTACCGAACTCAGCAAATCTTAGAGGCAAGTCTTTATATGATCGTGGTTTTGATTTGTATATTTCGCAATGATGTGGGCAATTCATTGGTTTCAATAAAAACTCCTCATCCTGAGCCGGAGTACGAATTGGCTGGAAAGAATCTGCTCCATACTTGGCATAATGCCCCGAGGTGATATATAATTCTTTACTCCCAATATGCGGTGTAACCACTTGCTCATATCCGGCCTTCACTTGAGCCTTCTTTAAAAAATTTTCTAAACGCTCTCTCAGAATAGCCCCTTTAGGTAACCATAAAGGCAAGCCCTTCCCTACTTTTTCAGAAAACGTGAATAATTCCAGCTCTTTTCCTATTTTTCGATGGTCTCTTTTCTTGGCTTCTTCCAAGAGTTCGAGATATTCTTTTAATTCCTTCTGCTTTGGAAAAGTGATACCATACAGCCTTGTTAGTTGTTTTCTCTTTTCATCACCTCGCCAATAAGCACCAGCTATACTTAATATTTTCGCCGCTTTGATGAATCCAGTATTTGGAATATGAGGCCCACGACATAGATCAGTGAAATTTCCTTGTTTATAAAAAGTAATGGTTCCATCTTCCAAGTCATTGATCAATTCCAACTTGTATTCATCATCTTTTTCCGTGAAATATTTAATAGCATCAGCTTTGGATACTTCGCTTCTTTCAAAAGAATTCTTTTGGCGCGCCAATTCAAGGATTTTATCTTCAAGCTCTTTTAGATTTTCACTATTAAAATCTTGATCTCCAAAATCAACGTCGTAATAAAACCCATTATCAATTGGTGGCCCTATTCCTAACTTTACTCCTGGATATAATACTTCCAGTGCTTCTGCCATCACATGGGCAGAAGAATGCCACATCGTAGATTTCCCCTCTTTATCATTCCATGTAAGCAGACTTAAGCTTACGTCTTCTTCAATTGGCGTATTCGCATCTACAACCTTACCGTTTATTTTAGCAGATAAAACATTTCTAGCGAGCCCTTCGCTTATACTCACAGCCACGTCCATAGCGGACGTGCCTTTAGGATATTGCTTTTTGCTACCATCAGGTAAAGTGACTGTAATTTCACTCATTTTCTACTTGTTTCTTGGGTTTCAATTCGAGTATGGGAACATCTTCTACGAGCTCCTCAAGAGACCGCAAATATGCAATTTTATTAGCAACTACGCTTGCTCTTTTTCTGGATATTGAATCAGTAGAGTCTGCTTCTGACAAAAGGTTGAATAAATAATATGAACTGGACAACCAACGCCTTTGCTCCAATAGAGACGCCTTTCTGAAAACTAAATTTCTTGAAGAATCTAAATTAATTTGTTTGTCGACATAGTAAACAGCTGAGTCATACCTTCTCTGACTTTCAAAAATATCAGATAATGCACTATAAGAAGAAAAGGTGCCCATGCTTCTTAAGACTACTTTAGCCGTATCCACATTTTCGTCAAGAAAGGATTTGGCTAATAATGTCAAAGATGCTTCATTATCGCCTGAAGCTAACTGTGCAACAAGATATTTTCTAGCCTCTTTGTTTCTATTTCGTTTTAAAAGAACTGGAACTAACCAATGATTAACCAATACATTTTTATGATCCTCATTTGCTAATTCCTTGATGATTGGTAAGATCTCAGCAGTATCTGCCAGCAAATAAGATTTACTGGCTATGAAATTGAAATCTTTTTCCTCTTGAAAGGATTTACTGTACGAAATCAACGCATTGAGGGTTTTTGATGGTACCGTATTGGCTAGTAGTTCCACTTGTATTTGTGAAAGTTCTCTGTCCAGCTCAGAATATCTCTTCCAGTCTTTCAGTAAGTCATACAGATCATCATAATTTTCTCTACTTAAATAAAAAGCAGCCAAATTATGAACAATTTCATCTGTTAGACCAAAACGATTTTGAGCTATTTCTAAAGTCTGTACAGAGCCTTCTGGCCAATTTAGAAGTCGAAGAAAATATAGTTTTCGTCTTAAAAGCTCATTACTGGGACTCTTTTCATAGGCTTTTGAAACCTGATCCAACGCATCCCGGTAATATTCTTTAGTAATACTTACCTTTTCGATTTTATTGCCCGTATTGTTGTTGCAAGACAATAAGAATAACGTACTTAAAACTATTATCAATGATTTAATCACTAAAGAATTACTTGAATATTAAACTTTAATGCAAACTTATTGACATTAGGACTATCGAGATAGGTAATTCGATGAAAAGCTTCGACAGAAAAGATTTTAAAGATATTTTCTATACCATATCCTAGCTCCACATACGGCAACCCTCCGCTCAACTTATTGAAAGGTAAAATTTCGGTACCATCTGAATCAGTCTCAAATTGAACTGTTCTAATATTGCTTTCTTTAATACTGCCATATAAGGCGTTTGCGCTTCCAATCATCCGCCACTTTAGTTTTTTCATCAATGGAATTCTATTGAGTATAAAACCTTCAAAAGAGTGTCGATATCTAAAATCAAGATATCTATCAGTCGAAAATTCGAAGAAATCCATCAAATTATAAGCGAAACCTACATAGAAAGGAGTTTCATTTCCAATTGGATTGAATAGTAGCGTGTAAGGAAGATCTCCTAAAACCACTCCTCCGGTTAATCTAATATTGGAAACGCCAAGTAATCCCATCTTTTGCCTTTTTTCGATCGATGCTCTCAACTTATGATACTCGAAATCACTTCCAAGAAACCCATTGATTCCGTAAGTATACTCCATATTGAAAGCGGGCCATTTTACCGTACCTAGACTCAACCTTTCATTGTCGTTGATCACAAATAATTCGTCTTTAGCATACCGCATCTTCAATGTTGCCTCAGAAACATCGTAATTACTTGCAGTAATATTTCTCTGGTCATCAACGAAATAATTGAAATCGAACAAGGAGTTATATTGCTGATGTTTGAACGAAAGCGCCAAATTCAACCCTGTGTAAATTTGCTTTTCGTAAATAAGGCGAAATTTCCTAGTCAGAAAAGGCTGTGTCAGGTTACCAAATCGACTTAATGTATAAAAAAGACTACTCGGTTCAATATTTTCATTCAATAACCAAACCTGCTCGATTTCTTTTTGCTGCTCATATTTTATGGTTGACCATTTTTCCCTATCCAAAACACGACTCACATATCCCTTATATTTCCATCTTTGATCCGAAAATCCATAACCAAAATAACCACCAAAAACCCATTTTTTACTGAAGTCATAATTTGTTCTCCCTCCAAACCCAAGTCGAAATCCTTCAATGTCATTGTTGCCAAAAAAAGTGGTGTATGGCCCCACATCAAACTTTCCAGTCTTCACATAACCAGTTACTGCAAACTTGCCCAGTTCCATATAAGTTTTTACAACGGGTATTTTCTTCATCGTGTCTATCATTTGAAACACATTTAGTTCCGCCTGCGAAAGCGTATCATGCCTTACACTCGCCCAATAGTCTTCGCTTGATTCACGAGCGTCTGTCGAGAGTTTGACTGGGTTTAAGAAAAAATCTCTATCCTTTGGCTTATTTACTATATGGTCTTTAGTGGAAACATAAAATTTGGCGAGCATTCCCGCAGTTTTATCCGTTAATTGAGCTATATCTACCAAAACCCGAGTTTTTTCTGGTAGCCATGGACCGGCCTCTGTCTTAATAAGATCTTGTTGGATTTTAATTTTTTCAATATAATTGAGGTTGGCATATTTAGGAACTGAGGCATCAATTCTTCTTAATGCATAGTCCTCTTTCGAAATCCACATTTTACCCCAAAAAGCCAAATCTTGTTTGCTCTTCGGAAAAAAATCAATCTGATAACAAAATATGCCTTCGATATAGGAAGAGTCGATGAGGTCGTATTCGTAGTATAGTTTCCACCCGTCAGTAAGCGGAGATACAAACTCCTTCCCTACAATATTCAACCAGTTTTGATAAAAGTTATACTCCTGAAATGTTGATCCTATGATTTGGCTTGTTAAAGTTCCGTCAGTGATGCCTACTCCACTGACCTTTGTTTTAAGAATATGCTCATGTTTTAAAGTGGGATTATTTCGGTAGTAATATTTGGAGATGGCTTCAGATAAAAAAACAGGTAATATCGGCTGTCCATCATCACCCGCTAGTTGCTGTATACTATCCAATACACTGCGTATTTTTAATACAATCTTTCTATTTCGAAATTTTTCAGAAATATTATCCACATCAAACTCAACCTTGGTGTAGCTCTCGTATTCGAAAGCATCCAAAGTTCTTTTATCATTGGACGCTTTTCGGTCAACTATTTTTCGAATAATTGGAAAAGCAGGGTTTTCACCCGCATAAATGATAATTTCTCCGAGCGTGGTGATATCCTCATCAAGTTGAAAATCCATGGATTGAGTAACCCCAGAAATAATCTCCTTTTTACGAGATAAGAAACCGACATACCTCACTTCAAGCGATGAAACTGGTAAGTTGGTTTTTACAATAAAATTGCCATCAAAATCTGTGATGGCTCCCTCTTGTGTTCCTGTGAAAATAACATTGGCAAATGGAATGGGAGAACCAGTGGCTGCTTCGGTAACTTTCCCTGAAACAATAGTGGTTTGAGAAAAAGCGGGAAAAAATAAAACAAAAAAAATACTAGCAAAAAATGATCTTATCAAAATAGATTCAGAGATGGACTTGACACTTACGAGCAAACCGCTTCGAGGTTCAAAAGTATTCACCAAATCATCAAATAATTGTATTTTCTTTTACTAAGAATCTGATTTTAACTTATGTACGTCCGCTTGAAGACTTGCGACCATACCAGCAAGTTGCTCGATCGATAATTCATTAGCCGATTCTGGATCGGGAAACGAAACACTTATGAATGCTTTTGCCTCCCAAATCTCCATAACGTCTACAGGTCTCACTTCATATGCCGAATAGGATTTATTATCAGAAACCAAGAAAAGCTTCCCCTTATCTTCAATATAATTGAAGACTCTTTTGTAAACCACACCTTCTTGCTTGGTGAGTAAAATGTAAGTCTTCCCATTTTTTATTTCAGAGGTAGACTCCAGATATCTACCAATAACAATAGAACCAGGCTGAATAGGAGTCATAGAATCACCACTTATTTCAAAAGCTCTGTAGGTGCCATTCGGAGAAAGAATTGGTAACCGAAACTTTGGCAACTCAGCCATATACTCAGGGTCGGCGTAACCATTGAGGTACCCTGCGGCGGCTTTTTGAGGCACTAACTCTATATTTTCTTTGTCATTGCTATCTACAGTAATTGATAGCACTTTTACTCTTTCTCTTTGATGCGTAGTTATATCACCTTTAGTTAGGTCTTTAGATATTAAAGCATCACTAGTAATATTAAGAACTTCAGCTATTTTTAATAATGTTTGTATTCGTGGCTCAGCTCTTCCCTCTTCATAAGCTCCAACTACCGACCGCTTAATCCCAACTTCATTGGCAAATTGCTCTTGAGTAAATCCAGCCTTTTTTCTTAAATATTTGATATTTTCAGCAATGCTCATAATCACTAGTCTATTAACTCTCAAAGATTAAAAAATTCAAATCATCCTTATGTATTTTCCCAATAGAAAATAAATGAAGTTGATAAAAATCTCTTGTTTGACTTATGGTATTCAACTTTTCTTTAATGCCCTTTACGACATCCCGAAGAGTCTGTTCTGAACTTACCAAGACATAACCATACATGTCTTTGTTATTTTGTAACTGCGCAAAAAACTTGACTTGACACTTACCCGATTTCAATTTTTTGGAAGACAGCCTTAGTTTATAGTCTTCATCAAACATGGTTTCACTGTTAGCAAGCGTAAAATCACTCATTGAGGTAGCATGTATCGCATTCATATCTTTAACTAATTTGGTTAGTAAATAAACCAAAATATTTAGTCTTTTCAAATATTTATGCTAATAAATTTAGTTTTTTTAAGGTTTGAAGAACACTGCATTGGCAAAAAGCAATTTTCCATTATACCAAAAAGACCTAAATAGTGGATTATCAATGAAAAAGACGACATTTCCTTTACCTCTACTTTCAACACCAAAAACAAGGCTTCCATCTATCAATTCCATCACATTTTGACCAGTAAATCCAGCTCGATCGCTTTGATCATTGTCGATATAGCCAACATTTCCGGATTCAAGTAAATCATATCTCATATTATTGGTTTTCAAACTGAAATATGATTCATCATAACCATAAGCCAAGGGGTGAGTCGCGTCTAGCTTCACTTTGAAAATGGAGCCTGCAATTAAATTTCTTAAGTCATATCTTTCAACTGCAGCATAGGGAATGGTACGATCACTGTCTTTTTGTTTTTTCAACCTTTCCTCCTCATTAGTGCTTTCATAATCGGAATTGAACTTCTTTAAACTCGACTTGTCGGCTCCAACCCATTTGTCAATAGCATTTTGTAATAACACCAATTTACCACCTGATCTTACCCAATCGTCTATCGCATCCCAATCGTCGGCATCAAAACTTGAATAATAACCATCCGGAAAAATCAATACATTATAGTTATTCAGATTAATTTGATCAAAATATTCTGTAGAAAGATTGATGATTGGGTACTCGAGATTTTGCTCGAAAAAATGCCAAATGGCTCCATAATTCAAAGACGAAGTACCTGAACCTCCGACTAAACCAACCTTTGGCTTTTCTAAAAAGGAGACATTTTCATTTGACCCGAGATCCATGCCATACTGAACAAACCCAGAAGAAATATCATACAGCTTCACTTCTCTTTTATTGGCATATCTTATCACTAAGTCGCTAAGCTCTTCATTATCAATATTATCCGCTTTCGTAATAACGATAGAACCGCGATCGAAAAGCTTTCCACCAATCTTTACAGGGGTTTTATAGTATCTGACTTTGAGATCTTCGGCCAGTAAGTCGGCCAGCAAACTCGCTTGCGCCATGTTTTTCCACTCAAATATTTGCGCATAAGGAGTCTCAGTTCTGCTTGTATTTTGAGTAAACCTGATCGGTTCAATTTTTTTAATACTCAATAGTGATTTCAAACCGTAAGTTTCCAGCCCAAAAGCAAAAGGTATGCTCCAAGCGGTTATATCATAAGTCAAGGAGTCCGAAAGCTTGGTTTGTGGTTCAAAGAGAACATTGGTCAAAACAGCCTTTGGTTGGTCTAAGCTGATCACAAGATCTTTCTCCGTCAGATCAAAACTTTGTGCAATTTGATTTCCAAAATGATATCCACTAAGCTTTGACACGGATCCTTTTCCATATCGGATATCCAAGTCATCCAACCATTTCATTAAGTCTCTCATTTTATGATCGTCTCCATTATGCTTTAACACGTACGATTTATATAATGTAGTTGGCCTTTTGGTGAAAAACGTAGTAAACTCAGCAAGCATTTTCTTTCGGTTATTTGCTGCTACTTCTATTGTAGAGATTCCTGTCGTAAAGTGGTGATCTATCCTGTCTTTTAAAGTGAGCGTTTGCCCAGTTTCAGTAATTACACCCAAACCAGCTCTACCACTGCCTCCCTGCTCATAAGTCATCCCTATAGCTCCATTAAATGTCGGGTATGTGTCTCCATAGCTTGGATAAAGCAGGTCAAAGTATTGTTTAGTGAAGTACAGCCAATTATTCTTATCAAAATACTTTGCATGATTTTTACCAATTTCAACCTGAAAGTTCTTTTGCCAATCAGTAATCAACTCATGATATGGCTCAGCGGCAGGAGCAAAATAATAAGGAGAATTAATGCCCTGCTCATGAAAATCTACGTGAATTTGTGGCAGCCATTGATTGTACACCTTTACTCTTTGTTGCGATTCTTTCTGTGACATCCATGCCCAATCGCGGTTTAAGTCAAAAAGATAATGGTTGGCTCGCCCTCCTGGCCATGGCTCATGATGCTCCCAAGAGTCAATATTGGTCTGGTTAGGTTGATTTTTATACTGATTATAAAAGTTAACGTAACGCTCACGACCGTCAGGGTTTATACATGGGTCAATCACGACTATGAGGTTTTGCAGCCAGTCCGAGTTTGGATTAGCTAATAACTCATAAATAGTCGCCATGGAAGCCTCCGTAGAAACCGACTCGTTTCCATGTACATTGTAACTCAACCAAATGATTGGAATATCAGTGCTGGGACTTCCGCTTTTAATACCCGCTCTTTTCAAATTATCTTCCCTTATCTCTTCTAGTTGATCAAGGTTTTCTTTCGCAGAAATAAAAGCCAACATCAGCGGACGGTTCTCATAAGTTTCCCCATAATATTGAAGACTTACATTCGAAGATTTTTTGGCTAAGCTCTCATAATAATCTATCACTCGATGGTGAGGCGTAAACCTATCTCCCAGCTCATAGCCAAGGAAATTCTTGGGAGAAGATACCTGAGAGTAAGCTGACAGCTGGCAAAGAAAAAAGAGAAAGATAGATAGTCGCATGAGGTTTTGATTAATGAAAGTCGCTAATCTATTGTCCGAAAAGCACTTCTGTATAGATCGGTCATCTTTTTTTTGAAAAAATAAATTTCATCTAAACCATTTCAATAGATTATTTTAATTACTAATTTTGTTAGCATTTACTAAATAATATAGCTTGAACTCCATATTACATCTTGACTTAGATACATTTTTTGTATCAGTAGAGCGACTAAAAAACAGTAAGCTCGAAGGCAAACCCGTGCTAATAGGTGGCACCAGTGACAGAGGTGTAGTTGCGTCGTGTAGTTATGAAGCACGGCGATTTGGTATACACTCGGCCATGCCCATGAAAATGGCAAAAACACTTTGTCCAGAGGCTATTATTATGAAAGGAAATTCTGCGGACTATTCCAAACATTCGCGCATTATAACCGAGATCATTCAACAATCCGTACCTATCATGGAAAAAGCATCTGTAGATGAATTCTACGCTGATCTTTCAGGCATGGATAAGTTTTATGGCTGTTTTAATATAGCTACCGAGCTACGCAAAAAAGTGATTAAAGAATCAGGACTTCCCATCTCTTTTGGCCTCTCGGAAAATAAGACAGTTTCTAAAGTTGCAACCAATGAAGCCAAGCCTAACAATCAAATAAAAATTGATTATGGTAAGGAAAAGTATTTTTTAGCACCACTTTCGGTCAAAAAGATACCCTTGGTAGGTGATAAAACGCATCAAAAGCTGATTAGCCTCGGTGTGAGAAAAATACAAACCCTTCAAGAAATGCCCATGGAACTCATGGAGCGTGCCTTTGGCAAAAACGGAGTAAATATTTGGCGTAAAGCCAATGGCATAGACAACTCGCCAGTCATTCCTTACACAGAGCGTAAATCAATCTCCACAGAACGAACCTTTGATAAAGATACCATTGACATAGCTAGGCTTAAAGGCTTGCTCACCGCCATGACAGAAAATTTAAGTTTTCAACTCAGAAGAGGAAACAAGCTGTGTGCATGTATCACGATTAAAATGAGATATTCTGATTTCAATACATATACGCTACAATCTCGTATTCCATATACATCGGCTGATTACCTCATCATTCCTAAAGCATTAGAGCTTTTTGAGAGGTTGTACAATAGGCGCCTCTTAGTCAGACTGATCGGTGTTCGCTTTAGCGATATTGTAAACGGAAATCATCAAATTGACCTTTTTGACAATCAAATGCGTGCGCTTCATCTGTATCAAGCCATGGATAAAATACGTGAAAAACATGGAGATAGAGCTGTCATGCGTGTATCGGGTATGGATGCCAAAACCATCGCCCGTTGGAACCCTTTTAATGGAGAACCCCCTCCTTTATTGGCCAATAGACACCAGTAAATGAAATAAATGATTATTTTTATAAGATGTCAGCTACTTACAAAAAAGGGGCAACAAACATTGATAATTTCAAGCTTTTAGAGCCTGAAGGAGTTTATTCCTATGCGGACTATTTACGATGGTCTTTTGAAGAAAGAGTAGAGTTGATAAAAGGTAAAATCTTCAAAATGTCTCCTGCTCCCAGAAGGGTTCATCAGGAGATATCAACAGCCATAGGAAACGAAATCTATAATTTTCTGAAAAATCAATCATGCAAAGTTTATTCTGCTCCTTTTGATGTGAGATTTCCTGACAAAAAAGAAGATACAGATGCGCAAATATTTACGGTCGTACAACCAGATATTTGCATCATTTGTGATGAAGAAAAACTCGATGATTCCGGTTGCAAAGGCGCTCCAGATTTAATCGTAGAAATACTCTCGCCTTCCTCTTCCGCAAAAGACTTGAATGAAAAATATCATCTTTACGAAGAGCACGGCGTTCAAGAATATTGGGTTGTTTACCCCGGAGAAAACGTTCTTGAAATTTATGACCTTAATGAAGAAAGCAAGTATGTTTCCAGAGGGAAGTTCGTAAGAGAAAACATCGTGATATCAAAAGTAATAACAGGACTGAGAGTCAAGCTCGAAGATGTTTTTGAAGTCAAAGATTAAGTGCGATATTCACCTACTTTACTAAATCGAGTAATCTGGAATCAAATTGGAGAGGATCTATTATTTCTTCAATACTTGTCGCTGAATGGTCTTTGTGAAGAGGATTTAAAAGGTAATTATATTCCCCGGGCACAATCACAGAAGGTAATTTCATCGCATAAAACTCATTTTTTAGCACAAAATCTTTTCCTACTTTTTGAGAATCATGAGAAATAATGTTTTTAGAACGCCAACCGTCAGGAAGCTCTTCTGCTTTTAAGGCTGAGATGTGACTATCAGAAATACGTATTTTAGCCAAACATATAGTAGCGGTATTCAAAATATGATAATTATGAACCAAAAATTCTAAGTAGGCCAACGATATTGTTCCCGCTGTATAGCAAAGAGAAATACCCTTTGGATTCCATCGGCCTCCGTATAAGGCAGCACCCCTACCCGATAAGTCTTGTATATAAGCTTTTTTACTTATTCTGTATACAAGCATAAGCTACGCTAAAACGCCATGCTCGATACGACCAATCTCATCGAGTAAGCGCCGTACACCAAAGCTATTTTTGAGCATTGATTTAGGCTCAATATCTCCTAGAAATACATTATTGGTGCTCATCCAATCGTAAAAACTATCTCCAAATGCTTCTAAACCAACCTTATACACTTCTTCCACCTCTAATACCTTCTCTGTAACAGACGAACCAAACTCGGTCTTACGCTTATAAGTATCAATAGATATAGGAATAATATCCATCAACTCAGAGAGGGAAAGCTTGGACAAAGCTAAGATCTTCTTAACGTAGCTTTTGGTAATACTGCGACTGGCTAGCTGATATAAATTCATAGCTCCATAGATCATTAATGGTTCTTCAAGAATATTTTCTTCTTTTTTTTCTGAAAGGTGCTTTTTTTCTTTTTTCATAAAGTGTAAATATACACTATTAAAGTCATAAATATACACTATTTCATTAATTATGAATTTAAAATTACTAATATATTTAGTTTTTTACTAATTTAATTAGCTTTGGAGGATGATCAATGTGCACTCCTTTTTTAGCTTCAAATATGGCTTACGCTCAATTGATGAGTTGGTCGATTGGTCTATAAAAAATCAGTATAAGGTGATGGCACTAACTGATATCAATAGCACAGCCGGTTGCTTAGACTTTGTAAGGCAAGCACAAAAACAAAACCTTCGACCAATCATCGGAATTGATTTTAGAAATGGCGCAAAACAACAGTTTATTGGTATAGCACAGAATAATACTGGTTTTCAGGAGTTGAATACTTTTCTTTCGGCACATCTCCATGAAAATAAGACGATACCAAAGCGAGCGGAATTTTTTAAAAACTGCTTCATTATATATCCACTGCACAACTTGCCCAACCGTAGACTCAAAGAATATGAATTTGTCGCCATAAAACCCCATCAAGTAACAAGAGTTCCGTATATAAAATCACTCCCTGTTGATAAGATAATCGCATGCCCTACTTTCACCCTACCAAGTGTCGAAGACTTTGATATTCACAATGTATTGAGAGCGATCGATCTCAATACACTGATCAGTAAACTTGAGCCAGAAGATACGGGAGAAGAAGCAGATATCTTTCTCACAAAAAAAGCATTTGCAGACTACTATAGAGCCATACCTCAGGCTATGGAAAATCTTAAAACTGTCCTGCAAAACAGCAAAATTGATTTCCAGTTTAGTCCTGATGCGCAACCGCAAAATTTAAAAACCTGGACTACCTCTGAAGAAGAGGACTATAAGAAAGTAAAACAACTCTGCATCGATGGGTTTGCTTATAGATATGGACATGCAGCGCAAATAAGTATTAAAAAGCGAGTCGTCATGGAGCTTCAAATTATTCGAAAAATGGGCTTCCTATCCTACTTCCTTACCAGTTGGGATATCGTCACCTATGCCCGAAGTAAAGGTTATTTTTATATTGGCAGAGGAAGTGGCGCCAATAGTGTAGTGGCTTACATACTTAGAATCACGGATGTTGACCCAATAGAACTTGATCTTTACTTCGAAAGGTTTATCAATCTTTTCAGAACCAACCCTCCCGATTTTGATATTGACTTTTCCTCTTGGGACAGAGATGATGTGACTCAATATATCTTCAATCGGTATGAAAATGCTGTTTTACTTGCCACTCATAGCACGTTTCAGCACAAAGCGGTTATAAGAGAGGTAGGTAAAGCATTTGGTCTTCCGGCAAGCGAAATAGATAACCTTCAAAAAAACAACCGCAACCCCGATAGTCAAGCAAAGCTCATACTAAGCTATGGAGAAAGACTTGCCGGATTTCCGAGTCACTTGAGTGTGCATGCCGGTGGTATCATTATCTCTGAAAAACCCATCCATTACTTTACCGCTACTTCGCTACCACCAAAAGGTTTCCCGATCACGCATTTTGACATGATCGTTGCAGAAGATGTAGGACTGTTCAAATATGACATTCTTGGACAGAGGGGTTTAGGTAAAATAAAAGATGCGCTGACCATCATAGAAAAAAACCAACCAAACCGACTAAAAATTGACATTCATGACATCAAACTTTTCAAAGAAGATGAGCTAGTAAGAATCAACCTGAAAGAAGCAAATGCTATTGGCTGTTTTTATGTAGAGTCTCCCGCCATGAGAATGCTCCTTACCAAACTAAAAGCTGAAGACTATCTCACTCTGGTTGCTGCAAGTTCCATCATTAGACCTGGTGTCGCTCGATCGGGCATGATGCGGGAGTATATCTTGAGATATAGAGTGCCACAAAGAAGAAAAGAAGCCCATCCTGTTTTGTACAGCATTATGCCCGACACCTTCGGAGTGATGGTTTATCAAGAAGACGTGATCAAAGTGGCTCATTACTTTGCAGGGCTTACGCTGGCCGAAGCAGATGTTCTGAGGCGAGGTATGTCAGGCAAGTATCGCTCTCGAAAGGAGTTTCAACAGGTAAAAGATAAGTTTTTCGAAAACTGTAACCAAAAGGGGTATGACGATGCTTTAAGTAAAGACGTCTGGCGCCAAATTGAAAGTTTTGCTGGTTATGCTTTTGCCAAAGGTCACTCCGCTTCTTATGCCATTGAAAGCTACCAAAGCATGTTTCTCAAATCACATTATCCACTTGAGTTTATGGTCGCCGTACTTAACAACGGAGGAGGCTTTTACAGTAAAGAATTTTATATCCACGAAGCTCGATTGCATGGCGGAAAAATAGAGCTGCCATGTGTCAATGAAAGCAACAACGAAGTGACCATTCAAAAGAAAACTATTTTTCTAGGACTTGGACTCATCAATGAGCTTGAACAAGGCACAATAAAGTCATTGCTTCATTCCAGAAAACAGCATGGTCCTTTCGTTTCGATAGATGATTTCATCAAACGAATAAGCATCTCACTTGATCAGCTGAGTCTTTTGATACGAATAAACGCTTTTAGATTTACAGGAGAAAATAAGAAAGCCTTATTGTGGCGTGCCCACTTCTTGCTAGGTAACACAGGTAAAAGTCAAACAAAACCATCACTTTTCGAACCTTCAGTAAAAAAATACAAGCTTCCAGAAATGGAGCAATCCCCACTAGAAGATATTTACGATCAAATAGCACTTTTGGGCTTTCCTATTTCAACTCCTTTTGATCTACTCAGCCAACGCCCCTCCCGATATATCAACGCACAAGATTTTCACTTGTATATCGGCAAAAAAATAAGAACGATGGGATATCTGGTTACCACAAAAAACACACGTACAATTAAGGGCGAAAACATGTATTTCGGCAACTTCATTGATGAAAAAGGCGCGTTCATTGATTCGGTACATTTCCCTCCGGTAGCCAAGCAATATCCTTTCAATGGAAGAGGAATTTATGCCATGGAAGGTATTCTTATAGAAGAATTTGATGCCATTTCTTTAGAAGTTAGTTATATGAAAAGATTAAATTATAAAACAATCGAAATATGAAAAAGTCAGGATATGCGGACCTGCCGCTTCATAATGGAAAAGTACCTCGATGGCTTGCCGAGCGCATGTCCAAATTGGGCGGAGCGATCATTGAAGCCATCGCTGTTGAATATGGAAAGTCGGAAGTTTTAAAAAGACTGAGTGATCCTGCTTGGTTTCAATCGCTAGGTTGTGTTTTGGGTATGGACTGGCATTCCTCAGGAATAACTACTTCGGTGATGGGCGCCCTCAAATCTTCACTCAATCCCATCGCCAAAGAGCTAGGAATATACGTTTGCGGAGGAAGAGGTAAACATTCGAGGAAAACTCCAGAAGAATTACTGCTTATCGCAGAAAAAACAGGTTTGGACGGAAATGCACTCGTGAAAAGCAGCCGACTCTCTGCTAAAGTGGACAATACTGCCATTCAAGATGGATTTCAAATATACTTACACTCTTTTATTGTAAGTGATGAAGGAGAATGGGCTGTCGTACAGCAGGGAATGAATACCACTTCAGGATATGCCCGCAGATATCACTGGCATTCTGCCGCACTAAAGCAGTTTACAGAAGAACCACACACATTCATTTATGGCAAGACTCAAGGAAACATTCTCAACCTAACCGATAAAAATGCCTATGAAACCAAAAGCGGAATAATAAGCCTCACCAAAGAAGAACCATCGAGAATGATCGCTGAAATAAGAAAAATAAAATTACCAGCGCATCACGAGGTTCAGCAAAAAGATGTAGATATCAAAAGACTGGGCGCTGTGTTGGCCTTGGCTCAGGAGTTACCCGTACAAGACTTTGAGTCTCTACTCCTACTTCAAGGTCTTGGCCCTAGAACACTGCAGTCGTTGACATTGGTAAGTGAAGTGATCTACGGAACTCCTTCGAGGTTTAAAGATCCAGCCAGATTTTCATTTGCTCACGGTGGAAAAGATGGTCACCCATTTCCAGTTCCAACCAATGTTTACGATGAGAGCATCGCTGTACTCAAAACTGCTGTTGAAAAGGCCAAAATCAATCACTCTGATAAGTTGAAGGCGATAGCCTCCTTGTCAAAAGCAAGTATAAAAATGGAAGAAGATTTCACCCCTTCGGGAGACCTCCAGTCTGTCATCAAAAAGGAAAGAGCAGATTCTTGGAAATATGGAGGTAGAACAGTGAATGGTTGGGCTAAAAAACCAGAGAATGAACAATTGAGTTTATTCTAAGAATCCAAGATTCCATTAATAAGCTATGCCTGTTTACTGGTTCTCATCTGATTGAGTAACCTTAATATTTATAACTTAGGTAATCTTGGATAATTGATTTTAACAGCAGAAAGATTCCTAAATTAAACTAAAAAGCGTTTTGGGCTCGTTTAATGAGCATATCAAATCCTTAAAAAAAACAGGTTAAAAGCATAGGTTTTGAGGTTTTCGATCGGCCTTGGATAAATTTCGACAAGAAATTCAGACCATGCTAATCAAAATTGAATCCCCTGTTTGAGCAAAGCGACCGGGTCGCCGACGGTCCGCCGCAGCGGTGCGATTTAGGATTCATTGTACGAACAGTCTGAATTTCAGAAATTTATACACAGTCCCAGCGGGGAACCGCTTGATTTCTTTGTCCACCGTGGACTCGGATACTTTCTGCCGGTCCGACGTTTCGGTCAAGGCAGAAAGTATGGGCCTGTCCGGCCTTAGGACTTAAAAGGAATAAACATGCAAGCCGTTTCTAAAATCAAAACGGATATATCTATCCCATTCAACATAAAAGTAAGACCCTTAAAATCACTTCAATTTATCCCCAAATACTTCTTTGAATTTTTTCACTTTTGGTGCGACTACAAATTGGCAGTAAGGCTGACTTCCATTCTCATTGTAGTAATCTTGATGATAATTTTCTGCCGCATAAAACACATCCAACTTAGTAATTTCCGTAACTATTGGATCGCCCCAAGCGCCTGACTCGTCAAGCCGCATTTTAATGTTTTCAGCGATGACTTTTTGTTCTTCACTATGGTAAAAAATGGCTGATCGGTACTGCGTACCTACATCATTGCCCTGCCTATTCAATGTTGTTGGATCGTGGGTTTTCCAAAAAACCTCAAGAATCTCCTCTAAAGAAACAATTTCCGGATCATAGGTCACCTGCACCACTTCAGCATGTCCAGATTTACCAGCTACTACTTCTCTGTAAAACGGGTCTTTCGTCTTTCCTCCTGAATATCCTGAAACAGCCGATTCCACGCCATTCAACCTTTGAAAAACAGCTTCTGTACACCAAAAGCATCCTGATCCTAATGTGATTTTTTCCATATCTGACTTGTAACTTTTCTCAACCAAAAAAGGTTCTCTAACTATTCAAATTTTCCTTGCACCTCCTGCAGAAAATCTCCTTTGATGGCAACAACAGCAGGCATGGGTGTTTCATTTCCACCAAGTGGCCAGTGACTGGTTGTTTTTTCAGAGTTTGACATTTCTCCAGGATGTTGCACACTAAGAAATAAAGTTTCTCCAAGTTCATCAAAATACATTCCGGTAAGCTCCGCGTCATTGGGTGCGCTTGCTACTTGAATAATCTTCCCTGCCTGAGCTCCGTTTCTTAACAGTACGAATAAACCATTATTACCAAAAGGCTCGTACGCGCCCTTTCCAATTTTTGATCCTGATATATCAGAAGCAAACCAAAGATTACCAGCTGTATCAAAGCATAAATTATCAGGACAAGAAAAGCCAGTCTCCTCACCTCCAGTTAGAAAAGTATCAAATTCAAATTGAAGCCCATCATAACCGTTTTGCTCTACCAGTTTTGCTATAGAGCCGTGATAATTGCCTTTGCGCACATTGTTGGTTAAGGAAATCAAAACATGGCCATTGAGTGGGTCAATTTCTATATCCTCAGGCCTGTCCAGTGGTGTTCCTCCCACCAATAACGCTGCTTCCCTACATCTAATGAGCATTTCTGTTTCGGATGAGAAATATTGATTGAGTACTGGATTACCATAATCCAAATGATTCCATAGCCCTCGTTCCGTATTAGCTACATACAATTTTCCCGGAAAGATTTTACCTGAATCATCCGAGATATACTTAAACAGGCAACCTCCATTTTGGTCATCACCCGAGTAAATCACCACTCTACCATCGGCCAACTCTTTGACGGTGGCGCACTCATGAGCAAACCTGCCCAACCCTACATGCTTCTTGGCTTTTTTTGCAATTGGATCAACTTCCACAACCCATCCATAATGTTCTGTTGGCCTTCCTGTAAAACTTTCCCATTCCAGAGAACTTGGGTAATATCCATCATTTTTAAAATCACGCTCTCCGTAAAATTGATCGTAATTTTCTTCACAGGTTAAAATAGTGCCCCATGGAGTTACACCTCCGCTACAATTAGCAAGGGTGCCCAGCGCAAAAGTTCGCCCTTCAATTCCTTCATACCATTCAAATGGAATTTTGGTATCGGCATCAAATCGATAATTAGACGGGCTCTCAAAGTCCACTTTCCAGTCTCCACTTTCTTTACGAAGTTTTAAAATAGACCCTCCCACATTTTTCATCTCCTCTTCCACTTGCCTGGTATGGCGAGTCATTCCATTATTTTCATACCCTGAAACCCAATAAGTGCTAACAGACTCGTGATTGACCCACAACAATGCTTCATCAACTTTTTGAGGTAAAAATGCGATGTAGTCGTTGTTGTATCCGAAATACATAGCGTTTCCAATCCTATCGCCCCATTTCGCTAATATCTCAAAATCTAGACCTTCTGTAAGAACGAGTTCATCCAATGAGTTCTTACCTATCCCTTCGGTCATGGTTGGCCGGCAACCGTTCAAACCTAATTGTATGATGGGAAATGCAAGGGCACCTTTTCCGATGAATTCAATAAAACTTCTTCTTTTCATGCCGTCAAAATATCTTAACTTCTCTGCTACCCGATTTTAGGAGTCGAATATAACAGTTGTTTTAATAGGTTAATTAATATTTATTCAATCTTATGTTACATTAGTGGTTCTGGACTCAGCATTATAATGACTTTCACAATCAAACAATAATACAGCGTCTGCACTGTTTATGACTTTACGCAAGTTTTATATATTTCTCTTATTTCTTTCAATTTTCCATCTTGGACATGCCCAAGACAGTCTGAAAACTGAGAAAAAGGAAAAAGGACTCATCGTTTTACCAGTCATCTTTTTTTCCCCTGAAACAAGTCTGGGGTTTGGCGCAGCAGACATCATTTATTTTAGAGCGGGCAAAAAACCTTCGACTAAGCCTTCTAGCATTCAAAATGTATTTGTTTACACTTTGGAAAATCAAATTCTTTTTCAAAACCCATTCAATGTGTTTTTGAACGAAGACAAAAACTGGATGCGTGGGGAGCTGAGCTACTTCAATTTTCCATACGAATATTATGGTATAGGCAGTGATATTTCACTGGATAGTGCAGAATCATATGATGCCGAATATTTAAGATTGGAATTAGCATGGCTAAAGAAGCACAGGAACTTGTACATAGGACCTGCTGTTTTTTTTGATTCCTATCTCAATATCAATACAATTGATAATGGACAGCTAGAACAGCAAAGGATCAATGGAATCCAAGGCGGAAACGTGTTTGGGTTTGGGATAAACGTGATTTGGGACAGGAGAAATAATTTGTTTTGCCCACAGGCTGGCTTTTATCTCGAAGGGCAGCTCACGCGATATGAAGAAAAACTAATTGGCGACTATCCATTTACAAACCTTGTACTGGATGCTAGAAAATACATTAATGCTGGTGAATCGTGGGAAGTTGGCTTACAATTATACCACCAGTCAGTCATGGGGCAACCGCCTTTTTACAATTTGGCACGCCTTGGCGGATCTAAGCAAATGCGTGGATATTTCAATGGAGCGTATAGAGATCATCATCAAACAGTACTTCAAACGGAAGTGCGCCGATATTTATTAAAAAGAGTGGTTGGGTCAGTGTTTGGAGGAGTGGGTGCCGTAGCAACAGATTTTGGTCAATACAATCACTTACTACCTAGCTATGGAATAGGTCTGAGATACGAAATTGATCCAAAAGAAAAGATTCGAATTCGCCTCGATTATGCTTGGGGACAAAATACTCAAGGTTTTTACATAAATATTAATGAAGCTTTTTAACTGCTTGAGAAAACATTTGAATTATCAAACTTCCCTTTTCCCACTTATCCAATTATGGCCAAAAAGCGTGACTTAACAGAGGGTTCTATCCCTGAAAATCTTATTGGCTTAACCTTACCCATGATGCTGGGTATTATCAGTATGGTTGCTTTCAATCTCGTGGACACCTATTTCGTCGGTAAGCTTGGCAGTGATCAGTTGGCTGCTCTGAGTTTTACCTTTCCGGTGATTATGGTCATTTTTAGCATCATACAAGGTATTGGTATCGGTGCGACAGCTTTGATTTCAAAATCAATAGGCAGAAAGGATAAAGAAAAAGCCGCAAGAGAGACTACCGATAGCTTGGCTCTGGCCGTTGTAATTTCCGGGATATTCATAACTATTGGGCTTTTGACACTCGAACCTACTTTTCGATTACTCGGAGCAAGTGATCAAATTATGCCTTATGTGGTTGAGTACATGAAGATCTGGTATTTCGCTTTATTCTTTGTGACCATTCCATACGTCGGAAATAGTGCGATTCGTGCGACTGGTGATGCCAGAACACCCAGTTTAATCATGATTTTCGCGGTTATTATCAATGCGATATTAGATCCATTATTGATTTTTGGATATGGTCCTTTTCCCGAATTAGGGTTGAAAGGTGCGGCTTATGCTACCGCTATTTCAAGATGTTTTACAATGATATTGGCAATAATCATTTTGAGATATAGAGAAAACCTTATTGTCTTGAAAGTTCCAACCTTAAAAGTGCTGACTGGATGCTGGAAAGCTATTTTATATATCGGCGTACCATCAGGTGCATCGAAGCTTATTACACCAATCGCTACTGGAATAATTACAGCGCTACTAGCGATTTATGGTGACTTTGCCGTAGCAGCCTATGGCGTAGGATCAAGAATAGAGTTTTTGGCAATGAGTATTTTATTTGCCCTAAGTGCCTCTATCGGCCCATTTTCTGGTCAAAATTTTGGAGCGAAAAAGTTAGACAGAATTACCAGAGCGGTAAATCTCAGCAATGGCTTTAGTTTAATTTACGGATTTTTTGCCGCGATTATCATTTGGTTCTTCGCGGAACCTTTTGCAGGAATATTTACGAGTGATCAGCAGGTGATACAGTTAACAAAAGACTTTTTAATGATCGTGCCAATATCGTTCGGTTTTCAAGGAATTGTACAAAATGTAAATAGTAATATTAATACGCTAGACAAGCCATTAGAGGCCTCAATGGTTGTTTTTATTCAAATGATTCTCATCGGATTGCCATTATTATATTTAGGAGATCACTTTTATGGTGCACAAGGAATTTATGCAGGGTTAGCCCTTACCTATTTTGGTGGAGGCGTGTTATCGTTTTTCTTCAATAAATACATGATGACAAAAATCACTTCAACTTTCAAAGCCTAATCAATCAAAGTTCATGATGTAATGGCTAGGTTTAGCTCTGAAATAAATTAAATTAACCAATGAACATGTTGATATCGCTTGCAGAATCTGGTCGTATTAATGAAGAAGCTAATATTCGAGACAAACAGTCGACCATTATCAATTCGAGTGCTGAAATGATCTGGAAAATTCTTTTAGATTTAAAAAACTGGCATAAATGGAACGAAGATGTTGCTCATATTAAGCACTCAACTGTTTCCGAAGGAGAAGAATTTCAATGGAAACTAAGTGGTCAGAATATCAAATCCGTATTCCGAAAAATTCAAAAAGAAGAATTACTTGCATGGACTAGCACCATGAATGGTAAGAAAGTCATTAACGTTTGGCGACTAGAACCGACGGATGGAAATCAAACAATAGTGACCATAGAACAATCGATGGAGGGATTCAAAACTCTTTTTTACAGCCACCAAAAACTACACAACACATTGCTCAACTGGCTCTCCAGACTTAAGCAATGTGCTGAAACTGGGGCTATTTAAGTGCTGCCAATTGCTTTTTCGCTAGTTCGAAATTTGGATCCATTTCTATCGCCTTCTTGTATAAGTTTTTAGCGTTATCTGTGTTACCTCTATCCTCTTCAAGCATCGCGTACAATCGATTCGTGGCAGCTTTCAAAGATATTGCTTGATTTTGCCCACTATCCGTCGGAAATATTAGCTGCAATTTATCCGCCTCGGAGGATTCGAATATTGTATTGATGTTGTTGATACTTTCCCCGTACCTCTTCGTCTCATATTGCAAAAAGGCGATTTTATATAGAATGGTCATATCATTTTCAGCAAGATACAATTTCTCATAATTTGCAATGGCTCTTATTTTAACGCCTAAATTATCAAATGCAGCCGCAGCAATCTCTATAGCGAATATATCATCTGGGTTTAATTTAATTGCATCCTGAGCTACCAATGCCGCAGAGGCATACTGCTGATATTCATAGTAACTCTTGGCCAATGAATCCAAAACAGAGGTGTTTCTTGGATTGTATGCAAGCAAATTGTACAATGCCGCTCTAGCCATTATAGGATCGTTGTAGCTCCTAGCTGCAGAGTAAATAAAGGCCTGCTTTGATAACTCATAAGGTATTGAGTCATTTTTTGTGTTTGTTGCTTGAGCATTCGCAAAAAAACAACCGCTAAGAAAAAATAATATGATAAAGTATCTCATTTCGATATTCGTAATTTTAAGTAGAGCGCAAAAATATAAATTAGTTTGACTTTATTGTCAATCCATTCTTTGTTCCCAGATCCAACATTAATTTATAGGCCTCTGAATAGTTATTTTTTATCTCCCCTTCAAGAATGGCCTCTTTTATACTGTTCTTTATCTCTCCAACAATTTTAGAAGGCTTTATGTCAAAAGTTTCAATAATTAATTCACCAGAGATGGGTGGTTGAAAATCTCTGAGGTGATCTCGCCCTTCTACTTCAATAATTTTCTTTTCAACTTTGATGAAATTCGATAAATATTTACGGACTCTGTCAGGGTTTTTTGATGTTACATCTGCCTTACACAAAGTCATCAAATCTTCGACATCATCACCTGCTTCATATAAAAGTCTCCTAATGGCACTATCAGTCACTTTTTCATTAACAAGCGCAATAGGTCGTAAATGCAGCCTCACTAGCTTTTGTACATATTTCATGTGTTCGTTGAGTGGAAGTTTCAGCCGCTTGAAAATTTTTGGCGTCCATCGAGCACCAAGATCTTCATGTCCATGAAAAGTCCAACCAACTTTTTTAGAAAATCGCTGAGTTGCTGGCTTGGCTATATCATGCAATATTGCAGACCATCTGAGCCACAAATCATTGGTATCTTTTGAAATATTATCAAGAACCTGAAGGGTGTGATAAAAATTATCCTTGTGCGACTTTCCGTCTATCGTCTTTACCCCTTGCAAATCATTCATTTCAGGGAAAATAATCGCCAATATACCTGAAGAAAAAAGCAATTTAAAACCATAACTAGGTAAGGGCGATAGAATTATCTTATTGAGCTCGTCGGTAATTCTTTCTTGAGAAATAATCGACAACCTTTCTTTTTGAGCAATGATCGCTTCAAAGGTATTGGCCTCAATATCGAAATTCAACTGGGACGCAAACCTGATGGCTCTCATTATTCTCAATGGATCATCGGAAAAAGTAACATTCGGATCCAAAGGTGTTACAATTGTTTTTTGATCAATATGCTCAACTCCGCCAAAGGGATCTACTAATTGCCCAAAATCATGCGCGTTCAAAGAGAGTGCTAGCGCATTGATCGTGAAATCACGACGGTTTTGATCTTCTTCAAGGGTGCCATTTTCCACAATAGGGTTTCTTGAATCTTGACGGTATGATTCTTTTCTAGCTCCTACAAACTCTAATTCGTAATCTTTAAATTTAATAGCCGCCGTTCCAAAATTCTTGTAAACTGCCAGGCTGCAATTATCTCCAACGAGTTTAGCTACTTCTTTGGCCAGCTTTATTCCACTGCCTAAGGTTACAAAATCAATATCTTTCGAAGGCCTATTCAATATCAGGTCACGAACTGACCCTCCCACCACATAAGTTGGAATCGCTAAGTTATGAGCAGCTTCTTTTACAATCTGTACAGGTTCGGATTGGAGAAAATTATCCAAGGCGTCTTTTAGCATGTGTATTTTCTTACTGCGTCTTTACAATAATATCGTTTTCAATGAGCAATGACTCAAACTTATCGATTGACTCTGTTTTCAATATTCCTTTGAAAATGATGATGAGTGTACTGACGAGAATATCGACAGGTCTTAAATTGAGTTTAATGTGCTTCGGAATATTGACTTGATGATGCATCAATAAAAAACTCATCAAGGCATCTCGATACAACAATCCTGTTGCTTGAATATGAACACTTTCTTTTAAGTCTCCATTTTTACTCGCTTGTTCTAGCAAACCAATAAATCGTTCAAATACAGCATGTTTTATATAAGCGTTCATTACGCTCTTAATTTCTGACCCATTCGTTTTTAAATCAGCCACTACCGCTGGGGTGATGTAGTAAAGCTGTGTTTTAATCAGCTTTAAAATCATTATTAATTTTTCAGTAAAGCATATTTTATCGTTTTCCGCCAAACAACTTGCCTCTCGGTTCATCGTCACCGCCTTTTGCGCATACACTGTTTTGATGAGTTCTTCTTTTCCTGAAAAATATTTGTAAATGGTCTTTTTACTTATTCTCAACTCAGAAGCAATATCCTGAAGCTTGGTTTGATTGATCCCCCTGTTACCAAAGCAAATCTCAGCCTGTCGCAATATCTCCTCACGTTTATTATTGTCTTCCATTTATTAATGCAAAATTATGATTATAATATCTTTTCTCCACCTATTTCCGTACCCTTCGACTTATTAGATTTGTCTTTTGTATAAGAATAAACAATCAGACAATCTGTGAGGGAAGAAATAATCAGGCTAACTAAGGAGTTGAATTATCACAATGATCTTTACTATAACAAAGACCAAAGTGAAATTTCAGATTTGGAGTTTGATCAGCTTCTGAAAAAACTGACCTTATTGGAGAAAGAGTTTCCAGAATTCAAACAACCTGACTCTCCTACGCACAGGGTTGGCGGCACCATAACCAAGTCATTTAATACGGTGGCTCACAAATACCCAATGCTATCTCTGGGAAACACTTACAATAAAGAAGATTTATTAGAGTTCGATCAAAGAGTTGAAAAAGGTTTAGGAACAAGTGACTATGAGTATTTCTGTGAGCTAAAGTTCGATGGAGTTGCTATCAGTCTCACGTATGAAAATGGTATTTTGCAAAGAGGAGTCACACGTGGTGATGGCGTAAAGGGAGATGACGTCACGAATAATGTCAAAACGATAAAATCAATTCCTTTAAGGTTACAGTCAGACAAATTGTTAAGTTTTGAAACGCGCGGTGAGGTGTTTATGCCCAAAGATGTTTTTCAGAGAATCAATGAAGAAAGAGCGTCTAAGGAAGAAGCATTGCTTGCTAATCCACGAAACACTACCTCTGGCACATTAAAAATGCAAGATTCTTCCATCGTTGCAAGTAGAGATTTAGATTGTTTTCTGTATAGCCTGTTGGGAGAAGAGCCGGCCCAAGAATCGCATGAGGCATCTTTGAAGATGCTCGAAGAGCTTAATTTCAATGTTTCTCCTACTTATCGAAAATGTCAAACGATTCAAGATGTCTTTCAATATATCGATGAATGGGAGCAAAAGCGAAAGGAGCTTCCTTTAGAAACAGATGGCATTGTCATCAAAGTCAATAACAAACAGCAACAAGAAGAACTAGGCTTTACTGCAAAAAGTCCAAGATGGGCAATTTCTTATAAATATAAAGCACAAGCAGCCGAAACAGTATTGAACAATGTGACTTACCAAGTGGGACGCACAGGATCTATAACGCCAGTTGCAGAACTCGCTCCTGTGCTATTGGCAGGTACGAACGTAAAAAGAGCCTCCTTACACAATGCTAATGAGATCGAAAGACTGGACATCCGCATTGGCGACACAGTTTTTGTAGAGAAAGGCGGAGAAATCATTCCAAAAATTACAGCTGTAAATTTTGACAAGAGAAAGCCAAACGCTATTCAAATAGAATATCTATCAAGTTGTCCAGAATGCGGTACGCAGTTGGTTAGAAAAGAAGGAGAAGCAAACCACTACTGCCCAAACACCAAGTCATGCCCTCCTCAAGTCCAAGGGAGGGTAGAACATTTTATCTCTAGGAATGCGATGGATATCAACCATCTCGGACCAAGTACCATTAAAGGTCTATTCGATAAGAACATTATCAAAAACCTCTCGGATATATATACCCTGACTTTTGAGGATATCAATAACTTAGAGTTCAACTTGCAAGATGAAGAAACGGGAGAGGTTAAAACACGATCAATAAGGGAAAAAAGTGCACAAAACATTATCAGTTCCATCGAAAGCTCAAAATCAAAGGCATTTCCACAATTACTTTTTGGCTTAGGCATAAGATATGTAGGCAAAACTGTAGCTGAAAAACTTGCAGAGCACTTTGGCTCAATAGATAAGCTCATGCAGGCTTCACTTCCAGAAATCAATGCCGTTGATGAAATCGGAGAAAGAATTGCCGAAAGTGTGCTTGAACACTTCTCACTCGAAGAAAATAGACAAATCATCTCAAATCTTAAAAATGCCGGTTTGAATCTTGAGATGGAAGCAAAAGAAACCTCGGATAGGGCACAAATATTTGCTGGTAAGCAGCTGGTAGTTAGTGGTGTTTTTGAAAATTTTGAACGAGACAATCTTAAGCTAATCATTAAGGAAATGGGCGGAAAAATAGGAAGTGGCATTACCTCAAAAACAGATTTCCTCATTGCTGGCAGTAATATGGGGCCAGCTAAGCTTGAAAAGGCCACTAAGCTTAAAACGACTATCTTAACGGAGGAAGAATTTCAGAATATGATTAATCATGCTTAAGACAAAAATCATATCGTTTAAATACCAGTTAGGATTGAAAAAAAACCTGTCTTCTAAGGCTTATAATTTCAAAAAAGCCCAGAATGTGGGAATATTATACAACACCAACCTATTTTTAACTTATCAGGTTAAAGAGCTGATCAAACTGTTGGAGGCTGATCATAAAAAGGTAACTTCCATTGGTTTTCATACATTAGATAGAGGAAATGTCCCTCCATCCTCCATAGATATGGAGCAATTCAATTTTTTCGGATCACTCAAACCACATGACGATCTGGATATTTTTTTGGCAAAGCAATTTGATTTATGCATTTGCATAGACGAGTCAAACCATGTTGCTATCAACTATTTGTTGACTAGAACCAAGGCGCATTTTAAAGTTGGTATTTCTGATGAAGAGTACAACAAGAAGAAATTTGACTTAATCGTAAAATGCGGATCTGCCAACAAAAAGTTTTCTGAAATAATCAAGTATTTAAAAATAATAGAGTCTAAATGAATGACTTAATAGGAACTGGAGTTGCGTTAGTTACTCCTTTTAACGAAGATCGCTCCATTGATTACAGTGGCCTTCAAAGAATAATAGAACATACAATTAGCGGTGGTGTTGACTACTTGGTTGTGATGGGAACAACCGGTGAATCCCCAACCATCTCTTGGAAAGAACAATTGGAAGCTCTGACCAAAAGCATTGAATTTGTTGATAATAGAAAACCCATCGTTTTCGGTCTCGGAGGAAATGACACTTATGCATTGTGCGAAAAAAGCCAAGAATTAAACGACTATCCAATAGCTGCTATTTTAAGCGCTTCACCTTATTACAATAAGCCAAGTCAAAAGGGATTGATAGCTCACTACGAGGCGCTAGCAGACAGTAGCTCCTTCCCTATCTTACTATACAATGTACCTGCGCGTACCGGCTCAAATATGGAAGCAGATACTTCTATTGCTTTAAGTCAGCATGAAAACATTATTGGTTTGAAAGAAGCTTCTGGAGATATTTCACAATTTGAAAAAGTGAAAAAAAATGTGGATGATCAATTTTTGATGCTTTCTGGAGATGATTCTAATACACTCGAAACTATCAGAATGGGTGGACATGGAGTTATTTCAGTGGTTGCCAATCTAATTCCTAAGGAATTTAGTCAAATGGTTAAAAACGCTTTAGGTGGGCAATTTGACCTTGCTTCTTTGGAAAATAAAAAGTTAGAATTGATCTATCGCCTCTCTGTGATGGAAGGCAACCCTACTTCCATAAAAACAGGATTGATGAACTCGGGCTTCATCGAAAATTATATGAGATTACCGCTGACTGAGGGATCCGATGTGCTGAAAAAGGCGTTTGAAGAAGCTAGGGCATAAAAAAAGGGATGTTAAAACATCCCTTTAAGATTTATTATGAATAAGGCTTAAGCCTCGTTTTTCATGTCTTGAACTTCAATTCTTATTTCTTGAGACAAGTTTTTAAGCTCTTGCATCCCTTTTCTTACGCGGGTTCCTGCAGCTGAATTTCCTTTGTCATAAAATTTTTGGAAATCGCCTTCTAATGAAGTTAGTAATTCTTGAAGTTGTTCAAATCTTTTCATGTTGATATATCTTTAAGTTTATTGATATTCTTTTGTTGGCAATTTATAAAAATAACTGAAAAAACCACTATATAGGCTTAAAAAAGGCCTTATTTCTTTCCTCAATGAGTATAAGCGCCTTCTACCCCAGCCTGTTTGTACACTCCTGAATCCAACTTTTCTTTTACCGCTTCAAAGGCAACAATGGTTTCATCCACATCTGCAAGCGAGTGCGAAGCGGTTGGAATGATTCTTAAAATGATCGTCCCTTTTGGAACAACAGGATATACTACAACAGAGCAGAATATGCTATGCTCTAAACGCAAATCCTTAACAAGATTAACGGCCTCTAGGGTGTCTCCATTCATCATAACCGGCGTAACCGGTGATTGGGTCGTACCAATATTATAGCCTTTTTCCTTAAACCCATTTTGAATAGCGTTGACAATGACCCAAAGTTTCTCTTTATGTTCTGGCTGAGTTCTAAGTAGCTCAAGTCGCTTCAAGTTTCCAATGACCAATGGCATAGGTAATGACTTAGCAAAGATCTGGGAACGAACATTATATCTAAGGACATCAATAATATTAGCATCTCCAGCGATAAATGCCCCAATACTCGCCATTGACTTGGCAAAAGTAGAAAAGTAAATATCGATTTGGTCTTGGACTCCTTGCTCTTCACCTGCCCCTGCGCCTGTTGCGCCCATAGTACCGAAACCATGCGCGTCATCTACAAGCAATCTGAAGTTAAACTTCTCTTTAAGTTTTACAATCTCCTTCAGGTTACCCATATTTCCAGACATCCCGAAAACACCTTCAGTAATAACCAAAATACCTCCTCCTGACTCTTTAGTTAACCTTTCGGCTCTGACGAGTTGTCGTTCGAGGTTTTCTATATCGTTGTGTGGATAAACAAAGCGCTTGCCTAAGTGCATTCTTAAGCCATCTATGATACAAGCGTGTGCTTCAGCATCATAAACGATGACGTCCTTTCTGTCTACAAGCGCGTCTATCACAGACATAATGCCTTGGTAGCCAAAATTCAACAGCATACCTGCTTCTTTTTGAACGAAAGATGCCAGCTCAGTTTCTAACTGCTCGTGGTATTTGGTATTACCTGTCATCATTCTAGCGCCCATTGGATAGGCTAGTCCCCACTCAGCAGCTGCGTCAGCATCGGCTTTTCTCACCTCCGGATGATTTCCGAGCCCTAGATAATTATTTAAACTCCAAGTAAGTACCGTTTTTCCGTTAAACTGCATTCGAGGAGCTATTTCACCCTCCAGCTTAGGAAACATGTAAAAGTTGTTATCAAAATACGAGTACTGTCCTAGAGAACCTCTATTGCTCAGCAATTTTTCAAATAAATCCATTCGTTCTTATTAATTCCGCATTCTTTAAAAGGAATGCAAAACTAACATTTAATACATATTGCGACAAAGTTTGTATGTCCTATTTCCTGCTTGTAAAGAATGCGCCAATAAATTGTTAAGATTGCGTTTGAACAAGTCAAAAAAATATGCCCAAAATCAAAAAAATTCTAGTCGCTAACAGAGGAGAAATCGCTTTAAGAATCATGCGCTCAGCCAAAGAAATGGGCATTAAAACGGTAGCAGTTTACAGTGAACCAGATAAAACAGCCCTCCATGTCCGATATGCCGACCAAGCAGTGAATATTGGAGAGGCGGCCAGCTCCTCCTCCTACTTGGTTATCGATAAAATTATTGATGCTTGCAAAAAGACCGGTGCGGATGCTATACATCCAGGATATGGTTTTCTATCCGAAAATGCAGGATTTGCCAAACGCGTAGAGGAAGAAGGTCTGATTTTCATTGGTCCTTCGGCGCACGCTATTGAAGTAATGGGTGATAAATTGACTTCCAAAAATGCGGTCAAAGCTTTTGATGTGCCGCTAGTTCCAGGAATGGAAGAGCCAATTAGTGATATAACTCAAGCGAAAAAAATTGCCCAAAAAATAGGTTATCCTATCATGATCAAGGCGAGCGCTGGTGGTGGTGGAAAAGGAATGAGGATAGTGGAAGATCCCAAAGACTTTGAAGCACAAATGGAAAGAGCAGTAAGTGAAGCAAAAAGCTCTTTTTCCGATGATTCGGTATTTATTGAAAAATTCATAGCCAATCCAAAGCATATTGAGGTTCAAATATTGGGAGACCAGCTTGGCAATATTCTATACATTTTTGAAAGAGAATGTAGCATTCAAAGAAGGAACCAAAAGGTCGTGGAGGAAGCTCCCTCACCGGTAGTTACCGAAGATATTAGAAGAAAACTTGGGGAGGCAGCTGTGAATGTTGCCAGATCTGTCAATTACTATGGTGCCGGCACAGTGGAATTCATTGCTGATGATCAACAAAATTTTTACTTTTTAGAGATGAATACGCGACTGCAGGTAGAGCATCCCGTATCTGAAATGATTTCTGGATTAGACTTAGTAAAAGAGCAAATTAAGATTGCAGAAGGTCAGCCGCTGGCATTTAAACAGGAAGAGCTAAAAATAAACGGACACAGCATCGAAGTAAGAGTATATGCGGAGGATCCTGAAAATAATTTTTTACCAGATACCGGCAGCTTAATCCAATATGTACGCCCTCAAGGGCCTGGTGTCCGTGTAGATGACGGTTATGAAGAAGGCATGGACATTCCGATATACTACGACCCAATGATCGCCAAACTCATTGTGCACGGAAAAGACAGAGAAGAAGCGATTAGCAGAATGAAAAGAGCCATAGAGGAATACAAAATAGCGGGAATTAAAACGACATTACCTTTTTGCTCGTTCGTGATGGATCACCCGACATTTATTGACGGTTCTTTTACCACAAAGTTTGTTGAAAAGTACTACGATCCAGAAAAATTGGCATCACCCTTAACAGCTTCAGACATGACAGTTGCAGCAATATTCGTCAGTGTCATGGAAAAGGAACAAACAATAAATTTCGGCACCAACAAGTCAAGCAAAGCATGGAAAAGAAGACTCAACGATGCTAATTAAAAAAGATTCATAGCCAATTATAACACCCTAATATTATTTTAATGGCAGAGATTAAGCCTATTAGTGCATGGCGCTATAACCCTAAAAAAACGCCCAAAATTGATGATTTAGTTTCTCCTTTGTTTGATGTTGTATCAGAAAAACAGAGAAATAAGCTTTATGATCAACCTCTCAATAGCATACACTTATCGGTTCCTCGTGGTAATGGTGAAATTAAAGATCTCGCGCGACGAACCTTAGCGCAATGGAAGCGAGAGGAGATTATCAAACAAGATTCCCTGCCTGGTATCTACGCCTACTACCAATTCTTCACTCTGCCAGGTGTTTCGAAAGAATATTGTAGAAAAGGTTTTATATGTAATATCAGAATCGCTGATTGGGAGGAAAAAATCATATTAAGACATGAGAGTACCATGCCTCATTCTGTCTCTGACAGGAAGGAAATCTTAAACGAAACACAGCTAAATATTAGTCCGACGCATGGGCTATATACTGACGAACAGCATATTCTTGAATCCTATTTGGATGAATGTATCAAAAAACCTCTTTATGAAGTAGAAGACTATCAAGGGGTAAGAGATGTTTTAGGTGTCATCCACGATGCGGATATTATTGAATTATTCCTGAAGTTGATTAAAGACAAGCAAATAATTTTAGCCGATGGACATCATAGATATGAGGGTAGCCTTCAGTACCAAAAAGAACAATCAAAGGCAAATCCCGAACATACTGGCAGTGAAGGTTATAACTTTCATTTAATGTATCTGACCAATACAGAATCCGATGATCTTAGAATATTACCTACACATAGACTCGTTAAAAATGTCACAGAACTTCATGAAGACTCTTTGATCTCACAACTTTCGGAAGATTTTATCATCAAAGAACTGGATAATGCTTACGATGTAAATGAGATAATTTTAGGTAAAAAATGGGCTTTTGGCCTTCTGATAAACAATAACGCTTATAAAATTCGACTAAAACCGGAAAAAATAGTGAACATTGATTGGAACTTTCCTGAGCAAATTAAAGCACTTGACTTGACAGTCATGCACTATTTCATTTTTGAAAAAGTGTTAGGTATTAAAAGAAAAGAGCAAGTCAGTTCGAAAAATATCTCGTTCCAAAGAAACTTCACAGAATGTTTAAGTGAAGTAAGAAATGGCGATGCGCAATTCGCATTAATTACAAAAGATATTTCTATCGAAACCGTCAAGCAAACTTGTTATAGCGGCTACACGCTACCACAAAAATCTACCTATTTTTATCCAAAAGTAATCTCAGGATTTTTATTCAGTTCAATAAACCAAAATGAATTCTACTCCCCTTTTGATTCTCGGTTCCAATAGTCCTCGCAGAAAAGAAATTCTGAAAGAAGCAGGCTATCATTTTTCAACCTTGTCATTGGATATTGATGAAAGCTATCCAGATTCATTACCGAAAAAAAGTATTGCGCTACATCTAGCCGAGTTAAAAAATACTGCCTATCGGCAATCACTTGTAGATGAGGTGTTAATAACCGCAGATACCACGGTAATTATCAACGATGAATCTCTGGAAAAAGCACAAAACACTGAGCAAGCAGTGGAAATGTTAGAGAAACTCTCAGGTAATTTTCATGAGGTTATTACGGGTTATTGTATCAGTAATGGTCAAAAAACATGTTCCAACTTCGTAACAACCACTGTACATTTCAAGAAACTAAGCCGCCAAGAAATCGATCATTATATCGAGGTATTCAAACCTTTTGACAAAGCCGGAGCTTACGGCATTCAAGAATGGATAGGAATGATTGGCATCTCAAAAATTGAAGGGTCTTATTTCAATGTGGTTGGATTACCAATCTTTGAAATATCCGAAGATTTAAAGAAATTCGGAATAGACCCTTACTTTTGATTTAATAGAACGAAACTCTCTTAATCATCCTTTTTTTCCTGTTCTTTTTCTTTTTCCTTCACTGCATCTCCATCTTTAAGTCTCTTGGTAACTGCAAGAAATGGCCCAGAAATAACCTTATCATTTTCCTCTACTCCAGATAATATCTCTATTCTTTCGAAATCACTTATGCCTGTTTTTACAATTTTCTTGACAGCAATACCCTCTTCAACAACAAAAACAACCTCGTCTAATTCTTGATCGATAAGTGAAGTCTTTTCTTCCTCCTCACTGTTTTCTCCTTCTTTTTCACCTACTTTTCTCGTCGTTACTGCTGCTAATGGCACTGATAAAATGGCCGCTTTAACCTCTGTTATGATATCCACACTAGCAGTCATTCCCGGACGAAATGGGTATTTCATTCCTTTGTTTTTAACAAGGTCTTGATAGCTGCTGTTCAATATTCTGATTCTAACCTCAAACTCAGTCACTGCATCAGCAGAAACCTTGTCATTGGCAGTGTTGGCTATTTGTGTAACTATCCCCTTGAACTTCTTATCCATGTAAGAGTAGGAATCGACATCAATTATAGCTGTGTCCCCATTTTGAATTCGTATAATATCATTTTCGTTGACATCTACACGCACTTCCATTTTAGAAAGATCTGCAATTCGAAGCATCTCGGTTCCTTGCATTTGCGAGGTTCCAACCACTGTTTCTCCTTTTTCTACACTTAATTTTGATACAATACCATTCATTGGTGAGGTAATGCTCGTCAACCTAAGGTTTTCTTGTGCTTCCTTTAGTGAGGCGGAAGAACTTTGAACGATATATTTGGCCGCAAGCACTCCTTGCTTTGCAGACTCTAAATCTTGTTCGGCAACTTTAAAATTGGCCGTAGCAACTTCAAAATCAGATTTTGAAGTCACTTTTTCATTGTAAAGTTTCTTCTGTCGGTTGTATTCTAATTCAGATCGAATAAATGTAGCTTCCGCCCTGGCAAGTCTTGCGTTCGCATCAGCAAGGTTGGCCTTTTGTTGATTCAAATTGGCTCGTGTTCGCTCCACAACGGATAAAAAATTATCTGGTCTAATTTTTAAAAGGAAGTCACCCCTTGAAACCGAATCTCCTTCTTCAATGGTCAACTCGATGATTTCTCCTGGAACTTCAGGACTAATTTTCACTTCGACTACAGGTTGTACAGCTCCCGAAGCACTTACCTTTTCAACAATGCGAGCCTTCTTTGCTAGTCCAACCTCTATCTGTATTTCTTTCTTTTTGCCTACCCATCCTTGTTGCTTTCCAATAACAACTACCAAAATAAGTACAACAACTACACCCCCAAGAATGTAAAGAATTTTGTTTTTAGCGCGTTTTTTAGCCATTTTAAATTAAAGTGTTATGGGATTTCCCATGTAAAAATCAAGGATCTTTTTTCTGAAAATAAAATCAAACTTTGCCCTTACTAAGTCTGATTTGGCACCAAATAAATTATTTGATGCTACTTGGTAGTCAGTAAAATTTACCGCCCCTAAGTTATATTGATTTTCTATAGATCGAAAAGTTTCCTCTAAAGCTTCTACTTGTCTATTAGAGGCGTCAAAAGTTTTAGCAGCTGCCTGAGCATCATTATACGCAGATTCTATGATTTGTCGTAATTGATTTTTCTGTTCTGCAACAGTTATTTCAGCTTGCTGCATAGCAATTTTCGAACGTTGGACATTTGAGTTTACTCTTAAGCCATTAAATACTGGAATGGATAAGTTTAAAGAAACGGAACGGCTTAGGTTATCACTGAATTGCTCCCCAACAGTATAATCATTGAACGTTCCAGGTTGTCGAAAACCAAAAACTGATTCACCACTCTGAGTTTCCAAATCTGTATCAAAAGGAATTGGATCAGCTGTAGGATTTACGACAAACTGCTGTCCGAATGCGTTTGAGTAGTTGGTGTTAAATCCCGCATTTAAAGATAAGGTTGGTGTGAAGTCGGCTTTGGCTACTTCTAAAGCTAGTGACGCACTTTGAACCTGAAGTTGTGCGCTTTTTATTTCAGGCATTGTGGTCAATGCTGCTGCATAAATGTCATTTGGGTTGACTAAAGCGACCAATTCATCAATTACATCAATATCTGGCACTACAATGTCTATTTTTTCCGAGGCGGGCAACATCATTGCTTGTTTCAAACTAAGAAAGGCTAAATCCAAAGTGTTTTGCGCATTGATGAGCGATACTTCATTACTTGCTACTTGAGAAGTCAATTCTAACTCACTTGTTATTGGCAAGGCGCCTGCAGCTACAAGCTTTTTAGTTCTGTCCAATTGCTCTTTACTCGATTCTAGCTGATATTCAGCTGTTTCTAGCAGTTCTTGATTAAAAATTACGTTTAAATAAAACGTTACAATATTGAGGGACAAATCATTTTTCGCCTTTTCTACATCGTAGGTTGATGACTCATAAAGCAACCTATTTTGCTTCACATTGTTAGCCAATCGAAACCAATTGAAAAGCACCAAATTCGCATTACCATTTAACCCTGAAAAATTGATTTGTTGTGTAATAAATTGGTTGGTCGTTGGGTCAATGGATCGCCCCCAATTATAACCGTAATTCCCACCAAGATTGACACTTGGTAGTTGAGAAGCTCTTGACTGCCTTAGATCTACACTTGCCCCTTCTTTCTGAAGCAAGCTACGTTTTACAGAAAGATTGTTCTCAATAGCCACCTCGACACATCTTGCCAAATCGTAAACAGCTGCAGTTTGCGCAAAAGACCCTCCAGAAAAAACAAGAAGGAGGGCGATAATATAAAGTCGTTTCATTAGGATATATTTTGTGTTGTTGATGATCTGTTTAATAATCGATATCTGGAATGTATCGTACGTGATGCACCCATTTTAAATTAGCTAAATACTCTAGCGTGAGCTTTTTAACTCCTGAATCCATTTCAAAAATCAAGCAGGCCAAATCGCTTTTTCCTTTCCTTGAAACGGTCATTGTTCCAATATTACAATCGTCGTGAGTTAAAACATTCGATATGAAAGAAATACTTCCCGGGACATCTTGCGCTTTAATAATCATGGTGTGGGCATTCGCCGAAAAGTTAGCATCAAAGCCATCAACTTCCCTGATTCTAATAACTCCTCCTCCTCTACTTTCACCGATAACAGAAGCTTTCATGTCGCCACTAGAAATATCTAGTCTTACTGTATTAGGATGAAAAGCGGATGCATTGCCCACTGACTTAAATGTATATGCTAAAGAAGATTCGGTTGCCAGTTCTAACGCTTTTTTGATCCTTTCATCGTCTGTTTTAAAATCCATTAAACCAGCAAGAATGGCTCTATTGCTTCCATGACCCTCATATGTCTGAGCGAAAGAATTATAAAATGTGATGTCAGCTTTGGCTGGGGTTATACCAAGAATTTTTCTTGCCGTTCGTCCTATACGAACTACACCAGCAGTATGTGAACTTGAAGGCCCGATCATTACTGGCCCAATCATATCAAATACGCTACTTCTTTCTGCCATTAGTCGGAGTTAAACGAGTAAGAATAAATTTTGATCTATAAATATTCAAATTTCTGTCAAACGGCTACAGGAGCTTTTATGTGGGGATGTGGATTATAGTTTTCCAAGGTAAAATCTTCGATTTTAAAGTCAAAAATACTCTTTACTTCGGGATTTATCTTCATTAAAGGTAAAGAACGCTCTTCTCTACTTAATTGTAATTCTGCTTGTTCGAAATGATTGCTATATAAATGGGCATCACCAAGCGTATGCACAAAATCTCCAACGTCAAGACCACAAACTTGCGCAATCATCATGGTAAATAAAGCATAAGAAGCAATATTAAAGGGCACACCTAAAAACACATCGGCACTTCGTTGGTATAATTGGCAAGAGAGTTTATTGTCAGCCACATAAAATTGGAACATGGTATGACATGGCGGCAATGCCATATTTTCAATTTCCCCTACATTCCACGCATTGATAATTATGCGTCTCGAATTTGGATTGTGCTTAATAGTGTTGATCACCTCCGTCAGTTGATCGATGGAAGCGCCATCAGATTTACCCCAACTGCGCCACTGTACTCCATAAATTGGCCCTAAATCACCATTTTCATCGGCCCATTCATCCCAAATCCGAACACCATTTTCCTTGAGGTACTTAATATTACTGTCCCCTTTGATAAACCAAAGTAATTCATGAATGATAGATCTCAAATGCACTTTTTTGGTTGTAACTAAAGGAAACCCTTTTGCCAGATTAAATCTCATTTGATAGCCAAAGACACTTTTTGTACCCGTTCCGGTTCTATCACCTTTCAGTACGCCATTATCCATAATATGCTGCATCAAATCGAGGTATTGTCTCATAATTTTTATCTTTGAACCTCTAAATTAAGCAAGCTGAATAATTTTATCCCCCAATACTTCCAGAATTACAAAAGCAGAAATTTTAAGATCGCTGTTATTATCTTCTGGCTAGGAATGCTTTTGTTGTTAGGTAGTTTTTTGCCTAGCCTAAAGCCAGACTTTGATTTCGAAAAGTTTTTCCCGGTAGATGATCCTGATTTAATTTTTTATCAAAAACACCTAGAAACTTTCGATTACGACAATGACTATATCACGCTGATTGCACAATCAGACAGTTCTGTATTCAAAATCGACTTTTTATCCCGTATTGATAGCTTGACTGATGTGTTAAAAGGCATCACTAATGTGGAGTCTGTTTCTTCTCCAACAAATATGAGAGAGCTGGTCAAGTCCCCTATGGGTACTATCACTGTTCCTGCGATCAACTATAAAGACAGGAAAAGTCTTGAGAAATCGAGCAAACGCTTTATCAAGCATCCAATCTTTGGCTCTTTTATTTCAGATGATCAAAAGGCGATAATCATCCAATTAAAACATGCACACATTGAAAACTTGGATAAATCAGAAGCATTGCTGGCTGAAATAGAAAAAGCTATAGCTCAAACGGAACTTCAGAAAGTAAGAATCGTGGGTAGAGTTCCTGCTCAGAAAGCGTTCATATCATTGATCGAAGAAGATTTTGCTATTTTCCTTGTCCTAGCACTTTCTCTTTCATTAATACTTCTCAAAGTCTTTTTTATTACTTGGCGTGGAGCCATCATACCATTCTTGGTGGCTATTTCTACATTGATATGCACTTTGGGTTTGATGGCGCTGACAAATACGCCATTATCTATTGTTGCGGCATTGATACCACCAATTATCCTTTTTACCTCCACTTCTGATTGCGTACATTTAATGAATGCATTTCATCAAATAAATCAAAAAGCGGGAAACGCACAACTTATCCAAGCCATTAAGAAAGTCTTTTTGCCAACACTACTCACGTCAATAACCACTGCTATTGGTTTTATCAGTTTGATCGCCATGCCTATAGTGCCGTTGAGAGAGTTTGGCATATTCAGTGCTATAGGCGTTGTGTTTGCTTTTATTTTCACCTTCCTTATCACACCTCTTTTTATCAAGGGATCAGGAAATGTCAGAGTGATCGTCAAACCCCATAAGCTTTCAGTCATTTTAGCCGCAAAACGAACGATGATCCTTTTGATTGTCATTGTTGTTGGAATTTCCCTTTTTGGAATTTCTAAGCTAAAAACGGAAGCTCGGCTACTGCAAGATTTGCCAAATGAAAATGCGGTGAAACAAGATTTCAACTTTCTCGATAAGCATTTTGGTGGTTCAAAACCTTGGGAATTAGCCATTTCAGTGAAAAAAAACCATTCTGTTTGGGATTATAAAGTTGCTGCGGAGATTAATAAAATCTCTAAGTTTATTAGCGATAGCCTTGAGATCGAAAGACTCTGGTCACCAACATCATTGTTGAACTATGGCAACCAAGTACTGCACGATGGTAATTATAATGATTTCATTTTTCCTGACTCATCCAACTACCAACGCACCAAAAAGCTGATTCGGAATATATATAGTTCAATACCTCAACCCAAGGTGATTAACGAGCAAAATACTTATGCGCGTATTATTGGTTTTATACCACAAATTGGTTCTGCACAAACACATCAAATGAACCTCAAGCTTGATGAATTTATTGATGAAAATATTAATAAGGAATTAATTGAAACTAAAGTCACCGGTACCACTGTACTCATTGATAAAAGCCATAGGCTGATAAGTTCATCAATGATTCAAGGATTATTGTCAGCTATAATCCTGGTTTCGTTAATTTTGGGACTCTATTTCAAATCCTTAAAACTTGCATTGCTCAGCCTAATACCCAATCTTCTTCCACTACTAATTACCGCAGGAATCATGGGACTATTTGGTATTACATTGAATCTGACCACCTCTATTATTTTTGCTATTGCTTTTGGCATAGCTGTAGATGACACCATTCATTTTATCACTTCATATCTTCAGTCGAATGAAACAGGTCAAAAAAGACTTGAAAAAACTTTTCAACTGGCTGGCAATGGAATGATTTTAACCACATTAATCGTCTTGGCAGGCTTTGTCGTTTTCCTTTTCTCGTCCTTTGGCGCCACTTTCTATCTTGGTTTGTTTTTGGTGATTGCTATGTCGAGCGCATTGGTGATTGACCTCACACTTTTACCTTTCCTACTTGAAAAAATAAAATCGAAACAACCGCGCTAATCCTGAGTTTGCCAAATATGTCAGAATTAAGTCTAGGAGCACAGCTTCCATCCATTACGCTAAAAAATCAAGACGGTAAACTTGTAAATATTGCAAAAGAACCCAAAGCAAAAGTGGTTTATTTCTATCCTAAAGATGATACACCCGGATGCACCTTGGAAGCATGCAGCTTTCGCGATCAATTTTCAGCTTTTGAAGATGTTGGAGCTTTGGTTTTTGGTATAAGTAAAGATTCTGTGGCTTCTCACAAAAAATTCGCTAACAAACATAGACTCAACTTCCAGCTTTTAAGTGATGTGAAAGGAGAAGCAGAAAAAGCCTTTAAAGTCTCTCGAAACCTATTCGGCTTAATCCCCGGAAGAGTGACGTTTGTTTTCAATGCGAAAGGCATCCTCATTCATAAGTTCAACTCGGCAATGATGGCTACCAAGCACGTGAAAGAAGCACTAGCAGCGCTTAAAAACTCATAAAAGGCCTAATTATAGGCCTACAACTACTTAAAAGAGTTGTTATAGACTGATTGTAGATTTCTTAAAATCGTGAAATTAGAGTCTCTCTGTTTTCTAAATCACCTCTCGAAATTCTTTGTTTTCTTTTGTAATCAAAGCTGATAATGCGCAAAAAAAGACAACTGCGCGCACTTTGGAGAGCGGAGGTGTCGGATAAACTTGATGTAAAAGTCAAAGTGATCGACAAAAGGCTTCTCTTATCTGAAGAATATTTCTCGGTAACTATACCTTTGCCATATCTTTTTAGAAAAACAAAGAAATTATGGGTCAGTACAACCATTCAGAAATAGAATCTAAGTGGCATAAAAAGTGGGAAGCAGATCAAACTTATAAGGTCGAAATTGATCATTCTCGCCCGAAATACTATGTTCTAGATATGTTTCCCTATCCATCAGGAGCAGGACTTCACGTTGGGCATCCTTTGGGATATATCGCTACTGATATTATTTCCAGATACAAGAGACTTAAAGGTTTCAATGTGCTCCACCCGATGGGTTTTGATTCTTTTGGACTGCCCGCAGAACAATATGCCATTCAAACAGGACAGCATCCGGCTATTACTACTGATCAGAATATTGCTCGCTATAAAGAGCAGTTAAGAAATCTCGGATTTTCCTTTGACTGGTCGAGAGAGATCAGAACGAGTGCGCCAGATTATTACCAATGGACGCAATGGATATTTAAACTTCTATTTAATAGCTGGTATAATAAAAGTGCTGACAAAGCTGAAAAGATTGAAACGCTTATTTCAGTTTTCGAAGCAAAAGGCAATAGTGAGGTCAGTGCCCATGCTGACGAAGACATTACCACATTTAGTGCAGACGATTGGAATTCATGGTCTAAAGAGCAACAGCAGCAAATGCTTCTCAAATATCGAATAACCTACATTGCGGATACGACGGTTAATTGGTGTCCTGAGCTTGGTACTGTATTGTCCAATGATGAGGTAAAAGATGGTTTTTCTGAAAGAGGCGGACACCCTGTGGTTAAAAAAACATTACCTCAATGGAACATGCGTATTACGGCGTATGCCGATCGATTGATCAATGATCTTGAAGGTCTTGACTGGCCCGACTCGATCAAAGAAATGCAACGTAATTGGATTGGAAAATCCATAGGCGCTGAATTAGATTTTCAAATAGAAAATAGCGAAAAATCAATACGTGTTTTCACCACGCGCCTCGACACAATATATGGTGTCACTTTTTTAGTGCTCGCACCTGAGAGTGAATTAGTGCCTGAGATTACTACAGAGGAGCAAAAAGCCAAGATCGATGAATATATCGAAATGGCAAAGAATCGTTCGGAGCGAGACAGAATGAGCGACGTAAAACATATTTCAGGAGAGTTTACGGGGAGTTATGTCATTCATCCATTTTCAGGGGAAAAAGTGCCAATATGGATTGCTGATTATGTTTTGGCCGGTTATGGCACTGGTGCAGTAATGGCCGTTCCTAGTGGCGATCAAAGAGATTTTGATTTTGCAAAGCATTTTAATTTACCTATTACCAAAATAATTGACAGTCAAAAAGTAACCGATACCGAGGCTGATCCAACTAAAGTAGGAAAAATGATAAATTCTGGTTTTTTGAATGGACTTTCCCCTTTAGAAGCCATTGAGAAGTCCATTGAAGAAGCTGAAAATAAAGGTATCGGTACCAAAAAAGTCAATTATAAATTGAGAGATGCTGTGTATGGTCGCCAGAGATACTGGGGCGAACCATTTCCTGTATTTTATAAAAATGGCATTCCTTATTTATTAGAAGATGATCAGCTTCCATTAAACCTACCGGAGGTCGACAAATTTTTACCTACAGAAGATGGTGAGCCTCCTTTGGCTAGAGCTGAAAATTGGATCCCTAGTGAGGGCGATGCTTATGAAACGACGACCATGCCAGGTTGGGCAGGTTCAAGTTGGTATTTCTTCCGATTCATGGATCCAAAGAATGAAAATGAATTTGCAGGTGCAGAAGCTTTGAAGTATTGGAAAGAAGTTGATTTCTACATGGGTGGAAGCGAGCACGCCACAGGTCACCTACTCTATTCTCGATTTTGGACAAAGTTTCTTTATGACCTTGGTATTATCGAAGTAAAGGAATATGCCAAAAAATTGGTTAACCAAGGAATGATTCAGGGTAGATCGAATTTCGTTTATCGAGTGAAAAACGAAAATAAATATGTATCTAAAGGGCTGAAAGACCAATTTAACACCTACGCTGTGCATACAGATGTTAACATTGTGAGTGATGATGTACTTGATGTCGAAGCTTTTAAAGTCTTTAGACCCGATGCTAAAGATGCCGAATTCGTTTTAGAAAACGAAAAATACATCTGCGGATGGGAAGTAGAAAAGATGTCCAAATCCAAGTACAACGTAGTAAACCCTGATGACTTGGTAGTAAAATACGGAGCTGACACACTCCGTATGTACGAGATGTTTCTAGGACCAGTAGAGCAAAGTAAACCATGGAATACCAATGGCATTGAAGGTGTAGCTAAGTTTTTGAAGAAATTCTGGGCTTTATTTTATAAAAACGAAACGATCAGCTTAAGCAGCGAAGAGCCTACGAAAGCAGAATGGAAGATTCTTCATACATTAATTAAGAAAATTGAAGATGATATTGAGCGGCTTTCACTCAATACCTCGGTGAGTAATTTCATGATCGCTACGAATGAGTTGGCGTCATTGAAATGTAATAAGAAAGCCATTTTAGAATCGATGGTCATTCTCCTTGCTCCTTATGCACCACACTTAGCGGAAGAACTCTGGTTAGCTTTGGGGAATAATAAAACGGTATTTGATGCCTCTTTTCCAGTTTTTGATCCAAAATACTTGGTGGAAGAATCAAAAGAATACCCAATAATGATCAATGGTAAAATGAGGGCTAAAATTGAATTCTCAGCGGATGCTCCTCAAGAGGAAATGAAAGCGACCGTCTTGGCGCATGAATTAGTTCAAAAATGGCTCGAAGGAAAAGAACCTAAAAAGGTCATTGTCGTACCGAATAAAATCATCAATATAGTGGTCTAGGCTAAAAAATACCATAAATATGGTATTGACTGTGATAACGTGGATGACTAGTTTTGATAGATAAAATTTAGCCCCATGAGAAAAATCGTCACAGCAATTGCATTGGTTATTATTTCAAGCACGTTGGTGCTGTTAGGAATAAGAAAGTCTAAAGTACAATCAAGTAGTCAGCCGCCACGTCTATTCGTTTGATTGAGTCGATCACAAAAAAATCCGTTGATTAATTTCAACGGATTTTTTTATGCTCAATATTTACAAAAGTCGTTTTTAGTTTTCGCCCTCGTCTTTATTCAAATCAATATTATCTATTTGCGGAGTACTCTGATCCAGACTGTCAATTTCCGCATCAGCTTCTTCAGACCCTTTCTTATTTTTCTTTTTACCAAAGTTAAACCTAAAACCAAATCCCTTTTTTTCTATCATTTTAGTCGTATCAGACTCATCTATAATCTCCTCTTCATTGACGGCTGCAGTATCAATCGGTTCAGGTTTAGGTTCTGGCTTCCTTTCAATTAGGTACTGACCGAAATACTTGTTGTAATAGTCTTGCTCCACATTGTTGGCTTTGTCTTTCGGATTGTATCTATAAAGATATTTTGTTTTTTTCTTTGGAGGAGGCGGTGGTGCTCTTGCCAGCGTTGGTAATGCATAACCTGTAGAATCTACGCTTGTCTCTTCTGCTAGCGAGCCTAAGTCCGTATCTAAGCTGTCCGTTGAAAAATCAGAAGCTAAGAATTCACCAACATCAACAAATGAAGACGAAGTGTCCACTTTTTCTTTCTCTGGTGCCAAGACGTTTTCCATTGGAGCTGTCCTCAATCTTTGGTTTTTGAGCCAGTAAGGTTCGTATTTAACAATACCATACTTCGATTTATTTACCTCCCGATCCGGAACGATGTATTTTTCAACATACTCGAAGTAATCAACCTTTCCCCCAACAGACGCGGTAGTAGCTCCCAGAGATTCAATTGGATTACCAAGTGAGTCTAATTCTTCATAAGATTGTTCTGGAGTATTTTGAGACGCTAGATATTTAAGGCGCTCTTCCTTATCTAATTTCCATAAGTAAGAATAGTAAATCGATCGAACAGAGTCATCTAAAATATAGGTACTCTGAAATGCAGGGCAAATAACTTTATCACGGCAACTTGAAATAGCCATAATAAATATAAATATTGTAATAAATAACCGCATTAAATGTTCATACACCGTTTACTTTGGCTAAAATAGCGCTATTTTAACTTCAAAGGAAAGGGTTATTAATGAAAGAGTAGACAGTTTTTTTAATTGCTTAACGTTTCCCTTGCCCAAGGAAGTATATCTTCTACCCAAAGTCTGTACATTTCACCTGATGGATGTAAGCCATCAGATGCCACCAAATCATTATCATTCGCAGCTCTGCGTGATATCGGAGTGATATTGAAATAGGTTACTTTATACTGATTTGACAAGCTCAGATTGATGGCATTATATTCGTCTATCTCTTTCGCAATTTTCTCTCTATCTCTACCTTCTGCAAAAGGCATGGCTCCCCAATCAGGGATTGAAACCACAAATACTTTCGAGGCATCACCTTGAGCAAAATCTATCGATTGCTTCAATAAAGATTCAAATTCCTTTTTATAAATAGATATATCGTATCCTCTGTATTGATTGTTTACGCCTATCAATAAAGAAACTAAATCAAAATCATCGGTGGGCTGCTGGTCAGTAATGGCAGCTTGTAATTCAGCGGTAGTCCAGCCTGTTCTGGCAATGATCTTCGGTGATTGATCCGAAAAAATCAACGAATCATTCTCAAGTCGATTGAGCAGTTGAACAGGCCATCTCATTTCTTGAGTAACATTTTGGCCTATTGTGTAAGAGTCTCCTAACGCAAGGTATTTAATCGTATCTTTTTTATCCGCTGGCATCTCATCTGTTTGATCTACTAAATCATTTTCTAGGTACTCAACAACTTCTTCTTCAACAGAACTCTTTGAGTCACTACAATTAATAAAAAATATGGAGATTATTGAAATTACTAAAATTCGGTTAATCATAAATTGTCGAGTTCTATTTTGAGGTTTTTCGGTAAGCCTTTTACGACTAATTTGTAGCTATCGTCAATCCATTGCTTTAAAAGCAAGTCGTCTGCGTCTTGGTTTACCATTACCGTGTTCCAATGTCTTTTATTCATATGATAACCTGGCAAAACTGCATCGAATTGCTCTCTTAGCTTATTAGCCGTTTCTGGATCACATTTTAAGTTGATACTTTGGAACTCTTCGATTTTCGCAAGTGCGAACATTTTACTCATAACCTTAAATACCAACGTGTTATTGTCAAAAGGAAGGCTCTCGGTCACTCCTTGCTTTGCGAGACAATAATCTCGAAACTCCTCAATATCCATGATTACATCGCTCTTGCAATAAATCGTGAAATTATGACAATTACGCAAATGAGAAACATGATAATAGAGATCTTATTCACTCCATGCATCATCTTTAAACTAGTATTGGTTGGTCTGTTTGGATCTTTTTTTCTAAAGAAATAAGTAAATACCTCTCCTAAACCAAAATAGTATCCTAATCCTTTTTTTTCTTCTTCTTTTTCACTCATGACTCAATAACTTCTTTTGCTTCAATCCAGTTTCCATCTTCCTTAATTAGTTCAATCAATTCATCTAAAGCCTGCGCTGATGGAACCCCTCTTTTCATAACTTCCTTACCTTTGTAAAGTGTAATTTTTCCTTTTCCTGATCCTACATACCCATAATCTGCATCCGCCATTTCTCCAGGCCCATTGACGATGCAGCCCATAATACCAATTTTCAGTCCTTTTAAGTGATCCGTTCTTTTACGAATCATCGCCGTGGTTTCTTGTAGGTCAAAAAGTGTTCTTCCACAACTTGGACAAGAGATATATTCTGTCTTTGATATTCTTGATCGAGCCGCTTGTAAAATTCCAAATGATGTTTCATTGGCAATTTTATTAACATTTATATCGGCCTCTTCTCCGAAGGAAAGCATTAACCCATCACCATAACCGTCTACCAGTAAACCTCCTAGATCAGTCGCTGGAAACATCATTTTAGCATCAATGTCTAATCCTTCGTAATGTCTACAAAGAACTATCGGATTTGTTATTCCAAATTTTTGTAGTCTATTCACTGCACACCTCAAACTAAGGAATGCATTAATGCTGCTGGAAACCATAATAAACACAGCATTTTTCAAAGCTGACAAAACTTCAACGTTTTCCTTTAATATGGTCTTATCGTCGATCAACACAAATATTGACTCCTCACTATCAATGAAAGAGACATGATCTAAAGTAACCAAAGGGTATTTATTTTTTCTATCCGAAAGCTGATTCCAACAATCAAAATCCAGAATTTCCCGTAATCCATTGGGCAACATAAAGTCGATTGGATTATCCCCTGAATACACATAATCTGCACCCAAATCGTTCATAGTCCATTTGTCTAGTGCGGACAGGTAAAAATGCCCAATGGATTTTAAGTCAGGCACTTTTACTGCGTTTAATGAGGAAAAATTGGCAATTACTCGCGGTACATTGTCACCACCAAAATTGAGAACTTCATGGGTTTGCCTTTTGCTAAACCTGAAAGGATCAAAATTGAAAAGCGCGGTTTCCTCTTCAATATCTTGATATTCTTTTTCTGCGAGTCGTTCTACAAGAATATTTGCTACTGGTGCTTCTACTTCTGGCTCTTCAGTAAGGGAAACTCGAACCGTATCTCCTAGGCCTTCTTCAAGCAAGGTTCCTATACCCAACGCAGATTTTATTCTACCGTCCTCCGCTTCCCCGGCCTCAGTTACGCCAAGATGCAGCGGATATGGCTGTAAACCTTCCTCTTCAAGTTTTTGAACTAATAGCCGATAAGCCTGTATCATCACCTGAGGGTTGCTCGACTTCATAGATACGACGATATCAAAGAAGTCAAGATTTTCACAAATCCTGATGAACTCCAATGCCGATTCGACCATACCCAAAGGCGTATCGCCATAACGACTCATAATACGGTCAGAGAGAGAACCATGATTTGTACCTATTCGTATGGCTGTTTTATGCTCTTTACAAATCTTTACCAGTGGCGTAAACTTTTCTCTAATTCGGTCAAGCTCTTCTGCATATGCCTGATCAGTGTATTCTATCTCTTCAAATTTCTTTTTATCAGCGTAGTTGCCTGGATTAACTCGAACTTTTTCTACGATTTTGGCGGCTAATTCAGCAGCATTCGGTGTGAAATGAATATCTGCAACCAATGGAACAAAACACCCGCGCTTATGGAGCTCATTTCTTATTTCTTGTAAGTTTTGGGCTTCTTTAATACTAGGAGCGGTTATTCTGACATACTCGCAACCAGAGGCAACCATTCGCAAGACTTGTTCAACACTGCCTTCAGTATCCATGGTGTCTACTGTAGTCATACTCTGCACTCGAATAGGGTTATCACCTCCCATCGGCACATTTCCGATCATTACTTCTCTTGTTTTTCGTCTGCTATAATTGACTACACTGTTGGTGTATTTAATTTTCGAAATGACTTGCTGATCTACTGGATTCATGAATCTGCTAATTATGCCTTGTTAACTCTTAAAGAAAAGAAAAGTTGAATTAAAGATCTCCTAATTGTGGTCGAATGACCAAGTCTTCTACCACTGCCCTATCGCTAAGCATGAAAGTAGAAAAAACCATGGCCGCAACGTCCTCGGCTTTAACAAATCTTTCATTCGGTATGTCCGCCCCTTCCCAACTTGCGGTAAGTGTAGCGCCCGGCATTACAGAGGTTACTTTTATCCCGTGCGGTTTCAATTCTTCACGCAATACTTTTGACATGCCATACATGGCGAATTTGCTTATGCAGTAAGAACCTCCATTAGCGTAGGCGGTAATACTGGCCGTAGAGCAAATATTAAAAACGTAACCTGTTTTTCTCTCCTTCATTGATGGAACAATACCACGAGTGACATGATAAGCACTGTAAAGATTCGTATTTATCAAATCTTCCAATATGCCATCTGGTTCGTTATGTATTTCACCGGGAACAAACCTCCCGGCATTGTTTACAAGTACCTCTACTGGTTTATCAATATTTTTTACAAATTCGATAAACTCGTCAACATCTGCCCTTTTTGACAAATCAGCCAAGTTATGATGTATTACTGACTCGTATTTGTTTTCAATATAATCTTTGAGTTCTTGCAAGTCATCTTTATTTCTAGAACAGGTGGCAATTGTAAAACCATCCTTAGCAAACTGCTCTATAATGGCTCGCCCTATTCCCTTTGATCCTCCAGTGACTACAACTAACTTGTCTTTATTTCCCATTTGATAAAATTTCTAACTGATTAACCTAAAATGGAAAATCAGCAAATGATTGTTACTCTTTTTAGAATTATTAATCTATCTAACACCCTTATTTACTCGCTGATGAATAGCATTTGTAACTCAGAAGTGAAGATTATGTCTATTTATTTTAATTTAAAACTGGAATAATCGTATACCAGTTTGATCTTTACTAATTTCGACAAAGCTAATTAGAACTGTGCAGAGACCAATATATGCGTAGCTTAGGAAAGTTTTTAATATTTATATCGAGCCTTTTTGTAAGGAGAGAGAGTTTTTCGACTTATTTCAAGCTCACTATTGATGAATGTATCAAAGTAGGTTATAATTCTATTTTGATTGTTGCGATAGTCTCCACATTTATGGGAGCGGTAACAACAATACAGACTGCATTCAATTTGGTAAGTCCATTTATCCCGGATTATGTTATTTCTCTTGTGGTTAGGGATATGACTATTTTGGAACTATCTCCTACAATTATTGCTATTGTATATGCTGGCAAAGTAGGTTCCAATATTGCTGGAGAACTAGGGACAATGCGTATTACTGAGCAGGTGGATGCTTTAGAAGTTATGGGACTCAACGCGTCATCTTACTTGGTTTTGCCAAAAATTATCGCCTCTGTACTTATGTTTCCTGCATTGGTGATATTTTCAGCATTTCTTTCCATTTATGGCGGATATTTAACAAGTGTATTTACAGGCCTCATTTCTGGATATGACTACATCTATGGAATTAGAGCTGAATTCATTGAATTCAATATATTCTTCGCACTTATCAAAGCATTCGTATTTGCCTTTCTAGTGGCTGCTATTTCAGCATATAAAGGTTTTTACACCAAAGGAGGAGCTTTAGAAGTAGGACAATCGTCAACAGCTGCCGTTACAAATAGTTGCATAGCCATTCTATGCGCAGATTATTTACTCGCTCAACTTCTACTCGGATGATCGAAATTAAGAACATACAAAAGTCCTTTAAAGGTAAACAAGTACTTCACGGAATTGATGCCACTTTTGAATCCGGTAAGACCAATTTAATCATTGGCTCTAGTGGTACTGGTAAGAGTGTTTTACTCAAGTGTCTTGTTGGGCTGGTAAAGCCAGATGAGGGAGATGTTTTATACAACGATAGAAATTTTACTAGAGCTAATAAGGAACTACAAACTGAAATACGTCGAGAAATAGGCATGTTATTTCAAGGAAGCGCATTATTTGACAGTAAAAATGTGGAGCAAAACATCATGTTTCCCTTGGATGTGCTCAGCGACATGAAGTTGGAGGAAAAAAAAGACAGGGTCAACTTTTGTTTGCAGCGAGTAGGTCTGGAAAATGTGAATCATTTAATGCCCTCCGAAATAAGTGGAGGAATGAAAAAAAGAGTAGGAATTGCACGTGCAATTGTGAATAAGCCCAACTATCTTTTTTGTGATGAACCGAACTCAGGGCTAGACCCCATGACAAGCATCACCATTGATGACTTGATCGCTGAAATAACGGAGGAATATAAAATCACTACTATTATAGTCACCCACGATATGAATTCGGTGATTGAAATTGGTCAGAAAGTCATTTTCCTACACAAAGGATTAAAATTATGGGAAGGCGACAAGGACAATATCACCAACTCTGATGTCAAAGAGCTGAATGAATTTGTATTTGCGAACAGGATGATGAAATTGATCAAGTAACTAAAAAAATGCTGTCAGACTCATACTCCCTGTATGAATAACACGTTGATTTTCTGAGTTTCGACCATCGTATCTTAGTGACATTTGCAGTCCGGATTTAATATTTTGTTGCCAATTTATATTCCAGCGCTGATTGGCACCAGGCCTGAGTCCTTCTAGCAGTTCATAACCTAATGCGCTCTGCTCCTCGCCTTTAAAATCGATTGAGAGCCATTGAAATCCAATATTGATAGTTCCTTTTCCTGACCGGATAAAGTCTAAACTAGTACCCATACTCGTAATCCTAGAGTAACTATCTTCTTCTTTGTCGGAGGTGCTTTTATAGTCATATCGAATATTCGTTGTAAGTCTGAGTTTATCTGAAGGCTGCCAGACAAAAGCCGGCTCAGTTCCTAGAGTGGATAAGTTATAATTCCTAGAAATTAAGAAATCGGAGGAGCTCGTTATCTGCCCTTTACTGGATCTTGCTCGAAATACTAAAGTGGAATTTATTGGAAGCCGAATATTCAATATTTGGTCAATCTTTTCTCTCCACTCAAAACCATTGCTCAATAAAGATTTAGAATCCTGATTATTGATCGTAAAATCGGCAGCTAAACCTGAGGCATTTCTATTATAGAAAATAGAAAAGCGCCTATTGCTCCTTAAAAAAACCGTGGTTGTATCGGATGAGTTAGCGTTAAATGGATTGAGCCGTGATAGGGAATTGTCGGTAGTTTTTGAATTAATATTGAGATGGGCATTAATTGCCAACTTAGCCATTTCTTGGGATAACCAAGATGACTTCTGATTCCATGAATTTGGCGCTTTTAGATCGAGTGTTTGAATATAGGTTGTTTGGAAAGCAGTGATATACTCATCAGTTGGTGTAAATATTTTAGCATATTCTCTTTCATCATTGTTTACTGCTTCGTAAAACTCATTGATATCTTGAATACCATCATTATTTTCATCTCTCCAAGTATGCGTTCCTTGACCTGAAGGCACCTGAAGGTAAATAAATGTACGTTTTAATTCACGAGTATTGGATGTGCTATATTGAATATTGCTAACCAAATTATTTTTAAAAAAACGGCTATTCCAAGTGGTAAAGGCCAAAAAATTCTTTTCTTTTTTATCCACTAAAAGTTCATCGACCTCACGATAGGTGAAGTTCAAATCGACATTATGATGATCCATTTGACTTGTTCCTAGTGTCCATTTTAGTTCCTTAGATCGGGTATAATCTTCAAATTCACCTGAAACGGGTAGCCTATCTTCTCTTGTTATAAATTCAAGTCTTGTATTAATTTTTGTAGTATCATTCGTTTGAATGTAAAAATTATGCGAAGCAAAATTCATTAATGAAAAACGCACACTATCCGATGTGATCTCTTGATGTCTATCTGTTGAATATTTGTATCCTGGTTGTAAAAACCATTTTTTAAATCGAATCTCATGACTGCCGCGCATCCAATTGGCTTTGGCATTCGTTGAAGCAGAATTTAGAAAAAAAACATCTGACTTCATTAAAAAGTCGCCAAGCTGATAACTAAAATCTAATTGATGTTTAACGCCATCGACAACATTTGTTCTATCTCTTAAACTAAAAGTATAGCTCAAGCGTTCGTAAGCCTTTCTGTTCAAGCTAAGCGATGCTGAAAATATATTGTCCTCTCTTGAAATTGTATCCGTCAAAGCGTTGTGCGACCAATCTCTATCGTATTCTATCGAGCGAAACCGATCCACAGGTTGAAAATTAGTAGAGTTGTGTTCTATTGAAAGTCCGGCATCTAATCTAAAGTCATTTTTAAGTGGACGACTTTCCGATTCATAGCCAGCTTTGAATGCAAAGCCAGTATTATCCTCATCGTCAAGGTTTGAATAAAGGTTTAAATCTGTATTTGAAAGAGCTATTTCAGTAAATAATTTATCGTATTTTGTAATATTGTGTGTAGCACCTATAATTGACATCTGCCTTTTATTAGGAGTATTTACTCGTATTTCTGGTATGAAATTTCCCTGCGATACGCCATTTACAGGTGCTATCCATTCATATATTTGTCCGTTTGCTGTTGTGTTTTTTAAGATATAATTTCCTTGTCCAAAACTCACCTCGGTAAAGCTTACTTGGTAAAAATTAGCATCACTTAAGGGCGAATATTGATAAATATCGTATGATCGACCATTATTTATGGTGTCTTTCTTAGCATACAAAATAGCGTCTTTAACTAATCCAATAGAGTCTACTCCTGAGATAAAAGATTGAAGAGTATTGTCTCCAGCCAATGAAAGTTGGGCAATATTTTCTTGGTCATTTTCAAAACCAAAAGGGTTATTTGGGTTGTCTTTTTCCTGATATAGGTTCAAATAAATCTTGGTGTCTTTTGATTCGAACGATTGTGCTACATTCAAATTTGTTCTTCCAAAAAACTGATCAGCATATTCAAAATCAACTCTAATTCTAGAAAATCTAGTAATCAATATTTTGTTACTAAAGGTGATTTCACTCTGATTGTAATCTATGGTGTAGTCTCGATCAAACCCTCTTTCAAGTAGTTCTCCGTCAAGATAAACTTTCTCACTTCCTGCCAAAACAATAATAAACCTTTCATTATTGGCTCCTCTAAGCCTGTAAGGTCCTTGGATTCCCTCTATTGGTGCTAACATTGTAGAGGTGAATTGTCCCTTCGCAATTGAAATCAGTCCGAGTGTTGATGCTGTCCAATTATCATTGACATTATAATTCATCAAACCGTCCAAGCCTTGGACATTTTTCCTGTACTGGAGAAAATATGACTCGTCAAATGGATTTTTAGCTACTATATCCCCTGCCGTTAGCGAATGATCATCACTATATAGCTTAATGAATATATTATCAAAATCTCTTATTTGTTGGGTATTACCTTCTGGCTGAAAAGGTATATTTTGATCACTAATGTTGGCCTGAATGAGCAAATTCTCACTCAATTTTCCATCTATCTGTAAGTTGAGCGCAGAATTAACCACAAGATCCTGATTATTGCCCACGGTAATACCACGTGATATTGCACCAATCATGTCTACATTATTAAATTCGAATAAATTTGGCTTTGTAATTTGATCTGCACTCACTCTTTCAGAAACATTGTATTCTCTTACCTGAGAGTAAGTTTCTCTATTTCTAATAAAAAAGGGTTTATAAAGCTCTTGTGGCAGTACGCGGAAACAGATTCGGATCGAATCTTTTAAAAGAGAATCTTGGATTATGACCGCATTTAGCGCTTTATCATATCGAAAACTACTAATCCCATCTATCTCGATTGAGGTCTTGTCAAATACAACATCTGGTAGCTCAATAAAGGATGAAGATTGGTAGGTATGACATTTTATATTGGGATCTTGGGCAGATAAAGTCAACCAAGAAAACACGTATGATATAAGAAAAAAGCTATTTCTTAGGAAGCTTAATGAAAAATGTTGTTCCTTCCATTTCCTTAGTTTCAAACCATATATTTCCACCAGCGTTTTCAATTCCTTTCTTAGCCACGGCAAGTCCTATCCCACTACCCGTGCTTTTGGTGCTAAAATAAGGCTTAAATACGTTTCTTTTTATTTCTTCTGACATTCCTTGTCCATTATCACGAATGCTAATCAAGACAGACTTCTCTTTTACAACTAAGAAAATTTCAATCTTAGGCTTTTTGTCCTTTACTGCTTGAATAGCATTTAAAATAATGTTGGTCAAAGCTCGCGAAAAAAGTTTCGGATCTGCGAAAACCATGGTTTCCTCTTCACTTCTTTCAAATGCAATAGTTATGTCCTCAGTTTGATAGACTTCAACCGCCGACTTAATAACAGAATTAATTTCAAAGGATTGATTTTTTGGTGCTGGCATGGTCGCGAAAGCTGAAAACGAATCCGCAATAGAACTTAAACTATCTATCTGATCAATCAATGAGTTTAACACTCGGGTTTGGTTTTCATCCGACTTTGAAGAGCGCATCAGCTGCTGTATTCGTAAGCGCATTGGTGTCAACGGATTTTTTATTTCATGCGCTACTTGTCTGGCAATCTCTTTCCATGCTGATTCCTTTTGGCTTTCTGCCAAAGCCAATTTACTATCTTCAAGTTTGCCTAGCATTGCATTGTATTCAGTCACCAGCTGACCAATTTCATCATTAGCCTCATAGTCTAACCTTTCATTCGACTCTTCTAGCTTAATGATGGATAGCTTTTGCGCAATTTTTTTAAGTGGTTTTATGAGTTGGCCAACGAATATATTTTCAGCAAAGTAAGCAATGAGAAAAATTAAGGTGAAAATAAATGTCACATTATTGAACACTTCTATTTGTTGTTTTCTCAAGTGATTTTTACTGTCGAAATAAGGCATTGAAAGATAGGCCAAGAGTTTGCCGTCTCGATATGACCTTATTGAGGTGTATGAGCTCTTAAACTCCGTCTCCCCGATATTTCTATCGAGAATAATGCCTTGTTCATTTCCATATCTTAGCGCATTGATTGCCTTTGGTTCAATGAGACCACTAAGCAAACTCTTGTTAAAAATCTGTGGCTGACTCGATACCAAAAGCCTTCCATTTATGTCGTAAATATTCAAATCACTTTGGATGATTTCTGCATTCTTAACGATTTGACTTGCATACTCTGCCTGATTCGATCCGCCTGAAAGGTATTTCTCAGTTATTTCAATAAGACTTTCTGCCATATTAAAAGAGCGCTTGCTGAAGTTTCGATCAATCTCTGACTTATACGACCTGCTCAAAGTTGATAAAAGTGCAATCGCGACTACAATCATTGGAATGAAAATAGACAGACTCAAAGAAATTTGAATTTTTGAAGAAAGTGTAAGTTTGAGTCTATTTGTTGATATGTATATCAGCAAAATAAGCAACCATACTAATAAGAACAATGAGAAATAAAAACTCGCATTTTGAAGAATACTTTGAGTAGAATATAATGGTGAGGAAATGATAATAACCCTGCCATCTGAAGTTTTTATGCCATAATAGGCATGACCATAATACTCAATCCCATTTTCATATAAAGCACTATTCTCGAATAGACCTGGCTCCATGTTTTTTTCAAAAGGATGTTTTCCACGTTTATAAATCATTTTACGATCCTTGAATACAGCATAATCAAATTCTGCTTTACCCGTCTGGTCGTCATTATTTAGTATTTGTGGATATATACTTTTAGGTATGAATTTTTTCAAAGAGAATACCATCACTAACTTACCCAAATCACCTCCAATTGATTGGAAAGGAACTTCAGCCAAATATTTATCTGGAATATCTGATTCATTGCTTGTCTTGAGATAAATATCTGGGAATCCGGTAGGCGATCTCTCTAAACTATCTTCCCAAATAAAATCCAATTGAGTCGAGTTATACACTGTCTTCTCATCACTGCTTATCAAGTAAATATCTAACGCATATTTATTAAAATACGGACTTAAATATTCATTTCTAATTCTACTTTCTATAAGTGCACCACTTAGCTTATTACTTAAAAATCTTGATCTGATATAAGAATCTTTGGCAATTTGAGACATGACTCCATTAAGAAGAAGCTCTGCCGTAAAATCATTATGAATGAGTAACGAATTGGCAAACTTTTGTTTTCTAACCAAATCATCCCTCTCCGCTTCCTGGTATATTATGACTGCAGTGGTACATGCAATACCTAATGCGATTGTTACAACTGTCGTGAAATATTTAAAATCAAGGTTAAACTCCATCACATTGAAGCGGAATCCAATGAGCAGTGCCAGTGCTGAAATAACAGAAATTATCGTTAGAAGTACATTTAAATCTGTGAAAGTAAAAATTAATAATTCAATAGATAATGTTAATAATAAGACTGGAAAAATCCTTTTACCATTAATCTCTTTGATGATTACACGTAATAAAATTACCAAAGATAACATTGAGCAAATAATAGCGCCGAGAAGTGAAGATTTGATATCATCAAAAATAATCGAACTGTTAATATCCAAATTAATTTGTGAGTTTTCGATTACATCCTTGATCAACTCCACGTAACCATGAATTAAGAACAAGGAAAGAATTGTTATAAAAGAAGACGCTACAATTGATTTCGATCTATTCAAAAATCGAAATAACGAATCACGGAAAATGAAGACTAAAAACAGAAATACCAGCGAGTTTAAAAGAAGGTTTCCTGCCGAGTTTCCAAAAAAAGGTGAAGTGTAATTTATTGGTTGAAATATTGAAACTTTATCCAGGTTTGTAATGCACTGCTCAATGCTAAACTTCGAAATAATGATTAAAATCGAACATATTACTAGTCGATTTTTATTCAAAGAAGTGTAAGCCCAGAAAACACCCGCACCAAAGCTGAGGATCAATAGCCCAAAAACAATGTAAACAGCCTTTGCAGGCATTCGTTCTTCAAATACATAGTTCATGATTGGCGTACTCTTAAAAAAAAGCGTGTTACCTTCTTCTACACTACCATGCCGTGTTTTATTAATGAAAATATTATTGTTGAACTCGGTCTTGAGTAAGTGGTTTTTTACGGGATACTCTTTCGTTATTGGTAAATAAGAAATCAGTGTGATCTCATTAGAAACTCCTGTTTTATCAACCAAGAGAATTCCATTGCCAATAGAGCTTTCATAATAATATTGACCTAAACCTTCGAAATTTGTTTCTGGGAATAAAAAATCATCACTCCAATAAATTAGACGATCGTTTATGAGAACCTGCTTCCTGAAAGATCTATCATGCTCAATATTGAAAGGATTGGAATAAACCGCAAATTGCTCTTTGAATAACTCAAGATCAAGATGTTGTTCATTTAATTGTTGGTCAAACCTCTTTTGTATGATTCTTTCGTTTTCAAAAGAAGAAAGATAAGTACCCAACGCGAATAGCAGTAACAAAAAGACAGATAAGAGAAACAGTCTTTTTGCAAATCGTCTTTTAAATCGTGATTTAATTGGGTGGTTGATATTCTGCACCACCAAAAATATGTGAAAACAAAACGCGTGAATAGCGGAAAGTTACAGGATACAATAATAGAGATACTGATACTATTGTCGTAATGTAAACAGTAATAGAAGGGTCAGAAAAGACCACATAAAGTAAGAATACTGATACTAAAAATACACCCACCGACAAGGCGTAGCTAACGTACATAGCACCATAAAAAAAACCTGGTTCTCTTTCAAACCGATAGCCACATACTTCACATTTTTCTGGCATATCAGAAAGCGAATTTAGTTTATAGATCGGTTCTTTAAACAAATCGCCTTGCCTACATTGTGGACATTTAGATTCCAATATCGCGGATAAAGCGCTTCTTTTTTTCATTAACTTTTGCGTTTTTAAACCAGAAAAATGCCACAATACCTATAGCAATATATGGAGTTACAAATAAATAAATAATCCCCAAATTTAAACCGGCTGCTAGGGAAGTGTCTCCATGACTCACATTATTTACGACTTGTGTTCTACACATAGCACATTGCGCAAAATTCAATAAGGGTGCTAATAATAGACCCATGGATATATATACTCTTAATAAAATTTTCATTTCAATAATAGGGACTAATCATGAAATAGACAATTACGCCTGTAATCGACACATAAAGCCAAATAGGAAAAGTAAATTTTACAATTTTCTTATGTTTTTCAATCATATTATTCAAGGAATAATAAAAGGAAAAAAGCACCAATGGAACTACTACAATAGAAAGTAATATATGACTTAACAAAATGGCTAAATAAATAATTCGTTGCGATCCTACTAAATTTTTCTCATCGACAGACAATAGTCCATCACCGTTAAGATCTCCAAACTTTACTGAATCCACGGAAGAGTGATATAATACATATGATAATAAAAACAATCCTCCCAAGACAAAGGCAAATGACATCATCTTCTTGTGAAGTTGTATTTTACCTTTCACTACCGCCCAAACCGCTACAACAAGTGCAATAGCCGTAGTTGAATTGATTAGCGCATGAAATTTAGGGAGAGCCTTTATCCACGACGCACTTAAGCCTGTTTTAAAAGGGGCAAATAGTATTAAGGCAACTAGTAATGGAATAATTACAGATAGAACAACTATAAATCGTTTGATTGAATTATCGCTCATTTCTTTTCACATTTAAAGTATAAATATCTAATTCGGCAAAAAGTCGATCAACTTCTTCCCTACTTAGTTCATATTCCCCAAGTACTTGACCAACACTATCTACAAAAATCATTTCTTTATCACTATCACACTGCTTTTTGAAATGGTAATTGACACTTAAATCCAACTCAATAACCTCTAACTTCTTAGTAATCCTTTTATTCAAATTTGGATTATTGGCAATTTTTGAAGAATCTAAAATAAGATATGCTTGTCGATCATAGACACTAATACATCCTTCTTCAACGTTTCTAATTACTGGAAGTGCAAATTGGTTTTCTCCAAACACTTGAAGAATCAAATACCACGAGATTGGAAAACCAAAAACAACTGTAAAGAAAAGGATCAATATTAGTTTTCTCTTCATACTTTCAATAGACTGATAATTAATCCAATTGTTAAAAAAAAATCATGTCTTTTTCAAGACATGATTTTTTATTTTCTTTAATCTGATTTTAATATAGAGCCTCAAAAATGCGGGCACCTTGATACATCATTATAAAAATAAAGAAGATTACAAAAAGCAATGGAAGCATTATCGACATTATCAAAGATTTTCTTTCGTGTCCAAGATGCATAAATTCTGATACGATATAAAAGGCCTTCCATAAGGTTAAAGCAATAAATACAAAATTTCTTGCTCCACTAGAAGGGACAGTGAAAGCTATAACAAATTCTACAGCTGTAATTGCTGCTAAAATTCCCGCTACTTTCCATATTTTCTTGATCTTAGCTGGATCAGCTGGGATTACCTGAACTTGGTTTTTTTGATGTTCCATAATTACAAATATTAATTATACTAGGTAAAAAAATGTGAATACAAAGACCCATACAAGGTCTACAAAATGCCAATACAATCCTACCTTCTCCACCATTTCATAATGCCCGACTCTTTCAAGTTTGCCTGTTACCGTCTGATAAAAGATAATGAAATTTAACATCACTCCACTAAACACATGAAAACCATGAAAACCAGTGATGAAAAAGAATAATGCAGCAAAATTGGGTGGGCCATATTGATTAAAGCTAAGATTAGCTCCCATGAAAGTATTACTGCCTACATTATTTGAAATATCCGAACCGTCTATAAAGTGACTCCATTCCCAAGCTTGGCAGCCTAAAAATAGTGCTCCTCCGACTAATGTCCATAGCATCCATTTCTCAACACCCTTTTTATCCATTCTATGACCTGCCTCGACAGCAAGTACCATTGTAACACTACTTAAAATCAGAATGAATGTCATTATACCAACAAATACCAATGGTGCATGTATTCCATGCAAAAATGGAACTGCTTCAAATACCATTTCAGGGATAGGCCAATATTCTTGAGAAAAAGCAAAATCTTGAATTGCGCCCTCATAAGCCGGATGACTGTATCGAATCATTCCGTAGGTGATCAATAATGCAGAGAAAGTAAAAGCATCTGATAATAAAAAGAACCACATCATCAGTTTACCATAACTGACTTTCATTGGAGTCACTCCTCCATCCCATAGATGGTCTGTAGATTCGTCAGCGACTATTGCCGTATTTGCCATAAATTTAGATTTCTAGTTGTTGAGGATCAAAAATAAATATAAATACAACCAAAGTCCACCTAGATAGTGCCAATAAGTTGTACACATTTCAATACTTACCAAATTTTTTGAATGAACCTGATAATTAAAGGCTCTTTTCAATACAATAAATATGAAAATAAGTCCACCTAGTAGATGAGCAATATGCAATCCTGTAAAGACGTATATAAATGAACCAGCTGGATTTCCTACAAAAAATACATTTTGATCTACCAATTCAGCCCATGATAAGTATTGTCCCACAGAGAATACCACAGCCAACAATGCGGTCAATATTAAACCTATTCTGATATTTTTAATATTATTCTTTCTAGAGGAAATATAGGCAAAATGCATTGTTACACTACTCAGTATTATAACTATCGACGTATAGTTAAACATAGCTGGAAAATCAAACAATAACCAGTTTCCTTCAGCTTTCTTAACAACGTAGGCACTTGTAAGCGCTGCAAATATCATTGTAACTGAAACTATGAACAACCACAAAGCAAATTTTTGTGGATGCATCGATTTGACTCTTACATTTCCTATTGGAATGTCTGCTGATCTTTCCATTATATTTTATCTAGTAAGTATGAGATCTGTACGATTGGTAAATAAATAAATGAGCCAAACATTATTTTAAGGGCAGATTTTCTTGAATTGTCTTTCATTAAGGAAAATGTTTGAGCTAGAAAAAGAATACCGCAAAGGGTAACAATTATGCCGCTGGTTATACCCGTTAATCCAAAATAGGTTGGCAATAATCCTAGTGGTAGGAGAAATAAAGTATAAATCATTATGTTAATGGCCGTATTTAAATCTTTCTTTCCTCCACCTGGTAGTAATTTAAATCCGGCGTTTTTATAATCCTCATCAGCAACCCAAGCAATAGCCCAAAAATGAGGAAATTGCCATATAAATTGAATTCCAAAAATAATGAGCGCCTCATGACTTATAGTTCCTGTAGCTGCTGTCCATCCCAACAAGGGTGGTAACGCACCCGGAATAGCGCCAACGAAAACTGCAATTGGTCCGACTCTCTTTAATGGAGTATAGACAAAGGAGTATAAAACTAAAGACAACAATGACAACAAAAGCGTCAGGATATTTGTAAATAAATACAACAATCCAAAACCCGCTAAACCGCAAATAATCGCAAATTGAATAGCTTCAGCATTATTTAACCTGTTAGTTGGTAAAGGCCTAACACTAGTCCTTTTCATCAACCTATCAAGATCAACTTCAATGACTTGATTAATAATGACTGCCGAACCCGATATAAGGAAACCTCCTAACACCACGATTAACATTGTTCCCCAATTAATAGGACCTTCAGTAGCAAGTATAAAACCAAAACCCGAAGAAAATGCAACTAAAAAAGATAGACGTGCTTTTAACAACTCGTAAAACGCCTTACCCTTTTCTAACCAAGTGATATTTATTTGAACAACACTCATTATTAATAATTAATCTTTGTCATACTAATTGCTTGTATATGTACTATTATACCGAAAGCTAAAGATCCTAAAAGAAGATGTATAGCTTGAGTAAACAATGGGAAATCAAAATAAGCCATTATCGCTCCTATTATAACTTCGCAAACTATTATAGTAACAAGTGTTAATACAGTAGGGTTTCTTTTTCCGTTCTTATTAGTCTGATAAAAAAGCCAACCGATTAATCCTATAATAACTATCGAGAATGATCGATGAATATAAAAAACAAAATTCATTTCGGAAATCCATGAAGACTTTTCAATTCCCAAACTCTTTAAAATATCAACTTGTTCTCTCACATTAACACCCAAAAACAATTGAATAATAAATAAAACCAGTAAGGCAATTATCAGGCTTGCTTGTGAAGCATATGGGTTACCAAATTCTCGTGATTTAACATGCTGAATAATCAACAGACTAACGAGCAGTAATGCTAAGAACATGTGAAAGGTAATGAATCCCGGCAATAGGTTAGCTGATACTACAATTGATCCTACCCAGCCTTGAAACAATACAAGAACAAGACTGGAGAGAGCCAAGAGCCGAACTACCTTTTTTTTGATCCAAAATGACATAAAAAAGTTCAATAGTATTAAAAAGCCTATAACAACACCTATCAAGCGATTAATATATTCTATCCAAGCCTTTTCTACGCTAAAAGATTCTGATTTATAAATTTTCTTATCGTTCAATAGAGTTTCACTCAGATCATTTAGTCCTAAATCTGATAGCAGATTCGAAAGTTTTATATTTTTCTTAACTCTCTTTTCAACGTACATTTCCTGATAATTCTCCGGAAGTCCTTCATCTGTTGTTGGAGGAATGTAAGCGCCAAAACATTTAGGCCAATCTGGACATCCCATGCCTGACTCCATATTACGAACAATGCCGCCCACTAAGATTAAAAAGTAGACGGCAATGATTGTAATAAGATTGATTTTTATTGCCGAATTACTATTCAGCATTCTTTATTTTCCCTGGCTTCTGCTTGATTACTTCCGTTTTCGCTAATTCATTCTCAAAATCAAGATTTGATTCAGGCGTGTGAGAATATGGTACAGTTTGAGGTATGAAATCTTCTTCAGCACCTGGTTTACTGTAATCGTAAGACCATCTGTAAACTTTTGGAATCGCGCCAGGCCAATTTCCATGACCAGGAACTACCGGAGTTGTCCATTCTAACGTCGTAGAATTCCAAGGATTTTGAGGAGCTTTTCTTCCTCGATACATACTGTAAAAGAAATTGAATAAAAATATAAACTGAGCACCAAAAGTGATTATCGCTGCAATTGAAACAAACGAGTTTAGGTCAGTAAATGAACTAAACGCATCGAAACTAGTGAAGGAATAATATCTTCTAGGAAAACCTGCTATTCCGATATAGTGAAGTGGAAAGAAAACGAGATAAACACCTATGAACGTAGACCAAAAATGTATATAACCCAACTTCTCATCCATCATTCTACCAAACATTTTTGGAAACCAATGATAAACTCCAGCAAGTAGTCCAAAAAATGAAGCACTACCCATTACAAGGTGGAAATGTGCCACTACAAAATAAGTATCATGTAGATTAATATCAACTGCTGAATTACCTAAAAACAAACCTGTCAGACCTCCTGATATAAAAAAGGAAACCAAACCAATAGAAAATAACATGGCAGGTGTAAATATTATATTTCCTCTCCATAGGGTTGTTATATAATTAAACGCCTTTACCGCTGATGGCACAGCTATTATCAACGTTAAAAACATGAAAATTGAACCTAAGAACGGATTCATTCCTGTTACAAACATATGATGTGCCCAAACAATAAATGATAAAAATGCTATGGCTAGCATTGAACCTATCATTGCCCTGTATCCAAATATTGGCTTTCTACTGTTAGTTGCAATTATCTCAGAAGTTATTCCCAAGGCTGGAAGGAGCACTATATAGACTTCAGGATGACCTAAGAACCAAAATAAATGTTGATATAGTATTGGACTACCACCTACATTTGGTAAAGCTTCGCCTCCAATGTATATTTCTGATAAATAAAAACTTGTACCGAAAGAGCGATCAAATACTAACAAAAGTGCAGCAGCTACTAAAACAGGAAAAGAAAGTAAGCCGATGATAGCGGTGATAAAGAAAGCCCATATTGTTAAAGGCAATCGTGAAAAAGACATTCCTTCAGTTCGAAGATTTATTACGGTAGTGATGTAATTAATACCACCTAATAAAGTGGAAGCAATAAAGAACACCATTGCTACCAGCCATAGCGTCATTCCAGCACCAGAACCTTGAATTGCTTGTGGTAATGCACTTAGGGGAGGATATACTGTCCAACCTCCAGCTGCTGGTCCTGTTTCAAGAAATAATGACACAAACATCACTACACTTGATAAAAAGAAAAACCAATAGGATAGCATATTCATAAATCCACTAGCCATATCTCTTGCTCCGATTTGTAGAGGTATTAGAAAATTACTAAACGTTCCACTTAAACCTGCAGTGAGCACAAAGAATACCATTATAGTACCGTGCATTGTTACAAGTGCCAAATAAAATTCAGCATCTAACTTGCCTCCAGTAGTTATCCACTTACCCAATATCGGCTTCAACCAGTCTAATTGCATATCTGGGAAGCCCAACTGTAATCTAAAAATTACAGATAGTGCACCTCCAATGATTGCCCACAATATACCTGTGATAAGAAATTGTTTCCCTATCGTCTTATGATCAGTTGAAAAAATATATTTCTCAATAAAACTTTGTTCATGATGATCCTCGTGACCATGATGATCCAATTCTTCTGTTATCTGTATGTCCGCTACTGACATTGTTAATTTGTTTTAATTGACACTAACTAATGATTTTTGAACTGACTGTTTTTCGGTATTGTTTTCTATACCAGCTGCAATTTTTGCCATTTCTTGTAATTCATCTGGCACCTCAGATAAGTAATCTTCATTTAATTTTAGCCATGGCTGCTGATCTGCATACCAAGTATCATAATCCTCTGGTTCATCGACTATTATGGTATATTTCATGGCATAATGTCCCTTTCCGCATATCTTGTTACAGACGAGTTCGTAATTAAAATCTGGATTACCTGTCTCAAGTCTCATATCCTGAGTACTTTTTGTAGGAATAAACCAAAATTTCGTTGGCATGCCAGGTACTGCATTCATTTGTAATCTGAAATGTGGTGAATAGACAGAGTGAATTACATCTCTGGCCCTAATATTTAACAGAACAGGTCTACCCTTTGGCACGTGCAACGCAGTTGGTATAAAGTCATCAAATGATGCTCTATCTGATAAATCCATTCCAACAGCATTTACTGCGTCTATTTTTTTATAATCATAATCTCCTAACTTCTTATCCACTCCCCCATATCTTATTGACCATGAATACTGATATCCCATTACCTCAATTACTTCAGAGTTCTCAGGAGCAGGTGCAGTGATATCAACCCACGCCTTCCATCCAGAAATTACGAGAACTGCCAAAACTATAGCAGGTACTGCAGTCCATATGTACTCTAATTTGTTATTATGAGGATAGTAATGGGCTTTGTTATTTTTATTATGCTGGTATTTATATGCGAATCCAAATAGAAAGATCTGAGTCAGCACGAATACAAAACCAGTGATAGCCATGGTAATCCAAAAAAGCCTATCAGTTATTACTCCATGCTCAGAGGCAATTGGTTGAACAAAATCATCATCCAAACCTCCAAAGGAGTAATAAAAAAAACCAAATAAACCGGCAACAAGGAAAGCGAGTAACAATGCAGCATTAAGCTTATTATTAGAAGCAACGTTTGTTTTCCCCTCACCTTTAATAACTCCTACTAATCTCGTTACCCTAAATATTGAGATTAGTATTCCTAGAATAAGTATTACACCTATTATGATAATTAAATTCATCATGTCTATTTCTTAAACGTTTTAAATGTGGTGATGCAAACTTTCATCAAGCATTGGATGGTTTTTAGCAAATAATGGAACTTTAGATAGTTGATTTAGAACTACATAAATGAATAAACCGGAAAACACAAACATCAAACCAAGCTCCAGAAACCCAAAACCTCCATTTTCTTTCAATGTCCCTGGAGTTATCATTAAGTAAAAATCTAACCAATGTCCCACAAGAATTACTGGTGCAACCACTTTAATAAATCTTGAATGTCTTTTAGCATCTCGTGTCATTAACACTAAGAATGGAAAACAAAAATTAACAATTATGTTTAAGAAAAATAATCCTTTGTAAGAGCCTATCTGCAACCTCTCAACGAAATAGGCAGTTTCCTCCGGAATATTCGCATAATAGATCAAGAGGAACTGAGAAAACCATATATAAGTCCAAAAGACACTAAATGCGAAGATGAATTTTCCTAAATCATGTAAATGATTGGCATTTACGATGCTTAAATATCCTTTATCTTTTAATAATACTACTATTAGCGCAGTAAGAGATAAACCACTCACCCACCAACTTGCGAACATATACCAACCAAACATTGTACTGAACCAATGTGTATCTATTGACATAACCCAATCCCAAGCCGATATTGAAGATGATACAGCGAAGAAAATAATAAATATCGCTGATAGCTTGCGTAATTCATACCACTTTTCAGTGCCTCCATCAGCATCTTCAGACAATGCCACTTTTCGTAATTTCGTAAATAACCAATACCATATAACAAAGAAGAGTATTAATCTAGCTACGTAAAAGATAGGAAACGAAGGATGCTCGTCTAGTGGCCAGAAAAAATAAGCCTTTTTACCATTAATAATAGAATCAAAATCAGGTGACGCAGTATCATAAAGGCTGTGATGAGTCCAGTGAAACAAATCGTGACTACCAAATAAAAAGGTTATAAGAAGAATAATACCGGCAAATGGAATCCAAGCTCCGAAAGCAAGTGGAATTCTTTTAATTCCTGAAGACCAACCAGCCTGAGCTGCATATTGAATCGTGAAAAACAATACACCTACTAAGGCAATTCCTGCCAAGAAAACATTATTTATCCAAATGTTCGCGATAAGTCGTTGAGACCAATGAAACGAATGCGCTCCCTCTGATGCACCACCTTCATGACCACCGACGTTCATTAATACTATTCCAAGAACTACAAGTACTAATCCAACTACAATAAATATTCCTATATTTTTCCGAGATGCAGCTGTAAATTCAAATCTTTCTTCAATCATAATAATCTGAAATAATACCCTTTATTGGTTTTGTAATGTATAGACGTACCGAACGATCTTCCATCTATCCTCGACTTTAATTTGTGAGGCATGTGCACCCATTCTTCCCTTACCGTTTGTAATAACATGGTAAATGTGTCCCCCTGGTTTATCCTTTACGGTTGCACTGTTGTAAGCAGTTACACCTTTGTATACTTTTCCAACAAGACCATCACCTAGCCCTTTTTCTCCGTGACAATGTTGACAAAACCTCTCATATAAAACTTTACCTTCCTTAATTACTGATTTAGACGAGTCTAAAGGATTTTTCAACAACGCAGCGGCCATTTCATAATCGTCAGCAGGAATTCTATCTGGTAAATATTGATTTCTTCTTACTGTATTTGCCACGGGTTCCCTCATGGTCATTCCATGTTTATTGTAAGGGTTAGAATTGTAAAATTCACCATGTTCATCGTCTGGATTAGAGTCAAGCCATTTTCCAGCATCCTTGTCTTGAACTTGTGTTAATGGTTCATATGGAGTAGAATGATACATTTGAGGTGCATATTCCAATCCTGTATTATCTGGCCCTGCAGTACATGAAACCAAAAATACTCCCACAATCGTTATTGTTAAATATTTTGAAATGTTCATTCTCAATTACAACGTTTTATCATTTACCTCTGTGGCACCATTACTACTTAACAGCTTTGAAAGAGCAGCATGATCCAAACTATTTTTTGACAAATCAATTGCCATGATATGCTTATCATCGGTTATTCGTTTATCAAAAAGTTTTGCCTTACCCCAAGGTTTAAGATTACTGATTACGAAAAATGTACCAACCATCCCAAAGCTTGCAAGCAAAACTGTTAATTCAAATGTTACTGGTATAAAAGACGGAAAAGGAATATAGTCTTTACCACCTATTATCATCGGCCAGTCAACTCCCATCATACCTATCTGCATAGTAAGCGCGAGCGTAGTTCCGAGTAAACCAAACAAAAAAGCCACGATTGATAAGCGAGATCGTTTATAACCTAAAGCGTCATCAATACCATGAACTGGAAAAGGCGAATATACCTCGTGAATCTTAACGCCTCCTTTTCTTACGTTTTCGATCGCCGACATTAAAACATCTTCATCATCAAAAACACCTAATATGTAATTAGTAGTACCCGACATTATTTAGTAACTTTTTTTTCTCCTGTTGATTTAATTATACTCTTTACCTCTGCCATATTGATTACCGGGAAGAATTTCGCGAATAAAAAGAATGCCGTAAAAAATAATCCGAAAGTGAATAAATAAACACCAACATCATATTTTGTTGGATAAAACATTGCCCAACTTGATGGAAGAAAGTCTCTATGTAGTGAAGTAACAATAATTACAAAACGTTCAAACCACATTCCTATATTCACAACAATCGATAAAACGAACGTTGCTGCAAGATTTGTTCTGATCTTTCGAAACCAAAACAATTGAGGGGATATAACATTACATGTCATCATGGATGCATAAGCCCACCAATATGGTCCACTTACCCTATTCAAAAATGCATACTGTTCTGCCTCAACTCCGGAGTACCATGCAATAAAAAGTTCTGTAATGTATGCAACGCCTACAATAGATCCAGTAATGATGATGACAATATTCATCAACTCAATGTGTTGAATAGTAATATAATCTTCGAGTTTATAAACTTTTCTCGTTATTAATAACAAGGTTAGTACCATTGCAAATCCAGAGAATATAGCTCCTGCAACAAAATATGGTGGAAATATTGTCGTATGCCAACCAGGTATTACTGAGGTGGCAAAGTCAAAGGATACAATGGTATGTACAGATAAAACTAGCGGTGTTGCTAATCCAGCAAGAACCAAAGCGACCGTTTCGTATCTGCTCCAAGTTTTAGCTGCACCATCCCACCCAAAACTTAGGGCTCCATAAATAGCTGCAGAAACCTTATTTGTCGCTCTATCTCTAATAGTTGCAAAGTCAGGTATTAATCCTATGAACCAGAAGACCAAAGACACTGAAAAGTAAGTAGAGATTGCAAAAACATCCCATAATAAAGGTGAGTTAAAATTAACCCACAACGAGCCAAAAGTATTCGGTAGTGGTAGAGCCCAATAAAATCCTAACCATGGTCGTCCCATATGTAAAATTGGGAATTGTAAAGCACAGATTACAGCAAAAATGGTCATTGCTTCTGCAGCTCTGTTAATAGACATTCTCCATCTCTGTCTGAAAAGCAATAAAATTGCTGATATAAGCGTACCAGCATGTCCGATACCAACCCACCATACGAAGTTTGTTATATCCCAAGCCCAGCCTACGGTTTTATTTAAACCCCACATGCCTATGCCTTCCCACAATAAAGTGGCAACACAATACACACCGACTGTCAAAGCACCTAGTGAAAGTGCCATCGCCAAAAGCCATAGTTTTGCGGGCTTATCTTCTACTCTGCTTGAAATATCCTCAGTTACGTCGTGGACTGTTTTACCACCGGTTACTAAAGGCTCTCTAATTACGGATTCTGAAGTCATATGCTATCAATTATGCATGAGCGTCTACTGCCTCTGCTTCCTTTTTAGGGTTTTCGTCTTTATTTCTGATTTTCGTTAAATACCAAACGTTTGGCATCACTCGCAATTCCTCAAGAACGTGGTATGCTCTTGGCTCTTCAGCCTCAACCATTTTATCCCCTTGCTTTATTTTAAGCATTTGAGATATTTGACTATTAGGATTTTTCATATCTCCAAAGACAAGAGCTTCTGATGGGCATGAACTTGCACAAGCTGAAGTAAATTCTCCGTCAATAGGTCTTCTGTTTTCACGCTTTGCTTCCAATTTACCAGCCTGAATTCTTTGTACACAAAATGTACATTTCTCCATGACACCTCTCGCTCTAACCGTTACATCAGGATTCAACACCATCTTACCAAGATCGTTGTTCATAGATGTGTTCTTATCGAATTGCTTATTATCATGGTATTTAAACCAATTAAATCGTCTTACTTTATAAGGACAGTTATTCGCACAGTATCTCGTACCAATACATCTGTTATAAGTCATTTGATTTAAACCTTCAGAACTGTGTGTTGTTGCTGCAACAGGACAAACAGTTTCGCAAGGTGCATTATTACATTGCTGACACATCATTGGCTGAAAAGTAACTTCTGGATTTTCAGAAGCTATTTCCATATCATTTCCTTCAGTCGCATCTGTACTATAATATCTATCTATGCGAATCCAGTGCATCTCTCTTCTATTCAGCACTTCTTGCTTACCGACAACTGGAATATTATTTTCAGTTTGACAAGCAATAGTACAAGTACCACAACCAGTACATGAATTAAGATCCACCATTAAACCCCAATGATGATTTGGATATTCGTGACCACTCCAAAGTGACACTGCATTTGGTTTTTTAAACCCTTCTGAAGTAGCGATTCTTGGAAAATGTCTACCAGCTTGTGGATCTTTCTTATACTTACTCAGGATTGACTCTTGAATAACCGTTTCTCTTCCCATATAGGTTTGAGAAGTTTGTGTTTGACCAATTCTGTAAGTATTACCAACTTTCTCTACTTGGACGCCCGAAGTAATAACCAGAGAAGTGACTCCATTATCATTTTTTATGAATTGATAAGCATCAACTCCTACCCCATCCGCTACTTTACCGGCTGAAGTTCTTCCATACCCAATGGCTAAACCAACTGTTCCGTAAGTCTGGCCAGGTTGCGGCATTACAGGAACTTCGACTGTTTTTCCGTTCACGGTTAGATTAACTGTCTGGGTAGACATATCTCCGAGTTCAATACCCCACTCTTCTGCCTGCCTTGGCGAAACGGTTAAATAATTATCCCAGGTAGCTTTAGTTATTGGCTCTGGCATTTCTTGTAGCCAAGGATTATTGGCCATTGTACCATCGGCAACCGTATTATTTTGATAAAGAACAAGTTCAAGATCTCCAGCTTTTGACTTTGGCAAACTAAGCGATGATACGCTAACCGAAGGAGATGCTACGCTCTTTTCACTACTCTTTATAGCATAAACCCCATCATGTAAGCATTTATCCCAAAAAGCATCAAAATTGTAGAAGTCGGATTGATTTGATGTTGGGAAAACTTTCGTTTCCCAATTCTTTCTTAAAAAATCGTAATAATCCATTTCACTACCCGACCAAGCCAAAATAGAAGATCCTAGTTGCCTAGTATCAAATATTTTACTTATTGACGGTTGAGACAAACTCATGAAACCTGTAACTGGTTCAAAGTCATTCCAAGATTCAAGGTAATGATGATCTGGTGCCTGAAGTTTGGTTAATGAACTTGTTTCGTCTGGGAATATACTTGTGGAAACTGAAAAATTTGATTTGGATAAACTTGAAGAGATTTCACTCCCTCGTGAATGGTCATAAACAGGATTACAATTCAAAAAAATCACTCCTGAACCAGATTTAAGATCATCTACAAATGAATTGAACTTAGTATCACTACCCGTTCTTAATTTTACAGCCTTTGCTGTATCAATTGTAATTTTGTAATTTCCTAATAAGTCATTAATGGCAACAACTAATAACTGCACATCTCTGTCGTTAGTGCCGCTCAGAACTACTGATGACTTTGAATTTAATAGATCCTTTGCTGCTTTCTTTAATTTCTCAGCATTTGCTGGGGTTCCGACACTAGAGATCAAAGCCGATCCCTTTTTAGCTGCTAATTCGTTATATAAACTACTTAAATAAGTAATCTCCTCAGACGGCTTAATCAAAACTCTATAATCGGCATTCGCACCGGTCAAGGAAAGGTTTGATTCGAAAGCATATAAACGAGACATTACTTTTTTGTTGTCTCCCAATTTACGACTTGCAGCAAATTGTTTATTCGTCAGCGTCCTATTTGGCCAAGCTCCTAAAAAGTCAGCGCCAAATGATACGATGGTTTCTGCCTTAGAAAAGTCTATTGATGGTAATGCTCTATCGCCAAAAGCAGTTTCATATGCATCTAAAGTTCCACTAAATGAGACTGGATCATAAGTTACAAGCTCAACGTTTGGATATTTAGCTATCAATTGTTCAATGGCAGCCAGCGTAGTTGGGCTAAAAATTGAGTAGCTAACCAAAGTTATTTTTTTACCAGATGATAACGCATTAATAACTTCATTATCAATGTCTTCCCAAGATGTTTTTATACCTCCGTTTTGTGGCGCTCTCAAACGATTCTCGTCATACAAAGAAAGAACTGATGCCTCAACTTGAGGAGTTGTTCCTCCGCCGCTAACGCTGCTGAGTTTGTTTCCTTCAATTTTGATTGGTCTTCCTTCTCTCGTTTTAACTACCACGCTACAATAATCATTTCCACTTACATAAGTAGAAGCGTAATAATTTGGAATACTTGGGTCTGCAGTGTCCGGCTTTTTTACATATGGAATAGCCTTTTTCACTGGTGTTTCGCAAGCAGCCAATGACACAGCTGCTACACCAAATCCCATTAATTTAAGAAAATCTCTTCTAGACGGCTCCTCTCCTTCACCTATTGTCGGAAGATACTCGGGGAACTCCTTGTTGGAATACTTTTGAAAATCTTCAGTGTTGTTTAACTGCTCAAGACCCTTCCAGTATTTCTTTGTTTCTTTCATTTCTTAGTAACTATAAGATTATAGTAATATGATTAATAATGACATTTGGAACATTCTAACCCTCCAATATCTTCTACTTTAAGCGGCTCCTTACTCGTTTCTTTGTGAAGTTCGACAAGATTCGTGTAGTAGTCATTTCCTTTTGTATTAACATCCGTTTCTCGGTGGCAGTTAATACACCATCCCATTGTTAATGTGGAATATTGATATACCACAGGCATCTCATTAATAGGGCCATGACACGTTTCGCATTCAAGCCCTCCCACTTTAACGTGTTGCGAATGGTTAAAATAAGCCAAATCAGGAAGGTTGTGAATCCTTACCCACTCTATTGGTTTTGTATTGTCGCCGTATTCACCAGATGATGGATCATAATCGATAGCCGCATATATCTTCTGAATCTCTGGAGATTCTGTTTTTATAGCAGAGTGACAATTCATACAAATATTTGGTGATGGAATATTAGCAGATTTCGCATCTCTAACGCCAGTGTGGCAATACTGACAGTCAATCTCATATTGTCCCGCGTGTAACTCGTGAGAAAAAGCGATTGGTTGGGTGGGCTGATAGCCTTGTTGAACTCCGATGGAGAAGGCACCATCTATAAGCGTCTTTAACAGAAGCGCAGTAAAGATAAAAACCACAGACCCTATGACGAAATCACTTTTAAATATCTTTTGGAAGTCCGTTTTCTCTTCTACTATTTCAATATCCGCAGAATCTAAATCCTTTTGGTCTTTCAAATACTTCGTTAGAATAGAAACGATTAATCCTAAGACCACTAAAATGAGTACCAATACAACTATTAGTACAATGAGTACTGCCGTTAAATAACTTGATGAAACTGAACCTTCAGTAGATCCAGCAGTAGCTGTGCCTCCTGAGGTAGCCACTGGTTGATCTGGAACAACCTCTTTTTCAGATTCTACTTTCACATAAGCCAGAATTGAAGTAATCTCTTCATCCGAAAAAGGATATGCCGGCATAACTGTCGGCTTGTATTCCTCCCATAGTTCTACCGCAGTTTCATCTCCACTTTGGATAAGTTTTTGAGAGTTCTTAATCCAGCTTATTAGCCAAGATTTTGATCTTCTTTCGTGAACATCTTTTAAAGCCGGACCTATCACCACTTCATTCAGCGCATGACATTGTGTACAGTTTGCTTTATAGAGACTTTCACCTGCTGAAACTATTCCGTCATCAGTTGGGATTCCATCTTCGGAATCCTGTGCGAGGAGACCTATGGATAAAGCGAAAAAAGAAATGAATAAAAAGCTTCTTATATTTAAAAAGAATGCTTCATGAATGGATTGATTGTGTTTCAACATGTATATTCTAGTACTTGAAATCAAACGTGTACAAATGTAATACGGGGTGCTAGTAATTCAAAGGCAGATTTACGCATAAAATGTAAAAGCTCTTTTATAGTTATCCACATAAAACTGAAATGTGTTGATAATCAGGTGTAAGCCTCAAAAAAGGTTGCCTTTTATTCTTTATTTAGAATCATTATAAATAAGGAAAGCTATTTTTAACAATTATTCTGTATCAACGACTTTGTCAATATAACTGGAATTCAATAATCCCAAAGCACCCATATACTTTAGTTTAAATTTTAACCAATCGCCTACTTTATAATTTTTATGGGTATTTCCCAGGTCGATGACTATCATGTCAGAGCTAGCCCCTATAGTCTCGATATCTTTTTGCAACGGCACAAGATAATCTGGCGATATGTCAAGTAAACCAACATCTATTATGGCTCTGAATGATTTTTTACCAATGTCATCCTTATTAATTTGGTACTCTTCTCCCGATGGATTAGTCGCCAACTCGCCTATTGGCACCTTAGGTTTTTCTGTTAATTCAATGATTTGTGCGAAAAATGTGAATACATCACTTTTCATACTTTTCACTAATTTGTTAGTGAATAAATTATTTCCAAAATAAAGCATCTCTCCTACTCGAAAATGATTTATTCCGGCGGGTAATTGTTCTGACAATAAAAGAGGTAGAACTACCGAAGTACCTCCTGAAACCCAGGGTATCTTTCTATTGAATTTAATTTCAATGAGTTGCTTATATAAACAGAGTTGTATGAGTTTATCTTGAGAAGGCATTACACCATAAAGGCAATTTAAATTCGTACCTATTCCCACAATCATGATATTTGGCAGCTCAAAGACCTCTTCATAAAATTTGAGTAGGTCTTCGCCTAATACTCCTTCTCGCAAGTCGCCCATTTCAATCATAATTATGATTTTATGCTTCTTGGCCTGAAGAACTGCTTCTTTAGAAATTTCTCTAATGGTAGTTAGCTCGGTATTGAAGCTTACATCAGCGTATTTGACAATACTGCGAATTGCATTTTTGGCAGGAGGCTTAATGTAAACCGTTTGTACTGATGGGTCTAATTTCTTGACTTTTTCAAGATTGCTAATTCTAGAATCGTGTATCTCTTTAATACCTAGATTTAATAATTCCTGTAAATACAATTCATTGCCACAGAGTATTTTGGAGACAATTCCCCATTCTATTTTTCTGTCAAATAACTTCTCTTTTAGAAAGTTGAAATTATGTTCTAATGATTTTCTTCTTAATGTTATATATGCCATAATATGGTTAGTCTTTTATTTGAAGCAAATCCTTCGTCGATCCAATTTTTTCTACAATTCTCGGAGTTGAAATTGGTAACCTTGTCAACAATTCATAATTCAACTGACTACTTAATTCACTAAATGAAGTAACACTGATCGCATTTTGCCCTTGATCGCCAATCAAAACAACCTCGTCTCCTTTTTCAGCCTCAGGGCATTCAGAAAGATCAATCATTATTAAGTTCATGTTTACAGTTCCTACCACGCCCAATCTCTTACCTTTAATGAGTACTCTTCCCTGATTACTCATAGACCTAGAGAATCCATGAGCATAACCCACTGGTACAGTCGCAATGCGCATAGGTTGTGAGGCCAAAAAGGATGTTCCATAACCAATGAATTCCCCTGTTTTAACTTCTTTGATATCCATTATTTGACTTTTCCAGCTGATTATTCTCTTCAATGGATCAAACTTGCTGGCTCCATTTTTAAGAAAATGAATGAAGGTTTCTTTACTAGGCCAGAACCCATATTGCATAATCCCAATCCTTACCATATCCATTCTGGTCTCAGGATATGACATAGAAGCTGCAGAGCATGCGGTATGTCGAATAGTATTTTGCAAGAAATGAAAATGAGAGATCTTAGATACTATCGTGTTGAACTTTTCGATTTGGTTAGTGACCCGAAAATGATTTGCTATACTTTCGGCTCCCGCATAGTGCGTGCAAAGACCAACTACTTGGATATACGGTTGATTTTCATCAATTATGCGCAAAGCTTTCAACAATTCCTCTTCATCAAATCCTGTCCTATTTAGGCCAGTCTCTAGTTCTAAATGAATCTTAGCTGATCTTTCCATGATCTTTGCTTGGTTGATGGTATTCTCAAGCCTGCTCAAACAGAATACAAAAAACTCAATTTCATTTTCTATCGCCCAACCTAGCTGCTCCTGACCGATAAAACCCATGATCATAATTGTAGAATTGAACGCTGAAGCCCTGTAAACTTTTAGCGCCTCGTCAACTTCAAAAACGCTAAAATGGCGAATGCCTACCTCTTCTGCCATTGGTACGAAATATTCTATCCCATGACCATAAGCATTGCCCTTGACTACTGATGATAATTTTACGTTTTCACCAAAATAAGAAGTCAAGAATTCAATATTTCCTTTGTAAGCTTGGTAATCAATGGAGATTTGGGATGTGGCAGACATGGTTTTTTATAGCTCTTCGTGTATTTGCAAGAATAGTTCAATGGCGGTCTCTATAATTTCATCAGGGAAATCATAATCTGGATTATGCAGAGATGGGCAGTTTTCTCCAGCGCCTATTCCGAACATTGCCCCTTTGAAATGAGAAGTGAAAACTCCGAAATCTTCTCCCCAAGTGAATGGATGCGTGGTTAATGTACAAGCCAACTCCAACTTGTTAGTCGCTTCAACAATTCGATCCACCACTTTTTCGTCATTTTGATTTGAAAAAAAGCTCTGAGTAAATTCAATATCAAGGTGCAAAGATTCTTCTTTCGCAATAGTCTTCGCAGCTTCACTTAGTTCACTGATATAGTTGGTCAGTACTTGATTAGTCCATGCACGAATGGTGAAATGCATTTCCGCTTCGTCTGCACTGATGCCATGATCTTTGGTTCCAAGATTAAAATAAATAGGGGTAATAATTCTGTAAAAATCAGAGTTCAAATCTGGTCGTGCTGTTCCAAGGTAAGTTGCGGTAATTTTAGACAATGCACTGGCCGGATTTATACCCTTTTCTGGCTGTGCGGCATGTGCTGTTTTACCTTTTAGCTTTAAAATAATACTGGTTACAGCAGGAGTAAATGATCCTTTTTTAACGATAACCTCGTTTAATGCATATCCTGGAATATTGTGTAATGCGATGACTTGATCAGGTTTAAAGACAAATTTTGGATCAGCCATGATCCCTTTTGCACCTGCTCCATTTTCTTCTGATGGTTGAAATAGCAATCCTATGGTTCCTTTTTGTGGCGGTTGATTGTGCAAATGCATGGCAAGGCCCAATAAAATGGCCGTGTGCCCATCATGACCACACATATGACTTACACCATCTACCATTGACCGGTAAGGTTGAAATCCTACTTCATGTATAGGTAAAGCGTCAAAATCGCCCCTGATCATGGTCTTTTGACCCTCACTATTTCCATAAGTAGCCAAGAAACCAAGATTATCAAATGACACCAGTTCATCAGGTGGATATTTTTCTAAGCATGCTTTAATGTAATTAGACGTATTTTTTTCTTGACCTGATATCTCTGGATTTTGATGTAGGTAATGCCTTATTACTACAGCCTCCTCCACAATATTCCCTGCTATTCTATTCATTTTTTTAAGCGCATTTCAAGATACTTATTAGTAAAACCTAATTTTTCATACAAAGATTTTGCAGGGTTATTGGGCTCAACATGTAGCGCAACAGAGCCATGAGTTTGATCTATGGCAGCTTTCATCAAGCTTTTACCATAACCTTTACCACGAGCATCGCGGTGGGTAGCTATGTACACGAGTATATTCTCCGGGATATAATCTTCCATGCCCGTGATGTTTATGATGACCACACCAATAATTTCCCCTTCAACTTCACCGACTATAACATACCCTCCCGGCTTGCTATCATATCCCAATGAATAATTCATGGCTTTTCTAATATCTTCTTTAGGATCTCCGTATTCTTCTAATTGATCAAATAAGAAATCCACTACTTTAACTTTTACTTCTTCTGATGGCAAAAGTTCTGGGGTGTATATATTAATGTTTAGCATAAGTTCTTGTTTTATAGGTAATTAAATAGGTTAATAATGAGACTGTGATTCCGAAAATATTTGGATCTAAATCAAAGGGCATTTTCCATCCGGAAATCATTAAAAATAAAGTGGTGGAGCCTCCAAGCAACATACTTAGTAAGGCTGCACGACTTGATCGCATTTTTGTGAAGAGACCAAAAATTACAGGTACGAAAAGCCCAGAAACCATAAACGCGTACGAATACAACATGAGATCTAGTACACTTGTCATGTACGTGGCTAAAATTAGCGCCATGATTCCTAATAATAAAGTCGCAATTTGCGCCCTCCTAAGGTCTTTGGACATGATTCCGGAATCTGCCTTTAAAATATCAGTGATTACATTACCAGATGCAGCCATCAAGCAACTATCGGCGGTAGATAAAATAGCAGAAAAGTAGGCGGACATCATCAAACCCATGATTCCAACAGGGAGAATGTGACTTAAAAATAATGGCAGACCTGTTTCGGGATCAAAGGATTCTATATCTGAAAAACCATAAACCGAAAACATGCCTTGTTCCAACGCAACTCTAGCAAACAAACCTAGGATTGTACCCAAAAAAGCCATAATCGGCCATTCGAACAGCCCGGCTGTGTACCAGGCTTTCTTAGCATTTTTAACATTTCCACATGCGTATATTCTTTGGTATAGTGTCATTCCAACAAACCAAATTGGCACAATAGTAAAACTCCAATTGACAAGATCTACCCATCTCAGATTGGTAAGTGAAAGAAGCTCTGGAGAAAGCACTGTGGTTATACCGTCAAACCCGCCTATAGCAACAAAACCCAACGGTATACCTATAAATATCAAACCAGATAATAAAAATATCCATTGAATAGTGTCAGTAAAAATAACTGCCTTGATCCCACCTAGTGCGGTGTACAATACCGCAATAATTCCCATGATCAACAAAGCATGGTTCATTTCCAATCCTGTAAAGGTAGAAGAAGCCAGTTTTGCGCCAGCTAGTAATTGTGAGCTTGTAAAACCGATATACCCTATCGCAGAGATGATACCAGCAGCTAAAGCTGCTTTGGAGTCAAATAATTCTTCAAAAATTTGAGGAAAAGTGACTAAAGATTTGATAGACTTCAACTGATATAGTCGCGGAATTAAAAAAACTGAGGCGAGCCACGCACCAATCAATCCTGTAAAAAGCATCCATGAGCCTGAAATACCCATAGTAAAACCAAGACCGCCAAGCCCTATCGAAAAACCTCCTCCTACATCTGTTGCAACAACGGATAATCCTACATGTGTAGCATTCATCGTCCTGCCACCTACAAAATAATCATCCGAAGAATTATTCTTTTTTGAAAAATAGATGCCTATTCCAAGCATCAAAACCATGTAAATGATAAAAATTAATAGATCTATCCAATGTAACTCCAAACCTCACTTTTCTATTTTGATTAAATATTGCCTGCTGTTAAAAACCAGTTCAATACTAAAATGTTCCCTCGTTTGGGATTTCAGGCAAAAGTAAGTCGTATATCTGATCATGTAAGGCTGGTCTTATATTTAGTTCATAAATCTTCTTGTATGTCCTATTTGGATAGACTCTATTGGTTAAAAAGATGAACAATAGATCATGTTCTGGGTCTGCCCAAACCAAGGTACCGGTGTAACCAGAGTGTCCGTAACTTAATATTGAAGCATGTTTACTAATACTACTTATTACTGGATCATACTCAAGCAGTGGTTTATCAAAACCAAGCCCACGCCGATTGCCTACATTAGGATATTGGTATGAAGTAAAAAGCTGAATGGTACTAGCCTTTAAATATCTTATACTATCCAATTCACCACCATTTAACAACATTTTCCAAAGTTTTGCCAGATCATTTATATTAGAGAATAGACCTGCATTGCCCGAAACACCAGCCATCAGTGTTGCACCTTCATCATGCACTTTACCATGAATTGGAGACATTCTAAAAAATGTATCAATTTCAGTAGGCACAATATGATCTTTAGAAAATTTATTCAAAGGATTAAAAGTTAAAGTGGTTGTCCCCAAAGTATCGAAAAACGATTTATTCAAATAGTCTTCAAATTTTAACCCTGATAGGTTTTCTACCAGTTCAGGCACCAGATAAAAAAACAGCCCTGAATATTTGTACTCTGGATGTTTATCAACTTTTGACCTACTTATTTGCCTCTTTATTTTTTTGTAAATTTTTGAAGAAACCATTTGATCCTCATCTATACGGAAACCATCTTTAAATTCAGCGGAAATAGTCCCATGTCTATATTTCCCATTCCGCTTTTTGAATGTCTGATAAAAGGGAATCCAACCCTTCAGACCCGCCTGATGAGCAAGCAATTGTCTAAATGTTAGATTTCTTAAATGACCTGTACACTTGATATATTTTTTAATAGGATCATCTAATGAAAGTAAATTCTGCTCATAAAGCTTCATAAGCGCCAAAGTAGCCGCTGAAACTTTGGTAACAGAAGCCAAATCATAGATATCATCTAGATCAACAGGTCTAAGGCTGTCGTAGGTATGGAACCCATAGGCTTGCTTGATGATAATAGAATCATTCTTAGATGCATAAACGACACATCCTGGAAATGCTTTCTCCACAATTGCATGATTCACAATAGAATCTATACTATTTTCAAAATTCCACAACAAATCTGATTCTACACTTTGAGCAGAAACAGAAATAATAAAATAGCTTGAAAATAAGATGAAGAAAAGTGTCTTGAAAGTCATTGAGCTGTTTATTTTTGGCAAGTTTATTAGAACGGAACGAATAGCATGGAAAATTCCAAATTTTTTATAATTGATTTTGATAGTACGTTTACTAAAGTAGAAGCTTTAGATATACTAGGCGACATTGCGCTGAGAGACCATCCTGATAAGTCATCTGCGATAAAGAGAATTGCAGAAGTAACAGATTTAGGTATGGAAGGCAAAATCTCTTTTAGAGATAGTCTTGAGGAAAGAATAAAACTTTTACAAGCCAAAAAAGAACACCTACCAGAGCTTATTGCAAGGCTATCTGACCAAGTCTCCCAGTCTTTTCAACGCAACAAGGAGTTTTTAAAGCAATACTCAGATCAGATTTATATTTTATCTAATGGTTTTAAAGATTTTATTATTCCTATAGTCGAGCACTATGGCATTAAACCTGAAAGAGTATTTGCCAATGAATTCGAATATGATCATGAAGGTAAGATTGTAGGCTTTAATAAAAACAATGTACTTTCAGAAAATAATGGCAAACCCCGACAAATCCAATCAATGAATCTTCAGGGTGAGGTGTATGTACTTGGTGATGGCTACACGGATTATGAAATAAAAAAAGCCGGTTTGGCTCATAAATTTTACGCCTTTACTGAAAACGTCAGAAGAGCAAACGTATTAAAAGACGCAGACCATGAGGCACCTAACTTGGATGAATTTCTGTATATGAACAAGATGGATCGCGCACTTTCTTATCCTAAGAATCGAATCAATGTCCTACTGCTTGAAAACATCCATGAGCGTGGAATCAAAAAACTTAAGGATGAAGGATACAATGTAGAAGTATATGCTGCCGGCATGAGCGAAGAAGAACTTTGCGAAGCGATTAAAAATGTTTCTATTTTAGGTATTCGTTCAAAAACTCAAGTAACCCAAAAGGTTCTTGAAAGCGCAAATAGACTACTCGCAGTAGGTGCATTTTGTATAGGCACTAATCAAATCGATCTTGAGACTTGCCAACAAAAAGGTGTTGCGGTTTTTAATGCACCTTATTCAAATACGAGATCGGTGGTAGAAATGGCCATGGGTGAAATTATTCTCCTAATGCGAAATATTCCTGACAAATCCACGGACATGCATCGCGGTGTTTGGAGTAAGTCTGCAAAAGGTAGCTTTGAAGTAAGAGGTAAAACACTGGGCATTATTGGTTATGGAAATATAGGATCTCAGCTATCCATTCTCGCTGAAGCTTTCGGCATGAATGTTCAATTTCATGATTTAGAAGAAAAGTTAGCCCTTGGCAATGTTAATCAATGCGATAATTTGCAGGAGCTATTAAGCACCTCAGATATTGTGTCATTACATGTCGATGGCAGACCTGAAAATAAATTGTTTTTTGGGGAAAAAGAGTTTGCCCAAATGAAAGAAGGGGCTGTTTTTCTTAATCTAAGTAGAGGCCACATAATTGATATAGAAGCGCTTAAATCAAATGTGTTGTCCGGAAAAATAAGAGGAGTAGGTATTGACGTTTTCCCAGAAGAGCCGATGAGTAATAATGACGAATTCATTTCTGAATTAAGAGGCCTTCCAAACACCATTTTAACACCACATATTGGAGGAAGTACATTAGAGGCTCAAGAAAATATTGCCGATTTTGTGCCCGGTAAGATCATGGATTACATCAATACTGGCTCTACCAACAATAGTGTCAATTTCCCAAATATGGTGTTGCCAAAATTAAGAAATGCTCATAGGTTCATCCATATCCATAGAAATGAAGCGGGAATTCTAGCAAAAATCAACAAAGAACTTGCTGAAAATGATGCCAACATTATTGGCCAATATTTAAAAACGAATGAGAGTATTGGATATGTAATTACGGATATCAATAAAGAATACAACGACCAAATAATCAAAAACTTAAGACAAATTAACGGAACAATAAGATTCCGCGTATTATATTAGAATTAAATAATGATTCTTTGTAAATTGGCTGACCAAGCTTAGCCATTTCAACTGTTGTAAAGAAATAAAATGAATCAATTTTCACCGCACTGGAAATCAATAAATAGTCTTTCTGAGCTAGACCTTGTTGTAGATGAATCGCGCCATAAGCCCGCGCTGGTACTGAAGCACAAACCAAATTCTCGTCTAAGTACCTCAATAAAAGCTACTTTGGAAGATACATGGACCATTTCACCAGAAATGGTAGATGTGTTTTTGGTAGATGATTTGAAGCATAACGACGTTTCTATAGAAGTCTCCGAACTGGCAGGAATCGATTCGGAAATCCCGCAAGTAGTTCTATTTGCAGACGGTGTAACTATGTATGATGAATCTGGAGACATGATTAGCGTTAAAAAAATAAAATTAGCGCTCAAGATTGTCAATAGAACTTTTCGTTGGATGGAAACTCGGGCATAAAAAAAGCTTTCGATTTCTCGAAAGCTTTAAAATCTAATCTGGTAATTAAACCCCTAAATAGTAAGGATTTGAGCTGTAAAACTGCTTCAACTATCCACTGTTATCCTTTTCTTACGAATGAGGTCTTAACCAAGGTTAAGATGAGGTCCAGTTTAACAATCCACCTAACTCGGTCTTGTTTTTAATGTTAGGTTTAAAAACATTCGAATCAGATTTTCCTCAAAATTATAACCTTTTATATGAGCAACAAAATTTACTTTACCCCTGGGCCATCCCAGCTTTTCTACACAGCAGCAGACCATTTGAAAAATGCCGTTAAGGAAGATATTTGCTCGATTTCTCATAGAAGTGCAGAGTTTAAAAAAATCTATGAATACACTATCGAACAATTAAAAACATTACTCGATCTACCTGATGAATATCAGATCGTTTTTGCCTCTTCAGCTAATGAGATATGGGAAAGGCTAATTCAAAATTTGACAATAAAAAAATCACATCACTTTGTAAATGGCGCCTTTAGCGATAAGTTTTTAAGCTTCGCTCATCAATATGGTCGTCAATCTACTTCCGAGTCTGTCAATGATGGCGCTGATTTTAGCCATTGGGATATTCCAGCAGACACAGAGTTGATTTCTCTCACGTTGAATGAAACTAGTATCGGCTATCAAATAACGAATGACGAAATAGCATCGGTCAGATATGCAAACCCTGACAAGTTAATTGCTCTGGATGCTGTAAGCGCATTTCCTGCCTCCAAGGTGGATATTAATCTCATAGACACCACTTATTTTTCTGTTCAAAAATGTTTTGGGCTACCATCAGGCCTAGGCGTGTGGATAGTTAATCCAAAATGTGTAGAAAGAGCAAAAAAATTAAATGAGTCGCAGATTACCGGTAGTTATCACCAATTAACTCAAATGATTGAGATGGGTCAGAAATTTCAAACTGCTGAAACACCAAACACTCTGGGAATTTACCTACTTGGAAAAGTCGCAGAGGATATGCTAATAAGAGGTAAAAAAAGTATTATAAACGATACTATATATAAGGCGAGCATATTGTACAGCGCCATTGAAAATAGCTCAATGAATCCTTTCATTGAAAATAAAGAACACCGATCTAAGACGGTTATTGTAGCAGATGCAGGTTCAAATACTTCCAAGTTTCTCAAAGATGCAAGTTCAAGAGGGTGGATTATTGGATCAGGGTATGGAAAACATAAGGAAAACCATATCAGAATTGCCAATTTCCCGACTCATTCAAAAGAGCAGATAGAACAACTTTGCGATTTCATTGCCAAGTACTAGACAATTATTATTCTGAAATTGAACTGAAAAACCACAATCAACAAAAGATTATTTAAGAATCAATTGTCATTTATTGTCAAATATTTTGAAACTTTCAATTTACCTATGGAGTTTCTAATTTGATAGTATATAATTTTGCGTCAAAATAAGATCTCATTTGAGTATGTATAAGTTTAATAAAATATTGGTAGGCCTTGATCAGACAGAAATTGATCAAGATTTGATTAAGGCAGCATCAGATATTTGTGAGCTTTCTGGAGCCAAAGAAGTATTCTTTATCAACATTATTAAAGACTTTAATATGCCTGACTCTTTACTCAAAGAGTTTCCTGGCTTATTGGAAAAAGCAATAAAAGAAAGACAAGAATTGCTAGAAGCAGAGGTGAAGGATCATTTCGACCATCCTGAAGTGAAGATAACAGTAAACGTAATTGTAGAGCAAGGTCAAGTCACAAAAAGCTTACTCAAAATCACTGGAGCTGAAAAAATTGATCTTATTGTTCTTGGCAGAAAGAATGAGAAAAAAGGTGGGGGTGTATTGCTAAATAGAATTGCCCGCCGTGCTGGCTGTTCACTTTTGATAGTTCCAAAAGGAGCCAGATTCAAAACGGAAACAATCTTAATTCCGACTGATTTTTCACATTATTCAAAACAAGCCATAGAAAAGGGCATTTCTTTCGCAAACAAATCCAAAAATCCTGTAAAATTAGTCGTGCAAAACGTCTATGTCGTTCCTACTGGCTATCACTATACTGGAAAAAGCTTTGAGGAATTTGGAGAGATAATGAAAGAAAATGCGAAAAAAGATTATCAATCCTTCATAAGTCAGTTTAACACAAAAAATTTAAAAATTGAAGATGTATATTCTTTGGATAAGGACGATGACATCATTACCGATATTTTTAGATCAGCAAAAAAAACAAAAGCTAATCTAATTATTATTGGAGCGAAAGGAAGAAGCGCCACAACTGCATTATTTATCGGTAGTAAAGCAGAAAAACTCATTCAACTTGAATCTGAGATACCACTTTTGGTCATAAGACCGAAAGGCAAAAGAGCCGGTTTTCTTGAATATATTCAAGAGTTATAATGGTGCGCTAAAGCAGCAAAGTAGGAAGACCTTACCCTCTAAGTTTATCCAACAATAAATTTAATTGTAGGCTTTCTTCCTCTGTTAGTTTTTGAATCGAAGCTTCCCATTTGTTTAAGTGATCATCTATTTCATTCAAAAGAGCTAGACCTTTATCTGAAATAAAAACATCCACTGCTCTCCTATCACCTTTACTTTGCATACGCTCTACGAGTGCTTTTTCTTCAAGTTTATCTACAATTCTTGAAGCATTTGAGCTTTTATCGAGCATTCGATCTATAAGCAAATTAATGGTAGCTGGTTTCGGATGCTGTCCCCTAAGAATTCTTAGAATATTATATTGTGGCGTAGTTAAACCATAAGGTTTAAATATTCCCAATTGATGTTGACTCACCCACCCATTCGTGTATATCACATTGATAATAGCCTTGTTAAACTCACTAGCAAACTTAGGTTGCTTGATGTCTTCTGAAATTCCCATGAAAATATTTTACAACTACATATAATGTAACAACATTAAATAATTCTTGTTCAATATTAGTCAATTTTAAATTATTGAAAATTACTGACATCCGACATAACCCAAATTTTGACAAAAAGGGGCTCTAGCTTTAAAATTAAGGTGATTTTCCTGAGTTTCTAAAAACACCCCCCTCCTTGAGA
>JAVJRN010000075.1:0-241918 GCA_040218415.1 Cyclobacteriaceae bacterium
AACATGGTACTTCAGTATTATTTCTTGTCTTGTATACATACTTATCATTCGAGATAAACGTCTTCTTTTTTCGTTTATCAGATTTTTTAAGTGGTATACTTTTCAAGTGAAATATGGTACACTTTTCAAGTGGTATATACACTTTCCATTGTGGATGACTAGGTCTTGTCGGCCTTTGGTATTGATTTCATGGGTGTCTTTGTAGTAGGTATCTCTGAGAAAATCCCTGACATGGTTCTTTTGATTTTCTTCATGCTCGATCTCATCTATGTGATCTATCAGCCTGATAAGGTTTGTTTTAAACAGCTCAATCTCGGTACGGATGGGCTTTACCTTGAGGAAGGCTTTATTGATAGACTTGCGTGGTTTAATCGGATCAATTTGCATAAAAGAAACGGTGATTTTGAATTGGCTTACAATGAACGCTGGAAGATAAATAACTTTTGCTTTTTAGACCTAACAGACCTCCAAGGTTTTAGAAATTGCGTCGCGTAGACCGGGTCGCGTAGGCCTTGGAGGTCGTCATGTCGAACTGAGGCACGAAGGAGACATCCCCTAAAACAGCAGGGGAACTCACCCTACCTTTGGTCGGGATTCGTAATGACGGAAATGACTACCGTCACTTCGATTTGGAGTACAACGAAAGGAGAAGTCGCTGTTTCTTCACCATCACTTCGAAACGGAATGCAATGAAGTGAGAAGTCTCCTGAAATGGATGGGGATTCTCACGTCGTTCGTTCCTCACTCCTCAGAATGACGGGAATGGTTGGTCGTCATGTCGAACTGAGGCACGAAGGAGACATCCCCCTAAAACAGCAGGGGATTTCTAACCCTACCTTTGGTCCGGGTTTCGTAATGACGGAAATGACTACCGCTTTGGCAGGAGCAGCCGGTGGATGAATTTCATTTTCTCCACCACAGCCGGAGCTACGACGAAGGGGTACACATCCGGCACACCCATGGCGCGGGTCATGCTGTTCATAGCGAAAGATAGCGGTATGCAAGTATTGATGATCACGTCAAAATCCTCGATGGTATACGGATCAAAGGAAACATCAGCACTATCGCGCATCGTACCGCGAGGCTTCACATGGAGTCCGAAAAAGTAAGCAGTCTCCACCATGTCCATGACGTGTAGGTAATGCGCCCAAGTCTCCGCCCAGTCCTCCCAAGCATGTGAGGTGGCATACTCGCTGATAAACTGCTCTTGCCAGTTGGCAGGTGCTCCGTTTTCATAATGCTTTTTAAGAGCCTCCGAGTAGTCCATTTGTTCATCACCAAAGATGTCTCTAAACTGCCTAAGGACTTGCGGATCATTCCATACCAGCCGATTCCAAAAGTAGTGACCTACTTCATGTCTCAGGTGGCCTATCAGTGTGCGATAAGGTTCGAGCAGTTGCAGCCTTGTTTGTTCACGTATCACAGAATCTGCTTCCCTCACGAGTATCGTGATTACGCCATTGACATGACCTGTCATGAGCTCTTTGTTATCCTGCCTTGCCACGAAATCAAAACAAAAACCTTCTTCCAAGTCGTTTTTGCTCAGTATCGTTAAGCCAAGCTTTTGTAATTGGTAAATGAGCCGATGCTTGGCTATTTCGAGATTACGCCATTTATTGAAATTTTCCTTGCTTCGCAGGTTAGGAATGGTTCTGTTCAGCTGGCAAGCACTACAAAACTCCTCAGGATCGTTTTTCTCTATGACCCAGTTGCACACATTATACTCCTTGTTTTTACAGTATTTGTACGCTATCTGCTCCCGATCTGAGATCAATGAATCCAAAGAGGGGTCAAAAGTCAGCATGGTACGATCACTGGCTCGGTAACCAGTCAGGTGACCACAGTTATTACAAGATTGGTTTTCGAAATACAGCGATTGTTCGCAGTAACCACATTGAAAGATTTTCATAAGTGGGTTCATAACGTATTTGATCACTCAAAAGGTTAGACTATTGTGAATAATCTTTCAACAAAAATGCTTTCCACCTGAGTCTTCCTTGAAAAACAAAAAAAGACCAGTTCAATGACTGAACCGGTCTTACTTCTAAGTTTGGGATATACCTTAGATGAAGATAATTTGAGAGCCTTCCTCTTGGCCTCTTTCGTAGAAATCTCCGACGGTGAGTACTCCATCTACTTCATCCCAAAGGTCTTCTTCTTTCAGGTGGAACATGTCCATGGCCAGCTTGCAGGCAAAGAGTTTGCCCCCAGAGGCTTTGTAAATTTCCAGAAACTCACTCACTGGTGGTATATCCAGTTTGTCCATTTCCTTTTTCATCATGCTTGTGGCTAATGTTTCCATACCTGGAAGACCGCCAAGCATGGTGGGTATGTGCATGCCCGGATTACCCACGGTGGCCACATGTAAGTGATCCATTTTTTTAGGCTGGAGCATTTCCAATCCGAAGAATGTACAGAAGATTTCGGAATCTATTCCTTCCATTCGCGCACCATTGGCCAAAATGAGCGCCGCATACACTGAGTCAACAGTGGCTTTGGAGTTGATGATCATGAGCTTTTTCAAAGCTCTTTTTTTCTCTACTTTTTCTTTTACGGGGGCTTCTAAAGTTTCCATGATTTTGTGGTTTTTAGGTTAAATACAACTTGCAGGTTTTGGTATTCCGGCTATTCTTGAGGCTTTTTTGAGCGGCCCATTCGGGAAAAGTTGGTAAAACTCTTTGATGTCTACCACTCCAGATTTTCCCACCCTGCGGATGGATAGGGCAGTTCCTTTTTCTTGTTCTGTGCGGAGATAACCAAGGATTTCAAAGTGCCTGTCCTTGAGGTCTATTCCTTCTTCAGTGGCAATTTCTCGGGCGATTTCCTTATCCCATTGATCCATGTTCTTGAGATAACCTTGCTCGTTTAATTCTACTGGTCTATTTGCTATTAAAGTTTCCATGATTTTTGATCGTTATATGAGTACTTCTTCTTTGTTAGTTTCTATTTCTTTTTTGATTTGCTTGCCTACTAAAGACATCTGCGCGTCTATGAATGGTATTTTCTTGCCTTTCATCAGCATATTCCAATAAATCCATCGGAAGGCAAGTTTGCCCCAGTGATTCATCTTGTTTTCCTCCAAGAGTTTCATCGGGCCTATGGTATCGAAAGGAAATACCCCAGCTACTGGCTCTTGCTTGTAATTGAAATCTATCAGCATGGCCTTATTGAAACCCGTTTCCACGAAACAATTGGCATGCCCGTCAAAGTCTTCTTTCAAAGGCTCATTTTGGATATATCTGAGGATGTTTTCCGTGAGTACTTCCGCCTCGAAGTGGGCTACAGATCCAGCTTTAGAAGTTGGAAGGTTGGTAGCATCTCCCAGCACGAAGATGTCTTCATGCGCTTTGGACTGTAGGGTATGTTTGTGTGTTGGCACAAAGTTCAAATCATCACCCATGCCACTTCTTAGTAGGAGATCATCCCCCATATTGGTAGGAACGGTCACCAGTAGATCGAAAGGAACTTGCATTTCATCCCATGAGACGATCTTTTTACTTTCATTGTCTACAGAGGCGATGGCAAAATCAGGCACGATGTTAATTTCCTTTTCTTCCAGCAAATGACCAAGTGCAGAGGCTGCCGTAGGCTTTGTGAAAGCGCCATCGAGCGGAGTGACGTAAGTAATGTCTACTTTGTCTCTAATGCCTCGTTCCTTAAAGTACCAATCGGCTAGAAAAGCAAACTCAAGCGGCGCAACAGGACACTTGATGGGCATTTCTGTGATATGAACCACCAGCCGCCCACCAGTAAACGATTCAAGCTTTTCTCTAAGTGCTTTGGCTCCTTCAAAAGTATAGAAATCAAATACTGATTTTCTCCATTCGGCTCCACGCATTCCTTCCACTTCTTCCGGTGCAATTCTGGAACCTGTAGCGATGATCAATAGATCGTAATTAAGAGATTCGCCATCGGCTAATTCGACTTGTTTAGCATCAGGCGAAATTTTTTCAATGGCCTTTTGGATGTAATGAACACCCTTTGGAATAAACTGGTCTTTTTGCTTGTAGCAGTCTTTCTCCTCATAAATGCCGAATGGCAGGAAGAGAAATCCCGGCTGATAATAATGCTTTTCGAATTGATCTACGATGGTGATTTGCCATTGGGCTGGCAGTTTCTTGACCAAATGGTTGGCCATCATGGTTCCTGCTGATCCTGCCCCGAGTATGAGTAAATTTTTCATCTTTCTCTTGTTGTTTGCTTTAGTAAAAGAAGAAAGAATGCAAGCTGAAAGCGTTGACCTGAGTCAGTGGCATACATGAGAAATGTTTGATTAGAGGGCTTGTGTAACATATGTTACATATAGTCAGCTCCCCAGCTTGGTAGCTTTAGCCCCTTAAGGCCTTGCTAATTTTGATCAATAGCACCTATGGATTCACGGATCGAACTTAGCTCGCGGGTATTGGTTACATCAATTATCAAATGATCCTTTAGTATCTTGAATGTTAAAACCACCCTTAATTAAATGATAGAAAGCCAACCAAATTCGAAAATACGAACTGTCAAGAAAGGCGAAATATTCCAAAGGCGCGGCGAGCTTAACTCTAAAGTGTATCAAATCAAGGAAGGGCTAGTGAGAAGCTATACCATTGACGAAAAGGGAAAAGATCATATTTTCATGTTTGCCTATGAAGGCTGGACCATTGGGGATGCGATTTCAATAGACGAACCTTGTGAACTTTTTATGGATGCTTTGGAAGACTCGGTATTGATTGTTCGAGAGAAAAACATAGCGCAGGAGGTCAATGCCCAAAGTTTTAAAGCATTGGTCAAAAGAATGCTTGTGCTTCAGCGAAGGATGATCGGCATGATGAGCAGCACAGCTATGGAGCGGTATGAGGATTTCGAAAGTACCTATCCAGAGTTGATTCAGCGGCTTCCCCAGCGCATGATTGCTTCTTATCTGGGTGTGACTCCCGAAGCACTCAGCAAGCTACGAGGAGAACGAGCTAGAAGCAAATGACCTTTCTTAATCTAGGTTAATGCACAGCAAAATGTGATCGCTGAACTTGCGTAAGGTTTTAAACACTCACGCATTGGAAAAACATATCATCGCCTTTGGCGCAAGCAACAGCAAGCACAGCATCAACAAAACACTGGCTACCTACGCTGGCAATCAGCTAGAAGGGATCAATCTGGAAGTCCTCGACCTCAATGATTACCCGCTCCCTGTCTATTCGATAGATGATCAAAGAGCCACGGGCATTCCGGAGGAGGCCGTTGCTTTTCTTCTAAAAATCAAAGAATCAGATGGCATCATTATCTCCTTGGCAGAATATAATGGGCTTTACACCTCCGCTTTCAAAAATCTTTGGGATTGGCTGTCACGAGTGGAAAGTCCAGCCATTTGGCAAAACAAACCTATGCTTCTGCTCTCAGCATCTCCGGCCAGACGAGATAGTAACTACGTGACCAAAGTATCTCTGGAACTATTCCCGGCTTTTGGAGCCAATATTATCGCGGACTTCTGCCTGCCTTCATTCAATCACTTCTTTAAAGGTGGAGAGATTGTGGAAGCAGACTATGCTCAAAAGTTTCAAATCGCTTTACAAAAATTTCAAGCTTTTCTCAACTCAAATTAAACAATCATGTACAAAACATTTTTCAAAATTGCTGCTGTTCTTTGGATCCTGTGGGGTCTGGTACACATCTTCGCTGGTTTCCTTACGGACTATTTTATCCTGTCAGGTGACATTCCTTCTTCCATCAGTGGTATCGCGGATGCCATAGATCCTGAAGCTGCAAAGCAAGCGTATCATCCTGCTGTGGGTGCGATCATAGGACAGCATGGCTTCAATCTACTTTGGATCGGCTTGGTAACGTTCATCTCCGCTTTCTTCATCTGGAAAGGAAACAAGAATGCCATCTTCTTGGCGGCTATTTGTGGTGGTCTGGCAGATCTGGGCTACTTTCTATTCTTAGATCTAGGTGGTTTTGTGAACTTCGTGCCTGGCACGGTGATGACGCTTATCTCAGGAAGCGCAATTACCTTAAGCTTTATTGCCCACTTTAAGCTTAAAGGTGAAGCCAATTCGTAAAAGTCTTTGGTTGATAATCGGTGGCGGCTTATTGCTGATAAAGCCTTGGGCTTCATTTTCACAGGACGCCCCACCGATTGGTCTACTTCGCGCATAAGAATCCTATTCCTATTTGCAGGATTCCAGCCAGCAGTTGGATGACCCAATATTTGGCTGGCGAGTGAAGTACCTCCCGATTTCGCAAAAGCAATCCGTTTTTTGACATTAGGGGGAGAATATAGGGCGCGCGTGGAATCCTTTGCCAATAGAAACTACACCACGGCTGATGAATCCTATTACTCTCAAAGGCTCAACTTTCATGCTTCGCTGAAAATCGGCGCTAGAGTTCGTCTTTTTGGAGAGCTTTATCATGGCCTCACATCGGGCGCAGATCGGATTCTGGAGGACGATGACCTAGCTGTGCATCAGGGTTTTTTGGAATTGACCTTGATAGAAAAAGAGAACGCCAACATGTCCTTGCGTCTAGGGAGACAAGAAATAGGGTATGGGGTATCTCGACTTATAGACGTAAGAGAAGGGCCTGATATTCGCCGTTCTTTTGATATGGCTAATTTGACATTCAGCAAAAATCAAAATTCATTCAACATCATCTATGGTAAGGAAGTCAATACCGGGTTTCAAGCTTTTGATAACGAATCCAATCTTTTCCAGTCGAATGCGCCAAACCCGAGTTTATGGGGTGTTTACATCAAGAATAAGGTCACTGGAAGAATTGGAAATCTTGATTTTTACTACCTCGGTTTTAACTCCGAAACCTCCCGATTCAATGATGTCATTGGCGAGGAAACCCGACATTCTATAGGTATCCGATCTTATGGAAACGTAGGTCGATTTAGCTTTAATAGTGAATTGATTTACCAATTTGGTGAAATCGGTGAGCGTGATATCTCTGCATACAATTTTGAAACGGACTGGAAGTATTTACTGCTAGAAGGTGGCTGGCAACCTAAGCTTGGCATCCGGCTTGATTTCTCGTCAGGAGACCAAGCCATCGGGGACGGTAAAGTTCAGACTTTCAATCCAATGTTTGTAAATCCAGCGCTCTACAGTCTAGCTGGTGTTAACACACCTGCGAATCTTTCAAGTTTCCATCCAAATTTGACTTTACAGCTATCGGCGGCCATTTCCATCTATATGGATTATGCCTTTTTCTACCGAACTCAAACCTCAGACGGGCTTTATACACCCCCGAGATTTCTGCTTAGAGCGGCAGATGGGGCTGACCAAAGACATATTGGAGATGTCATAGGCCTGCAAATTCAGTACAACATCAATAGAAATATTTCCTGTAATCTGCGAAGCTCCTATTTCATAGCAGGTGAGTTTATTGAGGCTACTGGGGCATCAGAAAACACATTCTATATATTCCCAACTACCAGTTTCAAATTCTAAGATTAAAAAAGATAAAAGAGAACAAACCAAAATAAATTTTAACGAAATAAAACAAACACAAATGTCGCAACTACACGAAATCGAAATCGGCAAAACAAGAAGAGTCATAGGCTATGTCCTATCCATTCTCGTATCACTCATGTTGCTCTTTAGTGGCGTCATGAAAATCATTGGTGTTCCGGAGATGGCTGAAAACATGGCCAAGATTCCAAATATTGGCGAGATGGTTACAGTGATTGGCGTAATAGAACTCGTCAGTCTCGCACTTTATTGGATTCCAAAAACTTCAAATCTTGGTTTCTTTCTGCTTTGCTCCTATGCAGGAGGGATCATTGTCGGGGAAATAGTAACTGGCGAGCCGCCAATACCCGGAACGGTGGTAGCTGTTTTATTGTATGTAAGCACCTTTTTGAGAAAGCCCTCGTTATCTGGACTGGGAATTTGACCAGAGGTTAAAACTTATTTTGAGCGACTCTGGACGAATTGCTAAGCGCTCATTTTATACATTAATGTTCGCTAAGCGTTACTTTAGGCTTGGCCAAAATCTAAAAGGGTTTATTTTAATGAAATCACTACATCAATGGAAATAGGAATAGACAGCTTCGCAGGTGCAAGCATAGACCCGAGCACAGGAAATTATACTGATCCTGCCAAAGACATGCACCAGCTTCTGGACAGAATGGCGTTTGCTGATGAGATGGGCTTGGACTCATTTGCCATCGGTGAGCACTACCGAAAGGATTTTTTAGATTCCGCAAATGCCGTCATCCTTGCAGCGGCAGCTTCCAGAACCAAAAGGATCAAACTAGGCAGTGCGGTGACTGTACTAAGTTCTGCAGATCCGGTTCGTGTTTTCCAAAATTTCGCCACGCTGGATTTGATTTCCAATGGTAGAGCTGAGATTGTGGTAGGTAGGGGTTCATTTATAGACTCCTTTCCGCTATTTGGTTTTGATATGAAAGATTATGGCGATTTATTCGAAGAGAAAATCGAGCTTTTGCTCAAAATAAGAGCCAATGAACGCGTTACTTGGTCAGGTAAATTCCGACCAGCCTTGGAGAATCAGGCGATCTATCCTCGTCCTTTGCAAAAAGAAATCCCAATATATCGTGGAGTTGGTGGTTCTCCTGCCTCTTTCGTGAAGGCGGGAAAGCAAGGTGTACCACTCATGGTTGCTGTGATTGGAGGACAAACGCATCGCTTTAGATCACTCATCGATCTTTACAAACAATCGTATCGGGACGCTGGTCACCCTGAAGAAAAGATGAAAATTGGTTTGCACTCTTTAGGTTTTGTTGGCGCGAGCCAAACTGAAGCGCTGGAGACCTATTATCCCGGATATGCGAAGATGTTTAACAACATTGGTAAAGAAAGAGGCTGGGCTCCCGTGACCCGAGCGAGCTTCGATGCTCAGTCTGATTATCTTGGTGCAATAGTGGTAGGTGATCCTGCGCAAGTAGCCGAAAAGATCGTGCGGCACAGCGAAGCACTGGGAGGAGTAGATCGATTTACTTTTCAGATGGATAACCCTTTGCTCACTCATGAGCAGCTGATGAAAGCCATTGAGTTGATTGGGAAAGAGGTGATTCCAAGGGTGAGGGAAATGGTTGGGAAATAGTATTAAACTGAGTTCGATTAATAAGGCATTTAAATCAGCGTTAAAACCGCCTTTGCGAAATAAGAACCGATTAAAATGAGGTTTTTATTGAAGCAATCTCACCTTCCTAGCAGATTGCTTCAATTTTCTAGTCTCTTCAAGCTTAAAAAATATCGCATTGACTCTAGAACGAATACTGAACAAGCGAACTCAGGTTACTAAGAGGTGGTAACAGTCTTTTGATCATTTTCAGGTATAATTCTTTAAAATGATGATCGAACTGACCCAGAATATCCTCTTGTTCATTTGGAGCGAGAGATTCCTTCTGGCTATGATTATATAAGGAAGGAAACCTAAGCTTACACTAAAAATTTGTTGCTATCACTGATTTCAAAAAACTATACTGCCAATCTTGCTTAACCATATAAATTGAACTTCTAAAGCCACGTGGGTAAAGGTTATTTCATTTTACTCAAGCCAACTTTTTTCCTTCTTTTGTTGATTCCATCAGGGTCTTGGATGGGAAATGGTTCCAGTTTGCCATCGACCATTCGAGATTGCGTTCCGTAAATTTGCAGTTGTCCATCTTGAACCAATATTCGGTCTTTCATAGTGGCCATGTCTGAGCGTTGAGAGGAGCCTTCCTCAGCAGATTGTTCTAAAAGTGGAAAATACTTTTTTCTTGTCGCATTGTCGGGCGCGTGTTGTATCACAAGAAATAAAGTTTGATTGCCCGTGTTGCCTATTTTTTTCTTCCCCAACCACCCATATTGGTCAATGATAGAAATAACAAAATCCAATGAGAGAGCATCAAATTCCGAGATTTTACTATTCAAAGAGTCCATTTGTGGAGAATCGAAACCGTATTCTTTGATTATTGGCATCACCTTACTTCTTAGTCTTAGGCTTTGATGATTAATTTCTTCGAGTTGTCGCTCGATGGCTTCAAAATCTTGTGAAAAGGAAGGGAGCGTGCATAACAGACCAAAAACGAATAGAAGATTTTTCATTGGGCAAAGATTATCCATTACCTCGAATGATGCGCGATAGTTTCTCCATTTGTTAAAGCATGCAACAGAGTACATCCTATCAGATCATCTAAGTTTTGCAGAAACAATAAACGCCAATAGAAAAAGTCTCCAAGAGCTTTGTTTTTCTAGTCAAAGCCAAAACCCTAACGTATCACCCTCTGAGTAACTGATTCTGTACCGATGGTTATTTTCAAAAGATAGACAGCTTTTGGCAATTCATATAAATCAAAACTGACTTCATGTTTATTGATTTGATCGGCTTTTATTTTCACCTCTTTGCCTGACAAATCAGTCATTTCATAGGCGATCTTCCTCTCAGTAAGTCGTTTAGAATATACACTGAGTTTATAGCCTGACTCGGCAGTAACTGGGTTCGGTGAAAACGTAAACGTGGTTTTCAGCCTTTTTACAGTCAAGGTCTCATCGCTTAAGCCATCCAACCAAAGTGCCCATTCACTGGGATTCACACGAGATTTCCTTACTACTCCGTAAACGCCAAAAGACTCTTGAGGCGCTGAAAGCATAAAAGCCGCTGATCGTACATCCACATAAAGTCTCACTTCATTGATAGTCAGCACCTCAAACCCTTCCATGAGACTGCCCCAATTGCTTGGGTTTTTCAAGCTAATATCTTCAAGTTTTACCGGGCGCGACTCCAAGTCTGCCGAGATCGTAGTGACTGTTTCATATTCGATATCAGAATTAGACGCGAAGGAGCGCAGTGAATCATACCTGATGGTAATCAATCCGCTGTTTTCCGAGATTTCGCCAACGACCACTACCGAATCTCCGAGCCCAATTGTTTGCTTAGAAGTGGCTCTTAATGCTGCCAGACCTTTTTCATTTCCTCCAAAAGAAATATCTACCCCTCTGTCGCTGTAATTGCTGCTAAATACTTTGCCCACGACACGCGCATACACGCCCAAGGAGTCGATGACACCTGCATTATTTCTAGTGGCTATTTGATCAGCGGTGTAGGTAGGTATGGCAGACATTCCATTGTTTGGTAAGCGATAATTTGCAATGGAACCATCGGCTGCACTGATCGTGTAAAAATTCTTTCGATCATTGGAGAAAGCGAGTCCCCGCTGATCGGGGCTTTCTATTTCATCCAGTGGAAGTGACCAGGATAGACCTTTTTCAAAATCTCGATAGACCAACATCGGTGGGATAGAGGACCGATTGGTCAGATACCAAAACTGACCGTTTTCACCTGCTGTGATGGAGTTGCAGCCACCTTGAGAGACTGACTCTATTACTTCATATGGTTCAAAACTTACCCCATCTGCACTGTTATAGACATGGATTTTGTTTCCGGAGCTGGCGGGAAGTACCATCCATTTTCCATCCTTAGAGAGCGCAGCGCTTCTTGATAAGGCCCGTCCAGCCAGAAGAAAGTCTTGCTCTTGACCTAAGATCACTTTGTATTCAGAACCTTCACGCTCAAGAAGATATTGCTTATTTCCAGTTACACTGGCAACAAAGACACGCCCCTGAGTATCGACGGTTGGGTTGGTAAAACTGGTGTTGCCTTCCCAAAAAGCTACTGGTTCTCCCGAGTCTGGATCGAAACAATAGATATCAGAGTTTTCGTTGATGATCAAAATGAAACCTTCCTCATCAGCACCCATTCCTCTGATGTTTTCCACTGGCACAGTCTTATTGCCGTAAGTAAGACTGGTTACTGCGGGCAAATCATCATTTGAGTATTGCAGCGCTTGGGAATTTAATCGATAAGGCGTGCCATTTGGATTGGTGACTCGAAAGCCGCTACCACTGCCAAATGCGCCGTGCCAAATGCGATTATTTTTATCAACCGCAATGCCATGACCATTGGAAGCAGTGGTGAAAACCTGAAAATCGGCATTGTAGCGATATGCAGGTGCCAAAATCTGAATAGGCACATCTGCCGGATCCTCGGTCACTTCCACGATAAATGCCGTGGTTTCGCTTGTAGTAATATGGCTACCATCACTGACAATCACTCGATGGTAAAACGTGCCTTCTTTGGCTCCTTCCAAAAACTCTACAAGCATGCCTTCTGTAATGAGCTGATAAAAATTGGTGCGACCTGTTGGTGCATTGACGAGGAGATTTTCAAATTTGTCGTCCAAAGACAACTGATATATATAGGTGACGGGGTTTCGTTCAGGATCACGTACTTCTTCCCATTTCACCCTAAAAACACCTTGATTATCACGAATCAGCAATGTGTCGGTTTCTTTTTGTGTTTCAAACTTTGCCGCACTCGGCGCATGATTGGTTTTGGCATAGATTTGAGTCCTCAATGCTCCCTCTGGATAGTCACTTGTTTTGATTAAAACATAGTAAGCGCCAGCTGCAAAAAGGTCTCTCGTTGCGGCATCTAATTCAATCGTTGTGGTGAATGTCCCTGATGTAGAAGTGATCGGCGACACAGTTACTTCAAAAGCGAGTGACCCATTGCTTGCATGCTGTCCTTGATAAATAGCTATGGCATTGGGCTCGTTGGAGAGATCACTGGTTAAGTTTTCGTAATTCCCAACTATTTCCAGTTGATTGTTGGGCAAGTGAGTAGTTTCCACGATTCCACTTCCACTAACATCGACTTTTCCGAGATGCACGGCAGACAAATTACCCCGGCCATTGACGGTTGTATTCAAGTCTCTACGAATCAGAAAACCATTGAAGCCTTCGATAATCTCCGGCAACATTGTTTCCTCGACAATCGGAAGTACGTCAGGCAAAGCGTCGGGTAGCTTGAAGGTGTTGTAGATCAAAGTATCCTCTTCGGCGAAAAGGTCAATCAAAGTGAAGCTATTGAAAGCTTCGTCATTGGTTCCCAAAAGCTGTCGTTCACCTGGCCCAGTAGCTCCGGCGTTCATCAAGTCCACTGCTCCGCGCTTGGCTGGATAGTACGCATGGTGATGACCACTGAAATAGGTGTGAACGTCCATTGCTTCCATCATTTCTAGTAAGGCATCAGCATTGCTGAGCACATTGCCTGATCCGTTGCGCTCGGCAGCTACAGCATAAAGCGGCAAGTGACCAATAATGAAACGGTATTTAGCGTTCTTTGCGGCAGTGCTTTCCAATTGCTCACGTACCCAAGCTAGCTCATCTGAGGAGATATTGGCATCTGTGGCATCCCAAGAAACCATGAAAAGATCTCCATTTTCTTTTTCCATAAAGGACTGATAAAATGGATAATGCGTGGTGTCAATAGGGAAATATCTAGGAAAATGGTCGTCTACTTCCCAATACTTTTTAGCAGCTTCTCTGTCTATTGTCAGAGCCGCATCGTGATTTCCCATGGTGAATGCAAAGGGGATATTTGCTGCGCGAAGTGGCCCAGCGACAGCCGTCTCAAAGCCTGCCCACATGGCATCCACTTGAGCCGAGGAAAGTGAAGTGGACTGACCTGCAATCATATCGCCTCCGCAAATCACCAAATCAGGGGAGTAGTTTGGCATTCTGGCAATCAAATCGGTGACACGTTTTTCATAATTGACATTGCCAAAACTCCCGTTGAAATCGCTGATCACGGCAATACGAAGGTCTCCTTTTGCTGGGGACGTTTTTAAAACGATCGATCGATCTCCTTTTTCTCCTTCATTTGTTGTTATTTCCAGACGCAAAGTCACCGACTGGTTGGCGCGATCTACTACTTTATAGGTGACTTGCTCGGACATGGTCGTGCCAGATAAAGGAGTTGCATCACCAACTTGGACTTCTTCTTCGCCATTTTTTTTGAAAAGCGTCAAAGTAGAAAAATGGCTGGTAGCACTGGCTGGCAAAACGGCAGATATATCCAGCACCACCTCCTGATTGGTGACGACATCCAATACATCCAAATTCGGGGAAAACGTAATCGTGAATGAGCGCAAATTCGCAATGAAGGTTTTAATCACTTCTCTGCCTTTTTCATCAGTCAGTCGGAAAGTGTAAATCAATTGGTCACTTGGGCTATTGAGCTCGAAATCAAAATTATTGACGTAGTTCAGGCCATCGATATCCAAATCAGCAAGTTCCTGCTCAGGGTTGATGCCATCTGAAACGGAAATCGCCAATCGTTGAAGTTTGATTCCTGAGTTGGGAGATTGTGCTGTCAGTGATATTTGGAGTTTTTCACCTCTGATGAAATTTCCAGCACTCGCTCCTGCAAAGGTCAAGCTTGGCTTACTCTCCGCAACTTTTTTTACCTGAATAGCGTCCACGGTGACCAACCCTCCATCAGAGACCAAGTCGGAAACGAAGAGAGAATCTTTTGGTCCAAGGTGAAAAGTCCCAATTAAATTGAATTGGTTGGCTCCTGAACTGGCTGCTTGATTCACTCTGATGGTGTCATTTGGTAAGCCATCTTTCGCGATGATATAGGGCGTTTCTGTTGATCTATTGCTCGATGGCACCCACCAGGCAGTTACTTCGTATTCTGCTGGAGACAAATCTTTAAAGCTATAGGCTACATAGCTGCTGCCATCACCCGGTGACTTGTATCGGGCTTTAGATTCCCCATAAAATCCAGAATTGGCTGTCTCAAGCCATTCACTATTGACTTCCACATAGGTATTTGTGTTTTCGGTATCGAAGGTTTTTCTCTTTTGCATCACCAAAAAAGCTGAAGGCACGGCACGCATGTTTCCATCGCTGGGAACATTCAGCAATAGATCGTTGACTACCATGGCTGAAGATCCACCTCCGTCAAGGTTCATTGCCTCCACTGCGCCTAATTCGATCATGATTTGCGCCAGTTCAGGTAAAGAAGCGCCCACACTTACAGCAGGCGATCTCCCATCCACAACGAGTAGGATCACTTTTTGATCAGCCGTATAGCCAATGGCCGTGCGCGGTTCGCGCCCATTATTGTTAACATTAATCAATTCCTCTGTGGCAGTCACTCTGATTTGGCCATTTTGTACCAAAACAGGTGATCCCCCAACAGCCGTCGCTACTTCCCAAAGACTGCCTCCTTCTGGAAAAGTAGCCGAAGGTACCGGCTGAGGAGCAGTATTTAATGCGTTAGGACTAGGGTTTGGATAGGCGAAAGGTTTCGGCTGACCGCTGACACTATATACCCACGCAACATCTGGCTGCCCGGTATTTTTAATGGCAAATGCCCCACGCGTTGGATAATATGGAGTATTTACTCCATTGAAAGGGCGATTTAGCGCTCGGATGTTGGGTACAAGTTCTTGTCCTTCATCCAAAACCAGACTGAAAGAATTATCACCCCCGAAAAAACCCGCATTGATCGCGACATACACTTCATCTTCTTCGTTGGTGGAAAAGGTACGTGGCGTCAGCCGTGCACCATCCGATAATGCAGCTTTAAAACGAATGTTGTCATCCGAAGCATCCACAATGGCATAGAAAGCCGTGAAAGGTGAGCCGTTGGGATTTGGTGTTTTTGTCTGGTAAACCTTTACTGATTCGCTGAGCGCCGCATTGATTGAATCTATAGGAGTCCAAACCAAATCAAAGGTTTGAGCTAAACCGACAGTACTTGCGCAAAATATCAGTATGAAAAAAAGTGCTTTGAGAAGCATTATTTGAAATGGGGGGTGAAGTGTTTTACGAGGGTATTTCATCCTTGTCGTTTTATTTTCTTAAGATCAGATGGAAAGAGAAAGAGGAGAATCGAGAGAATAGGTGGTTCTGACTGAGTAAAAAGGTCGGAAAAAGGCACACCGATGGAATTCCATTCAAGAGTGAGTTTTTATCATAATGAGAATATTGCGTTTTATCCATATGATGTGTTTTGCGTGAAAGCGCAAAGAAATGACGGTTAACGTGCAATTTTTCATCTTTGACTATTTTTTATACTAAGGTGTTATTGGCCATTTAATCTTTAAAAAAGCTTAAAATCTCTGTCCATTCGGCCAATCAATGGCTTTGTTGAGAGAAGGAAGGTAAATACAGTTTTCAGTAACAGCAAAAATAGTTGGCATTAATATGCATTAATTCAATATTATCTCAAATTTAAAGTCTTAAACATGCAATTAAATGCAAAAAATGATTTAATTTCATCCTCAATAATGCATGAAAGTGCATGCTTTATGATTTTTTGGCTAGAAATATTGATTTTAAGGAAGCGAAAAGCAGATTTTAATCTGATTCGGGCAAAAAGCAGAGAAGCAGAATAAGGAAAAGATTGAATGATGGCAGCAAAGCGTTTGAATCATATTTCAACAGCCATGCCATCCAAAAGTGAAAAATTTAATTAAATATAATACACACTAAACTGACTAATTATGCGAAAAATTCTTTACTCATTATTTGTATTAACACTGTTTTCCGGGCCCATTTTGGCACAGGATACCCGGGTAGTTTACAGTGAAACTTTCGAAACCGCTGATGATGTTTCGAATTGGGGGGTATTTTCTGGGGCAACCTCGGGATCTACTGCAACAGCACAGAACGCCACGGAGGGAGTAGGAGGAAGTGGAGCTCTAAAACTTACTGATGGTGGTTTTGGTTTTAGAATAGAACGTCCGATCTCTGCCACTGTAGGAGAAGAATATCTACTCACTATGGATGTAAAAGTAGCTAATTGGGATCCAGCAACTCGCTCGTTATCAGTTGGTATCGAAGGACTAAGTGGTCAGCAAAGTGTTTCAATTGTGAATTTAACAGATTTTGCAACGGTCACTGTAGGTGGCGTTGCAACGAATTCTTCTGGTTATATTACAATATTCGGATCGAACGGATCAGGTGAAAATAATGTATGGGTTGATAACATTGTATTTACTGTGAATAAAGCTTATTCTTTGGAAACTTCATACCAAAATGCCTTTGATGTAGCGGATGATGTTGCAAATTGGGGTGTGTTTTCTGGAGCAGCCTCTGGATCCACATCAACAGCTCACAATAGCACTGAGGGAGTAGGTGGAAGCGGAGTTTTGAAATTTACCGATGGAGGTTTTAGCTTTAGAATTGAACGACCAGTTACCGCTACAGTGGGAGAACAATTCTTGCTTACTATGGATGTGAAAGTGGAAGGTTGGGATCCATCAGCAAGGACATTGATGGCAGGTGTAGAAGGCATCAGCGCTAGCCCACAAAGTGTCTCTATTGTTAATTTGACAGATTTCACCACGATCACTTTAGCTGGTACTGCAACAAACTCTTCCGGTTATATTTTTATCTCTGGTTCTAATGGCTTTGTTACCAACAATGTCTGGATAGATAATGTTTCTTTAAAAGCCATCGATATGAACACAGTAGTATGGAATGGAAGTGCTTGGAACAGTGGAGCAACACCTACTGCTACAGATAATGTAATGGTAGATGGGGCATTGAGCATTACAGGGGATGTAGCCGCGAAAAATTTAATGGTGACCAGCAATGGAAGTGTGACCGTAGAATCTGGAGCTTCGCTAGCGATCATGGAAACGGCCACTGGCAATGCCACGATCAAAAGAAACACGACAGGTAGTGCTGGATATAGCATCATAGGTGCACCAGTTTCGGGTGCAGATCTTTCTGTACTTTCTGCGAACTATTTGCAAACATGGAACGGTACGGCATGGTCAACTCCTTCTGGAGCTATGACGCCTGGTGTTGGTTATTTTGTAGGATATGATGCTGCTTCCCCTGAAGTTGCTTTGACCGGTGCTTTAGTTTCTGGAAATCAATCTACCGCTGTAACAACGACTGGCGATGGTTTCAATTTGGTAGCCAATCCTTATGCTTCATCAATTTCGATCTCTTCATTTTTAACAGCCAATACGGGTATCAATTCCTCAGTATATTTTTGGAATGATGGTGGTGCAAATATCGGTAATGATCGTGCAGGAGATTATGTAACAGTGAATAGCATTGGTACTGTGGGTTCGGTTGATTTAGGTGATGGAGTCGCTGGTTCTAATACGACTGCTGCTAATACAAATATCGCTTCCATGCAAGGTTTCTTTGTACAAGCCACGGCTGCTGGAAGTGTGTCTTTTACCCCAGCGATGCAAACGACTACCGCTGCTGCGAATGCAGATGCCAACTTCTATAGAACCGCAGAGCAATCTACTTTGAAATTGGCGCTAAGTGGTGCGCATTACAATGAGGTTTTGTTTGGTTTTAGAAATGATGCTACAGAAGGACTGGATCGATTGGATGCTGTGAAGCGAATAGGGAATGAAAATTTTGCTTTTTATTCAAACATTGAGGAAGAAAAATTCGCCATCCAAGCCCTTCCGGAGCTGAACGGAGAAAGAAATATTGCTTTGGGTTATGATGTAAAAGAGGCCGGAACTTATGAGCTATCCATCAAAGAAATAGCAGGTATTCCATCCGGTTACAATGTATTCGCAACATTTGAAGGCAGAAACTATAATTTGTCTCAGGGAGTAGCTAGCCTAAGCTTACCTGCAGGAAGCGGAACGATTGGGCTAACAATAACTAGCAGTGCAATTCTATCAATGAGTAAAGTGGCTACCTTCAAAGTATTCAATAATGGAGGGCAACTCAATGTTCAGGTGGCATCTTCTATTGAAAATGCGAATGTTCAAATTTTTGACATGTCAGGAAGAACTGTCGTGGAATTGGCCAACGAGAAATTTAGAAATGGAAATTGGGCGAAGCAAATCGATTTGAGACGCGGCGATATCTATATCCTCAGAGTCGAATCACAAGATGGAATGTTGACCAAAAAGTTCATTTACTAAACCTCTAAAAAGAATCAATCATGAAAAATTTAATTATAAAAATATCAGTTCTTATACCCGTATTTTTCTTAATCGCTGTTCCAGCCATGGCTCAAGGTGCACCTCCTGCAACGCCAATTGATGGAGGCTTAAGCTTGCTGCTTATTGCTGGTGGAGCTTATGGTGCGAAAAAAATATACGAAAAAAGGAAATAGCATGTAGATGCTCCTCTTCAATAAAAAAGTCGGCATCATTGCTGACTTTTTTATTGAAATTATTCAATCGGTTGGTTTTTAAAATTTGTTGTTCAGTTTTTTAATAAAGCGCACAGATCCGCTCGTAAAATTGCTAAAAGAGGATCAAAGTTGATGTAAATTAACTCTACGATGTTGCAGTGAAACAGCAATGAATAGCGGAAAAGAACTAATTTAGAGCACACAACCACATAAAACTGTATCAATGCTGAAAAGGGAACGACAAACACTTATCCTTAGCGAACTCCAAGAGTTCAAAAAAGTACTCTCCTCTGATTTGAGCGAGAAGTTAAACGTGTCAGAAGACACGATAAGAAGGGATTTGAAAGAACTTGCCAGCGAAGGAAAATTATTAAAGGTACATGGTGGTGCAATGATCACAGCACAGAACCTTTATATCTACCGAGAAGAAGAGATTTATGACCATGATAAAAAGGTCATAATGGCTCATAAAGCGCTCGAATTGATTGAGGACAATGACGTGCTCATCATAGGTGGTGGCACGACCAATTTGGAACTGGTGAGTTTGATGCCGCCAGATTTAGGAGTGACCGTTTTCACTTACAGTTTGCCAATAGCCATGAGATTGTCAGAGCATCCTAAGATCGAGGTGATTTTGTTTGGGGGTAAGTTGATGAAACGAGCCCAAGTGACCATCGGAATGGATATGATTCAGTATATTTCTAGAATGCGGGCAGATGCTTGTTTTTTAGGTTCGAGCGGAATCGACGCAGACACAGGTTTGATGGAAATTGACTGGGAAGTTTCTCAGCTTAAAAGAGCCATTGTGAATGTGTCTGACAAAGTAGTCGTCATGTCTACTTCCGAGAAAATAGACACAAAGCAACGATTCTTAGTCTGTGGTTTGGAAAAAATTAATACACTGATCACCGAAATCGATCCGGAAGAAATAGGATTAGCGAGTTACAGAAAAAGAGGAATTCAGGTACTTTAAATTTAGAAAATATATGCAGGACATGCTTGTGCGACTTTACGACCTTCCTATTTATAATGTGGGCGGTTTCGAGTGCGATGGAGTAAAGATTAAGCGTGCCATTGCACCAGAAATGGAATTGATTTGTCATTGGGTTGGGGAGCATTTTAGCAAAGTTTGGAAAAGCGAATGCCAGGTCGCATTTGCTAATTCTCCTATTTCCTGTTTTGTGGCCTACGAAGGTCAAACCATCGTGGGGTTTGCCTGCTATAATTCCACCGCGAAAGATTTTTTTGGGCCAACAGGCGTGCTCGATCACTATCGTGGAAAAGGTATCGGGAAAGCGCTTTTGCTAGAGAGCCTTTACGCGTTAAAACACGAAGGTTATGCTTATGCAATCATTGGCGGGGTAGGACCTGCCGAGTTTTATAAATCAGCTGTGGATGCCGAACTCATCAGTCATTCGAGCCCTGGTGTTTATCGTGATTTACTTAAAGAAAAATAGAAAGTAGTCAGAATGAGTGATCAAACAAAACAGTCAAATCCATGGGCTTGGATACCCACGCTGTACTTTTCGCAAGGGTTTCCCTATGTCATAGTGATGACAGTATCTGTGATCATGTACAAGAATCTGGGTGTTTCCAATACGGAAATCGCATTTTATACCAGCTGGCTTTATTTACCGTGGGTCATTAAGCCAATATGGAGTCCCATTGTTGAGATTTTTTCTACTCGCAGACACTGGATTCTAATCACTCAAGTCGTGCTGGGAGCTGCGCTGGCTTGCGTGGCGCTTACATTGCAAGCTTCCGATTTTTTCAGGTATTCGTTGGCGTTCTTATGGCTCATGGCCTTCAGTTCTGCTACACACGATATTGCCTCTGATGGTTTTTATCTTTTGGGCTTAGATACTCAAAAACAAGCTTTTTTCGTAGGAATACGAAGTACTTTTTATCGAATAGCCATGATTGCCGGGCAAGGGCTTTTGGTGGTTTATGCGGGTTACTTGGAAGTAACTATGCCGAGTATTCAAACGGCTTGGAGTGTTGTTTTTGCCACGGTGGGTGTGCTTTATTTATGCCTTTTTGTTTATCATAAATTCATGCTCCCGAAACCAGCGATTGACAAAGCATCCGAGGTGCAGTCTGTTGCTGAGGTCTTCAGACGCTTCTTTGAAACTTTCAAAACGTTTTTTGAAAAACCTCAGATTCTAGTCGCCATATTGTTTCTACTGTGCTACAGGCTTGGCGAATCTCAGTTGGTGAAGTTGGCTTCTCCTTTTCTTTTAGATGACAAGTCGTCGGGAGGATTGGGTTTGTCCACAACGCAAGTAGGCGTGATTTACGGTACTTTCGGTGTAGTTGCACTTACGCTAGGAGGAATACTAGGTGGCATTATGGCATCAAGAGATGGTCTTAAAAAATGGATTTGGTGGATGCTTGCGGCTATTAACCTTCCCAATTTGGTCTATGTCTATCTTTCTTACGCTCAACCTGATTCCTATATTTTGATTACTTCGGCCATTGTGGTTGAGCAATTTGGCTATGGTTTTGGCTTTACTGGCTATTTACTTTACACCATTTATATGTCTCGCGGAGAATACAGCACCGCGCATTATGCCTTGGCTACTGGTTTTATGGCGCTGGGAATGATGCTTCCAGGAATGGTCAGTGGTTGGATACAAGAAATTCTCGGCTATCAAAACTTCTTTATTTGGGTGGTTTTGGCCACTATACCATCATTTATTATCACACGATTTTTACATATAGACAAAGATTTTGGGGTCAAATAGACCTACCAACTTTTGCATGAATATACCTTTAGAAATACCAATTAATATTACTGATGAAGGCCGGCAATGGGCACAGCAGATGATTGAAAGCATGTCGATTGACCAGCAGATCGGTCAGTTGATACATGTGGCTGCTTGGTCAAATAAAGACGCTGCTCATGAAGATGAAATACTTCATCAAATCCAGGATCATCATCTGGGTGGTTTGATTTTCTTTCAAGGAAACCCAAAACATCAAGCGGAGCTGATCAATCTCTACCAGTCGAAATCTAAAGTGCCGTTGATGATTTCTATTGATGGTGAGTGGGGATTGGGAATGCGACTGGAGGCTTGTGAATCTTTTCCCTACCAAATGACTTTAGGCGCGATTCAGAACTTGGCACTCATTGAAGAAATGGGAAAGGTCATCGCACGACAAATGAAGCGAGTAGGAGTAACGCTCAATCATGCTCCGGTGATTGATGTGAATACTAACCCGGAAAATCCTGTCATCAATTTTAGATCTTTCGGACAGGATAAAAGAGCAGTAGCTGAAAGGGCAGAGGCCTATATGCGAGGATTGCAAGGAGAGCATGTGCTGGCCTGCGCCAAGCATTTTCCAGGTCATGGAGATACGGCGGTGGATTCTCATGTGGAATTACCGATGTTGGATAAGTCTAAAGCCGAATTGGCAGAAACTGAACTCTACCCATTTAAAAAACTATTTGAAAAGGGCATTGGCGCAGTAATGGTTGCACACTTGCAGATTCCGCAGTTAGAGCCAGATAAACAACGGGCATCTACTTTGAGCAAAGCGATTATTACTGATTTGCTTAAAAAAGAGATGGGTTTTAATGGATTAGTAATTACTGATGCGCTGGACATGCGAGCGGTGGCTGACCATTATGCACCCGGAAAAGTAGACGTGGAGGCTCTTTTAGCAGGAAATGATATTTTACTTTTTGTAAAAGACGTTCGACAAGCAGTTGTAGAAATCAAGCAAGCCATCGCTGAGCGTAAAATCAGTGAAAAGGAAATTGCACAGAGGTGCTTGAAGCAATTAATGTATAAGTATTGGATGGGGTTGAGTAAGTTCTTGCCTTTGTCTTTTCAGGATATTGCTGAGGATGTCAATGAGGATACGGCTGTTGTCAATGACCGCCTGTATGCTGCATCGCTCACGCTCGTACATGGGAAAGCCCACCTTACTACGCCTAACACTAATCAAAAGGCATGCGTTGTTTCTCTATTTGCCGATGGAGATAAAGTGGAAAATGGAGCTTTAAGTCATCATACTTTACTCAAAGGAGCGGTCAACGAATCAGAAAGCCTTCCCTTATTTGAAAAAATACTTTCGGATCATTTAGGAGAAAAATTTGAAAACAAGAAGGTACGATTTGACGAGATTGTTGAGCAGAAACAATCAATTCTGAATAGTATCGATCCTGAAGAGGAGGTGGTGCTGGCTATTCATGATGTGAAATTGAAAGCACCAGATAATTTTGGTATTACTCAGGACATGATTGATTTCGTAAGTGAGTTGCTACAGTACAAAAAGGTTCATCTTGTCTTTTTTGGAAATCCTTATGCATTGGCTAAGATGTCCAATCTTCAACATGCCGAATCTATTTTAATGGCTTACCAAGAGAATAAATACACCTATAAATATGCCGCGGAAGCTTTAATAGGCAGATATAAGCCTATCGGTAAGTTGCCGGTAGACATTAATGAATTTTGGCCAGCAGGTCACGGATTATAATTTTAATACAATGAAAATTACCAGATTATTAATATTAAATCTTTGTTTTTTTATTTCTGCCACCGCAGTGTTGGCACAAGCACCTAAAAGAGAATTTAGAGCTGTTTGGATTGCTACGGTCAAGAATATTGACTGGCCTTCCGTGCCGGGGCTTACTACGGAAGAACAGAAAGACGAATATCGAAAAATACTTGATTACCATGAGTTGAACGGTATGAATGCAGTCATTATGCAAGTGCGTCCTTCGTCAGATGCGTTCTATCAATCGGACATAGAACCATGGTCAAGATACCTCACCGGAGTAAGTGGACAAGCACCGGACACCTATTATGATCCGCTGACTTTTATGATTGATGAAGCACACGATAGAGGTATGGAGTTTCATGCTTGGTTCAATCCATACCGCGCCATTGTGGATATGGAAGAGTTTCCCGAAGACAGTACCAATATTTTCTATGAAAAGCCAGAGTGGTTTGTGCAGTACGGAAGCAGGATATATTTTGATCCGGGTATTCCTGAAGTTAAGACCTATACCACAGAAGTAATCAAAGATGTGGTGCAGCGCTATGATATAGATGCAGTGCACTTTGACGATTATTTTTATCCCTATAGAATCGCAGGAGTAGAATTTCCTGATTCAGTTTCATTCAGAGATTATGGTGGAGAATATACGCTTGAGACCAAAGACGACTGGCGAAGGCAAAATGTCAACACGGTGATTCAAATGCTCAGTGATACCATCAAAAGTGTAAAACCTTGGGTGAAGTTTGGAATAAGTCCATTTGGTGTTTGGCGCAATATTGCTGATGATCCTCGCGGATCAGATTCCAGAGCTGGTCAGACCAATTATGATGATTTGTTTGCCGATGTGCTCCTTTGGATGGATCGAGGATGGATCGATTATATATTACCTCAGTTGTATTTACATATAGGACATCCATTGTTAGACTTTGATAAAGTACTTCATTGGTGGAATGATCTGGATTATTCCGGACATTTATATGCAGGATATGCAGCTTACCGCGTAGGCAATAGTAATGAGGATTCTGTATGGATGAATCCTTCGGAATTACCGAACCAAATACGCATGACACGCAAACTTTCGAATGCTTTGGGAGGGGCGCACTTCAGTTCCAAATCACTGATGAATAATCCACTCGGTATATCAGATTCGTTGAGAAGAAACCTCTACAGTACAAAGGCGCTCGTGCCTACCATGCCTTGGTTGGATGATGAAGCACCAAAACCTCCTACCAGTTTGTTTGTTAATAATGAAACGGATGGCGTTTTTATTGATTGGAAACCCAGTGATTCAACAGCTCGGTATTATGTTATTTATCGTTTTGAAGGAAAGAAAATTGGAGATTTTCAAAATGGAGAGAATATCCTTGCTATTCAGCGTGCCAATACCACATTCTATAAAGATGTAGCAGTGAGAAAGAGAAAGAAATATACCTATGCAATAAGTGCCTTGGACCGATTGTCCAACGAGAGTGAACCTACGCCTGTACGATTTATCAAAGTCACGAAAAAGAATCCAGAATGAAGAAAATTGGAATTTTGATACTCATCATCGCCATTTCTTGCAATCAAAAGAAGAATAGCAGCGAATCTTCTCAAACCAAGAAGGTCGAGCCAAAAGATGCTGCTCAGAAAGAGGAAACAAGTACAAATATGGAGGAGGAAATTACCCCTCCAGCGGCTTCATGGGATGAAGTAAAAATACAACAACCAGAGATCAATGGTTATCATACTCATTTTGTGAATAATGGACGGTTGTTACTTTACAGTCGAGAAAACTTTGAGGGATTGTGGTATTATGATTTTCAGTCCGAAAAAAATCAGCTCATCACAGATCAAATGGGTGCCGGCTATCAACCTCAATGGGTAGATGGTAAAATCGTATTTGAGGTCAGAGCTCGTATGAAATATCTTGAGGCTTTCAATTTTGATACAAAAGCCATCGAACCGGTAGAAAGCAGTAAGAAGTCTTTGTCGCCCATGAGATATGCTCAAGAGATCGAAAATAAACCTTCAGCTCGGTTGAGCGGGGATTTATTGGGCATTGAAATCATCAATCGTGATGGTGCAAAAAAGACGCTCAAGCCACAACCTGAAGGAAACTACATCTTGGCCTCACTTTCCCCAAATGGAAAGTTGTTATTGTATAATGTCGCAGGCCTTGGAGGATTTATCGCTGATTTCAACGGTAAAACACTCCGCGAGCTCGGCGATGTGGATGCACCTCAATGGGTCAATGACGATCTCGTTGTTTATGCCAAGAGTAAGGATGATGGTATGCAAATTCTGGATTCAAAGGTCTTCGTTTTTGATTGGAAAGCGGAGAAGAAATACCCTTTGAATATAGATAATGTAGCATTATTCGAGCCTTCAGTGAGTAGGGATGGAAGCCAGATTTCCGCACATTCATCTGATGGAAACATTTACATATTCACCAAGAAATAGAAATTATGAGGAACCATTCTTTCAATCTCAAATTCATTGCTTTGTTCACCTTTTTGGCCGTCTCCAGTATGGCTCATGGGCAGCTAACTCCATTGGCTGGTGCCAAAATTTGTCTCGACCCAGGACATGGAGGACAGGATAGTAATGATAGGCCTACCGAGTTAGGTGTTGGTAAGACGTATTATGAGTCCGATGCTAATTGGGAAGTTATCGGTTACTTAGACACCATGCTTGTGAAGCTTGGGGCTGAGACTAAAGTGACGAGAGTAACCAACGATCCTGATTCTCCATTGCGTGAGCCTAGTTTGTCAGACAGGGTACAGGTCGGCAATGCATTTGGATCGGATTATTTTCACTCTTTTCATACCAATGGTTCTGATAATCAGTCTGCCAATTATACGCTCGTACTTTACGCGGGATCAGCAGATGACAACCCAGATGATCCAAATGCACGTGCAATGGCTGAAATCATGACCGATGAGTTATTTGTCTATATGCGAACGACCAATGCTATTGCAAGAGCAGATATACCTTTCACAGGTTTTACCAATGGTTTGGGTGTGCTCAACAATCTAAATATGCCCGGCACACTGTCCGAATGCTCTTTTCATAGTAATATTGATGAAGGAAGACGGCTGATGAGCTCTGCCTATCGCAAGGCGGCAGCTTGGGCATGCGTCAAATCATTTTTGGCCTATTATGAAAAACCTGAATTGCCATATGGTGAAATAGGTGGAATTGTCACGGATCGAGAGGGAAACCCTTTAAATGGCATTAACGTCACGATCAATCCGGGTGAGGCTGACGAAAAGAAATTTACTGGAGATGTATATCTAAACGGATATTTTTTCTTCGACTGGTTAGCTGCCGGAGAATATCAGGTCATGTTTGAGAAATCAGGGTATGATCCGCAGTTGCAAACGGTCACAGTTACAGAAGGTAATTATAGCCAAATTGATGTTTCCCTAGGAGTAGAAGGTAGTGCACCGGCAGTGACATCTTTGAAATATGTGGCTCCTTTAGGTACGGATGGCATCAAGGCAGCATGGAAACCGAATGGAGAACTAACACTTATCGGGTATCGGCTTTACTATGCTACGGATGACACCCAAGAAAATTGGGCTTTGGTAGCCAATGAAAATACATTAACGAAGACAACTACAGAAGTTTCGATCGACTCAAAGTCAGATTTTTTGGTCGTTCCTGATCAAGAGGTCTATCATTTTAAACTTGTTGCCGTAGCTGAATCAGGAGCTGAAAGCGAATCGGGATTTAGTTTTTCACGGTCGAGCAATGCCCTTGGCGACAAATTATTGATTGTGGATGGATTCGATAGAAGAGATGGCTCATTCCAAGAAGAGTATCATACTTTTTCGGCAGACTATTTTAAAGCAATATCGGATACGCGAACGGCACATGTAACCACTACCTTAAATGAATATATAGGTGATGAGACTTTGTCACTTGCAGATTACGATTTAGTGGTTTGGTATTTGGGAGATGAGTCTACTGTTGATGAAACTTTTAGTGCTACAGAACAAGCCTTACTTAAGGTCTACTTGGAAAATGGAGGCAAACTATTGGTTAGCGGTTCTGAGATAGCTTGGGATTTAGGGTCGAGAGGAAGTGAGGCGGATAAGGATTTCTTAAATAATTATTTGAAGGTTCAATTCGTTCGTGATGGATCTTCGCTTTACACACCGGCAAAAGGAATTGTGGGTACTGCATTTGAAGGTTTGGAAATTCCTTTTGGCATCACCTATCCTGAAGATTACCCTGATGATATTTCACCTGCTTCGGGGGCAATAGCTGTTTTTGATTATAATATTGAAGGCACACACGGAGGTGTTGCTTATAAAGGTAAGATCGCATCAGGCGATCAGGAAGCGGCGATTGTTTATTTATCTTTTCCTTTAGAAACTACGGAAGAAAAGTTCCAAAAACTGGTGATGGATGCTGCGCTTGAATATCTCGTAGTGGGCACAGAGAAGCCTTCCGCTCCAGTAGCGATCGACGATACAGGTGCTACTGCAACGGATGGCTTGGTTACCATTGATGTTCTAGCGAATGACCGTGATATCAATGATGACATAGATGGCACCACTTTGTCGGTTGTTAGTGAACCCTTACATGGATCACTAACCATATCTGATGCGAAATTTGTCTATCAAGCGGTCGAAGATTACGAAGGGGTTGATATTTTTTCCTATACCATCACTGATGCAGCTGGCCTCACTTCGAATGTCGCCACGGTTACCTTGGCGGTGCAACTCATTGTGCTGAGTGCTGAGACCGGTTTTTCTGAAGAGCGAGTTACACTTTATCCCAATCCTAGCCAGAATACCGTGTATTTAAAGATCGAGATAAATGAAGGAGCAATGACAGAGACCCGTTGGCAGATTTATGACATGAAAGGCCGAGAATTATTGACTGACAATGTTCGGTTAAAGCCTGGAAATCATGTAATAAACTTAAATACGGAAGCATTAAGTCAGGGGACTTATCTCGTACAGGTTCATAGTGGCGAACGCTCACATACCTTGAAGCTGATTAAAAAATAAAGTAGACTGTCTAATTCATTTGCGAAAACATTATTGATAAAATTATGAACAGATATTGGATAATTTCGGTGATATTCTTTTTAGTGATAGCGTCAGCTTCTGCACAAAAAGATCCTCGGGTTAATGTGAAGCCCCTTAATATTTCTGGCTTTAATGCTCAGTTTACCGCTGATGGAGCATATTTGGTCTTTACTTCTCCAAACTATGGTGGCCTTTATTATTATCATTTTAAATCAAAAAGCCAACAGGTAATTACTGAGGCAAGTGGTGCTGGATTTAATGCACGTGTAGAAAGAGGCATGGTGATTTATCAAAAAGAGAAAGAGGTGAATGAATGGATCGCTTTTGATTTAGGTACGAGAGAGACCAATGACTATATTTCTCAAACTGACGTGCAAAAAAGCGCATCATCTTTAACAACGAAAAACACCAGAGACGAAGATCCTGTAATTGAAGCTACACCCACTTCAGATCTTCGGGCGATCAAACTCACTTTTGCAAGTGGGTTGTCAAAATTGATCGCTCCATTAGGAATCAATGATTATCTTAATGTAAGTATTTCACCGAGTCGACATCAGTTATTATTTAGAGTATCCGGTGTTGGTACTTATGTCACTGACTTTGACGGCAATATTATAAGCGATTTGGGAAATGTGGAATTTCCTAAATGGGCAGGAAATGACAAAATACTTTGCACGGAGACCGTCGATGATGGTTATAATTACATTGAATCTGAAATTTTTCTAAAAACAATCGATGACGGTATGAAGTGGCCATTAACCGAAGAAACAGATGCTATCGCACTTTATCCAAACATCAATGATGCCTTAGATAAAGTTGTTTTCAACACACCAGGTGGTGAATTGTACTTAGTCGAAATTAATGGACTTTAAGCTTTTGTTGACTCAAAAAATCTACCTTAATCACCATTGAATGACCACTAAATTCATCATAAGCTGGTACAAGGAATGCTGTTTTCTTACAGAATAATCCTCGCACCACAGAAGAAGTCACAAACGTCTTAACCTATGTCAAATGTCCAAATCTTAAGCTCATCGGAATTGACAGAAATAAACATTCTTTATTAAGCTAAACATGTATTGTATAGTGCGTATATCTGCTTAAACATGCATGAATGATGCGTATTGCTTACTATTTGCCTTGAATTTTATGGATTTAAGAAAAAATTAACAGACTTTTTATGATTGATTTTATGTGATCCAATGAATCTTGAGCTATCTTAAAGCAATAAAAAGCATAAAAATGCAGGTATTTTAAATTAGATGAGATAAAAACGCATAAAACAGCATAAATATGCTTAATATATCTTACTTTTATCCTGAGAGACATTTAAACAATATCAAATATGCATAAACTCGTACTTATCATAAGCTGCATACTTGTCCTGCAATTGCAGGGTATATCACAGTCTAGCACGATAACTGGAAGGGTTGTAGAAGCAGCCACAGGTGAGGGTTTGCCTGGTGTTTCTATAATTATTAAAGGAACAGGTGATGGTACCATCACTGATATTGAAGGTAACTACCGTCTAAATCTTGAAAATGCCAGTGAGAAGGTATTGATCTATTCTTTCATCGGTTTTGCTGCTAAGGAAAAGAAAGTGGGTACGCAAACCAATATTGATGTGTCTCTTGTCACTGATGAGACCGAACTTCAAGAGGTCATTGTGACGGCTTTGGGTATTACACAAAATAAGCGGGCGCTGAATTTTGCCGCGCAAGATTTGAAAGCAGAATCGATAGCCGAAACACAGCAGCAAAATGTAGTAAACGCACTTCAAGGAAAAGTTGCAGGTGTGCAAATTACCACCTCCAGTGGTTCGCCAGGTTCTTCTTCTTCCATAGTGATAAGAGGAGGTACTTCAGTAGGTGAGGGAAGGAGTAATGAACCACTATTCGTGATTGATGGAATAATAATGGATAATTCTACCTTTCAAGGAAGTGGAAATCGCGCAATGGATATCAACCCGAATGATATCGCTTCTATGACAGTGCTGAAAGGGCCACAAGCGGCGGCATTGTATGGTATAGGCGGTGGTAATGGAGCCATAGTTATCACCACCAAATCTGGAGCTTCAGGGAAAGTACAAGTAGGTTTCGAATCTACTGTTGCTTTGGACAGGCCTTTTAAACCACTGGATGTGCAAACTACTTATGCCCGTGGACTCGATGGAGTAGCAGATTCAGAGACAACCAGAATGTGGGGTCCTGCATACCTTCCGGGCGATCAAACCTTTAATAATATTGATGATTTTTTCCAGACCGGTGTTCAGCAAAAATATGATCTAAGTATCAAGGGTGGTAATGAAAAGTCTACCTATTATCTTTCTGCCTCAAACAATAACCAGACAGGTATTGTGCCAGAAGAAGATTATAATCGTTTCAATTTACTTCTTAAAGGCTCAACCAAAATTACTGATAATCTGACTGTTAGCTCTTCCGTCAACAGTATTTTCTCAACAAATAGACGTGGTGGAGCTGGTAGTATGCAAAGCGTCTACACCTGGCCGACAGATAATGAAATGGCCAATTATCTTCGCCCGAATGGAACTCGGATACCACTCATTGAAGGACTGGATAATGATTTTGACAATAGAGAAAATCCTTATTGGGACTTAAAGAATAATTTACCAGAGTACGAAATCAACCGAACGATCAGTCAGGTTTTCTTTGATTGGGATATTACTCAAGCAATTAAAGCCACCTATCGTATAGGCATGGACCGATCAAACCAGTATTTTAAGCAAGTGGTTAAAGCAGGTAGTTTTGGTTCTAGGACAAGATTTGAGGGTACTACTCGCGAATCGGAACAGGAATCGGAAAATATTACGTCTACTTTCAATCTGAGCTATTCGAAAATGATTGGCAATGATTGGAATATTTATGCACTTTTCGGAAGCAATATTGATGTTAGATCTACTAGGTCTATCAATTACAGTGGTAGACGCTTTCTCTTACCAAGTCTCACTAGTATTAACAATGTGGAAATTCCTGATATTCCGGTTCAGGAATACACGGAAAGAAGAGTGATTGGAAATTATTTCGACACCAAGATTGACTACAAAGGAATTGTTTCTTTGGGTATCACTGGAAGACAGGATTGGACGTCTACTATCAGACCAGGAGAAAATTCGTTCTTTTATCCTTCTGTGACTGGTGGTTTCGTGTTTTCTGAGTTACTGCCTCAAAGCATCACTAATTTTCTCTCATTTGGTAAGTTGAGAGCCAGCTGGGCTGAGTCAGGACAAGACGCTAATCCTGAAAGTCTCGACGTAGTTTTGGAACAATATCCAGGTATTGGAAACGGATATAAGCACGACTTTTATGCGGGTAATGAGTTTTTGATACCGGAAAGCTTGGTATCCTACGAGTTTGGCGGACATCTTACCTTCCTCAATGGAAGGTTCGACCTTGATATGGCTTATTACTCTACAGAAGCCAGAGATATGATTATCAACTCGCGTATCTCAACAGCCTCAGGTTGGGTAATTCAAACTTTTAATTCTGGAAATACAGAGAACAAAGGGATTGAATTAGTCTTAGAAGCAGATATTTTGAAAGGCGGTGATCTGACTTGGACGGCATCCGCCAATTTTGCTAGGAATAGATCAAAACTATCAAAACTTCCTTCCTTCATCTCCAGATACCCAGTGACATCAGGTCAGATCATCAACGAAGCGCGTCCTCAAGGAATTTTAGGGCAGCCTTTGTATGCCATTGAAGGTGACCCTTATTTAAGAAATGAAAATGGAAATGTCGTTATTGACGAGGATGGCTTTCCAAGGGTTGGAACGTATGTGACTGATGAAAACGGAGAATACGTGCTCAACTCCGATGGAACGAGATTGGTAAGTCAAGAGAAAGTTTATTTGGGAAATAGAGAGCCAGATTGGTTAATGGGTATCACCAATGAGTTTAGATACAAGGATTTTAGTTTGTCATTCCTCGTGGATATCAGAAAAGGTGGGGATATTATTAATGCGACAGCCTCAAGATTAATGGCTTTGGGCTTACATGAATCATTAAACGAAGACAGAAATAGGGTGATGGTTTTCAAAGGGGAAGTTGAAACGGAAGAGGGATTTGTGCCCAATACCGAGCAAATTGTTTTGGATGATAGCTATTTCCAATTCAGATATCGACAAGCGGGAGAGAATTTTGTAGAAGATGGTTCATGGGTAAGGCTGAGATATGTGGCACTGACTTATGATATGAGCAGAATTGCAAAAAATTGGGGCATGGGCGGTCTAAATTTTACAGTGACTGGACGGAACTTGTTTATTCTCACTAACTACTCTGGCGGTGATCCTGAAAAGGACTTTCAGGGTTCTGCGGTAGGTGGTCCTGGAACTGTTGGGCTCGATAATTTCAATGTACCTACCACGCAGGGAATCACGTTTAGTTTAAGGGCAACATTTTAATTTAAAATGATGAAAAAATATTCAATTCATACTATCGAGATCATTGCAGGAATTGTTCTTTTGTTGACATTTTCTAGCTGCGAAGATTTTTTAGATGTCAATAAGGACACAGATAAGCCAAGTAGCGCAACACCTAATTTACTTTTAACACCGGTGCAAGGCTTAATGTCGACAAACTGTTACCAACAAGGAGAAACTACGGCTTACTTTGCACAGCAAGTGGCAACACTTAGTGGATTTAATGCAGTAAAAGACCGATGGGATTATCGTTCTGTTACAAGAATTGGCCTTTTTAGACGACATTTTCATGATGTAGCAAGTAATGCTAGAAACCTTTATTTGACAGCCGAGGAAGAAGGGTCGAATAACTATGCGGGTGCAGGACACACATTGATGGTGCTTTCCACACAAACTGCTACGGACTTATTTGGGCAAATGCCTTATCGCGAGGCATTACTAGGCAATCCATCACCTCCTTACGATGAGCAAGAAGTCATCTACAATGGCATGCTGGATGAATTGGATCTGGCGATCAGTCTTTTTCAAGCATCAGACGAGAGCGACAGAACGATGACTGCCAGAGAGGATCTATTGTTTGCTGGCTCGGTAAGTCAGTGGGAGTCGTTTGCACATGGTTTGAAAGCGCGGGTTCTGCTACATCTTACGCCAAATATTAATCAGGATTATCCACTCATCATCAGTGAAATAGATTTGGCACTGAGCAATTGGAAAGATGTAGAGTTCAATTATTTCTCAGCGAACAACAATGTTTGGGAACAAAACCAGTGGGGCCGCTCTCAAGCAGATCCACCACAATTTGATTATGAAAACAATATTCTAAATATCAGTGCACCAACGACTTTTCTACTAGAATCGGTGATGGGTTATAATCCAACCACTGGAGAGATAAAGGATCCGCGCATGCCATTGATGATGACACCAGGCAATGTTGCAGGCTTCTCAGGACCAGAAACAAGTCCTTATTTGAGTGTCGCTCCATCTGTAGGTAGAAGTGAGCTACGAGACGATGATGAATATCCGGATTTGTACGATTCTTATATGACGGGTGATTACTCACCTCAACCCTTTATGGTGATAGAGGAATTGTATTTTATCAAAGCAGAGGCAGCCTTTAGGCTGAATCAAGTAGGAACCGCATTTGATGCTTTCCAATCAGGAATAGCAGCGCATATGCTACGCGTTGGAGTAGCCCCGGCCGATATTTCAAGCTTTTTAGCGAGTGATATGGTGCCAAATAGTGCTGGAGACCTCACACTTTCAGCGATTATGATGCAAAAATGGTTGGCCTTATACCTGCAAGCAGAAGCGTGGGTAGATATGCGGAGGTATCAATACAGCGATGAAATATATGTAGGTCTTATTCGGCCAGAGAATCTTGCGAATTTCTGGGAAGACAATGAAACCGGAAAATGGATTCAAAGAATTCCTTATGATAATCAAACAGAGGAGATTTTTAATAAACCCGAATTGGAGCGGTTAGGCGCCTTCCAAAATCCGGATTGGTTGAAAGTGCCATTATGGTGGGCAGGAACCAATTAATACAAAGTTTTAATTAGTAAATACGTTGAAATGAAGAACTTATTACTTTTAATATCTACAGGACTACTGTCTCTAATATCCCTCTCATGCGAGGAGTTTAACGCGCTTGATGAATTTGGTGACCGTGGCGACAGGGTGGGCAATGTATATCTGAGCCCAACTGGCCCACAAATTCAGGCCGGAGCAACACGCGAGCTCATCGTGGAATACTGGTCTAATGATGATTTTTTCACGTACACTGGATTATGGGATTCAGTAGTGGTTTTTGAGGATTTTAACGTAGCTGTGGGAGCTGTTGAATATTCAGCAATCAATGAGCGGGTAGCGCAAAAATGGGAAGAAGAGACAGCCTATCCATTCAATTTTGCCAATTGGAATCCTCCGTTAAAAGCCTATAGAATCGAAATTTCCTACACCGTAGATTTGATGTTTGACAATACATTACAAGACAATAGTGATATTTCAGCAAACGACTTTTGGCAAAATGTGCCTGAAGGTTTTAACGAAGAAGCACTTATCTATTTTAGCAGTAACCTTAGCAGATCTACTTTAAACGAAATTCTTGTCAATACGAATGCTGTGGTGAATCAAGTCACCTTCGATAGCTATTATGATGTTGAAGGCAATTTGACTTCTTCAGGACGCGAATCTATTCTTTCCGGGCTAGGAAGTGTTGGTCTTGTGGATCTCATTGGCGAAGATTATTCTTTAGGTTCCGAATACCGGGTTACGCTGGCGTTTCGAGCGACCAACGGGAGTGGAATTTTCAATGAATATCGACGATCATTTCTAGTTTTTTAATCCTTTTCTCAATTAAATATTTATTATGAAGCAATTAAAATTTTATTCAGCAAAATTCAGCTTGATGGCCATGACCTTGGCTTTAATGCTGTTCGTAGCTTGCGGCGAAGATGAAGAACCCGCAGCGCCAGAAATAAGGGTCGCATTTTCTTTTTCACCGGCAAACCCTGAGGCAGGTGAAGAAGTTACATTCACAAATGCCTCCACAGGAGGAACATCTTTTGCCTGGGAATTTGGTGATGGAGGAACCTCTCAAGAGCAAAATCCTACATATATCTATGAAGGAGCAGGTACTTTTACTGTGTCACTTACAGTAGACGATAATACAGCGACTACTGAGACCAATGACATTACAGTCGGCGCACCAGTTCCGGTGATTTCTTTCACTCCAGAAACTGTTGAAGCAGGATCTGAAGTGACGTTTTCTGTAGCGGCATACAATCCGAACAATAGTGCAGTGACCTATTCTTGGGATTTTGGTACAGCAGCCGAAGGTGAGACACTTACAGACGGAATAAGTACAGCTGAATCTCCGGTAGTGGTATTTACAACGGAAGCGATTGTACCTGTGAGTATTGCAGTAACTATAGGAGATGATACTTTCTCAGCTACTACAAATGTGGATGTGAAGGGGCAACTTGCCAAAACGTTAATTTTCTCTGCGGTTGATTTTTCAACTGGTGTAGGTTCTATTTTTTCTAAGAAATTGTTTGTAGGGTTTGAAGAACCAGCAACAGACTTGAACGTACCTACGGGTCCTCATCCGCTGACATTGAAAGTAGCTAATGACAGACTTTATGTATTTGAGGCTGGAGTTGGTCTTACGTTCTCTACAGGAGAGGCAGCAGCGGCAGATGGTTCTATTTATAGTGTTGGCCTTGCAGATCCAACAGATTACGTTTCAATACTTGATTTTGCAGGAGCTTCGAATACTTACCTGAGTGATCCTTTCTTTGGAGAGGTTACCTCTAGTAAGATATACTTTGCCGACAGAAGAGATGGTGTCACGGCGATTGACGTAAACACGACCGATCAAACATACACACCAGCCGATTTTCCTTATTTTGTGAAAAATAACTGGCTAGGATACTACTCTGCATGGAGAACTGACGGAGGTCCAACATTTGGCTTTGGTGCATTAAATGGCACATTTGCTGTAGTTGATAATAATGGATCAGACGAATTTTGGTGGGCGAAAAACTCAAACCACAAAGGACTTTGGAGATTCTCCGAGGATGATATTTTAAATCCAGATGATGGTGTTCCAGCACTGCCTACAGAGGGTGGTATTCTTACAGATGAAACGGTGCGAGCTTTTGCGCTTGATGAGGCCAATCAGAAAATATATTTCTCGATCAACAAAATGAATGGAGCCAATGATATGGGAATGTATCAAGCTGATATGGATGGATCTAATATCAAATTAATTGATGGATCTAGAATTCATTCGGAAGGTGGAGATTCTGAACGTACTGGAATTACGGGTATAGCTGTAGATAATGAAGGTGGATATGTTTACTGGGGTTATAGAGCACCATCTGATGCTGATCCTTCAGTTGACCCATTGGAAGTTACAGGGGTTAAAAGATGGAAAATTGATGGAACGGGTGACGTAGAGATTTTTGTAACTACAGACAAGTTTGTTTACGGAATAGCCATAGATCAAAGTAAAAATTAATTAGTTGCATAGTTGATAGTTTAGTGCCACTGGCGGCCTTCGGGTCGCCAGTTTTTCAAATCATTCATTTGATTATTTAAAAAAGCAAAAGTTTTTTGCAGAAACCATCACAATCAAAGCCGCATCCTCATTCAATAATTATCAAGAAAATAGAAGATGAATACTAAAAATATCAGGAACACGAAATTCACTCGATTGTGTTTGATCCTAATCGCAATTTTCTTTTTGACTGATGCTTACGGTCAGGCTCCTAAGACTGAGATTAGGGGAGTTTGGGTGGCAACTGTCAGTAATCTTGACTTTCCCACAGGCAGTGATCGATATAACATAGCGCGTCAAAAAGAAATGATACATGCTATTCTCGATACGGCCCTATCACTTAATTTAAATGCCATATTCTTTCAGCTTCGTCCGATGGCTGATGCGCTTTATAAATCAGATTTAGTGCCATGGTCACAGTATATTTCGGGTCAAAGAGGGAAGGATCCAGGTTATGATCCTTTAGCTTTCATTCTCGCTGAAGCACACAAGCGAGGCTTGGAAATTCATGGCTGGCTTAACCCTTATAGATATGAGAGTTTTATTGGGCAGCACGATGGCAGACCTGGAGATTTCAACGTATCACACCCGGAATGGATTTTGGAATATAGCGATAATCGTATCCTCGATCCCGGTGTGCCTGAAGTGCAGCAGCACTTAAAAGATATTGTAGGTGAGATTATAAATAAATATGATATTGACGGTATTCACTTTGATGATTACTTTTATAAATATGGAGGCACCACCGACGAAGATATTGATACTTACAACACCTATGGAAGTGATTTTGCCAATATAGGAGACTGGCGAAGAGACAATGTAAATGATATGATTGCGCTGGTATATGATACTATCCAATCCGTAAAACCTTATGTCAGATTCGGAATTAGTCCTTTTGGTATTTATGGAAATAATGAAAATCCTCCGGGAATTGTTGGTTTAGATGCCTATAACACCATCTACACCGATCCAAAGCAGTGGTTGTCTTCTGGTAATGTAGACTACCTCAATCCGCAATTATACTGGCCTATTGGAGGTGGTCAGGATTTTGATGCGCTCGCAGGATTTTGGGCTCAAATGGCAAAGGACAATGGACGGCATATGATCGCCGGACACGGCTTGTATAGATATGACGACAATCCTGGCGCTTCTGCACGAACTGATGAACCAGATTTGCATGAAACAAAAAAGTATTTTGATTGGGAAACCAATACCACCAATAGTGTACTGGCGAGTGGATGGACCCTTGATCAAATAACAAGACAAATCGATATTACCCGAGAGAACAAGGAGATAAATTCTGTAGGTAGTGCGTTTTTCAGATATCAAGATTTGATCAGAGTGAATGGATTGTTTGAGGAAATCAAGGGTGTGAGTTATGAAACTCCGGCGTTGATGCCTGCTATGCCATGGAAAGAACAAGCCATTCCGGCCAGTCCTCAAAATGCCAAATGGGTAGAAGATGAGCAGGGCGTTTTCTATATTTCTTGGGATGCCGTTGGCGATAGTGATATGCGCTATGTGATTTATGCATCTGAAGATGAAACACCGCCAGCTAATTTTTTTGATGACCCTGCCAACATCGTCAAAGTGCTCTACACGAATGCCTTTTATTTAGAAGATGAGACCAAGGCAGCCAGCAAACCGTACATATTTATTACGGCTTATGATCGGTATGGAAATGAAAGTGCTTCGGCGGCTTCTTTTTCAGGATCATTACCCTCAGTCGCTAGCACCTTGACTTTTCCAGAAAATGGTTCTGGTAGTGTTTCTTCTTTTACAGATTTTACTTGGTCAACCGCGACCAATGCACAGTACTATAAAATTGAGTTTTCGGAAACAAATACTTTTAGCGAAGTTGTTTTTGAGGCGACCGTAAACTCAACGACCATCAATGCTGGTAGGTTTCCGTTTAAGGGAGATCAACAATACTATTGGCGCATAACATCGGGTAACTTCTTTGGTTTCGGAGCTACCAGCGAAATTTTTTCATTTAACACAGGTTTTCCTGGAAGTGCAGATATGATCTATCCTGTAGCCGATGAGCAACTGGTAGATCTTCAACCACTAATCAAGTGGCAACCAAATGTCTTAATTGCTGGCGTTAGACTGCAAATAGCCAAAGGAGGAGCACAGTTTCAGTCTTTCAATGTCATCATAGATGAAGATTTAGGGGCAATCAGTGAATATCAAACGCCTACTTCTCTTGAGGAATGGACGACTTACCATATGCGCATTCAACTCTACAATAGTCTTGGACAAGGCGAATGGGAATACGTGAGTTTTAAGACGTTGAAAATTTTACCTGCCGCACCAGCTATTATTTCGCCAGCGATAAATGATGAATACACAGAAGAAGAAGTGCTTCAGTTTTCTTGGAGTCAATCCCCATTGGCTACTGGATATCGAGCCATATTGTCTACCGATATCGATCGAAATGAAATAGTCAATCAAGAAGACTTTTTCTCAAGAAATGACATTGTTTGGGATTTTGGCCTGCTGGATCCAGGTACTTATTATTTCAATGTTGCTGGTAGAAATGTAGGTGGATTAGGTGAATGGGCACAGCAAATGTTCAGCGTGCAAGAAGTTTTAAACACGCAAGTAGACTCACCTAAGTTATGGACACTTTATGATCGTGATGATGCTTTGGTGCTGTCCGTAGAAGCCTCCATTGAAAAAGACATTGAGGTTAAAGTTGTAGATTTTTTAGGAAGACAACTCAATGCCGTCAAACCATATGATAAAGGCATGAATTCCCATGCTTTTCGTATCGATCGCAATGTTTTTTCGGGCATAGCCATCGCCTTAGTCTCCATAGACGGAAAGACTTTTTCAATAAAATTAAGAGGTAAATAACCTAAAGAAACAGCTCAAATTATTAAAGAAGATAATAAAACTATGTCTACATCAAATTTATCCACATTGAAACTGAGGATATTCGACAACTCAGTAGACGCGTCGATTGAAATTGCCAAGGCCATTAAAGTGCTTATTGAAAAAAAACAAAAAGCGGGAGAAGCTGCAGTACTTGGTTTGGCTACAGGCTCATCACCAATTGCGGTTTACGATGAACTTGTACGTATGCATCAGTCTGAAGGATTGAGTTTTGCCAATGTCATCACATTTAATCTCGACGAATATTATCCTTTAGACGCCAAAAGTAAGCAAAGCTATCATCGATTCATGGATGAATATTTGTTCAACCATATTGATATCAAACGTGAGAACATCCACATTCCCAATGGCGTGTTACCATTGGAAGAAGTGGAAGCTTATTGTGCCAACTATGACCAAAAAATCATAGAAGTTGGTGGTATTGACATACAACTATTGGGAATTGGGCGTACAGGCCATATTGGTTTCAATGAACCAGGTTCTACCTTGGAGTCAGGCACGCGCTTGGTGACGCTTGATAATATTACCAGAATTGATGCTGCTAAGGACTTTTACAGTAAGCATAAAGTACCAAAGAATGCCATCACGATGGGAATTCGAACGATTATGAAATCCCAAAAAATATTTTTGATGGCCTGGGGTGAGGGTAAAGCGGAAATAGTAGAAAAAGCACTCAATGGCTCGATTTCTGAGACCGTCCCTGCTTCCTTCTTGCAGAACCATGAAGATATTGAAGTAATGCTCGATACGCCTGCTGCTTCAGAACTAGCACAGGTTAAAACGCCTTGGCTTTTAGATTCTATTAACTGGGATGACAAGCAAATTCGCAAAGCGGTGGTGTGGCTCTGCGGCAAACTCAATAAACCAATTCTGAAACTGACAAGTGAAGATTATAACGAGCACGGAATGAGCGAATTGCTGACCGTGAAGGGTTCGGCCTATCAGATTAACATTGAGGTATTCAATCAATTACAACACACCATTACGGGCTGGCCTGGAGGCAAACCTAATGCAGATGATTCTCAGCGCCCTGAGCGAAATGCACCTTATCCAAAAACGTCACTCATATTTAGCCCTCATCCGGATGATGATGTTATTTCCATGGGAGGCACCTTATTAAGGTTAGTCGAGCAAAAGCATAATGTGCATGTGGCGTATCAGGTTTCAGGGAATATTGCCGTGTTTGATGACTATGCGATCAACTTTATGGATTTTTCCGCAGAGCTCAACCATGAGTTTGGCTGGAGTAATCCCGAATTCGATAAGATGTACGAAGAGTTTGCGACTTTTGTGAAGTCAAAGGAATCTGATCAGCGGGATTTAGCCGCTTTGAGGAGGCTCAAAGGTCTCATTCGAAGAAACGAGGCAAAAGCAGGCTGTAAGTTTTGTGGTGTGCCTGAAAGTAATATCCACTTTATGAATTTGCCGTTTTACGAAACTGGTGACGTCAAGAAAAAGCCTTTGGGCGAAGAGGATATTCAGCTCACCATTGATCTGATTAGAAAGGTGAAACCACATCAAATATATGTTGCAGGTGATCTTTCTGATCCACATGACACCCATCGCGTCTGTTTAGATGCCGTCTTTAAAGCCTTGGATAGAATGAAGCATGAACCTTGGGCGCAATACTGCAAAGTGTGGATGTATCGCGGTGCATGGCAAGAATGGGATATTGGGGATATTGAGATGGCTATTCCTATTAGTCCGGAAGAGCTATTGAAAAAACGGCAAGCTATTTTTAAACATCAGTCGCAAAAAGATGGTGTCGCTTTTCCAGGCAATGATAGCAGAGAGTTTTGGCAAAGGGCAGAAGATAGAAACCGGAGCACGGCCAAACTTTACGATCAACTTGGCATGGCCGAATACGAAGCGATGGAAGCTTTTGTAGAATGGAAGTTTTTAGAAAAGTAAAATTAAAAACACTTTAGCAATGAATTTTGCCAGTCAAAATACGGAACTACAATGAGAAATTTTAAAAATTTCATGCATGATTTGCTTAGAAAAAACGCTGATAGATGATATTCATAGCTGATAGCGGATCTACTAAGACCGATTGGTGTTTGATTTCTGATGGTAAAATATTAGAATCCTTCCAGTCCTCTGGTATAAATCCCACGTTGCAGGCGTTGGAGCATATTACTCAAGATCAATTACCGACTTTAAAACCATTCTCACATTTGCCAATCAAACACATTCGCTTTTTCGGAGCGGGATGTACGCAGGTATTGGCGAAGACTAAAATAGAAAAAATGCTAGGAAGTATTTTTTCTACTGCTAAAATCGAGATTTCAAGTGATCTGCTAGGCGCTGCAAAGGCTGTTTTTAACGAACGTTCTGGTATTGCCTGTATACTTGGAACTGGTTCTAACTCTGGCTTATACAACGGTAAGGAAATTGTTGAAAACATTCCAAGTTTAGGCTATTTATTGGGTGATGAGGGAGGTGGAAATCAAATTGGTAAGCAGCTGTTGATCGATTACTTAAGATCAGACATGCCTATGCATATTTCAGATACTCTGAAAAAAGATATTGGGGGTGACCGAGCAGCTATTTATCATCAGCTTTATCAATTGCCTTTTCCAAACCGATTTATGTCAAGAATGGTGCAGCTGATAAGCCTTCATCATGCTGATGATACTTACTTTCGTACGATAGTCGAAAAGGAATTTGATCGATTTTTTGTCAATTGCATTAATAAATATCAAACTTCAAATGAGGTTTCTGTTGGTTTTGTTGGTTCATTGGCATTTTATTTTCAAGACTTGTTGGAAGTTGTAGCTTCCAAGCACGCCATTAAAATATTCGGAATTGTAGAGAAACCAATAGATGCACTTGCTAAGCAATGTTCTAATCAATTTTCGGAAAATTACATCTAAGTGCAATAGAAATTAATAGACCTATTGATAAATTAAACATTAAAGAAATGACAGTAACTGAAGCCCCTTCTAATTTTTCTGACTTGGACAAAATGTCCGTTAGTGAGATTTTGTTAAACATCAATAAGGAAGACAATGAAGTTCCTAATGCGGTGAATAAGGCGATTCCACAGATAGAGGCTTTGGTGACGAAAATAGTAAAACGCATGAAAAAGGGAGGCCGACTTTTCTATATCGGCGCGGGAACTAGTGGAAGGTTGGGGGTACTCGATGCGTCAGAATGTCCGCCAACTTACGGTGTGCCGGATACAATGGTTGTGGGAATAATTGCGGGTGGAGATGTGGCCATTAGAAAAGCTGTGGAGCGGGCTGAGGATAATACGAAGCTCGCTTGGGAAGACTTAAACAAATATGAAATTAATGAAAATGATACTGTTGTAGGTATAGCTGCTTCTGGCGGTACGCCATATGTTCTTGGGGGAGTGAAAGCGGCAAAGGCTCGTGGAATTTTGACTGGTGGCATTTCATGTAATTCTCAAACTGCGCTAAGCGCGGCGGTAGATCATGGCATTGAAGTTATAGTGGGGCCGGAGTTTGTAACTGGTAGTACGCGCATGAAATCAGGGACGGCTCAGAAGCTCGTGCTCAATATGATTTCCACATCGGTGATGATACAATTGGGCAAGGTAAAAGGAAACAAAATGGTGGATATGCAATTGAGTAATAAAAAATTGGTCAATAGAGCCATTAAAATGATTATTGATGAAATTGGCATACAAAGGGAAGAAGCAGCAACTTTACTTGAAGCGAATGGATCCGTGAGAAAGGCCGTGGATGCTTATCTACTGTCCAAGTCAAAAGAGGTCGATGCTCCGTTATAATTAATACATTTTAACCCTTTTGATCATTATTTCAAGTTGAGTAAATTCCGTTTTCACAATTAATTGACAAGGTGCGCGATTGATAGTTTTTTGAAGTAACCCCTCGTTATGCTTAAAAAATTAGAAAGCCCAATCAATACGATCGGGCTTTTTTAGATTATTCCATTTCAACGTTTATGGTGTTGTCATCAGGGATTCGATCTATCAACTTGTTTAATGGATCTATGCCTGCTTTGGCAGGTTCTCCAGTCACTCTAATTGTAAGTGAACTTGCCCCAGGTTTAATCTTGTATTTTTCCATGTAAAGAGGATTGACTCTGTCTTTACCTTCTTCGTCCTTATCATCCGCTGCAAAAATGCCCACATCGATGTAGTCACCCTCATACTCGGCGGGTGTTTCCATCCCAGAGCCATCCGCATATAATTTTTGCGAAGAAAACTTGATGGTAACATCATAAGCATCATCTCCTGCTTTTACGGCGGTAACTTCCTCTGCTTTGTTATCATAAAGCGTAATCTTGTTCCAAGTATCATCTAGATAGTACATGAGGCTATCAGGAGTCTTAGCCGCAAGGTGGTTGTACAAGTCTAAGCTACCAGGAAATGGAGGAGCCTGTCGTAATCCAAACTCCTTGTTGAAATTGAACAGGGCAGAGTCAATGGCTTCTTCCCCAATTAAATCTCTTAAGCCATAAAGAATCAAGCTTCCTTTGTTATACCATTGATAAGATCTGTTGCAGTTGATGAATACATTTTCCTTTTTACCTTCTCTTGACCTTCCTCTCAAGTAATCATCAAGTTCATCTTTAAGGAAGCGCTTCATGTTCTGTTTACCATATTTCCTTTCCGACAGGATGAGTGCTGAAAATTCCGCCAAAGCTTCAGATGTTAGATTCGACCCTCGCGTATAATTCGGTGTAATCTGATGCCCCCACCACTGATGTGCCAGTTCATGGGCCGTGACATAATACACATAGTCAAAGCTATTCGGATCAGAAAAGTCAGCTATCCAGCCAAAACTTTCCGCAAAGGGAACAGTATTTGGAAATGATTGGGCAAAACCCGCATATCTTGGAAATTCCAGAATCCGCATTTGTCGGTATTGGAAAGAGCCATAGGTTTCCGAGTAATAGGTCAGTCCGTCCTTATATGAATTAACAAAACGATCTAAATTATACTCATGGCCTTTTTGATAGTAAATTTCTATGTCAATTTCTTGTCCGTTTGGAAGCAAGGTTTTGTCTCTTAACACCTCATATTCCGCGGAAAGCACAGAGAAAAAGGCTTGAATGGGAATATCTTGTATATAGTGAAAATATCGACGGCCGTCTTCTTCCCATTCTTTCTGTAGATAACCTGGAGCAATGGCAATCTGGCTGGGAATGGTACTCACTGTAGCCTCAAATTGAATTAAATCCGCCTCATCGGAAAAAAGCAACGTATTTCTACCATAAGGATCATCGTGTGGCGGAAGGTCTTCCGGTTTCTCCGGTAGTTCATATTCTCTTCTTTTTTCATCGCTACTGATCTCACCGCCGGCATTGTAGCCTATTTCTGGCATTCCACCTGCAATAAAGCTCCCATTGTAAACCAACTCACGACCAAAGCCCGAATTGGGGAAACCCTCATTGATGACTTTACTTTTTATCACCAACTCCATGGTGTCTCCCGGCATCATAGTTTCTGGTAATGCGGTGATTCGATACCATTCGTAATCAGTTTTTTTGCCAAAAATCTGAAATTTGCTTGGTTCATAGGTCAAAGGATACTTGTAAGAAAGTTTCTCTCCGTTATAAAGTACCTCGAAATCCGTAAGGCTGGTACTGTTGAAGTGGACAGAATCAATGGGTTCATTGGTCTTATTGACCATTTGTACATTTGCCTCGAAATAAGCATCGCGCTTCATAGGGTAGAGATCCGCCTTCAAGTTGACTTTAGTTATTTTTGGCTGAGCCATAAACTCGTATTTCTTCAGTGTCTTTTCATAGACCACTTGCCTTTTTTCTCCCTCTTCTGTGGTGAGGTAATTGTTTTTATAAACGACCGACTGGTAGATATATCCACCAATAGCAAGACCAGCTAAAAGAAAGGCATAGGACAGTAATGCTGTTTTTTTACCGAGTTTTCCTTTTGCAATTTGAATTCTACTTTTAATGGAGCTGTCTGTTCCTCGGCTGTAAAAAATGCTAAAGAAAAGAACCAGAAATAGGCCAATGGCTGTCCAGTAAAGGTTAAACCATAAAAGCGAATCTCCAAAATGACCTAGCCCGTTCATATCGCTCCACCGATAGCCTGGCTTGTACGAAAAGAAGAAAAGATTAAAGTTGTATCCAGCAAAATCTCTCAATACAATCAGCACAAGCCACAAACCGATAGCCGCGGCATGTCCCGCAAACTTGTTATTGACAAGCAAATGAACCGCAAAAACCAACATCACCATTTGTAGATAATCTGGTAGCGCAATCAAATAGCTATCAACCAAATAAACACCGATATCGTAGTTGAAGTAACCTTTGAGTGTTTGTATCACCAGACCAACCACTACTGGAATTGTCGTTAATACGAGGCAAACGGATGCCATCCCCAAAAACTTGGAGGCAATGACAGAGCCGTCTTTAACAGGAAAGGTGTCGTTGATCACAGAATATCCTGAGGATTTATCACGATGTAATGTTTCCCCTGTAAAAAACACAATGATGATAAATACAAAAAGATTGTAAGTACTATTCTTAAACTCCATCAGAAAGGAGGTGGCAGGAAAATTAGATACGCTATACAAAGTGTTACCTATCCAAAAATCAAGGATTAGAAAAACAGTACCGCCTAAAATAATGGATCGGAAGTATACGTCTTTCAGAATATTCTGAATCTCTATTCGGGTCATGGTAAGGAAACTCTTCCACTGATAATTGCCTTGGAAATTGGCTTTCGCCAAAACCTTTTGAAGCACAGGAACACTTTCGACTTCTTTCGACTCTTTTGATTTCTTTTGAACCGCTTGAAAGAAATAACTGAAACTAAAGCGGTAATAAGCTGCCAGAAAAAATGCAATGCCAATACCAGTCCAAAGCAGTCTATTCCAAAGTAAATTTCCTGCAAGTGGTAGTATGAAGCTGTTTTGCTCGAAAGGCGTTAAGTATCGCGTTTGGAAGGAGAAAGTGTTTAGGCCAAAAGGATCCAAAATTTCCACCAAATCACGGTTTTCAATATCTTGAGCCAAAAAGTTGGTAAAGAGGTAAAGGATGAAAACCACGATTCCTCCCGAGTAGATGGATTTGATGTTTTTTGTGAAAACGATCAAAGCAAAGAACAATGAACCAGCAAGCCATAAATTTGGAATGGTTAAAGTAAGCCACGGATGAATGTAGTTCAGGAATACATTTGGCCCGAATCGCGCGGCATCTGTTCCGAAAAGTGGTCCAAGTAATGAGCCAATATATATACCCACTAAACTACCTAGCGAGATAAAAAGTAGAGTGACGAATGATCCCCAAAAGCGCCCCATAAAGTAAGCGAACTTGGAGATAGGGTAGCTAAACATGAAAGTTCCGGTCTTGTGCTCTAGGTCGCGATAAATAGGAACTCCCATTACCGCTGAGGCAATCAAAATTCCAAAAAGCGAGATGAGTAATTGCAGATTGGCAATTATAATAGGTGCATTGTGGTATACTTTTTCGGATGCTGGCGTATTACCAAAACCAATCAAGAGCATGGCCACCAAAAAGAGCATCGCAAAATAGATATAGGTCGCTGGCCGACTAAATCTATATTTTAGTTCGAAGATGAAAATATTCAAAAACATGAGTTCTTTTTAAATAGTGATAGGATCTATTTTCTTAGATATGTAGCTGAAATACACATCCTCCAAGTCGGCAGGTACTGCCTCAAAACCATCCCCAGGATTGCTTTCACTTTCAACCCTTAAACTGAGTCTTCCTTCGAGCAGTTTGGTGGAAATTACCTGATGCTTTTCACGATACGTGTCGAGCTGATCCTTTTCAATCATCTTCTGAAATATTTTACCCTCCACACTTGCAATTCCTTCTTTAGGCTTTCCTTGCATAAGCAATTCTCCTTGGCAGATGATCGCCATGTTTGGACAAAGCGTATTTACATCTTCGACTATGTGTGTGGATAAAATGACGATCGTATTTTCACCAATTTCAGACAAGAGATTATAGAACCTATTTCTTTCCGAAGGATCCAAACCTGCGGTTGGTTCATCCACAATAATGAGCGATGGACTACCAGCCAATGCTTGTGCGATACCAAAACGCTGGCGCATTCCGCCAGAGTAGGTGCCCAATCCTTTTTTACGATCCTTGTAAAGGTTTACCTTATGTAGTAGGCTTTCCACCAAATCTTTTCTTTCCGATTTATTGCCAATCCCTTTCATTTGTGCAATGTGATCAAGCATTACTTCGGCATTGATCCTCGGATAAAGTCCAAAGTCTTGAGGCAGATAACCAAGTCTCTCACGTATAGACTGCTTGTCTTCACTAAGGTTGATATCGTCCAAAAAGATGCTGCCAGAATCTGGATCTTGAAGGGTAGCGATGGTTCTCATCAATGTTGATTTTCCAGCGCCATTGGGACCCAAAAGGCCAAACATTCCTTGCGGTATGGTTAAAGAAACGTCATTCAGTGCCTTGACACCATTGGCGTAGGTCTTTGATAGGTTGCTAATACGTAATTCCATTTTTAATTGGTTTCTAAGAAGATAGGTTAGATTAAAAGTGATAAGTGCTTCATTTATTTCATTTAAAGCTAATCAGATGTGGCTGGAAATGAAACTATTGGCCTAAAAGTTCATCAACTATGAGATGATGTAAAAAAACGATAGGGGATAACGTAGAAAAATCAATAGAAACTCCAATAGATTTTGTTTTTAATTTATCTGCAATATAAGTTGTGGTATGAAGCATCTTTTACAAGTCAAATATTTATTGACCGTTATTTTTTTCATCTCCTTTCTTATGACGGGATATGGGCAATTCAATGAAAATCTGGCAAAGGAGATCAGTGAAATCAATGCAACTTTTCAACTAAATGGTATTGAAAAAAAGGATGCATTGAAGCGACTCGAAGAAATCTCACCGGATGTGCCAGTGGCTCTTGTTATAAAATATCTTAATGACGAACCATGGAAATATTCTCATTCCGTAAGCAATACAGGCAGAAAGTACAGGCTAAGCAATGCAACCTACCTTTATAGTTTCACTGAAGATGGCCTTGCATTTTTCCAACAAGAAAAGGAAGGAGCCAAGACTTGGTGTACGTGGTTTTATGAGAAAACAAGATTGCTTGAAGTAGATCGCTATGAGACTAGCGAAAGAGCAAAGGCGCTTCGAAGGGACTATTTTGGACTTCACTCCATTACTGCCGATCGCTTAGTGATCACCAAGGTGATCAAAAGCAAAGAATTTCCCGACAAGTCTGAAATTTTATACAATGTCTATTTTAGAAGATAGAAGAGCTTAATTGGGTGAGATAGAGATCCAAAACACGTTAAGGTAGTTTGTTCACTTTTTTTAGCTCATTTGATGTCAGGGTTTATTTCTCTACCAACCAGCTTTATTGTTTTGATTGGTGCGACATGTGCCGAGACTGGGAAAGGGTTAAAATACAGCACAAAATCGAACGTTTGCTACTATATAAGTCATGCCAGTGTCAGCGGCAGGTTGCATAAATTTCGGATGTGAGCCTAATCTTCGGTCTTTGAAGTTGTATTCAGGCACATCCGTTTCTATTTCCTTGAAAGCTTGTTTTAATGGGTCATCAGTGAATCCACACTTAAATAACAGACCTTGGATGTTATTTGATAATATGGAGTGTTGACTTTTGGTAAATTTCGTTCCCAGAATTGTCAATGCCTTTTAATTCCACTCTATATTTTCCTGTATAATCAGCTGTAGAAAAGTCAATTGTTTGGGATAATTTTTGAGTCGGATTCCAATGAAGTACATTTCGTAAATCTGGTAATTTGTCTAATGGAGATTGAGATCGCAAAACCGAGGTAAGCTTTGTTTCTTTCAAGGCCATTCCATCAATGACAGTCTCAATGTTGGTTTCTAAATGTTTTAAAGCAAAGGCTCGGTCTTTGGTAATTACTTCAATTACTCCGCCAAAGGTTTGATCTTTGATGTAGTATTTTTCATTTTTTACGAATATCATCTTTATCGATTCTGCAGGTATATCAAGCATCTTTTGGCTGTCATTGATCACAAAACCATCGATTATATGTAAGGGTTTCAGGTCCATCAAACCCATCAAATTCTGCTTTGTCCAGTCAAGTTCATGAAGATATATTTGTGTTACCTTGCTCTTTTTTACTTTCACTCCAGCAAGAAGCTCTTTCACAATTTCCTCAAAACTTTCTAATGAAATATACTCGTCCAGATCGAGCGTTTTGGTAGGCTCAGGTGCTATGCCAATGTATTTACTTTTCGCTTTGGTGGTTTTATTGTCTTGCGTTTGATAGATCTGTTCAATTACACGATTTGCTTTATATGCTTCTATATAATCTAGCATTCCCTGAGTAATACTCAATGAAGGTTCATAGCTTTCAAAGTTGAGCGCTGGGGGAAAGAGTTCGTAGGTAATTTCGGCATCCATCAAATCACTTGACGCACTCAGTTTTATAGCTTGATCCTGATCAAAGGAAGGAATCTCGAAGAAGAAAATGCCGTTTTCATTCGTTTTCGTTAAATCTAATCTGGGACGAGAACTCCCGTAGTATAAATATACGGTAGTCGTATCAAGTGGCAGATTAGTCTTCTTATCCCTTATTGAGCCGATGATGTTAATCATTGACTTATTTTCCTTTGCAACATATCCACTATTATTAACTTTCACATAGTCAGCATTTTGACTTCTGGTTATAAGCGCAGCATTAAAATACTTTGACTCAGGGGAAAGGTTCTTTGCGCAATATTGACTGCCAAAATAGGTCTCATTCAAGATCGAAAGTGACACTTTTTGTTCGCTGTGGTAACTATTTTCTGCTGCGAGACTTACTTTTGATCTTCTAGGGTAATCTCTCTTTTGGTTTAATTCTAGGCTCTTAAAGTGATCGGTTGTATTGTTGTACAAAAGGCGCTTGGCCAATACCTGATGATCTTTATCTTTCACATAAAGCATACTTTCGCCGGTAGGTAGTTGGTTCTTTGGTATGTTTACAATTACGCCAATTCGTAACTTGGCGGCTAATACTATTTGGTTGTTATTTTCAATGACAAAGTTAAGCGTGTCTTGTTTAAATTGGTCGCCAACCTTTGGCGTAATTAGGAATTCATTGCTGTTGTTTTTCACCAACAGGGAGACGTTTTTTTGATCAGCTTTTAAAAATGGTATCGTATTAATTGACCCATTTTTGAAATAATGCAACTCATAGTTTTCGCCCTGCTGATGCTCAAAGAGAAATTGATCAAATTGGCAACTTATGACTTTATTTAGTACAGTATCTTTTCCGTCCTTGGTGGTCACAAAAAACCTTTTACCTATTAATTGATCCTGTGCTTGAAACGCTATGTTATTGACATGATCGCTTACGAGCTGTCCGCCTTCGGGATACAGCTGAAAATCTTTTGACATACTATTTCTAAGGAAAGGATCATTGATGTTGAGGATGTGTAACTTTTGCTGAAACATCACAGAATTATTCAATCTGAGCGCTTGCGGAGTAAACACTGCCAGTAGGTATTCATTTGACGGCATGTCATCTGGCAAATTGATTACACCATAGCCTAGGTTGTCTTCCGCGAGTATTCGCCTGATCTTGACTAGTTTACCCTGAGGATCGGAGATTTGTAGGTAAAGGATTTGGCTCTCGTTAGATTTTGGCCAAGTGTGAATGGAGAAGTATATTTTTTCTCCAGCCAAATAATAAGGTTTATCCAAATGAACCAAAATTTTAGTCGTAGGAGTCTGCTGCGCATTACTTAAAAGCGTGCTAAAAGAGAGAAGAAAAACAAAAACATATCTCATATTTATTGTATCCAATTTGAGGGTTGGTCAGTGAAAGCACCCGGATACAAGCGACAATCGCAGCAGAATGCGAAGGGTTTTGGTTGTGGAAGTTGATAAGGTCCACCACGGCCTGGAATACTGTCAGGATAGCATTCTGGGTATAAGACCGAATCTTTTGCATTTATCCTGAAAAGGGAAGGCAGTATGTTTGTGCGAAAAGACGATTCGGAAGAGGTTAAGAAGAATCCGAGAGGTTTGCCTTCAGGGTTCGTCACATTGTCGATATTCCCCACAATACCAGAAGGTGGAGACTCGAAAAGTGTACCACCTTGCTCTTGTTGCCTTCTTAGTTGATCAAAAAACTGAAATGCCTCTTGATCAATAGTGTGTCTGGTAATAGTCAAGTTATAGTTTCTCGCAACTTTAAAATTGTATCTAAACACAAAGATGGTGTGTGATACTTCACTGCCGATAGTGAATGATTCATTGCTGTAAACATTTAAAAAACCTGCATTACTTTCCCTATTGTAGCAGATAATATCAGCTGGCGGAGCTTCATCTGGTTCCTCTCGAAAGCATTCAATAGAGCCTTGTTGAATGGTTCTAAAGGCATATTCACCAACAAAAGAGTATCTCGAATAATTTGTTTCAGATCGAGTTCCTTCATCTGCAATGACGTCTACCACGGTTTCTTCTACTATGGAGCTGCCAAGTAACGCTTGAATTGTTGATCTTTCTAACCTGGTTGGGGGTACAGGCTCGGCTGCTTTCAAGGTTTGATAGTTGGACACCAACTCTTCTCCATTGGCGAGTGTAATCAGAAGGCGGTAGGACATGCCTGTTTCGGCGATAAAGCTAGAAGTGTCCGTAGCGTAAATGCCACTTTTTTCTTCTTTGGCTTCATAGCAGTTGCCTAGCTCATCTTCAAAGCAAACTGATGCGCCAGTCACCTTTACCATTTCTCGATGGTCATCGCCAGATACAGTTCTGCTTATTTGAGTGATATAGGCTTCCTTTTTATTCGTTATTTCACTTTCAATAACTATTCGCTCCACTGCTCTCTCAGATTCAAGTTCAAAGGGTTGAATGCATGAGACCACAATTAGGGCGAGTATCCATGTTTTGACAGATTTCATGATTAAAATTTAAAGTTGTACGCCAGAGAAACTAACGGTCGTCCGATCACAATAAATTGGAATGCTTCAATGTTTTCTGCTGCACTATTTCTTCTGAAAAATACGGAATAAACATTGTCTCGGGCATATAAATTATAAATGGTCAAAGACCAATTTGCCTCCACTTTCTTCATCTTTTTGAGTGAGCTACTCATAAATAAGGTCACATCTAATCGGTGATAGTCTGGAATACGGTAATTGTTTCTATCCGTATAATCAGCCACTGATATTCCAAATAAATCATAGGTAGTTTGAGGCCTGGTAATAGGTCGGCCACTCGAATAGACAAAATTGGTCGAAAGACTGAATCGTCTGGATAATTCAATATTCGTGAGCATATTGATATTATGTGGTTGATCAAAATTGGTAGGGTAGAAGTTCCCATTATTTATTTTTTCTCTGCTGTTGCTAGGGTCAATTTGTATCAATGAGCGCGAAAAGGTGTAATTAAGTGATCCATTTACTTTACCTAGATTTTTCTTTAAAGAGAGTTCGAGTCCGTAGGCCATTCCCTTTCCCTGGATCAGTTCATTTTCGATTTCTGGATTGAGCGAGAGCTGAGCGCCATTTCTATATTCGATGAGATTCTTAATATTCTTATAATAGGCTTCTGCTGAAAACTCGTATTCATTATTTTCATCGTTGCGGAAATAGCCCAAAGATATTTGATCGGCTACCGTAGGTTTGATCTGACTATTACTCAGCTTCCAAGCATCCACAGGCGTAACTGCCACGGTATTCGATATCAGATGAATGAACTGGCGCGTTTTATTATATCCCAATTTGATGGAGCTTAAGGCGTTGAGTCGATAATTGATGGAGAGTCTGGGATCTAGGCCATAGTATTGAGTTTTGAAACTTTCCTTTCCGCCATTAAAGACATAAAACCTCATGCCGCCATAGAGCGATATTTGATCTGAAAGCTGAAATTGGTCAGAGGCATAAACCCCAAACTCTTGAGCACTTTCTTGAACCAATGTTACAGGTTGTAGGATGGATTCCCCCACTGGCTCGAAATCGCCCGGTGAAAGTGCGTGATGTATCACAAATGTGCCAATATTGATACTGTGATTCCTTATGCCACTGAAGGTGAGGTTGTTTTCAACCTTAAAGTCTTGGATCGAAGATGCCGAAGCATAAGCTTCATTTGGGCTTGCTCTATCAGTAAGCGCATATTGATATCCACTATAATTGAGTAGTGTCTCTCCAGTAAGGTTTTCTTTAATTACGTTGACCCATTTTACTGTTCCTATGGTGTTCGCATAGGCATACTCCGCTTGGTCGGCCAGAGTTAATCGATCATCACTATGATATCCACTCAATGACAGAACATTCTTTTCATTTATTTTATGATCATATTTTAAGCTGAGGTCTCCGAAAAAAGCATTACTCTGTTGTAAGTTTAAGTCATCAACTCTTCTTATCAATAGTGTTGGATAGGCCAATCGCATTCCTAAAGAGAGTGAGCTAGTGTCTTTCTTTACAGGTATTTCAATATTGAACCTGGACGATACGATGTTTACCCCACCTGATCCTGTGACCTTTTCTTTATTACCTCTTTTCAACTCAATATCCATGGCAGACGCAATTCTCCCGCCAAACTCGGCAGGGATGGTTCCTCGGTAAAGTTGCAAGCCTCCAATAGCATCCGAGCTTACAGCCGAGAAAAATCCGAAGAGGTGGGAAGGGTTATAAATGGTTCCTCCATCCAGTAGTACAAGATTCTGCCCTACGCTGCTTCCTCTAACATTGAAACCGCCAACTCCTTCGCCTACAGTTGTAATTCCGGGCATGGTGAGCACACTGCGAATCAGATCGGCCTCTCCGAACATGGCTGGGATTTTCTTGATTTCTTGTACAGATAGTTTGGCTTCACCTGTTATGGTTCCTGAAACATTTTCATTTTTGATTTTGGCAGAAATGGTGACCTCATCAAGCTTCGTGATATCTTCATACATATTTAAGTCAAATTGTCCATCGGAATTGAGCTGAATCTGGAATTCCATGTCCGTAAAACCAGTAGATTGAAAAATGAGATTATTTATTCCTACTGGTAGTTCCAAAGAATAAAACCCGTCAACGGTAGATGTAGTGGAAAACGCATTATCGCTGCTATAGATGAATGTAGTAGGTAAAGGCTCTTCTGTTTCTCCACTATAAATATTGCCATAAAGTTTTGCCTTGGTCAATCCTACCTTTACCTCACCAATAGCGATCACATTGGATTCGATGGAAGATTTTTTCGTATAGCGAATCGATGAATCGCCATTTTTGAGCAGCACTATGATGTCATTGTCTATGACATAGTAAGAGAAAGCGAGCGGGTCAAAAATAGTATTGAGCACTTCAACTAACTCCAAATCAACCATGTTTACGGAGACTTTTTGATCCTTGACCCAATCATACCGATATCGAAATGATACCCCAAAGCTAGATTCTATTGAATCGATGGCGCTGAGCAGTGGGAGGTTATTGGTCTCCAGTGTAAGCTTTTTAACCTCTTGGGGGTAAATAAGTGGTGAAGAAACAAGAATGATGAGGAATGATAAAATAATTCGCAAGGCAGAAAGAAAAAAAATGGTTCACCAGACCAATTTAAATAAAACAATAGACTTGTCTATCATCATTCCTACTAAGTTGATATATTTAGTTCATGGGTTCATTATAAAATTGATAATGAAATAGTAACCACCCAAGGGTTTGAACAGCGCTTTATTCTTGGGTGATCATTAGTTCAGTTTGGTGATTTTAACCTATAACTATATTTTGATCAATTATAGATACTTTGTTTGTTAGCCCAAGCAGATCTATAAGGTTCGAATTAAAACATCAAAACGTAAGCAGCATTGAATAATCCTTTCTTTACCAAGTTTCTGGTTACTTTGGAAAATAAAAACAAAGTATGTCTCAGTTCTTTTGTAAAATGATCACTCCATGAAATCGCAGTTCCAGTCACGGAGTAAAGTTCTTCACGATCACGAAACTTCTTTTTTCTGACTTGCAAAAAAAAGGGGTGATGACAAGCGCTGCAAAAGATCTCGTTAGTTACAACTATTTAAACAAGCCAAACTTAAGCCCAACATAGCCTGTCAAACCAGAGATTTCAGACTGATCAAAGTTTCTGTAATTCATTTGCTCTACAAAACGATATCCTGCACCAATATTGAAACGAAGCTGCTTAAGTAGATTAATTTCGATTAAAGCAGAAGGTTCAATATTGAAAAAGGTAGCTTCTCCAAGACCCGCGTCACCGTTTTCATTGTCCATTTGAACCTCCCCAAAACCAAAGTACAATGGGAATGTGAGGTGAACTGCTTTCTTGGAAAATAAAGTATACTCAGCAAAACCGCCAACTGCCCAGTAGTCCATGTAAATATTAGGTAAGGTTTCGCTTTGTGGTCTTACGTCATTGATAGAAGTATTAAAATAGGCGCCAACCGAAAATTTATCCTTCAAATTTAGGCCACCACGAAGGTTGAAAATTGTGGCGTTATCACCGTCCAATTGGGTCATCCCTATTTTAGGTGCAATGAAAAAGCCTATATCCTCTGTGCTGATAGGATTTCCGCTTTTGAAAAGTGTTTTTGCTTCATTCGATGTTTGAGCAAGTATACTGGTTGAATAAATTATTGAGCAACCAAAGATGAGTGTTGACATTATTTTTATGTTCATATACATTGTATTGATTCAATATTACCAACAATAATTTTTCAACTTTGTCCAACAGGCACCAACCTTTTTTTGATTATTGGTATAGTTTTTTATGTGGTTTTTTTGACAACACACCTTAGCGGTTTGAACCGAATTCTTAACCTTCAACTTGATAAAAAGCATCAGGATCGCAAAGCAATAGTTTTATGCAAATGATATATTTCGTAAAATCAATAAGTGCTGGTATGCCTTCCAAAAAAGCTAAGTTGTGAGTAAACCCCAAGAGAAATACAATTTTCACCCTAATATTTCCAGCCTTTATTCCACGAAGATCAATCCTTCGGCCGTTCCTAATTTTAATTTTATAATACTTTGGTATTCTATGTATATAGAATAATTACTATACTTGTATTATTAAGTATAAAATTATCAAAGTATGATCTCTAAAAATCTGACGGCAGCATCTACCAAACCCATTATTCTGGGTATTCTTAAGCAAGGCAATAGCTATGGCTACCTCATCATCAAAAAGATCAAAGAGCTTTCAGGAGGAAAGATGAAATATTCTGATGGTATGCTTTATCCTGTGTTACATCGATTGGAGAAGGAAGGACTGATTCTATCCAAGTGGACGCTCGAAGGGGAAAAGCGGCCAAGAAAGTATTACGAGATAACCTCACTTGGCAAGGAAGAATTGTTAGCGGAACAAGTGCAGTGGAATCAAGTAAATGCTGTGCTTGATAATTTTTGGGAATCTAAAACTTCTATAAACTGAGTCATATGTTTGATCTGGAAAAATCAATCGGTATTTGGCTTAGGTCATTCCGAAAACAAAGAGCATACGATGAAGGCGCCATTCAAGAGATGGAGTTGCACCTTAGAGATCACATTGAAGATCTTCTTTCACAAGGATATAGCGAGGAAGAAGCTTTTGGTGAGGCTGTGGAAGATTTTGGAGATATTAGTCCTATCGCGGAGGAGGAATTTGCTAATATTCGAGTCAATACGGGTGTCAAATCTATACTCTTCCATGCGATGCTAAATAATTATTTTAAAACAACACTGAGAAGTATGATGAAGAACCCACTCAGTTCTTTCATCAACCTTTTCGGATTAGCGGTAGCAATAGGTACATGTATGGTGGCTTATGCCTTCATAGATAACGATTACAGGATTGATCGTTTTCATGAAAACAAGCACAGCCTTTATCTTACCACATGCTCGATTAACCGAGAAGGAAGTGTGGTCGAGTATGGAACCACACCAGCACCTTTAGGAGCTATGCTTAAAGCGGACTTTCCAAGCATTGATAATGTATGCCGAATGAAATCAAACTCGGCCATCGTCAGGTATGAAGACAAGGTTTTTTCTGAGCGTATCCATCATGTTGATCCAGCTTTTTTGGAGGTCTTTACATTTCCACTCAAGTGGGGATTGTCCAATTCTCTAAAAAGTAACAGTAGCATTATTCTCAGTGAGAAGATGTCGCAGAAATACTTCGGCGATGAAAATCCTGTAGGTCAGACGCTCAAGTTATTATTCGGATTGGAGCGCTCCAAAATGTTTGAAATTACAGGTGTAGCCGAGGCATTTCCTGATGCACGAATTATTGACTTTGATTTTTTGGTGAATATTGAAAATGTATCTTATGCAAATCCAGATTATAACTTCAACAACTGGACGGAGGAAATAGACGCCACATTGATTCTGGTAAAAAATGAAGCAGACTTAGCCACGATAAAAAGCGGCATGTCTAAGTACAAGGAAGTCCAAAATGGCATTGATGCGGATTGGCCGATACAGGATTTTGATTTCGTAAGTATCAATGATTTACACTTAGCATCAGGTAGGATTAGAAATGACATCTCTTATGACGCCACGCTGGAGGGAAGAATTTCACTACCCATCATTGCGGGTTTTTTACTGGTTTTGGCTTGTTTTAATTATATCAATATTGCCATCGTATCCGGTGCAAAGCGGCTCAAAGAAATTGGCCTGCGGAAAGTCATTGGCGCGAATCGACGGTCAATCATCGTTCAGTTTTTCTCCGAAAACCTAATGCTTACTGCGCTGGCTGCTTTACTTGGTTTTGTGCTCGCAGCAACGTTGTTTTTACCTTGGTTTGCAAGCTTTGCGCCAGTCACTGATCAGTTCGATTTGCTAGATCCTACCATGTGGTCTTTTTTAATAGCTATACTTTTCCTTACAGCGATCTTTTCAGGACTTTATCCAGCGTTTTATATTTCTCGGTTTCAAGCAGTTCAGATTTTTAGTGGTAAGCTGAAGTTTGGGAATAAAAACCTGCTGACCAAAGTATTTTTAACATTACAGCTTGCGCTGACCTGTGTAGGAATAGCTTTCGCTATTATCATGGCTCAAAACAGTAATTATCAGATGGATCGAAGCTGGGGTTATAATCCAAAGCAAATTCTTTATCAGTATGTAGGTGATGCATCAGCTTTTGCAAAGCTGGAAAAAAAGCTGCTAGAACACCCTGAAGTACTGTCAGTAATGGGTTCAGCGCACCATTTTTCTCGCTCTCAATCACCAATAACCGTACACCTGCCTCATACTCAGCTCTCGGTGAAAGAGCTTTCTATTGGTGAAGGTTATCTTGAAAACATGGGTGTTTCACTAAAAGGAGGAAGGTGGTTACAGCAGGATGGAAGGGGGGATCTTGATAAGATCTTGATCAATGAGAAAATGGCGCAGATTCTAGATTTCCAAAATCCTATTGGTCAAAGTATTAAGATCACAGAGCAATCATATGACATTGTAGGTGTGGTAAGAGATGTGCACTTTAATGATTTTTATAGCGACATCAGTCCAACTATTTTCTCAGTAACTGAAAAAAAGGATATTCGATACTTAACAATAAAGTTCAAAGAGGGTAGCAAACATGAGGTATACCAAGCATTGAAAGACTACAATACCGAACTATTTCCAGAGATGCCTTTTTTGGGAGGGTTTCAAGAGGATGTTTGGACTGGATTTTATAATCAACTCAAAGTGCAAAGTACATTTTCAAAAGTGATTGCCCTCCTTTTTATACTATTATCCAGCCTTGGGCTTTATGGACTTATTCAGCTCAACCTTGCAGGACGCGCGAAGGAATTCAGTGTAAGAAAAACCTTAGGTGCCAGTAACCTACATCTTGCCTTTAAGATATTGCAGCAGTATGCTGCCATATTTATTATTTCTGTAGTGCTGGGTGCCCCACTTGGCTACATGTTGAACGACTTGTTGTTGGATATGATGTATCCTGGCCCAAGACCTTCAGGTCTTTCCGGTTCGGTGTTGGCAGCTTTCTTATTGATATTTATTCTGATAGCCGTGATGCTTACGCAAATCAACAAAGTGATCAAAGCCAATCCTGTTGAGGGTTTAAAAACAGAGTGAGGTTAGAAGTAAAGAGTTAAGTATTTGCCTACTTCTAAACTAAGAAGATATAGGTGGAATGGCCCTATAAGTAAGTAATAGCAAACTACTTACCAATAGCTTTATTACAGGTTATTATTTTGATTACAATAACTCATTTAATCACTTATTAAAATTCACGTTAATGCCATGGGACGATACATAATCCACTGCCCTTTTGGGTACATTCAGTCAGAATGGGTATTAACAAAAAAAGAGTGCCTTTTCAAGGCACTCTTCAATCGAAAATCGATAATATTATTTGACTATCTATTATTGTTCAGTACTTCCAATGGTGGCTCCAACAGTTGAAAAAACTCCTCCAGTTTTGGTAGTATAACGATCTCGGTACGTCTGTTCATTGCTTTTCCGCTTATTGTTTCGTTCGAGGCTTTAGGCACAAACTCTGCTCTACCACCTGCCGTCATACGCTCAGGTTTTACACCGAACTTATTTTGTAATAATCTCACCACTGAGGTTGCCCTTTTCACACTCAAATCCCAGTTGTCGGTGACGCAACTATTGGCAATAGGTACATTATCTGTGTGACCTTCCACCAAAATGTCCAACCCATTGTGATCATTTACAACCTTGGCAATTTTACCAAGAACCTGCTCCGCTTGAGCGTTGATCGTGCTACTTCCTGAAGCAAAGAGCATCTTATCTGAGATAGATACATATACCACACCTTTTTTCACCTCAATGTTTATATCCTCATCATTAAAATCGGAAAGAGAGCGCTTCAAGTTCATCACCAAAACAAGGTTTAATGAATCTTTGCGCTGAATATTGGACGTCAGACCTTTGATGTATTGATTTTGCTCACTTAGCGCATTCAATGATTTTCTGATACTTTCAGCTCCAGATTTGCTTACCACAGAAAGATCCGAAAGTCTATCCAGCAGATTATCGTTGGTGTTTTTAAAATAAGCCACCTGCTGATCCAGACCATTATTTCTGTTTCGTTCATTGGCAAGATTCGTTTGTGACACCAGCAGTTCAGTTTCTGTAGTCTTAAGCTGGCTTTTCAACCCAGCCATATCGGTATCAGTGGATTTGAGTTTGTCATTCAATTCACCTATCTGGTTTTTGTATTGAGTTTCTGACGCTTTGTGTTTTTTTTGACTCACACATGAGGTGAGTACGATAGCGATTACAAAAATTATAATCTGTTTCATTAAGTTAATTCTTTTGATTTGTTATTCTGAATTAAGACGGTCAAAGACTGAAAAGTCACGCTATTTTTACTATATTATTTGCAATGGTCATGAAATATGTTTCTGTTCAATACCTAGCTATTCCATCATTAGAATATGACCGTTACTTTTATTATTATATCACGCATCTAACAAAAAATTTGCAACATGAAATGTCACCAATTAGGAGATAATCGTTGGTTTTTCTTTAATATAAGGTTAATGCCTTTTATGGCTTTGATACTGCTTTCCTCTGTCGTTGCTACTGCTCAAAGTCCTAGGAGTAATGAGCAAATAAAAGAGATGATTGCGGGATTTAAGTCTGATATCAGAGGGCCATACAAGGACATTCGATGGTTTTGCAATGATGGCACCTTTCGCGAGCCCAAAGAAAGATGCCCTGAACCAAGTCCTCAGCGAGCGAGGTATAAAGATGAAGTTATCGCCCTCGGTAAGACGAATAATATTTTTCTTGGACAAATCCTTTCTACCACTATTCATGATGAATTCTGGGATGCTGCCAATGCCAACTCCAGAGCAAAGCAATATCAAATTGAAAAATACCTACGGTCGGTTGATGATGGATGGGTACTTAAAAAAGGACAATATTACCGAGGGGCAATACAAGCCGAAGATGAGCAAAACTGGGGATATCACTTTTTTGTAAACATACTGGAGAAGGACGTTGAGGTTGAGAAAAACTTTTTCTTGATCAGAGAAGCAGCGAGAGATATCACGCATCAAGGGGATGACAATAGCGCACAAACCATCCGATCTATTTCGCTTGTCATCTCTGAGGAATATCCTGGTTTTATGAATCTCCGAATCAAAATCCATGGACAACCAGATGCCTCCGATATCGAACAAATCAGAAATTTTAAAACAAGAAACCAGTCAAAACTGAATGAATCATTAAGCGCCAGATTCGACGAACTATTGAAAGAAATGGAGCTTTATTATCGCCCTGTTCAAAAATCTTCTTTTTCCAAATACACCAAAAGGCTAACCAAAGGGTCGGAAATAGCTACGATGACAGAACGCTTTTTAGCAGAATATTATCAAATGCCCTCAGGAAAAGAGCGTATAAGAAAAGTGTCTGAGCAGTTATATAGTATTCGAGGAAGCATGCTCAGTTTAAAGAAGGGTGGCGACAGACTTGCATTAATGGACATCTCCTTATTGATAGAAAAAATGCTCTTGCAAGACCTTCAAGATTGGCAGCCACAGACCATCTATGACCTTCATCACGCCACATATAGTTTGGGATTAGCCTTAGCCGGAACGGGATACTTAGAAACGCACGAATGGCAGTCAATAAGTAAAGACCTTGTTCCATCCACGCAGCAAGAAATCAGCCTTGCTTCACTAAAAAACTATTTTGAAAGATCGAGAAGTCTCGTTGAATGGGAAACAGGCATGGTAAAAGCAATTTACCAACCGACAGTTACCTTATTCTCTGGATTTGAGCCTTTGGCCAATGGCTTTATCGATGATCGGGTGCGATCATCACTGCTACTTCCATTAGGGAGATTCGTTGGGTCGCAAGGTGATTTTTTTGCCAAAAAAGCTGGACTAACCAATAAAGTTTTGGATATCCCGTATCAAGGTCACATGCGCGGACTGAATCCAGGATATGCGTTTGGTGAATTAGTTGTAAGTGAAGGAACAGAAGTCATAGAAGTAGAGTCCAACAGAATTTACGTTTTTGAGCAACCACCCGCCGATTTGAAGCCAGTAGCAGGAATAGCGACGGTGAGTGAAGGAAATGCCGTGTCTCACGTACAGCTTCTTGCCAGAAACTTAGGCATACCCAATATGATTTTATCAAAGGAAAACCTGATAGCTCTTAAAAGCTATGCGGGACAAAAGGTATTTTATGCCGTTTCGAATTCTGGTACAGTGATGATGAAACTTGACAAAGATATGAACGCCGAGGAAAAATTACTCTTTGCAGAAAAAAAGCGAGCCGAAGATAAAATAAGAGTACCCGTAGAAAATATCATGCTCGATAACAATAAGGTGGTCAATTTAAGGGAAATTCGCTCAAATGATTCTGGTAAATTATGTGGGCCAAAAGCGGCAAACCTTGGTCAATTAAAAGCAATGTTTCCCGATCAGGTGGTAGAAGGCATGGCCATTCCGTTTGGTATTTTCTTGGAGCATATGCGTCAAACGATACCCAATGAATCGATCAGCTATTGGGCTAAGCTTAATTTGATTTTCAAAGAATCAAACGACAAGTTGGATGCCGGCATGTCCATGGAAGAAGTCGATCTATATACGTTAGAAGAACTAGCTAAGCTCAGAGAGGCCATTAAAAAAATAGTTTTGATACCTTCCTTCGTCGCAGATTTGGAAAGTAGCTTCGTTAACATTCTTGGTAAACCAATGGGGCAGATACCGGTTTTTCTTCGCAGCGATACCAATATGGAGGACTTAAAAGATTTCACCGGAGCAGGCTTGAATCTTACCGTTTTTAATGCGGCTTCCAGAGAAAAAATACTTCAGGGAATTAAGGACGTTTGGGCTTCTCCCTACACGGAAAGAAGCTATAAGTGGAGACAAAAGTATTTACTCAACCCAGAAAATGTATATCCATCGATCCTTATCATACCAAGTGTAGATGTGGACTATTCGGGTGTACTGATTACCAAAGGTGTGGCAACCAATGATTCAGAAGCCTTGACCATCGCATTTAGCAGAGGAGCTGGTGGTGCTGTAGATGGTCAGGCTGCTGAGTCATACATGCTACTGGAAAATGGTGAAAATATCATGCTTTCACCTTCGAGAGAGCCATTCTATAATCGCTTGCCTATGACTGGTGGGACTTCAAAAAATATTGCAACCTATTATCAACCTATATTAAACCAATCTAATTTGGCTAAAATCCGCGCCTTGTCAGATGATGTGAAGCGTATTTTACCAAATACTCCAGGGATTGAAAGCGAAGGGCCGTTTGATATTGAGCTAGGATTCAAAGATGATAAGCTGTGGTTATTCCAAATAAGACCTTTTGTTGAAAATAAAAAAGCATTGGCTTCTACATATTTGATCTCCATATCTCCGAAAATTGACGAAACTATTACTGTAAAAATGAATGCTCAGTTAGATTGATTTTTAAGGCTAGAGAGCAACTTTATGTCACCAATTAATTAAGACAAAATGAAAATATACAGTATCCTTTGGAGCATCCCATTTTTACTTTTCGGTTACTTTTCTTTGAATGATTCGGAAATATATCCCATAGATGGTTATTCTTCCACAGGGATTAGACGGCTAGCTTATTTGGAAAAAAAGCTGAGTGGAGAAGTTACCGGAACACCGATCATTAATGGAGCGAAAAAATCTATTTCGGAGATTAAGCTGAACCTATTGGATACACGTGGCGATAGCTTGGCCGCTTTACCCACTGCCGCTGATCCCGATTTCCAAAAAGCCATTAACCGTATATTTCCAAATCTTGATGAGAGTTATTCTTATACCATATTAGACATTACGCCGGGAAGACCTATTCGCTATGCCAAAAGACAGGAATCCAAAGGCTTTCAACCAGGAAGTGTAGGTAAGCTGGCTATTCTTATAGCATTATTCGATCAACTTGAAAAATTATATCCTGACTCTTTTGAAAAGCGACAGGATCTATTGAGAAGTACAATGGTGACCGCCGGATCATGGGTGGTGACTGATGAGCATACCGTGCCCATTTTCAATCCTGAAACTGGAAAATATCTCAATAGAACAGTCAATGAAAAAGATGTCTTTTCCTTATATGAATGGGCGGATCACATGATGAATGTGAGTAATAATGGTGCGGCAAGCGTGGTATGGAGAGAAGTTATGCTGATGAGTGTTTTTGGCAATGAATACCCAGTAGCTCAAGAAAGAGCTGATGAATATTTTAAAAATACCAAGAAAAGTGAGTTAGCTACTTTTTCTGTGAGTTTGGTCAACGAACCTCTAAGAGTCTTGGGCATAGACGAAAATGAGTGGCGCCTAGGGAGTATGTTTACGCGTGGTGCAAAAGCAATAGTACCAGGCTCGGGGGGAAGTATCGGCAGTCCCACAGGTTTGCTGAAATTTCTCGTTGCGGTGGAACGAGGAGATGTCGTAGATTCTGTTTCTAGTCTAGAGATGAAGCGGATGATGTATATGACAGGAAAGAGAATTCGATATGCCGCTGCTTATGTCCTTAAAGATGCTGCGGTATATTTCAAGTCTGGTAGCTTATACAGCTGTGTTCCAGAGGAAGGTTTTGAATGCCAAAAGTACTATGGCAACTCGAAGAATTATATGAATTCGGTGGCGATTGTAGAGCATCCTGACGGTACAACTTACATGGCAGTGCTGATGTCTAACGTGCTGAAAAAGAACTCAAGCAATGACCATTTTGGGTTGGCGACTCAGATTGATCAAATCATTAGGGGTACTACTAAAAAGTAAATAATTATAGACCTTTTTCATCCTCGAACAGCTTCACAGCTTCTAAGGCAAAGGTCTTTACTTTGGGGTTTTGATCGTTGATGAAGCGCTTGGCGAGTTTGTTGTATTTTGCTGATTTTAATACTCTAATGAGGTAAAGTACGGCGAGTTTTAACCTCAAATCATTTCCATTTAGTATCAATTCGAAGCACTCCAATTGTTCTGCAACTTTAATATTCAAATTATCCATCGTATCCTTGGAGATATTATCCAAAATCGCCGTTTCCACAAGTGGCATCAATATTTTTTTAAGATTAGGATCAAGGATGTTGTCTAAAAACTCAATAGCATTGATGTAGAGATCAGGCTTCTTACTTTGGATACCTTCATAAATAGACAATATATCTTCCGGCGAATACTTGAGCCCAAGCAAGTAGAATATTCGTTCTAGATTTCCGTCTAACCTGCGTTCCAATAAATCGATCAAACTATGACGTGCATCTGCTATACTCGCTTCATCGTTATCTAAAGTATTCTTTTTGATATTTTGAATGTACAATACTGTCAAAATATCCACATAATTTTTCGCTTCATTCAATATTAAATCGATAATCGCACTCTTGTAAAAATTCAGGTGAGGAGCCGATATCTTCATATTATTAAGGCTTTTTAGCGCAAGAGATCGGGTAGCAATATCTCCTTTTTTAACAAGTTCAAAAAGTAGGTCTATAGACTGCTGGCTATGTAGGGATGCAAGTACAAGAGAGATGTTTCTCCAGTCGTTAATATTATGCTTTTTAATTTTTTCAACTAAAACATCGATCAATCCTGGACCATAATTAGCCAATGATTTCAATGCATGCTTCTGAAGATTTTTCTCTGACAGCTGATATACCAAGGGCGCCACGAGATTTTTGCTCAAGGTATAGCCAGCTGCTTGAATCGCAGTAATAGCGATGCTTTCCTGCTTATGGTTCATATATTCCTCAAGCAATGGATATAATTCTTTTTCACCAGCATAGCCTATGGCTTGCATCAGATGCATGATGTCGGAAAGTTGATGTGCCGGATCACTCAAATCATGGAGTTGGTTAATCCTACTTAAGATTTTCTCCTTTAGATTAAACTGATCCTTGAGCTTCGGATTATCTCTTATCTCTTTGGCCAAACTGACTAATGCTGCTCCGCGAACTTCATAATCCTCATCTTCCAAAAATTGATTCATCAGTGATTCCATTTCGTTGGGGGAGTGTTCGATCAGATATTCAAAAGCAGCAACGGTTACCTCATCATCTGGATCCTGAATCAGGTCTTTGGCCATGGCAAAAACTTCATCATCTTTATAAAAATAGAGACAACTCAAAGCCTCTGCGCGAATGAGCGGATTGGAATGTTTGAGTAGCGATTTTAATGATTCAACAAAATCCGAAATAGATGTTTCTTTTAATTTTTTGAGAATGTAGAGGATATCTTTTTCACGGCCTGATTGCAGAACTTTTTGCAAACCTCCAATTACCGAATTATTGGAGAAGTCTATATTCTCGACGGTCTTCTTATCCTTTGGCTTAGCGACTTTTAGCTGAAAAGATTTGATATATTCCTTCCTAACTAGCAAGGCCATATATATCCAGATTCCCACAAGAACTAACACAACGATACTTATCAGTTTGAGTGGAATTTCCAGTATGGATACAAAAAGAATAAGGATCAAACCACCTATACCAGTGGCCAAGCTGTCTACAAAAACATCGATAAACGTCTTTGTTTGGTTCTTTACTTCCAAAGGAATGGGTAATGCCAATAATTCCACGCCTGCTTTATTTACCGACTGCTTTAGGCTGCCTTCATTGATACGCATAAGCACGGCCACCCACAATTGTGGTACGAAAATTAATAAAAGCGCCGGCATCAAAATACCTATTGGCAACACAAAAAGGGAAAAGCCTACGCCATATTTTCCCACCACTTTTTTGGTAAGAAAAAGCTGAATAAAAAGCGAAAGAATATTCATAGTAGAGAACCAGAAACCGAAAAAAGACGCTAACTCATCTGGGTTAGTGTAAGTGCTGCTTGCCAGGGCACTAAATTGATAGTCAACCAACTTAGAAACCACCACACTTATTCCCAAAATGCCTGCTATCAGCGTCAGGTGTTTCGATCTTCTGATGATCTGTAGTGGGTATTCTGCGTTACTTTTACTTCTTTTTGTTTGCCGAATGGAGGACTGATTAGGCTCTACATGCTTTTTCCAAAGGGTCTGGGTAATAGGAATACAAGCGAGTAAAATAGCTGCACACAGAAAAATGAGGTTTTCAGAACCTATGAGCGGTGCGGCAATTGAGGTGAGATAGCCCCCGAAAATACCACCACCAATAGCTCCTGCACCGATAAAACCAAATAGTCGCTTAGCTTCTCTAACATTTAAAACAACATTGACTAAAATCCAGAATTGTGAAGCAGAGAGCACTGCAAAGAGCGCCACGCAGATATAGAACAAATACAATATCCACCCATTTAACCAATCAAATGTGAGGAAAAGTCCGAAAAAAAGAAGACTGACAAAAGCAATAATATTGGTGTTCCGGATAATCTTATGAAGTGACAGCCGAAGTAGTGCCTTTGAGTAGAATGCTGAAAGTATAGCTGCGAATACGGCCACCAAAACGAAAACTTGTGGCAATCTTTCGACACCAAACCGATCAAGAAATAAGGCATTAACAATAGGCTTTAAGATTAATATTACTGTGATAAGTAAAAAAATATTAATTTGAAGAAGCAGTACTCTTTTGGTTTCTCCTGAACGAATGTCAAAGACCTTGTTCAAAATTATTTTGAGACCCGAAAGAGTAAAGTTCATTGCGCTTTGTTAATGCCTTTAACAAATCTATGCCAAGCAAACACTAATTACCTGTCTAGAATTAGAATTTCATCAAATCCTCTACGGAAACCACCAATTGTCGGAGAATGTTTTCACCATCAGGATCATTGATCAAGGCTACTAAAATGTAGCGACGTTTTGGTCCCCATACCAGTACCGAATCGGAGTGGAAGGTTCTCCATGACCCTGATTTTCGAAAAACTCTCGCCTTTGGTGCCAGCTTGTCCAAGGAGTTTACGAATTTATGATGAAGCTTCGGATCATCCATTATTTCGAGCATTTGTGCTGAGCGCTCTTTTGTTACAAGTTGGCCAATTGCCATGAGATAATAATATCGACATACCTGCGAGGCTGTTGCTGCATGACTTATTCCTTTTATCGGATCGGGATTGCGCTCACCAGTAGAAGCATATCTTTTGCCCACCCATAGACCTCCGCCATAATCTTCATCGTATAACTCGTACCTCGGATCAGTCAATACACGCTCGATCTTTTCATAACCTAAGAGATCGATCATTCTGGTAGTAGCAGCATTATCCGATTTGCCTATCATGAGGTTCAGATCATTTTTTATCTCCTCTGTTTCTTTGATTTCACCTGTTTCAAAAGCATCCATCATAGCTAATAATACGGCTATTTTTGGTAAGCTGGCGGCATACATCATTTCGTTTCCATTTACTCGAGCAAATTTAATATTATTGATATCGCGAAGATCTACCAAACCAACCGACATCTGTTTTTGGTCAATTAGCTTTTGCCAATGAAGATTTGTATTCATTTTTTTGACGAGTGCCGCTTCAAAATTCACATCAACATAACTTCTCAATGGCTTAGTTACTCCATCGGGGAGATCGATCGGAAGCTTTTCATTAGTGGGTTGTTGAGCTAAAACATATTGGCTTCCTAGTAAGAGCAAGCTCAAATAACAGATATATAAAAATGTATTTTTCATAGTTCTTATTTCTTGAATTGCTTTTCTGTGAGATTTAGAACAAAAAGTAAAATTCACGTTTTTAGACGCAGGTTGTGTTAAAAGTCACTCCAAATTCTCTAAATATTTATGCTTGCTATATGACTAAGAAAATATTGTTGATCAAATAGAAAACTGGGAAAATGAGGACAATCAATTTGCTCCACACTCAGCGCTAAATATGAAAACACCAAATGAATCTTATAACTTTAAAATAGCTGCATAACTTGTCCAGTTTCAATCGGAAGTCGTAATTTCAATAATACGGATACTCATGTTGGTTATTGAAATTTGCTTAATAATGGATTACTCAGGCTCATGTAGGTTCAAAAGACTTTGCCAACTTTTTGCGAACAAATCAACAAAGTGATCAAAGCCAATCCAGTAGAAGGGTTAAAAACCGAGTGAGGAATGGTCCGTTTTTTAATGAGAATACCATGTAATTGATATGGGTGCTTGGACAGTACGAAGGTTAGAATAACCTTCGCACTTTTCACTTCAAACCGAAATCCCTGCACTATCTTTTCCCACCAGGATGATAGGTTGTTTTGGCGCGTTGTTCCACATCTTCTCTGTAGAAGGCCACCTCTTTAAAATTACCATCGACATATCGCTGGGCTTGATCATCAAAGTGCGGAGAATCTGGATCGCTACTTTGTCCACCAGCTAACATTGACTTTGCTTTTACCTTATCCCCAAACTCGACTACCGCCACAAAACTATTGCCCGAGGTTCCATATTGGCGTTTGGTATCTGCGCCACGCCTTGTCCCATAGGAGGCCAAAGCGCCCCAAATTGCTGAGGCCATCCCCACCGCAAGGCTTGGTTTAGCATCATCAAACTCTTGAAAAATTTCTCCATCGTTTCTTTGGTAGCGATTGAATTCTCCCCAAGGAGTTTCCCAAGACCCAAAATCTTCGGTTAAATTTTCTATCGCCGTTTGAAATATGGCCATACGTTCTTCTGGTCTCGATATTTTACTCATATAGTCAAATCTGCCCATACGCGTCATCCTTTTGCCTTCTAGCATATCCGGGATTTTACCTGATAGATAATAGGCACTCAAATAAAAATGAGCTAAAGTCATTTCTATAGAGGAAGCCGAAACCCTAAAATCCCATTTTTTCAAAAGTTCGATCGCTGCTTCAGCTTCTTGTGTTTTCGGAGCGGTTTTATTGGCGGCTTCCAGCAATCCACTGATAAGTAAATCGGCTCCCGGTAAGTAAGGGTCATACGCCAAATCAATCAAGGTTTCTAAGGTCAGGTTTTCAGCTTTTTGCAAAAGAGGAATGGCATGTATGCCCCGAAAGTTTTCCGGATAAGAGCTCATATATTTTGGAAAGTCTTCTTGCTTAGGGCTATACTCCGCAGCGCAGGTAAATGGCGTAGAATTACAATTCTGTATCCACCCATTCGGCGGATTCTTCACTATGATATTGTCTTTCAACTCATGAAGTCCATCCCAATCTGTCTCGGGATTGCTTCCATCTACAGGATTTGTGTAATCGAACTTTTCGTTTCTTTTTGGAATAAAATTACCGTGGTAGTAAGCAATTGTTCCATCGGCATCTGCATACACGGTGTTGTTAGAGGAGTTGGTGCGGATATCCATCATTTGGTGAAATTCATCGTAATTGGATTTTTTGGTTCTTGTGAAAGATTGCTCCAAGGCTTTTACCGGACTCCACATTAGCGCGGTGGAAACCCATTGATTTTCATTGGCATGGGTGATAGGGCCATGATGGGTGCGGTAAATGGTAAAGGTTTCATCCTTTAAACCTTTCTCGCTTTTGTATTTTAAAGTCACTTTCATGGAATCTACTGGGAGTAGATCCTCACCATACTTGTAAAATGTTTTATCCTCATTTTTAACGATGGTTTCTTCAAACTCATCAATGATATCAGTACCTGTGGAGGTATGCATCCAACCTGTTTTTTCGTTAAATCCTTGGTAAACAAAAAACTGTCCCCAGGTTACTGCGCCATAGGCATTGAGGCCTTCTTCGCTGACTACATGCACTTCGCCTCGAAAAAAGAAAGAGGTGTGCGGGTTGATCAGCAGCATGGCATTGCCAGATTTGGTCAAGTCACCGGAAATAGCAAAACCATTTGAACCTCTGGGTTCGTCATCTTTTAATCTGATCAAGCCATCATTCACAGCCAGACCATCGTTGACCTCCGTTCTGTAAAAATCTTTGATTTTTTTGGTAGAAACTCGCTCAATATCTCCACCGATGGAACCTTCACTAAAATACATGGGCATCCACGGTTCAAAATGCGTCAAAAGTTTTGGTTTTACCTCTGGATGAGTTTCAAGATAAAAATTAATACCATCAGCAAAAGCAATACAAAGCGTTTGTAACCACAGGGGACTGGCTTCATATTTTTCAATCGCTTCTTCTTTGGTCATGTATAGATTGGCGCGCAAGTCGCTATAGAGAGATTCTTCGCCTTCCACTTCGGCCAATCGGCCAATGGCCCAAATGTAATTGCGCTCCACACGGTTAAAATCGTCTTCGCATTGTGCGTACAACAAGCCAAAAACAGCATCAGCATCAGTCTTTCCATAAATATGTGGCACGCCAAAATCATCTCTGATAATTTCTGTATTCGTGGCATGTTGTTGCCATCTTTCGGTTTCTGTGAGTACATCATCTTTTGACTTTTGGGTAGTACAACTGACGAGTATGAGTACTAACAGTGTATAAACTCTATTCATGGATTTTTTTCGGTTGGCTAAAGAATGGTCAATCTAATGGATTTTTTATTTCCTCAAAAACATAAGTCACTGGAATCAGATGTACCAAATAGGTATGGTTTGAAGTTTTAAAGCCAAGCGGAAGAATTCTATCATCCTAAGCAATTCTCCAAATTTGAGAGCGGCAGTTTGATAACAAATGTGTTTTGAGAAGTATCTAAGACTCCCGTCTCAGGAAGTAAAAATGTGGCATTTTTTACACAGTGTAAAGTATATCCTGTGAAATTCGATACACATGCTTTTGGATGATATCCCCAACAAGCCATTCTTTTCACCTTATGTTGGGCTTAAAGGTGGCTTACTTTTTTTCAATAAAGCTGGCAGGGTTTTTTAGGCTTTGTGAATCTATGATTGATAAAAAACAACTTCTAAAGCTAGCTGAGATTCATCAGCCAAATTGTATTTCTATTTATTTTCGAATGGAAGGACATCAGAAAAATCATATCATTCTAAAGAACCTTATCCAAGAAGCAGAAAAGATACTTGATAAAGCCTATGGGCTGGATGATAAAGAAATAAGCGAGCGTTTAAAACCTATTTATGATCTTTTAGATAATGAAAAGTGGATGAGCAAGCCTGATGGAGAGGTGGCCATTTTAATATATGGAGAGGATTATGAAATCATCGAATGTAATGGCGCAGGCATTAAATCTGAAGTTCGGGTGAGTGACCACCTTTATTTAGCGCCACTTACACCACTTGTTAGCGGAGCGCATCAAATTTACTTGATGACACTAAGCGCAAATAAGGTAAAATTGTACGAAGTAGATGACTATCAAATTAAAGAAAGTGACTATTCCAGTTATTTACCCAAGAATATAGAAAGTGTAGTTGGCGGAGACGTAGAACAGAAATCTCTGCAGAACCGCTCCGGCCAGCAAGGAGGAAGTGGAGAAGGAAGCATGTATCATGGCCATGGCGCTGGAAATGATAGCGAGAAAAAATTGGAATATGAAAAGTTTTTCCGTGAGATCGATACACAACTAAATGCCCACATCACCGATCAATCTTTGCCTCTAGTCATCGCTTGTGTGGACTATTTATTTCCAATTTATCAAGAGATCAATAACTACCAGAAGCTTCATAAGCATTTCATCTCAGGCAATTTTGATGAAGTTCATGCCAACGAGTTGTACGAAGAAGGAAAGAAAATCATTGACCAGCTGAAAGTGGATGATCTAAAGGAGCGTAAGTCCAATTTTGAAGGTTTGCTCGCCAAGCAGCAGGCTTCTACCAAAGTTCAGGATGTTGTGCCCTCTTCTTTTGAAGGGAAAATTGAATCCTTGTTCATCAAAGAGAATTTTGAAATCTTTGGTCGGTACCTGAAAAACGAACATAAAATTGAAATTGATTCGGTCAATAAGCTAGACAATGCATCACTCATCAACATGGCGGCCATGAACACCACAATGGCAGATGGTAGCGTATTTATTGTGCCAGACCATGAAATGCCAGTGAAAGAGGCGGACATCTGCGCCGTTTACAGATACAACGAACAAGACTAATCCATGGGAAAAACAACCAATCAAATTGAAAATCAGGAATGGAAAGACTCCATCGAATGGATTATTGAGCATGAAAAGGAGGGACGTGTTCAGGAAATCCTAGGTTTGCTGGAAGATACTGCAGCCCAGATGGGCGTGAAAATTCCAAAGAAAAAGTCCGTTGCTGCTTATATGAATACACTACCCTCATCGGGGGACAGGGAATACCCTGGAGATTTAAGCATCGAAAATAAAATTTACCATGCGATCCGATGGAATGCGATGGCGATGGTGGTCAATGCCAATATCAAAAATAGTGGTATTGGAGGGCATATCTCTACTTACTCTTCTGCGTCTATGCTTTTTGAGGTCGGCTTCCAACATTTTTTTCGTGGATACGAAGGAGCACCTGACTTTATTTACTTTCAGGGACATGCGTCTCCGGGAATTTACGCCCGCTCTTTCGTAGAGCACCGTTTTGATGAAGATGATCTCAACCAATTCAGGTTGGAACTATCTGGAGGTAAAAAGAATAGAGGATTGTCTTCTTATCCACACCCACGACTGATGTCTGATTATTGGCGTTTTCCTACAGTGAGTATGGGTCTAGGGCCTTTGCAGGCGATTTATCAAGCTAGGTTTCTGAAATATTTGCAAAACAGAGGGTTGAAAAAAGACACTGGTCAGAAAGTCTGGGCTTTTCTCGGTGATGGCGAAATGGACGAACCAGAATCTACTGGAGCATGCTCAATTGCCGCTAGAGACAAACTGAATAACCTCATTTTCGTCATCAATTGCAACTTACAGCGTCTCGATGGACCAGTAAGAGGAAATAATAAAGTGATCGAAGAACTTGAAGGTTTGTTCGATGGTGCTGGATGGAAAGTCATTAAAGTACTGTGGAGCAGAGCGTGGGAAAAACTTTTTGAAAAAGACAAGGATGGAAAATTAGAAGAATTGCTTAGCGGCATGCCTGATGGAGAATTTCAAAAATGGGCACAAATGAGTGGAAAAGAACTTCGCAAAGAGGTTTTTGATAAAGATGATGACTTAAAAGAGATATCGGATTCCTTCAGCGATGAAGAATTAAACAATCTCGTAAGGGGCGGACATGACCCGGTGAAAGTATACAATGCGTATCGCTTTGCAACCAATTATAAGGAAGGTCCAGTGGTCATTTTGGCACAAACAACCAAAGGTTATTCTCAAGGAGATGCTGGTGAGGCAAGTAATGTCGCTCACAAGCAAAAAGTGTTTAACAATGCTCAGCTCAAAGCATTTAGAGATGAACTCGACATTCCGATTGAGGACAACCAGCTAGAAGATAAAGTCCCTTACTATCGTTTTGAGAAAGGAGACGATATTTACGCCTATCTGGAGAAAAGAAGACAGCAACTACAAGGTTGGTTACCTGCCCGAAAACAATTGGCCAAGGAATTTGTAATGCCAGATTCCAGCATTTTTCGAGCATATGACGAAGGATCTGAGCAACAGGAAGTTACGACCACCAGTGTATTCGTGCAGATCCTTTCGAAACTCCTCAAAGACAAGCAATCGGCAAAACAAATTGTCCCAATTATACCAGATGAGGCGCGAACTTTTGGGATGGATGCCTTATTCAGCAAGTCAGGAATTTATGCTTCTGATGGACAGAAATATGAGCCGGTAGATAAGGATAGCCTGCTCTATTACAACGAAAAGCAGGAGGGAGTTATATTGGAAGAAGGTATAACGGAAGCTGGCTCTATGGCGTCATTTATTGCCGCTGGCACTAACCATATTGCTCAAGATTTTTACACCATACCATTTTTTGTGTTCTATTCAATGTTCGGTTTTCAGCGCATTGGAGATTTGATTTGGGCAGCTGGCGATTCACGTGCCAAAGGATTTATGATCGGTGGAATATCAGGTAGGACGACTCTTTCAGGAGAAGGACTCCAGCACACTGATGGACAGAGCCATTTGTATGCCTTTGCCTATCCCAATGTGAAAGCCTACGATCCTTCATTTGCCTACGAACTGGCCGTAATTATTGAAGAAGGTTTAAAACAAATGTATGTAAAGAATGAGGATCATATTTACTACATCACGCTCACGAATCAGGCATATGCCATGCCCGCCATGCCAAAAGGTGCCAAAAAAGGGATCATCAATGGATTATATTTATTCAAAAAGTCTGCAAAAAGGAAGAATAAAGACAAGACCGTAAACCTTATGGGCAGTGGAGCCATCATCGCGGAGGTGCTCGCAGCGGCAGAATTGCTGGGAGGGTTGGACATTCCTACCAATATTTGGAGTGTTACCAGCTACAAAGCTTTATATGATAACGCCATTGCTGTCGATGCTGAAAACAGGAATTCGGGATCATCAAAAAAGAACTTTATTCAGGAATCACTGGAAGATGCCGGAGATCTTTTTGTGGCGGCATCTGATTATGTAAAAGCAATTCCGCTCACCTTGGCCAAATGGGTTCCGGGTGAACTTGTGGTACTCGGCACAGACGGTTTCGGACGTAGTGATACCATACCTGCCTTGAGAGATTATTTTGAAGTAGATGCCAAGAATATTGCTTTTAGTGCTTTGGATTCTCTGGAGAAAAAAGATCTGATCAAGAAAAAGGTGCTCAAAGACTTTCAAAAAAAGTATAAAATAGGAGCCTGACCATAAGGCATCCATTCTTGAGATTTCTCAGGAATTAACAAAAAGAAATTAAGCGTAAAAGTAAATTAGAAGAAGCATGGAAAAGGAAATCAAACTACCCCAAATTTCTGAAGGTGATGACACTGGTCTGGTAAGTGATATTTATGTCAAAGAAGGCGATCAGGTAGAAGCAGAGCAGTCGATTGTTGCTATAGAAAGTGATAAGGCTACTGTAGATGTACCTGTGGAAAAGAATGGGAAAGTGACCGCCGTGAAGGTGAAAGAAGGAGATGAAATTAATGTTGGTGATATATTGATTTTGCTGGAAATTGATGAAGAAGAGAGTTCCTCCGAGGAGGATCAGGAGGGCAGTGATGCTAATAAAGAGGCATCTGAAAAAGAAAGTCAGAAAGAGCAAAAAAACCAGACAAAGAAATCGGATACATCAAGCGAAAAAGAAGCCGATGACAAAGTTGATGGTGAAAACACTGATGAACGTGCTGATCCCGATGGAAGTGATGTAGAAAAAAATGCAGAAAATGAGAGTTCATCTATTCCAGCAGCACCTTTGGCGAAAAAATTTGCCAGAGAGTTGGGCATTGATATCCAAGAGTTAAGAAATGATGATCCGGAGCAGCGAATAACTCGCGAGGATGTTTTTAACTATGCTAAAAAACGAATTACGCAGCAGCCTTCGAGTGAATCTGTTAGCAAGAAGCAAGAAGCTCCTGAACTACCAGATTTTACAAAATGGGGAGATGTGCATCGTGAACCTATGTCTTCTATTAGAAGAATTACCGCAAAAAACACGGCTCAATCGTGGAATAGCATACCCCATGTTACTCATTTTGACAATGCTGAAATCTCCGGTTTGCAGTCATTCATCGATCAGCAAAACGATAAGTCAGAAACAAAAATCACGATCACTGCGGCGATTTTAAAGGTCATAACAGAAGCGCTCATCAAGTTTCCAAAGTTCAACGCTAGTATAGATATCAACGAGAAAGAGGTAGTTTATAAGGATTATTATCATGTAGGCATTGCAGTTGATACGAGTGATGGATTATTGATGCCAGTAATCAGAGATGTGGATCAGAAGTCAATCCCTCAACTCTCTGAGGAATTGGCAGATATGGCGAGCAAAGCCAGAAGTGGTCAACTTTCTTCACAAGATATGGCCGGTGGCAACTTTGTTATTTCCAATTTGGGAGGAATAGGGGGAACCAATTTTACACCAATAATTTTCCCACCACAAGTAGCCATTTTGGGAATGTCACGTGCTCAAGTGACTCCCGTGTATGAAAAAGGCGAGTTTGTACCAAAACAGTTATTACCGCTGGCTCTGTCTTATGATCACAGATTAATTGACGGTGCGGATGCCGCCAGGTTTATGAAATGGGTGAGTCAGGTCATAGAGCAGCCGATGAATTTGCTAGCATAGGCATTGTTAAAATGTCCATCATTGACAGTTTAAAGGCTTTATTAACTCGTATTAATCCTTCGATATGACGTATGAAATGATAGTAACTCTAGTAGTTATTATTTTGGCTTTGATTCTTTTTGCATCAGTCAAAGTTGGTGTAGATGTAGTGTCTATTGGGATTATTACAGTACTTGTTATTTCCGGTGTTTTATCAGCTGAGGAGGCCGTCAAAGGTTTTGCCAACTCAGCTACGCTTACCGTGGCTGCCATGTTTGTCATTAGCGATGCACTGATCAAAACAGGGATTATCAAGAAAATCGCGGGATTTTTCTCTAAAATATTGAGCAAAGGCTATGCTGTAAGTTTGCCAATCATATCAGTAATTATCGGTACTGTCTCAGCTTTCATTAATAATACGCCTGTTGTTGCCACCTTCATACCTATTGTATCTTCTGCCGCAAATGAGCGAAATATTTCTCCTGCCAAATATTTAATTCCCCTTTCCTACAGTGCGATTTTCGGCGGGACTTGTACCCTTATTGGAACTTCTACGAATTTATTAATAAGTGGAATTGCTCAAGATAAAGGAGTGGCAGGATTGTCTATGTTTTCGCTCGCTCCATTGGGGCTTGTTTTTTTTGTTACTGGTGTGCTTTTCCTGGTCTTATTTGGTAGAAAATTATTACCAATCAGAACCAGCGACAATGAAAAAGAAAGAGAAGAAGGCATCAATAATTTTCTATGTGAGATAGTTATAGCTAAGGAATCAAAAAAGGGGATCACCATCTCAGATATTTTTCCTACGCAGGAGGTAATGATGCTAAAAAGTGGTGGCGAGGAGGTTCGGAATCCATCTTTGGAGACACAGTTGGTGGCCGATGATATTTTATTAATCAAAGGAAACTTGCGGGTTATAAGAAAAATTATCGAGAAGGAAGAGGTCTACATCAAGGAATACGGTCAAAAGAAATCCTTTGAGGAGGAGAAGACGGAACTCATGGAGATTGTTATTCTTCCGAATTCTATAATGCAGGGAAAGAAACTCAAAGAAGTTGATCTTCTGGGAAAATACAATGCCGGAGTGCTTGCCATCCGCCACAGAGGCGTAGAGAACTTTACCGATCTAGATGATCTTCGTCTTACGGCAGGTGATATTTTGTTGATTCAGACCAACAACAAAGGAAGACAAATGCTACTGCACGAAGAAAATGCGCAGCAATCAACGTTTTTGCCTATGAGTTCAAGCAAAATACAAGGTGTGAATCGAAGAAAACTTGTGATTGTCATATCAACACTCATTACAGTCATAGGCTTAGCAGCTTTTAACCTAGTGCCGATTATGATTGCGGCATTTGGAGGTATTGTAGTTTTAGCATTGACGCACGTGATCACTATGCAAGATGCCTACAGAGCTATCGACTGGAAGGTGATTTTTTTATTAGCAGGAACACTCAGTCTGGGTACTGCAATGAGTGCAAGTGGTCTGACGGCTATAATTGGAGACTTTTTCAGGGAAATAACTTTGAGCGATCAGCTCGATATTATTTTGATGATTTCCTCACTATATTTTGTTGCTGCGGGACTTACTGAGATTATTTCTAATAATGCAACTGCGGCACTTTTGGCTCCTGTAGTTATAGAAGTTTCAGCAGATGTAGGTATCGATACGGTTCCATTATTATTAACCATAGCCTTTGCGTGTAGCTCCAGTTTTATGACACCTGTCAGTTATCAAACCAACGCCATGGTCTACAGTGCGGGTACCTACAAGTATACAGATTTTGCCAGGGTAGGATTTCCGCTGAAATTGATTTTCTGGGCAATGGCATCCCTTTTGATTCCTTATTTCTATTTATTCTGATTTTTCGTTCTCCTCAAATTTGTAGAATTTCTTGAGCTTTCCTTTTAGTTCTATGAAACGCAAAAAACCGAGGATAAGAATAATTACACTGATACCAAAAAGCACATAACCCACCCAACTAAGGTTTTTGAAAGTTTCTAGAGAGATAAACGCAATACCAGCTAACACAAGGTAAATAGATGTTCTGATAATGGCATAAAGTGTCCGAATATTGGCCATCGTGGTTCGTTCAAGGGCGAGGTAGTCGCGTAGAATTATTTTTTCCTTATTTTCAAATTCGGCCACCATTTTCGGGAATGTGAGCTTCTTTTTTATTTTCATTTTTTAAGGTTTTTGAAAGATGTCATCATTTAAGCCTACGGTTACTTCCATAACTTCTGCAAATTGGCCTGTTTCATGAATTTTTTTGATCGGAATCATTATCAAAATCTTCCATGTCTTTAGCTATTTCTACCAGATTAGTCTTTTTCCAAAATGGAATATTGTCTTTAAATGCCGCTCTGGCAACAATATGCGCAGCAAGTGGAGCGATCATAAAAACAAAAAGAAAGATGGCGAATATTTCAATGAATACCATTATCTGGTTAAAAAAGAGCGCTGTACCTGCCAAAATCAAGCCTAGACCAAGTGTTGCTGCTTTGGTACTTGCAGAATTTCGGATATAAAAATCAGGTAGCCGAATCAGCCCTACAGCAGATATCAACATAAAAACAGATCCGCTGAGAATGAAAATCAGGCTTAAAATTTCTAGAATGGTCATGTTCATTTTTTTATCTTTTCAAGGATATAATTAGCAAATACCATGGTTCCAAGGAATGTTATCAGCGAAAGAACAAGAGCAACTTCTAAGGTTGATTTGGTTCCTGAAATCATGGAATATAATGCGAGAATGGCGATCAAGGCTGAGGATATCAGATCCAGAGAGATGATCCGGTCTGGCAGAGAAGGGCCTTTTATAAACCTTACCATAATCAAGATCAAGGCAAGGATTAAAATACTAATAGATACGTATAATAAAATCAGTTGTAAGTTCATCGGGTCACTTTTAGGATTCTTTTTTCAAAGCCGTTTCTCAATTTTTCTTTGAATTTTTCGATATCTCCATCTTTGATGTAGGTTTCATGAATATATAGAACGGTGTTATTTTCAGCCAAATCGATGGAGAGAGAACCCGGAGTTAATGTAATAAAATTGGCTAGCAAGGTGATTTCTAAGGGGGTTTTGGCCTTCATTTTAAAAGCCACTACGCCAGGATTCATGTGATGCGTAGGCGTAATAACATCATAAGTCACTCTTAAAGAAGCTTTGACAAGTTCTCTGAGATAGTAGAAAAACAAAGCCAGAATTTGCGGTACTTTTCTAAAATGTGACTTGCTATAGAAAAATGAAAAAACCCATAAAAGCGAATAATTGCCAAGAAAAATACCAATTATCATTAGCGCAGACTGCACTTGTTTAGGAATGGCCTCTACTATGAAAAAGGATATAACTACAGCCAAAAGAATGTTTATCAAGTATACCATATCAGTTTTTATTTAAAACAACACTTATATATTCCTCTGGATTTAAGAGTTGCTGTGATGCTTGCATTGCGATATCTAATAGCAGTGAAGGGAACAACCCGATGTACAGCGTGATAGCTGCAAGTAAAACCACTGGCAAAATCATCGAAAACTTAACAGGAGGTCGTTGCTCGTTTACTTGACTTTCTGGCATTGCCGGCCAGAAAACCTTAGACCAAATTTTTGTCATAGAGAAAAGAGTTAATAGACCAACTATCAGGCTAACAGCAACAATCATCATATCTCCATTTTCTAATCCAGCCTTTGCAAGGGTAAACTTTCCCCAAAAACCAGAGAGCGGAGGGATACCCGCCAAGGAGAAAGCAGAAATAACAAACAGAAGAGCCAAGTATGGGTAGTGGTCATAGATACCTCCAGATTTTTTGAGTAGAAAGCTTCCATTTATTTTCCCTGTGATACCACTAATAAGGAAAAGGTTGGTCTTCACAATGATATTATGGATGATATAGAAAATGGCGCCAGCAATGGCTAAGGGTGTGAAAATGGCTAGACCCATAATCATGTAACCTATTTGACTGATAATGTGAAACGACAATAGTTTTCTAGTATCTTTTTGGGCTATTGCGCCAAGTACGCCTGTGACCATGGTGAGTCCGGATATGATCAACAAAAGGGTATGAGTAAAATCTGTATTGTTAACAAAAAGGAGCGTAAAAAACCTTATTATAGCGTAGACACCCACCTTGGTTAGTAAGCCCGCCATGAGTCCGGTAATGGCCATTGGTGGCGTGTGATAAGAGGCAGGCAACCAAAAGAAAAGAGGGAAGACCGCCGCTTTTATACCGAAACTCAAAAGGAAAAATAGCGCACATAAAGTGACTAATTCAGGACTTTTCACCTCTTGAATCACCATAGACAGTGAGGCCATATTCAGTGTGCCTGTAACTCTGTAAAGCAAACCTATACCAGTCAGGAAAAAGCCCGAGGCTATGAAATTGAGGACGACATATTTCACAGCACCTTCAAGCTGTGCTTTGGTACTGCCCAGTGAAAGCAATACGAAAGAAGCTACCAGCATGACCTCAAACCATACGTATAGATTAAAAATATCACCTGCCAGAAAGGCGCCATTGATACCGAATAGCATAAACAGAAAAATGATGTAGAAGCCTTTAGATTTCCTCAGCTTGTCAATGTTGTCATGGGCATAAATAATGCAAACTAAAGCCGTGACTGACGAGATGAGGATCATTAAAGCACTGAATGTGTCTGCTACCAGCGTGATCCCATACGGCGCAGACCATCCTCCTAATTGAGATGATATAATTCCATCCTGATATACATTTTTTAGCAGCAAGCTAGCCACACCGAGTAAACCGATAGTGGCCGATACCGCCAAGTATTCCTGTATTTTGGGCTTGTTCCAAAATAGCAGGCATGCTATGGCTGCATAGAGTAGAATAAGAAGTGGTAAATAAATTAGCAAATCTTTTTATTTAAGTTTTTTATCCAAATCATCAGTTACATTAAGCTCATCAAGGTCATCGGTACCCGTAGCACTGTAAACCCGTTTGAGTAGAACGATTAAAAAAAGTTGCACACCGATACTGATCACAATAGCAGTAAGCGTGAGCGCCTGTGGAAGTGGGTCGGCTAGCTCGCTGATACTACTTGGCAACTTTCCACCAAGTAGTGCAGGACTGTTTTCTGTGACGCCACCAATGACAAACAGAAAAAATATCGTTGCATAACCAAAAATGATTATTCCAAGTATCAGCCTGAAAAAGCTCTGGTGAAGCATTAGATAGATGCTAGAGGCAAAGAGTATTCCTATAATAAGCGCAATGATGATATTCATAGCTTGTATTTTTCAGAAAATAGAAATGTGACTTTCAGTACCATACCAGAAACAATGAGCATGACGCCTAAATCAAATAATATAGGAGTACCCACTTTGCCTAATAATGGAATTGTGTATTCCGACCATATTGATGTCATAAAAGGCGCTCCATCGATCATGCCCACCGTACCACTCAGCGCTGCTAGAAATAAACCGCAAACGGTCATTAAAATAGGTTTGATATGATATTTTTTGATGGTTTCCTCTGAGGAATAGGCTATTGAGTGGATCATCACAGGAATTACAACGATTAATCCTGCGATAAAGCCACCTCCGGGATTATCGTGCCCTCTAACAAACATATACAAGGCAAAAACTATAAAAATGGGAATTAATAGCTTAAGCAAGGTTTCTAAAATCACGGTTTTCATCATTTTTTCTTTTTGTATCCTATCAATGATATTATACCTATCATGGTAATGGTGAGCACAGAAATTTCTCCAAGGGTATCCAACGCCCTGAAGTCTACCAGAATCACATTTACCACATTAGATCCTTTACCTTTTGGTAGGCTTTGTTCTAGAAAATACGATTTAAGAGTAGACACCCGATCTATATTCATTCCAACAAGTGTAATAGCGCACATGAGCAAACCAAAGGCTATAGATAAAAGCAAATAGCGCCGCTTTACCTCGAATACGTTTTTGAAAATACCTGGCAGCTTTGGCGTGATTAAAATGAGAAGAATCAAGCTCAAGGTTTCTGCTAAAAACTGGGTAATGGCCACATCAGGAGCGCTAAAAAAAGTATAACTCAAAGCAATGGCATAACCAATGATCCCAATAGCCGCTACAACCATTAGTCTTGATTTTACAAAAAAGATGAACATCATCGTGACACTTATAAAAATCAAGATCACTAATTCTGGATTTAGCATGCCTTCAAAGCCTTGCCGGATAAAGTCAATCTGGAACAAACCTGATGTGGTCATGTAATAACTTGTCAGCAGAATAAACATGACGATATACACTGAAATATAATTTCTCAGGTATCCATTCTGAATTTCTTTGGTCTGTACTCTTGAAACATATCTAAGAGCAGAGAGACATTTGTCATAAAAGCGTTCGGGTAGTTTTTCTATCGATATGTTGATCTTTTTTGAGACTCTAGGAAACTTCACTGTGACTCGGTAAAGAATAACTCCAAGAGCTATTGTGAGCGCGCTGAGAAGTAGAATGACATTGAATCCATGCCACAACGATAGATCAAGCACCAATGGCTGGTTTAGCACGCTTTCTATGGTTTTTCCAGCGAGCGGCTTGAGCAGCTCGGAAGCAAAGATTCCAAAGATCAGGCTAAGTGCCCCCAGAATCAAAGGTGGAACTGTCATGAGGAGAGATCCTTCATTGATTATCTCTTTTTCTGAAGTTTCATTTGATGTACTAAAAAAGGAAGAAATGACAATTCTAAGGCTTATAGCCACGAAAAAAACGCTGGAAAGGACGAGTAGTCCAATTGTCAAATAGCCATATGGAGCATGGTGATATAAAGCATCGTATAAAATTTCCTTACCGAGAAATCCTAAAAAAGGAAAAACCCCAGCCATAGATGCACTGGTCAAAATGAAGGCAGTGGCTGTCATCGGCATATGTTTTTTGATATTTGCCAGTTTACTTAGCTTTCTGGTTCCACAGTCGTGATCAAGCACACCAGCACCCAAAAAGAGTCCTCCTTTATATAAGGCATGAGCTAGTAAATAAATAATGGCACCTTTCATAGCCATCTCCGTACCCACGCCCAAAAGCATGATGAATATACCAAGTGCGCTGATCGTGGTATAGGCTAATATTTTTTTTAAGTCATCAGCTCTTAATGCCTGTACAGCGCCGATGACCATTGTAGTCGCACCGACAATCACCAATAAATTTTTCCAAAGAAGAACTTCAGTAAATATTGGGCTTAATCTAAAGACCAAGTAAATACCTGCCTTTACCATAGTAGCTGAATGCAAATAAGCACTGACTGGGGTTGGAGCTGCCATGGCATTGGGAAGCCAGAAATGGAAAGGAAATTGCGCGGATTTTGTGAATACGCCAAGCAGGATCAAAATGATCAAGGCCTGCAAGTAGTCGTGATTTAATAATAGGTCTTTATCAGCTATCAGGGCTAAGATGTCATAACTTCCACCGGCTATAGCCATCAAAATAAAACCAGCTAGTAAGGCCAATCCACCAGCGCCTGTTACCAAAAGCGCTTGTCTTGCGGCATATCTTGATTTTTTGTCCTTATTATGATACCCAATGAGCAGATAGGAGCTAAGGCTGGTAAGTTCCCAGAACAGAAATAAGCTGATGAGATTTGAGGACAATACCAACCCAACCATAGCACCCATAAAGAAGATCAGGTAGCCATAAAACCTGCCAATATGCTGCTCATTCTTGAGGTAATTTCCCGAATATAAGATGATCAGAATGCCAAAGAAAAGTATGAGGAGTATGAAGAATAGGCTGAGACCATCAAGATAGAAGCTGAGATTCAGAGATAATTGGTCAACCCATTCGTAGGTATCTTTAAACACTCTACCAGAGGAAACAGACTGGATAAAAGTGCAAAAATAGCCAAATATGAAAATCGTCAATCCCGCGAGTATATAGTGTCTTCTGGCACTATACCTAGAGATCATTGGTGCAAGAAATGAGATCAAGAAAATTGATAAAAGAGCTTTTAGCATGGAGCCATAGGTCTTATAGTTTTAAGATCATGTCTATAAAATCTAAATTATCGCCCTCCTTTTTCACCACATATACAGGGGTTTGAGTAATGTAATCGAGACATTTTTCTGCCACGCTTCCAAGCAGCAGTGATGCCGCCGCAGTGCGACCCTTAGAGCCAATAAAAACAATGTCTGGTTGAAGATCTTTTGAGAAGCTAGCAATGACTTTTGCGGGATCGTCATCTTTGTCAAGTGAATATTCAAAGTTTAATTTTGCATCTCCTACGGCCATATCTTTGAGCATTTCCTGAGTTTGTTCCTCAGCATTTTTCCTCATTATTTCTGCAAATTCCTCATAGCTTTTTCCAGACGTATGATATCCAGAAGGAACTCTATAAACATGGTGACAAATGATCTTCGCTCCGATTTTCTTAGCTAAATCTATGGCTATTTTTATCGCCATTATTGATACTTCTGAGTGATCTAAGGCAACATAGATAGTCTCTGTTTTTTTTAATTTGACCTTAGGAATAAGGAGGACGGAGGCATCAGCCAAATTCACCATTTTCTTTGCTAATTTTCCAGAACCTGAAGAATCTGGTTTTTTTCCTAATATCAGAAGGTCGATATTGTTGCTACGTGTCCAGCGAAGCATATCTTTTTCCGGATTTCCGTCTCGAACTTCCACTTCTACTTTTTTCTGATCAGCCTCGTCAAAATACTTTTCCTTGAGGATTTTAAGAGATGCTCTTATGCTTTCATCTTCTGGGACATTATCAGACAGGTATTTATTCTTGATCTTGTCGGGTATATGTTTCAGCGAGTGAATATGGAAAAGATAAATTTTTTCAAAGTCTACATGTGGACTAAGAATCCTTAAAAATTTAAGGAGATATTCATCCGTTTCAGATAGATCTATACCCACAAGTATTCGGCTCTTCTCAGTCATTGTTTAATAATTTGTATTCTTATTGTGATTTAGGTTAGAGCCAGTTCCTTAAGAGGCGATAGAAGTCTTGCTCTATTGATAAGAATTTATAGACCTAAAAACATGCCGCTTTCTCTAGCGCTGATATTTGAAGAAGTGAATTAATAAACGGGGAGTATTTTACCCATACTATTTATGGATGCTGTGGATTTATTTCACACCATAGAGGCAAGTGGCGGCATCAAGTAAGATAATAGTGCTAAAATATAAGTTTGATGGAAGTGCATACTTCAATATCCGCTTTTTCAAACTGATATGATTATTTCAGAGTTTATTAAAGCCTTTTGAACCGACAATATAAGCCAGCATTCAGAGGCTACATTTGATTATAAAACAAGATATTGAAGACTCGTTTTAAGATATAATATGATGGCAAAATGTTATAATTCTTATCAAAGGGGCAATTCATTGAAAATCAAAAAAGCCACTCATCATTTAAGAAAAGCGGCTTACTCTTAAACTATCTAAATGTATAAGATAGGTAGCGATAGGAAAGGGCAAACCTTAATCTCTATCGGTCAAATGCTTGGATTCTCCGTAACGCAGTGTTCTTGTCAATTGCAGTATAGATTTTTTCAGCAAATATGAATACTGCGGAATTGACGTCTTAGCGTCGAAGACATCACGAGCTATTTTTACTTAGTTACCAAATTTTTCATTTTCACCCATCTCAGGAACTTGATCATCTTTGACATTGGCCTTCGCTATTTCGAATAGCTGAATAAATTTGTTTTCGTCGGTATTCCAATGTTCCCCTTTATTGATTTTTATTTCCAGCATGGCCACTTCAGAGTCATCTTCCCCTTTCTCAAACCAAGCACTTACCCATGGATTCCAGTATTTTTTGATCAAACTTTTATCATTCGTCAATTTGGCCTTACCCGTTAGCGATACATAAATTTGATCCTTTGGCTCGGAAAAAGTGATACATACGTCGCGATCATTTTCAACTTCATGGGCTTTGGCGTCACTTTTCGGAGTGTAGAAATACAGCGTGCCGTCATAGGCATCTTGCACTAATGACATAGGGCGAGCCCTTAGCCGGCTGGTTTCATTATCTTCCTGAGTAACGAGCATTCCTACTTTTATATCTTTTATTAGATTCCATATTTTCTCTTTGTGTTCTGGACTTGACATAATTAATTATTTGTTTGAATTATACATTCGTTTAATAATTCAACACTCATGAGGGCCAACAGTTCCGAAAAATGTGAATTCCTATTGGTGACCTTGGAAACTTCACTAAACAAACCAAGTTAGATATGGCATGGAGTAGAGTCATTTGACCTCTTGTCAATATTTCCTTACCATGACTCTAGCTGGTGAGAATGTGGTAAAACGATTCATTAAGAAAAATTAATCCTAAGACCGGGTCGCGTAGACTTAGGAGGTCTTTCGAAAGTGTGAGACGTCTCCCTCTTGCCTTACCGTCACTTCGAAATGTAGTAAAGCGGAATGAGAAGTCCCCTCAAATGGAAGGAGATTTCTCCCTGCGGTCGAAATGACGGGTATGTTTGGTTACCGTCACTTCGAAACGGAATGCAATGGAGTGAGAAGTCTCCTCGAACTAGCAGGAGATTTCTCACCCTTCCTGCGGTCGGGTTCGAAATGACGGCCCTGAACAAAATCCCAAAAAAGTGCCTTTAAACGCCTGTACCCCCCATCGGAAGTGGGGGTACCCACTTCGGTAGTACCCCTCCCTACTTCATAGGTGAACTGGTTCACCTTTTTACCGAACTAGTTCGCCTCCGAGCCGAAATGGTTTGCCTTTTTGGTCAACTCATTTACCTTTTTGCCGAACTGGTTTACCTTTTTGGTGAACTGACTCACCTTTTTACCGAACTAGTTCGCCACTGAGCCGAAATGGTTCGCCTTTTTGGTCAACTTATTTACCTTTTTGCCGAATTGGTTCACCTTTTAGGCGAACTGACTTACCTTTTTGGTGAACTCACTCAGCTGTGAGGTGGATAGCCGATAGGTAGGGGCCCAAAAGCAAAGACCAACGCCTTGGCATTATGTGAATTTCAAAGGTCTGTTTGCGCCTTTAGTTTAATAATCAGGGCATAAAAAAACCCCGACTTCTAGGAAGCCGGGGCAGAGAGAACCACCGCCACAGTGAATCAGCCTTAGTTTGTCTTGATAAACTTTTGGAATGTGCGCTCATTGTCGATGATCAATTCGAGCATGTAAACGCCTTCTTTCAATGTTGAGATATCCACTTTACCATTGGCTTTGTCATAATCCAACGCAAGCGTACCATCCAAAGTATAGAATTTGGCTGACACATCTTTTTTGGTATTAATTTCGATAAAATGACTAGCCGGATTAGGGTATACTTTCAGCTTCGAAAGGATGCTTGCAGTGCTAAGCAGCTCGTCAACGGTGAAGCTGACTGTGACATCTGCCGCTGCATTGTAGTTGTTGTCTCCCGCTTGGCTCACAGTTACGGTAACATCTCCCGCTGTACCATCAAGGGTAATAGTGGAGCCAGAGATAGTAGCCGGTCCGGTGATGGAGTAAGTCAGTGGTAATCCTGAATCATTACTTGCCACGATATCAAATGGGACATCTGTCAACAGCTTATCTTCAATGGGTGACGCGGTAATTGCTTGATCTGCTTTTTCTATGGTAAGTGTACCATTTACGTAAGTAAAGTCATAGTTGTTATCCGTACCCGGTGCAACTGTAATCGAATAAGTACCTGCGTCGATTGCTGAGGTGGCCTGACTGCCACCATAGGTAATGGTCAAGTCATCAGCTGTGGCTTTCATGCTTGCTTTGGCCATACTAAAAGTTTTCATCTCAGTGGCAGTGCTGTAAGTAGCATCACCTTCTTGCAAAGCTGTCACTGTGATGTCACCAGCTCCATTGACTTTAACTTGGTTGCTATAGCTCTACAGATCCCGCTACTGTGAAACTGACGGCCAATCCAGAAGAGGACGTAGCACTCAAGGCGATGGGCGCATATCCATAAGTAGCTGCATCTTGCAGCGTAAACGTGATCTTTTGTGGTGTTTTTGACTCTTCGACAGTCACTTTTGCTGTAGCGCTTACTTAATTTCTAGCGGCATCTACAGCGGTGAGGTTAACCGTATTTTCACCCAAATCAGCTCTGACGAAAGTTGTCTTATCCAATGAAAGGGTAAATGCCAATTATCACTTGTCAATTCTCCATGCAACCATTTACAGAAATTTAGCATCCATTTTTCATTATGTATAAATCCATTCTCACATCTCTTTTAATAGCCGTTAGTTTGATCAATCTACAGGCACAGCAGTCCAGTAATAAAATTCACGTAGAAGATCTCCATCATTTTTGGGCGGCCTATGAGTCATTCAAAGAAACTTCAGATTATTCTGTTTTCGACAGTATGTACTTAGATATTGGATCCGCTGGTTTAAAGAATTTTATAAAAGGCCGTATTGTAAGTGCAAAAAATCTATCTCTATATGTGGCAGGATATAAAGATTATTTGGCCGAATTAAAGACCAGTACCGATCAGATAGTGCAATATCAGCCGCAGATAGAGGAAATATTTCTCAATCTCAAGGAAATCTATCCTGCTGCAAAAATTCCTGATGTCTATTTTGTGATCGGGGCTTTCAACTCGGGTGGCACTAGCTCAAATGCTGGACTCATCATCGGTGCAGAGATGTATGGCAAAACAGATAGCACCGATATGAAACGGTTCAACCGATGGTTGCGAGAGGTCTTAGAGCCGGTATCAGAAGTACCACACATCGTAGCGCATGAGCTCATTCATTTTCAGCAGTCTTACAGAGGTTACAACCTCCTCACCAATTGTTTGATGGAGGGATCAGCAGATTTCATAGCCGAAATCATCTCTGGAAAAAACATCAATGATCATGTTCACGCATTCGCCAATCCGCGCGAGGAGGAGCTTTGGGAGGAGTTTCGTAAAGTGATGTTCAAAATGAAAAAGGATGGCTGGCTCTACACCAGTGCTGAAGGGCGACCGAATGATCTTGGTTACTGGATGGGTTATAAAATATGCCAAGCCTATTACGATCAAATGGAGGATAAAACCCAAGCAATCAATGATATACTGAATATCAAAAATGCTAAGAAGTTCTTAGCCCAGAGTGGATATGGAAATCAGTTTGAGTAGTCATCTCTTTAAGCAGATCTTTGGAAAAGTCCTCGGTCAAACTAGCCAATTTGTCATTGATTATATTCTGAGCTGGTTAAACATAATTCCGTCTATTGAATCACCTAAACCACCACCATTTAATGGTAATCGTTCATAGGAATCAATACTTTTCAAAGCCCAAAAGAGATTACAGCTAAGCCAACAATTTACTCAATTCCTTCATAAATACGTCCTCTTCAAAAGGCTTACTAACTCTTACGCTATGACTAATAGTGGTTGCTTGATTGGTTGTTTTATAATCAGTCAATGCACTCAAAAAGACAATGGGGACGGTAGAAACTTCTCTTATTTGTAGTGCGGCTTCTAAACCTGTCATTTCCCCTTTGAGCATAATGTCAAGAACGAGAAGGTCAGGTTTTAATTGATTAAAATGGTCAAAGACTTCCTCGCCCTTGGTCAAATGAGCAACCACTTCATGGCCGTGCTCTGTCAGTAGTTTTTGAATATGAAATCCAATAATTAAACCGTCTTCGACAAGGAGAATTTTAGACATTCGTTGGGAATTTTATGATGAATTTGGTGCCGTGGGTGTTTTGTATTTCCAATGTTCCGTCTATTTGTTGGGTGAAAAGACTGATTAATTGCATGCCATATGAGCCGCTCATATTAGTTGTTTTTCCTGTAGGTATGCCTATACCATCATCGGATACCGTAAGTATTGACTCATTGTTTTCATTTCTCAAGAAAACATATATTTTTCCTGAGCCTGTTTCAGGATACGCATACTTCATGGTGTTAGATATTATTTCATTGACAATCAAGCCAATACTGAGTACTCTATCGATATCCAAAGTAATGGAAGCTATTTGGGTTTCTAACTCAAATTGTAGGTTTCCATAAGAATAAGTTCTAACCAAGTTTTTGCATAATGATTCCAGATAGTCCTTGATATCCAATTCTTTGACTCCTTGCATTTGCAATAGCTGCTCATGGATTGCAGAAATCGACAAGATTTTGGCCGTTGTTTCATTGACAAAGCTCTTCAAATAGAAATCCTTCGTCATCGTAGACTTGATATGAAGTAAGCTAGTTACCATTTGAAGGTTGTTTTTGATGCGATGATGAAGTTCCTTGAATAACGCTTCTTTGTCGTCTAGGGCAGCTTCTAACTGTGCTTGATACTCTGCAATATGTGTAACATCTATATTTACACCAAGCAGCTTCTCTACTTCACCTTTATCATTTAAGATAGGCGCGCCCGAAGCATAAATATGTTTAACCTTTCCATCCGGTCGGATGACCCTAAAACGCACATCTTGTACTACCTCACCTAACGCAATTCTACTCATTTCTTGGCTCGCATACTCGGCATCTTCAGGATGCAACATTTTATTAAACGTATCTAGTTTGTAATCGAATGTGCTTTTGTCAATACCAAAAACATCAAACATTTGATCATTCCATATTAAGTCACGACTTACAATGCCAGACTCCCATATACCTAACTTACCAGTGCGGATGCTAAGGTTTAATTGTTTCAGTGTTTTTTCTAGTGCTATTTCAGCTTCTTTTCTATCCGTAACATCTAATGCCAAGCTGTTCCAGACTATGGTTCCATTGTCTAATTGCTTAGGCTGGCCCGCTGCGCTTAGCCACTTCATTTTACCATTAGAGATGATAATTCTATACTCATACTTCCACGGAGTTAAATTTTTGCTAGACTCTTCTATAGAATCCATAAACCCCGAAATATCATCAGGATGAATCATTTCGAATAAAGCATTAGTGTTTTTCGAAACCTCCTCCCTTGACAGCTCCCAGATATTTTCTATGCCTTTACTGATGTAGTCAATTTTGTCCTCTCCATTTGGGTATCTCTTATAGCGCCAGATGGCTCCAGGTATATTATCGGCAATACTTGAAAGCATTTCCTCGCTTTCCTGAAGCGCTAACGCTGTGAGCTTATTCTGATTGATGTTAAGCACAACGCCTTCGATATAGCGCAATTCTGATCCTTCAAAAACGCCTTGTCCAAATTCCTCAACCCAATTCCATTCATCTTTATTTGTATTAAAAAGTTTATAGGTCAGGTTGAAAGGGGCACGATTCTTTAGTGCATCTGCAGCTGCCGCAATCACTCGCTCTCTGTCTTCTTCATGGACAAGATCAATAATACTAAGTTCACCCGAAATGAATGTTTCTTTGAGAACGCCAGTTAAAGTTTCGATTTGGTTATTTAAATAAATCATGCTGAAATTTTCATCATTTCTGCATTGATAAACTACACCAGGCAAATTATTGGCAATAGCCTTAAATCGCTCTTCGCTTTCCTTCGTTTTCAGCTCAGCCTCCTTTATTTCAGTGATATCTCTGGAACCGGTAATTAGAGATATAGGATTACCATCATTATCTTTAATGAGGCTAGTGTAGGTAACTAGCCATATATAGGTATTGTCTTTTTTCCTAAATCTATATTGAATGTCTCGAGACGCTCCACCAGATTGCGAAGATTGATGATTTTCTAATATTCGACTGACATCATCAGGATGAAAAAAGTCGTAGGGATCCTTTCCAATTAATTCTTCCGTTGTGTAGCCTGTTAATTTGAAGATAGAGGGGGAAATGAACTTATAAAGCCCTGTTGGCTCGTGAATACAAATAAGCTCTTGGCTATTTTCTACCAAAAATCGATGTTTGGCCTCACTTTCTTGAAGGGCAATCTCATTTTGTTTTCTTTGGGTAATGTCTCGTGCTAAGACAATTGATTTTATATGGTTGCCTCTTTCATCATAGAAAAGGTTCGAACGATCTTCACGCCAGATATAATGCCCTTTTTTATGTTTTACACGAAATTGATAGGTAATACCAGAGGCTAGATTTTTGATGCTCTCCTCTAATAGTTTGAATGTTGACTCACGATCCTCTGGGTGCAGCGAGTTATATATAAACTCTCGGTTATGTGTTTCACATTCTTCCTGACTATACCCTAATATCGTGTTATAGGCATCAGACGAGTAAGTAATATGATCATTTTCAAAAACCATAATCCCGTCTGAGGTGTTTTCGGCAATAAATCTAAATTTCTTTTCACTTTCTAGCAATGCGAGTTCACTCAGTTTTCGTTCTGTGATATCTCTAGAGTTGGCAATAACATAGCCATTTCCGTTAATTACCTGATAAGAAACAGTGACTTCTACTGGGAACGACTTTTTTGTCTCTGTATTAAAATTGATACTATCAATGGTCAGGGTGCCTTTCGTTTTTAAATCTTGTATATGGTCTTGCCACGCTTGTTTTTGTTTGAATAATGGCTCGAATTCTCCAACATAATAGTTAGAAGCTTCTTGCTTATCTATGGCTAGTCTAAGGGCGGCCGTCTTATTGACGTAAACCAACCTACCTGTTTCGTTACTTACTTGTAAAGCATCAGTGCTTTGGTCTATGAAACTTTCTAACAGCGCTAGTTGGTTATTTTTTTCTTTTAACCGTTGTTCTGCTATTTTCTCTTCAGTGACGTCATAGACCACACCAGTGATTTTTTTAGCTATGCCATTTTCTCGTTCAATAATAGCTTTGCCTTTGACATAAACATCTTCGTTATTGCTTGTATTTAACCTACAGTCTGTATCATATTCAAGAATATTTGGATCTTCTATGTATCCAAAAATACTTTCTAGTTCTTGCGCTCTGTCATCTTCATGGAACAGTTTGATAAAAGTCTCAAGCTGGCCGTCAAACTCTTTTACCCTATAAATTTCTTTCGTTTTGTCATCCCAAAATACTTTTTGACTTTGAACGTCAAAGCTCCAAACACCCATTTTCGCCGCTTTGGTGGCCAGACTTAATCTTTCGGTAAGGGCGTCTTTGGCCAGTGCCAATTCTTTTTTATCAGTGATGAGATATCTAGTGGATAGAAGGCTGGTAATTTTTCCTTCAATATCCATTATTGGGATGACAACCGTATCTGCCCAGTAGAAGGAGCCATCTTTGGCTTTGTCTTTAACTTCCGCTCGCCAGACTTTTCCTGAGAGTACCTTTTCCCACATATCTGTCCAGAATGCCTTTGGATGATATCCCGAGTTAACAATATTATGATTTTGACCAATCAATTCACTTTCTTCATATTTTGATATTTTACAAAATTCTTCGTTGGCTTGGAGAATTATTCCTTCCGAATCAGAGATAGAGACTAAAGCACTTTTATTTAGGGCGTTGAGAATAGAAACGTATTTGTTTTTTTCAATTTCGATTTCTTTGGTTTTTTCTCTCAGTTCTGTGATGTCATAAACCCTTAACACAAAATATTTGAACTGCCCATCATCATCAAAGATGGCTTTTAAGGTATTTTGATAAGCTCTGCCTTCAAACGACACCTCATAAACGGACTTATTGAAAGTGGGCAAGTTTTGGACAGCTTTTTCTAACTCCTGGTAGATAGGAGCAGTGAGTATCTGTTTTGCGGGAAGGCCCACAAGTGGTTCTGGATTTACACCATGCTTTCGATAACCTTCGCCATCGGTAAACAAAATATTGAGCTCTTTATCTATCAAGCTTACAGACCCGTCGGGGTAGTTCTGAGCCAAAAGACTCATTTTCTCTTGTTTATCAGATAGATGCTTGTTTACCTCTTTCCAGTCGGTAATGTCTATGATGACGGCAACAAAAAACGTCAACCCTTCTTGCTCCATCATTTGTAGATGTACCTCTACATCGTAAAGACTTTTATCCGCCCTTTGATGAACCGTTTCGAATATGATATTTTTCTTTTTGCCGCTAATCAATGGCTCAAGAAGTACCTCAAATTCCTTTAATGAAATGTTTGGCTTGATGTCAACAGCTCTCAATTGACTCATTTCACCCATGGTGTAGCCAAGGTTTTTTAGTGCGCCTTGATTGACAAATTCAAAGGTGTAGTCTGTGTTATTAAAAACGTAGACTTCATTGAGGCTGGATTCTATGATTGACCTAAAGTCATAAGAGGTTTCCTTTTTTGGTTTGCCCTTTTGATCAATTTGGGAGCCATTGAATGCGATTTCGTGGTTTTCATCAATCAGGAAAATATCTTCTGGCTTGGGTGTGGTGGTTGAGAATTGGGAATGAATCTTGCGCTGAGCATTTTCACCAAGCTGGTTGGCTAAGCTTTTGAGCTTTTGTAGCCCAATGTTATAAACGGCACAGGCGTAAAGTGAATTATTGTCCACTTCTTCTCTGATTTGCTCGGGACTTTTTTCTTTCGCGTCTATGAAATTTATCTTCATTCTAGCTCCTAATTCATCATATGCTCAAACTCCGCAACAAGATAGATTAATCGGTTGTTTTCGTAAAGAATATCTATAAATAATGAATAAAGGCGCGATAATTTGATGATGCTGCTTAAGTCAAAAGGGTAGGAGATTGGTTTTGATGCAGACAATCTGCGCTTTAAGCGAAAAGAAAAATCTCAGGATTCAAACGTTTTGCAAGTAATAAAAGCGGTTTATGATTCTTTATTAGTTCTTTCATGCCCACCGCGGATGCCATGTAAGAATACTTATCATGCTATTCCATTTTTTAATATCTTCGACAACTTAAAATAATTTGGACTTTTGGAATACATCAACTCTACTGTCTCTTCTAATGCTTATGAGTCTACCATCACTGTTGATTGTGCAGTATTTGGTTTTCAAGATGGGGAAGTCAAGCTTCTGCTGGTGAAGAGATCAATTGAACCATTTAAAAATTACTGGTTACTTCCCGGGGGAACCATGGGGCAGGGGCAGACCTTAGAGCACTCAGTAAACAATGTGCTATTTAACCTTACAGGCATTCAAAACATCCATCAAGAACAGGTAAAGGTTTACAGTGCAGTAGATCGTCATCCGGTTAAGCGGGTGGTGACCGTTTGTTATTATGCGCTCATCAAGCCAGAAAATCATCCTGTTATCGCCAAAAACTATGTCTCTGATATTATGTGGTGCTCACTGAATGACCTGCCCGAACTGGGGTTTGACCATGCGGTACTTGTGCAGGATGCTTGGCATAAGCTGAAAGAAAACCTTCAGCAACATTTAATTTTCGGAGAACTCCTCCCTGAGAAATTTACATTGAAAGAACTTCAGGAACTGTTCGAGAGCATTTTGGGGGAGCCACTTGATCGTCGAAACTTTAGAAAGAAGATGCTCCAAATGGATCTATTGTTACCCACTAAAGAAAAAAAGGCGGGCATCAAAGGCGGTCCTGAGCTTTATAAGGTAGATCGATAAATCTATCAATTGGGGGACTTACTCATAAGTACATAGAAATGATTCTCGCTCCTTTACTAGCAGAGTTTTACCAGTGAAATTCTCGATCTTCAACTGAAACATTTTCAGGTACAAAGATGTCAGTGATAGTTGTCGTTTTGTTAGAGAATTGTTTGTGTTGAAACTGCACAGTCATTTGTTCTTCCGATAATCTCAAAATCTTGAACAATTTGTACTCTTGATCAATATTCATCAGTTCAGGCAATTGTTTGCTGCTAATCTGAATGTAGTAGTTTCCTTTTTTGTCCTTTGCAAATTTCCATGTGGCACTAAGTGTTTCTCCGCAATCCCTATGTTCACCCGAGTTATTCTGCATGGTCATATCACGCTTGTAAGTCTCTCTGTGAGATAGAAAACAATCTCCCATGTTCATTCTGGTTTTATTGTTGAATCTACGAGCCAATTTCCATGTTTTGGTTGAATCACTGGTTAACAGAAATTTCGCATTAGTTGGGAGCTCATAGGGTGGTTCCTCTGGTTTTGAACATGAGAGTTGGAAAGTGAGGATTACCAGTAGAAATATCGAATTCTTGTGCATTGATAAGATGGTTTTTATAAGCTAAGGATTCCGATTGATGGTTTAAATATTTCTTCAAATTAATGATTGTACTCTTTAAGAATCCTTCTTTATCGTTTTTAATGCTTCTTGAAGTGCTTGTTTTAAAGTTATTAATTCCTGCTGGGTAGGTGATTCGGAATTTGCAATCCCCATGAAAATATCTTTACCGATGAAAGCCCATTTAGTCATAGCAATGGCTAGCAAAACTATTTTAGGCTATCATCACTGCAATGACTCCAATTGCTGTGGTTATGATCATTAGCTGAATAATAAATATGATCAACGCTCCAAACGACATCAGGAATGTTTCTATTTTATCATTTTCAATCATGAAAATCCGATAGAATAACCATAATATCAATAGATAGACTAAAGGATTAACTGGCATGTCTATTTTGAAAATCATATAACTAACCAACCCGATCAGCGTAGCTTGTCCCAGTATGAAAGAATTAATGGCTAAATGTTCCGTGAAATTATATTTACGAAAGATTAATTGAGTGGATGCCGCTAAAGGTATGATAGATAGTATCCAAAAATATTTAAAGTAGATACGTATATATCTCCCAGCTGCGAAACCTACTTTCATGATATCAGCCTCAGGCGATTTTTGACCTCCTGTATTCTCTGTTGGAATTCTTAATATACTTTCCACAATCAAATACATCGTAACAGAAATAATTAAAAAGGAAATGGGGTTGAGTATTCCTTTTCTTTTGCCAAGAATATAATGTACTGACATTGATTTTGGGTTAACAAACAATTGTTTACAATTATAAAGAAACCCTTTATCCATATCCGTAACGGTGGTAAACGCATCTTCGGTAATCGATTTAAAAGTAATTTTTTTAGTTTCCGACTTTTCTCCACAGTGAGGGCAAAAATTGGCGTTATGGTCTGTTTTACAAGAAATACAGATCATGTCGACTCTGTTGATAAATTAAACCTTAATAATTCCATCTTATTCCATTGATACATTATGTGAATGTTTTTGTTATCTTTTGTTAGGTCTGGACGAGACGTGTGCTCTCACTTGGATTTAATTAGCAAAATAGTGAAATCAGCCGATGATCCAAAGTGTCTGTAAGCGGGCTTATGGCTCACGGTTGTCTATTCAATGAGTATCTTTTTTCATTTGTTCTTGGAATTGGAACTGCGTTTCGTTTATTTCGTTTATTAATTTGAGAATTCTAACGAAATCGTCATGGAAACTTTTGAAGATATTAGTAAACCAAGTAAGGAAGAGCAAGAGGCAGCTTTGAAATCATATGACGCTTTAGCTGCGACTTTAAGTGAACTTCGTTCTTCAAATCCTGAAATTGAGATCGAAGAGACGAAAGATAGGATTAGTATACCATTAAATGCATTGAAGCTCCTTGCTCAAATTCTTAAGGTTACTAGTCAAGGAAAATCAATTTCTATTGTCCCAATTGCCACTGAAATGACAACACAAGCAGCAGCAGAGTTAATCGGTTGTTCACGTCCTCATGTGGTGAAATTATTGGAGAGTGGTGAAATTAACTTCACCAAAGTAGGCAAGCATAGAAGGGTGATGTACCAAGATGTTATTGACTACAAAAAGAAAATGAAGGCTAATCAGGATCGATTGATTCAAGAAATTATGCGTTCGGATGAAGAATTAGGACTTTATGATTCATAGCGTTCGGTTTACATGCGTTCTTGATACCAATGTCATATATCCTATTGATGTTCGAGATTTGTTGTTTTGGTTTGCACGATATGATCTTTATACTCCGAAATGGAGTAAACATATATTTGATGAATGGGCAGATGTGATGCAAAGAAAAGGCTTACCGAAAGAGGAAGTTTTGAAAAGGACAAATAAAGCCAACTTGGCATTTCCAGATGCTCTTGTAAAAAATTACGAACCATTAATTAGTGGGTTGGAACTACCCGATGAAAAAGACAACCATGTTCTCGCTGCGGCAATAAAAACAAATGCGAACATCATAGTCACGAATAATTTGAAAGATTTCCCTAGTGACTATTTAATAAGGTTTGGTTTAGCAGCTAAAAATGCTGATGATTTTATTACTGATACTATAGATCTGAATCCAGAACAGGCAATTGTGGCGTTTAGAAAGCTTGTATTAAATAGAAGAAATCCTGATTTAGACGAATATCAAGTATTAGAGATTTTTAGAAAGAGGGGACTTATTGATTCAGCAAATTACCTCCACTCATTGATCTAAGGAATAGTAGCTAAAGGTTTCGTTCAACAATCGAATAACAATACCGGCCGTTATTCTTCGCCTTATATTTAATTTAAATCTAATGGATTTTTTTATTTGGTTGAAGCCATTGATTGCCATAAGTTTATTGAACAAGCACAAAAACTTCAAAGGGACCAAGTTAAAAGACGTTGCTTAGTTGAGGCGAATCACCTTGTCATATCCTAACCTGCTTTATCATTGATCATTGAGGTGTAAATTTATTGAACACACCTGATATATTACGACGTAATAAGAGCCCTGAGAATTGAGAAGTTCATGACTAGGCCTCTTCTCACAGTTCTGTGAGAATTTAGGGTCGCCTGTGCGTTGACTTTTTTCACGTTCTATTGAATATTACATTTTCAATTCGACCATTTTTAATGTTCAATCCAGCTGCATTTCCTTTTGCGTCTCGGATGATACTAATTTCGTAAGAATTCATTATTAAATAGTCTTTTAAAACCAGTTCGGCTTTTCGTTCTCTTCCGTTTTTAGTGATTGAAAAAGTGTTGTTGTCCAAAAACTGAATCAAGATTTCTGTATCGGTTTCATCATTGACGTAACGTCCATTTATACTACTTTTCTCAGTACGATCTATATCGTAAGAAGGTAATTTTTTAAATGTATTTGGTTTTTGAGAGGAAAGATAAATTGTCAGGTTGGGTTGTTCTTTAGTAATGTTGGTAAAGTTCATTTTAAGTTCCTCGTTAGTTTCGTAATGAAATAAACCATCCTTTTCGTTTATAAGCTTTACTGGGTCTCGCTGGTAAATTTCTCTGAAAATTGAACCACCTTTTTCCTTAATTTTAATGATCGTTCCTTCTTCGTTTTGGTAATTACCAACAATGTTTTGAATGTCTTTTAATCTTTCAATTTTTACTGGAATAGCTGGATAAGTAGTATGATCAGTTCCTAAGTTTAAAGCGATATCTGCTAATTTTTTTGCTAAATAATTAGTAGGGACATTGCCATTATTAGAAATTACAAGTAAAGAAATGTTTTGAGAGGGAAATCTTAAAAAAGTTGCATTGTAAGCCCCTGTACTGCCATCATGATAAGAATAATCCAAACCTCTATAAGTTCCAAACATTAGTCCATAGCCATAATTCTTGACACTTATTTTTTCTATTGGCGATTGACTTTGGTGAATAAGCTTTTTTGATAAGACAGTATCATCAACACGTTGTATTCTTTTTTCCCAATTTAATTGATCATTTAATGTTGTAAATAATGCACCGTCACCATTCACTTCAGTGATGACTGGATATTCTCTCCAACCTCCCCAATTTCCGTATGGTCTTGCCTTATTTGGAATAACTGCCATATAATTGGTGAGAAAAGACGTGTTTGGCATTTCTAGTTCTAGAAATAATGTCTTTGAGAACTCGCTAAATTTTTGGCCGGAGATATTTTCAATTATTTGTGTGAGTAAAATATAATTTGAATTACTATACAAATACTTCGTTCCGGGCTTAAAATTCAAGTCGGTTTGAGATTGCAGAAGTTCAATTGCATCGCCATTGTCAATGAAAAGTTGCCACCAAGTTTGCCCTTTGAGTGCCCATAAATCATACACATCCCGAATACCACTGGTATGTGTTAATAGATTTGATATGGTGATTTTGTCCTCAATGTTATTGTATAAATCTGGCAAGTATTTTCTAATATCATCTTCCAAGCTGATTTTTCCTTGTTCAATAAGTTTTAATACACAGAGAGCGGTAAACTGTTTGGCATTAGAGGCGATGTTGAAACTGGTTTTTTCATTTATCTCTGTTTGGTTTTCGAGATTTGAATAGCCAATATACTTTTGATAAACTACTTCGCCATCTTTTACAATTCCAATGGCCATTCCTGGTGAAATACCCTCAACGTATTGCTCAAATTCCAAATCAAGTTTGTTGATCCATTCTTGATCAAAATTTTGTGAGTTGGCTTGTAAGGATAAAAGAAGGATGGTGAAAAAGAAGCTATGTTTCATTGATTTTGTCTTGCCTGATGTGAATTTATTGAGGCACAAATAAATGACAATGAAATAGGCAAATCGCCCCAAAAGACCATTTGATACCTTTTTAGTAGTTATTTTTTAAAATGAATTCCTTAGGTGTTAGTGAGGTATGTTTTTTAAAAGCTCTATTGAAAGTGGTTTTGGAATTAAATCCAGAATCGAGTGCAATTCCCAAAAGCGTCTTGTCTATGTGTTCGCCGTTCTTTATTCTTTCTATCACTGCATCAACCCGTTTTGAATTGATGAAATCATTAAAATTCATGTTGAAGCCTTGATTAATAATGCTTGAAGTGAAATTGCGATTGGTCTTTAGATGCAACGCAATGTCTGACAAGGTTAGATTGGCATTGGTATAGATTTTTTCTTCTTCGAGTAGGGTTTGTATTTTCATTTTCCAATTTTCAATATCGGGAACCTCAATCTCATCACTTTTAAGCATCGAAATGTTAACTTCTTCTTCTGCCCTTAATTTTTGAAGCGAGCCAGCATTGAATGAAATTGTGGCTCTTATGGTATTGGAATAACCAGTAATAGCGATGTAGTAAAATAGAATAGAAAAACAGAGGTAATACCAGTATTTACTACCGAATTCTCCCCATTCAGGGTTTAGAATAAAAAAGCAAACTCGCAATACAAGTAAAAGACTAAAAGCGATCATAAAATGGCTGACCCACTTCAATAAAACTTCATCCGCAAAACTAACCTCTTGGACGATTATTTTTCTGTAATTTTTGTAAAACTTCAGGCTTAAGATAAGATAAAATAACATGGAGACTAAACCAGTCATTTGATACCAAAATGCTAAATCCTTATCTCTGCCATCGGCATAAAAATAAAACTCTTCCAATACCCATGTGTCTGTAATAAATACAATGATGCTGTATGCCATATACAGTATGGCTGGCAAAAAATGTATGTAATGTTTTTTGGAAAGTTTAAAATCCTTGTTCAAAAGACTTTGCGTGTAGAAGAAGATGATGGGACCAATGAGGAATAACTGTTGAAATGGTACGAAAAAGAGAAATTCTCTATAACTCTTTACGGAATACCAACCAGCATATCCCAGCATAAAGGGGCAAATATAAAGTCCGCATAACAACACAAACAACCCTAACCAATGACTGTCTCGACGATTTTCTTTGAAGCCTTGTTTTAACAATAAAAAAGAAAAGACGAGAGCATTAAAAAAGAAAATAAGTAGGACAGCACTTTTTTGGTTAAAGCTAAAAATGATTAATTCATCCAATGTTTTTAAGAGGGATTAGTTGTTTCTTCATATTGCATATAATAACCGAATAAAAACACCAGATGTTAGTCTTCGTCTTATATTCAGTTTAAAGCTAATGGGTTTTTTATTTGATTGAAGCCATTAATTGCCACACGAGTAGAGAACACAACTTTTTAAAGTTTTATTGATAAGTCAATTTGACCACCGAGTCCAATCTCAACGATTTTTTTCAAAGTAGATAGTCGAACTTCCTTAATATTATTTTCGATTTTTGAAATGTAGGATTTTGTTGTTCCCACCTTCTTGGCGAGTTCTTCCTGTGTCATTCCCTTTTCGAGTCTAGCGTCATGAATTAATGCGCCAATTTTAAAATTTTCATACCCTTCTTCGAGTTCATCTCGCTTTGTTGTTCCGACCTTTCCAAAGTGTTTTTCTTTGAATTGATTCAGCGTCATGGTGTTATTTTCTTTGCTCATATTCTTTCTTAATTTTCAGTGCTTTCTCAATTTCAGTTTTCGGTGTTTTTTGTGTTTTCTTTTGGAATCTGTTCATTAAAACCACTAGTTGACCCTGATCAAAAAAGCAAAATATTCTGCGAGGTGCACTTGGTAGAAAGTATTTATGCGTATTACGAATTGATTTTGTTAGGCTTTTGTTGTTATAGTCCATTGACCTCTTTATAAAATTCTTCAATATCAGTAGGATGGTTATGCAAAATCATACTTTCTGCAACTCTTTCCAGAAAGTTAAGCCCATCATCAAAGGTTTGATCCTTTGTTAAAGGAATATTAATGTTTAGGAAGTTGTCAAAGCAAATGGTTGAGAGGTAAATCTGCTTTTGAACAGTAGGATAATCTGGAGTTTCAAAATGCCATAACAAAAAGTGTTTATTACCAACTGGACCCCACCCAGCTTTTTGATTTTTAATATTCATTTTCATCTCGTCTTTAAAATAATTCACTTCGTAGCTCATGTACTGAAGTAGAAATGATTTCTGGATATCAAGATCACTTATGTCTTTATTGTTCGGGTTTTGATAACCGATTGTGAAAAGTTGTAATGTCCATTTGTTGTCAATAAGCACAAGAAATTTGCTACCATCGCCTAAAGTTTCAACTGATGCCGTATCTAGATGGATCACAAAGGAGTTAGAATCATTAGTGAAAATGAAATAAGCACCTGTTTCTGATTCGATTAATGCCTGTTCATATTTAAGTTGTCCAAATGCTAAAGAAGGAAAAACGAGCAAAAGGATTAAAGAATATCTCATAATTTTCGAGTTGCGGAATAAAGCCTTGCGCCTAGATGTCGGTTCTATGCTTACACAGCTCGACTCACAGCGAGTAAAGCGCACAATCTAGTGAAATCTGCCGGTACTCACAACGGTTCAAAGTGGCACTGATTTCAAAAAGATGAAAACTTCTGCGAGCCGCCCTCAGTAGAAAGCACTACTATTTCCTCAGCCGCAGACTTCACGGTCGAGTCGCATGATACTGGAAGAATGCTAAATTGGCATTTAATTACGAGCACCCATTACAGACCCTCCTTTTCAAGTTCTCCGATTAAAAGTTCACGGAAGAAATTAGCATCTTCGTTAACCCGCCAGATAGCGAACCCCATCATTCCTGTCAATAATAGCGTCAGTTCGTGCCCAATTCCTAAATAGTAGCTAATCGCAATTGAAGTTGGAATACTTAGAAGTAGTATGTTGCGATATTTACTTTCCAGTTGAATTGTAATATCAAGGGTTAACTTGTTGTTTAGGAGTTCGTATGATCCTACCACCAAGTTCAGTTCCTTAAAAGTCCAGCTCCGGTCAGGTGAGCTATGGGGGAATTTCATTTTGGGTTGAATCCAAAATTCATTGTGATCCAGTTCACCGATAAAATAAATGTTCTCGGTGGATAGTGGGTCGGGTTGTCGCAGGTTGTTCGCAAACCAGTGAATGAGTCTCGATTCGGTTGCGTTGAGAGAGAATTTAATATGGCGTTCGAAGATTTTCAGTTTTGTGGATTATGGTATATAAAGGTATTTTATGTATAATGTAGTGTGTAAAAAGGCAATAACTTTTCGGATTATCACAGAGCCGAATTTTTATGTTTTGTTGTTAATTTTTCTATTCTAAAAGCCAAATTTTTAAATTTGGCGAACTTTGCAAATAAGCGCTAACATTAGGATTTAGCACTTACTAGATATGTTTTATACACCTTGGCAACTGTGTTTTATTTTACTATTTCAATTCCTTTTGTCACATCTCTGAAAAATGATTCCAATTCTGATTTACTTATTCCAATCTGTTCAGATTCTGTGATTTCCTTTTTGTTTATGTCAAAAAGTTTTGTTTTAGAATCCGAGTAAGATAAGTATCGAATTATAGAATCCGTTTTAAAACCTTCTTCATAGTATGGTTTGTCATATTCATACTTCAGTTGCTTTACAAATTTGACTTCCATATTTCTGTTTTTGTCTGTCCAATATATGTAATTCAGTTTTCCAGTTTCTCCGTATAACCAAAAGTCAAATACAATGTAATTAAAATCTTTATCGTGAAATACTTTTAATTCTCCACCATCAGCAGAATGATTGTTGAGTTCAAAAGTGTCTGGTGTTCCGAATTTCGCTTTATTTTTCTCAAAATCTTGAAGTAATTCAAAGTCTTTAAGTTCAGAAAAAGTTTTTTCAATTACAGCGGTTTCCATTTTCTTTTCAGAATTCTGTTTTTCTCCGCAAGAATAAAATCCGATTAATAGAAAAATGATTATAATTATGTTCATATGTTTTTTTCACATTGTTGCCAAAAATATAATGACAACCAGCACTGGCCATTATCCGCGCTATTTTCAGTTTAAATCTAATGGATTTCCACTTAGTTAAAACCACAGACTGCCACAGGAGTAGATATCTCCCCTTTTTATATACGGACAAAGATACATTAGCTGCTATTTTACTAAAATAAAATAAACATCAGACCATCAATCATTGATGCATGGTCTGAGATGTAAATGGGACGATGAGGACAGGAACTAAGGTGGAATTCCTCGGATTAATTGAGAATCAATAGTGGTAAATGCATATCCATTTTCAATAAGCTGATGAGCTTGCTATTGATAATGCTAGCATCGCCAGGAAGCGCGATAATATCAGTATCCTCCTTCAAGGCGCGCTCGTAGATGACTCTAGAAACAGACATGTCTGCATGAAAACTAAAGCTGATTTCAGGCACTTCAACATCCTGTAGATACTTGCTCTTATATTTTTTCCACTCCTCTTTGGCTTTTTCCTGCGTTTGCTCTTTTAGATCTTTGATTGGTAAGTATGGAAAATAGATATTGGCTATCGTAAATACGTGAAGACACGAGATATGGGCGTTGATTCTTTCCTTAAGTGAAATGGTTTTAAGCAATGCCCTCGCAGATTTACTAGAGAAATCTATGGGCACAAGTACGTTTTCTAATCTATAAAAGGCTGTTTCAGGGACAATGAGCAAATCGGACGCTGACTTATTGTGCAATATTCTTTCTATGATATAACCTGAGTCATTGACAGAAACTTTTTTGCCGAATATGGAGAGATCTATTTTTTTGATCTCTTGGATACGCTTGATTTCTTGTGCGGAATCCTTCGATTTTGTTACAATAATTTCATAATCATCTTTGTCAAAATGTCCTTCGGCAAGTTTCTCTATTTTATCTGCTAAGATATCTTCAAGTGGTCTTGCGAGCTTGCTAAGAATGGCGGCACCATTTTCTTCATTATTGAACCAAATATTGTGGTAAAAGTAGATCTGCTCAATGCCTATTTTTTCTTTCAAAAAGTCCAAATACCTTATCAACAAGGTATCCATATAGGTCATATCTAGCGCTAAGAGTACGATCTTGTTGTTAAATAGGGTGTCTTTTTTTTCTATACTCATTGTATTAGTTGTTTGATAACCTCTTCGTACGAATCTCGATCTTTTTTCTTTTCTTCACGCTGAAGCCGCTCGTGTTCTTTTTTAAGCCCTAAATAAAGACTGTAACACATAAACAAAAGAATGACGGCAAAAGGCAAGCCTGTAGACAATGCGGCTGTTTGCAAGGCAGCCAAGCCACCGCCCACGAGTAATGTAGCCGCTACGCCACCTTCAGATATCGCCCAAAATATTCGCTGACCTACGGGAGCATCCAGTTGACCACCGCTCGTGATACTATCGATGACCAAAGAACCCGAATCGGAAGATGTTACAAAAAAGCTGGTCACCAAGATGATACCAACAATGCTGGTGATAAATGAAAACGGATACTGCTCCAGCATCACAAATAGGGCAGTGGAAATATCATTTTTTACAGCGCCAGCTACGTCACCGATATTATTTAATTCTAGAAATAAAGCCGAGCCACCAAACACGGACATCCATAAAAAAGTGAGCACAGTTGGCACAAGCAATACGCCTAAGACAAACTCGCGTACCGTTCTTCCTTTGGATACCCTCGCGATAAACATACCTACGAAAGGCGACCAAGAGATCCACCAAGCCCAATATACCAGCGTCCAGCTACTCTGAAAGTCTCCCGTACCAAAAGCATCCGTCCAAGTACCAATGGAAATGATTTCTTGAATATATCCACCAGTAGTTTGAATAAAGCCATTGAACAGAAATAAGGTAGGACCTAGAATAATCATCAGCGCAAGAAAAACCATTCCAATTTTGATATTTAGCTCGCTCAATACTCTTACACCTTTATCCAAACCTAACACTACAGAAGCAGTGGCGGCAAGCGTAATGAGCGCAATGACTAAAACCTGAACACCCACGGTATTTGGAATGTCGAATAAAAAATGAAGTCCCGATGCAATTTGCTGAACACCAAAACCCAAGGAAGTAGCTAGTCCAAATAGGGTAGGAACCACGCTGAGAATATCAATAACATCGCCAAAAGGGCCATATATTCTATCACCCAAAAGCGGGTGGAAGACGGATCGGATAGAAAGTGGTAACTTTTTTGTAAAAGTGAAAAAGGCCAATGCAAGACCTATTAAAGCGTAAATACCCCAAGCATGCAAGCCCCAATGGAAATAAGTGTAAACTAAGGCATTATGGGCGAGTTCCGAGTCATTGGCAACATCTACCGGCGGACTCACATAATAAGAAATAGGCTCGGCAACACTAAAAAACAGTAAGCCTATACCCATACCAGCGGAAAACAACATGGCAAACCAGGCGAACAGGCTAAACTCAGTTTCTGCGTCTTGGCCACCCAATCTCAGCTTACCAAATTTGCTAAAGGCAAAATAGAGGACAGAAGCGAGTAAAATATTGACGGTAATGATAAAAAACCACCCAGCATTGGTGGTTATTTGCTTTTGTAATTTTATAAATACAGTCTCCATAGGTTTACCCACGATCAGGGTAATCGCTATGAATAAAATAATGAGTCCTGCCGAGACATAAAATACCGGAGGATTAATGTCAAAATATTTGTTCTTCTGTCGTCTCAAATCCTATGGGGGTATATTGAAAAAAATAACCCTGAAAGCCAATAGCTTTCAGGGTTTTGATAGTGTTATTTTACTCTACTAGCCAAATGCTTGTGTTGAAGTTATTGGAACCTCCAAGCCTGTCTATCGCTGCTTGATAGTTTTCGGCATTCAAACTTTGTTCTTCACCAGGATACAAAAACTTCATTGGTAAAATGTCATTGTTCAAATTTTCACATGGAGGTGAAAGAAACGGAATTCCCGTCCAATCCATGCCACTCTCAACATACCATCTTCTTACTTCAAAGTATGGGTCTAGTCCAGTGAAATATAGAGAAAGCCATTTTTGCTCCCAAATATCAGTCACTACGCTGTAGGCTGTTCCTGAATTCGTATAGAAATCGTTGAAACCTGCCCAACCAAAGCTGCTATAATCTACTTCATAATAGTCCATTGATGCTTCAATACCATTTTGGTAGTGTGTTTCTACATCGTTGGTGATCCAGCCCTTGGCTGCTGCTTCGGCGAGCAAAAATTCTACCTCAGCGTAACTCATCAAAATACCGTTTGCAGTCGAAACACCCAGCGTATTAGCCGTTGTTTGGTTAGGATAGTTGTAGTATTTAGCGCCTAGTCTTGAACCTGCTTTACTACAATTTCCAGATTGTGATCCATTGGCTGCACCTGAGAAAGTAGGCGCGGTATAATCGTCATTATCTGGTCTGGCGAATCTCGCCAAACGCGGATCGTCATATCCTGAAAGTACATTGAAAGATGTTTCGCTGAGTGCTACCGCATCAAAGTCACCCGTTTTAAGGGGGATTAATGGAAACTGATTTGGAAAACTACTTAGGTAATCCAGAATAGCGTTATCCTCATTGGAAGTCATGAAATTACCCGCAGCGACAATTTGTGAAAACTGAGAAGGCGCATCGGTAAGCTGACCGCTTGCATACATCAGCAATCTCAATCGAAGAGAGTTGGCCAACTTTCTCCACTTCGCGGCATCACCGTCGAAAAGAATATCTCCGCCAATAGATCCATTACCCGTAGCTAATAATCCTTCAGCTCTTTCAAGCTCGCTCAATAGATCGAGATAAATCTCTTCCTGCGAATCATAGACAGGCGTGAAATTGTTCTGGTCTCCACTAATTGCATCGAAGTAAGGAATGTCACCATAGGCATTGGTCAGCGTGGACATGATCCAGCTTTTCATCACCACCGCAACACCTTCGAGGCTTTCATTACCTCGATCTATAGCAATAGTTTGCACGAGCATCACGTCTGTTAAGCTTTCGTACATTCCTTCCCATACGGTAGGGAAGGCATTCCAATTGTAAGCATCTACTTCAGTACGTAGCGTTTTGGAAGTAAGCTGTGCAGCATTGTTTCCAAGTAAAAAGGATTCCGTGACCATCGTATTCATGCTTTGGCGAATCGCGGAAGGCAACAGTACATCTGGCGAAACGAATGTTGGTTCGTTCGGATTGGTATTCATTTCTTCAAACTCATCACATGAAGATGCGATAAAGAGCATGAATAGTATTATTATATATTTATTTGATCTCATTTCGTAATTCGTTTTTTGTAATTGAATTGGTTTTTAAAATGACCTTAGAAGCCTAGGTTTACAGAGAAACCCCAGCTTCTTGTCGATGGCAACTGAGTACTCTCAAAACCATTTACAAAAGTTCCGTTACGGATGGAATAAGTCTCTGGGTCGATGGTCGGTACTTCAGAGAAGAGCAATAAATTTCTTCCTATGAAAGATACCCGAGCACTACCCAAACCTATTTTACTTACCAATTCTGTAGGTAGGTCATAACTTAAGCTCACTTCTCTTAACTTAAAGTAAGTAGCGTCAAAAGTGGCTGCTTCTATGTTGTCTCTATTGAAACCATTACCGTAGTAGTTATAAAAATAACCTGTATATCCAGCACCACCGGCAGGCACTACTACATCATTAGGCACCAAATTTCCATTATCATCATACATTACACCTGGTCCAATTACACCACCTGCTTGCTCAAGTGTATAGATAGGATTTCCAGAAGCATCATAAGTCACGTTATACACCTCTCTGCCGTCGAGTGTAGAAAGACTCAGGTAAGGATCGTCGTTGTTAGTAATTGTACCGCTTGTGTTGTACAAAGCATGAGATCTTGAATAGATTTTTCCACCAATTTGACCATCGAATAAAATGCCTAATTCGAAGTTTTTGTAGGCAAATGAATTGTTGATACCTAATCTTAAGTCTGGCTGAAATGAACCAGCAGAAACTTTTTCTTCTGTCATTAGCGGTAGACCATTTTCATGAATGATTTGGCCATCAGGTGCTCTTTGGAAACCTAAACCGTACAATTGACCGAGTAGTTTGCCTTCTTCAGCTACATATTCCAAATCTGCTCCACCTTCATCTCCAGGGAAAAGGTCAGCGATGATAGAATATCTTCCACTCGTGATTACATCTGGCAAGCTTTCTACGATGGCTCTGTTTCTACCAATGTTTAAGGTTGCATCCCAGCTAAAATCGTTCTTATCTATTATTCTGCCACTCAGCATTAGCTCAATACCTTTATTGCTAATTTCACCACCGTTGGTTAAGCTAAAATCATAACCACTTACCGTCGCAACAGGCAATAAAATCACCTGATCAAAACTCAGCATATTGTAATAAGTGAAATCCATTCTAAATCGGCCGTTAAATAAACGAGCATCTATACCTGCTTCTACAGCTCTGGTTCGCTCATTGGTCAGGTTCGGATCAGCGATCGTTCTACCAGTAGTAAATACCGCTTGAGATCCAAAAGCAGGCTGTGGTGTAAACGTGTTACCAAAAGCGTAGGAAGGCGCACCATTTCCTACCTCAGCATAAGAACCTTTCAACTTTAAAAAGGACATGTATTCTGGCAATTCAAGGAATTCTGAAATTACGGCACTCATTGCGACTGAAGGATAACCGAAACTATACTCAGATCCTTCCAAGCCAGCAATTGGATTCACTAGCGTACTGTTCCAATCGTTTCTATAAGAGGCATCTAAAAAGAGGCTGTTCTTATAAGAAAAAGTGGCAGTACCAAACAAACTATTGATTCCGGTACGGGTTTTTTGTGACTCTACCAACACACCAGAACGGGCATTAGTTAGGGTATATACACTTTCATCAGTTCCGAAGTTTTCTAGTTCTGGGTTATTAGCTACCAAGATATTTCCTTCTTGTCGCATGATATTACCACCTATTTTGATGTCTAGGTCGAAATCAGATAAATCGTCAAGATCGGTGTGATAGCCGAATAAAAATTCCGCATTGGTTTCTCTAAAGGTAATTTCATCTTCTCTATAGCTTCCGAGCAATACACCTCTGGTAGATGGTGCTCTTCTAAAAGCTCTTTCCTCATCTAAAAGATCCGCACCGTAGCGAAAACGTGCATCAAAATTCTTACTGATTTCGTAATCCACTTTCACATTACCAATGTAACGTCTACTTTGAAACGAGTTGGTGTTTTCATTGGCAATCAACCAAGGGTTATTTACCCATAAGTTCTCCACATATCTTTGTTGTACACCTTCTTGACCGGGTTCCCAGTAATTTCTTAAATCATCAATCTCAACTTGTCTTGGGTACCACAACCAGCCATACATCACTGATGAAGATTCATCATAACCAGCATTCGGTATATTGTCAGAGCCAGAAACTACAAACATAGAATTAGCTCTTACGCGTAACTTATCGTCTAAGAATTTTCTACCAATACTCATTTGAACAGTATTTCGACTCAAATTGGTATTAGGCACAATTCCGCTATTGCTCAAGTTGGTATAAGAGAATCTGGTATCTCCATCTTCAGTTGAGTTGTTTATGGCTATGTTATTGATAGAAGTGACACCTGTTTCGAAGAAGTTTCTTATATTATCTTCCGCTGGAGTGAAAGGAGCAGGCTCGCCATTCGAATTAAATTGTTTGATCAACTGGCCGTTCATTCTGGGACCCCAGTTTTCACCATAAGCTTCATATGATTCATTAGGGCCGATATAGTTAGAGCCATCTACGTAGCTATACTTTCCGCCTCCACCAAAGCCATACTCGTTTTGATAGTCTGGTAACATTAAAAGAGTCTCGAAGGTCGTACTTGAATTTAGCTCTACGCTTATACCCTTGTCGACATCTTTTCCTGTTTTAGTCTCAATTAAAATAACACCATCAGCCGCTCTAGACCCATACAGTGCCGAGGCAGCCGGACCTTTTAAAATATTAATGGATGCGATATCATCAGAGTTGACAATTTGTGATGCATTACCAAAGTCAATCGTTGTAGAACCGTTCAAACCATCATCGAGGCTGTAAAGATCATTGGTAATTGGCATACCATTTACTACAAAAAGTGGTTGGTTGTTGCCTAATAAAGAAGCAGCACCTCTAATGTTGATATTGGCAGAAGCAGTTGGACCGTTTCCACTTCCTGTGATGTAAACGCCCGATACTTTACCAGCCAGCGCATTCACAGGATTCGTTGCTTTTACAGTGGAGATGGCTTTTGCATCTACTTTTTGCACGGAGTATCCAAGAGCTTTTTCATCTCTTTCAACACCAAGGGCAGTGACGACTACCTCTGTTAGTTTCGTGACGTCTTCTTTTAATACGACATCAAAGTTGGTTTTTTTGCCTAGGGTTAACTTTTTCGAAACAAAACCCACTGCACTAAGAATAATTGTCCCTGTGGAATTATTAGCGGTGAAGTTAAAGTTTCCTTCAAAATCGGTAATTGTTCCATTGGTTGTTCCTTTTTCGATAACGGTTACTCCTGGAATACCCATACCTGTTTTATCTTTCACCTTACCTTTTATTGCGACTTGCGCGAAGGTGGATGAATAGGTGAGCAAAAAGAAGATTAACCAAAGACATTTGATCTTATGGTAGAAATGTGACATACTTAAAATTTATGATTGAAAAAACTATTTAAAACTTTTACAGACTAATGTCTAAAATCTTACTAGGCCTTTATTGCTTTCGAAAATCTTTGGCTTTGTGTAGTATTTTCTATCTATCAATTCATCAGTTTTTATTCTGAAAAATTCAAGATACCTCATTATTATGCACGACGCATTTAAACAAAAGGTGGGGTGATGAAATACTTTTAAACAATGTTTGATAAGAAGTCACGCTAACTCGTTTCTACTATTATTCTTGTTTTGCTTCTTGTTTTGCTTTGAGAGTATATGCAATATTAAAATATAATTGCATGCCATTTTAAAGCATTAATCAACTGATTTCGAAATTTTCGAAGGCAAAGTTAAGAATCATTTTCATAAATAAAATTAAGAGCAAGACTATTTGACGATAGTTAAAAACGGCCAATATTCGAAATGTGAATAGATATTGGTATTTACCACGGAAAAAAGCTTTTATTGAAACATTGTGTAAAATAATAATCAGTGAGGGCTAAATGTTTGTAAAATATGGAATATTTTTACATCATTATTAGTCGATAAAAATCAATATTTATGATTTTATTTTGTGAAGCAAAAGCTGGGCGTATAGGCTTTGATTTCCTATAATAGCGCTGAGTTGAGTCTCATTCTTCTGTTAAGATTTCTTTCAAAATATGATGGTGATTTTTGGTCGGAATCACACAGATATACTTTTACATAGCATATAACTTTTACAAACTAAATCGGCCTATGTGTTTTATATGGGTCGATTTTACTGAAGGTTCATCCATGTTATAATATAAGATTACCACCCGCTAATGTTCTCAATTAATTATACTGCTTGCGTGTACTTTGGTAGAATATTATCTTTCTCCATTCGAAATATTCCAATTTTCAGTTTTTTGATATTTTCGGAGGTATTTTCTGCTATGTATACTAACGGGCTTTTGTTACCGAAAAATGACTTGAAATATAAAATAGTAAGTACAGTTTAATGTATTCCAAATTGATTCTTTTAGTAAAATTCAGACAGTAAAATGGGCGTTTTTCTTAGGGTTAGTTTTTGCCCAGAAAAAGGGCAGAAATATTTTTTCAAACAAAAAATGAGTCGATCGGCGCGTGTTTTATTAAACATATAAAGTGTTAGGCAGCTTATTATTTAGTGTTATACATTTCTCAACTTATGGTCTACGGCTAATCTGTTCAGGTATTTTTATTGCTTTAAAAGCCTTTTTGTCTGGCTAGTTCGATTAGATTTTGGGCCTTATTTCAAGCTAGCCCACTTCAATATCATTGGAAAGAGACTCGTGAAATATTACGATTAAAGGATGCATTCGACTAGTTCACCAGAGGGTCAGGCTTTTTCAAAACATCCGGAAAATGCTGTTTGATGACCATTTTCTAATGGGGATTATATTTCCCATTGGGGAATTCAATTGTTTATTTTATGCTTTGTAGCTGCGTAAACAGTGTTTATTCAATTTGGAATAGTTTTTTCTTTCATGTAGGAACATCTAAAAGACAAATCATGGACAGTATCAAAAACGTGTTAGTACCGATCGATTTTTCCAAGGATTCGAATGCAGCCTTGAGTGCAGCCAACAACTTTGCGCAAATGTCGAACAGCAAAGTTCATTTAGTCAATTTCTTTTTTCCCAGTGATAATGTAAAACAAAAGCATCCTAAAAAAGCGGTGTTGGGCAATGAAGATGAGATTTATCAAAGGCAATTGGATGAGGAATATCAAAAAATACTAGATGAATTAAAATCTTTAGCAGAGAAAACGCTTGACCCTGAACTCAAGGGAAAGGCATTTGCGGTAGCCGCTGAAATCTCAGAATCGTTCGAACGATTTTTAGAGGAAGTTAAAATTGATTTCATTATTGCAGGAGATGAAAGTTCCAAAGGCTTACTAGAGTTTTTCGAAGGCAGCCGATCGGAAAATATGCTTCAAGATGCCGATGTTCCTGTCATGGTAGTGGAAGATTCCGATGATTTTGTATTTGATGACATCATGATTGCGACGGATTTAAGCTTAGAAATACCCGTCACATCCTTGGGGATTTGTAAATTCTTTCAATCAAATGGGGCGACTGTTCATTTTGTAAATGTGATCACCACTGATGTGGATACCAAAAAAGAAGTCAAAGGAAAAATAGAACAACTAGCAGAGAATGCTGGTTTCGAAGAATATGAAATCTTTATCACAAGAAGTGAAAAAGAAGTTGATGGTATTAGAGAAGCTATAAAAGAAATTTCTCCTGATTTAGTGCTCATGAAGACCTATGAAAAATCAAGAGTTTGGCGTTTGATTTTTGGAAGTCTTACAGAAAAAGTAATTAGAGATTGGGATGTTCATGTGCTAGCTGAAAAAGTCGACAATCACTAAAACCCAAAATCATATCATTGAAAGCATCAATTATTGAGGGTAAATGACCAAGCCAACAATACTGTTTTGTTGGGATACAATACTTCTTCGGTTTTGTACGCACTTACCTAAAAGGGGTTATTGATGATTAACTCACATTAAAAAAATCAGAAATTGAAAAACATATTTAAAAGCTTTGCTAGAAAAGAATCTGAAAACGAATCACCAAAATCAGATAAACCCAAGGAAGTAAATCAGATTCTTGATGAACAAATAAATACAGGGTTAAAAGAATTTGATCGCTCCAATAGTGCTTTATTTATTTCGGCCTTGACTGCCGGTTTGGAGGTCGGCTTTAGTGTAATGTTGATGAGTACCATTTTCACCTTGTTTCACGCATCTGTGACTCCAGAAGCATTAAAGATGTACTTGGCTTTCTGTTATCCAATCGGTTTTATTTTCGTGATTATAGGAAGATCAGAGCTATTTACAGAACACACCGCGTTGGCAATATTGCCTGTTTTAAATGGTTCTGTACTAGTTAAACATCTTTTAATATTGTGGGGACTTGTGTATAGTGGAAACTTAATTGGTGGCTATATTTTCGGATTACTATTGTCGAAAATCGGCTCAGCAACGGGTTTTATTGAAACGACTGCTTTTTCACATTTAGCCAACGAACTCATCCAGCACGATTGGGATACGATCCTTTTAAGCGCGTTGCTGGCCGGTTGGATGATGGGTTTGTTGGGCTGGCTTGTAACGTCATCGCAGGAAACCATAAGTAGAATCATTGTGATTATTCTAGTTACAGCGATTATAGGAGCTGCTGGTTTACATCACTGTATCATTGGTTCGATTGAGGTCTTTTCAGGCTTAATTACAAATGATGAAATTACGTTGCTGGATTATTTGAGGTTTCAATTCTGGGCAACCGTTGGTAATACCGTCGGAGGATCTGTTTTCGTGGCGGTGCTGAAGTTTAGTAATGTGAGACTGAGATAATCACGCGTTTACTTTTGATCAAACTATCGGTGAAAAGATGAAAGGTTGATTAATCATATTTGAGCAAACTTCAAATTCAGCTTGAATAACATTTGATTCTCGAAACATCTAATGGCTTCATGTGATCATTAATAGATATACGTTACTACAAAAAAGCTAAGTCAAAACACCCCTATTCATTGTGGAAAAAATTCCCCTTTTCTTATAAATAGGTTGTTCATAATTCCACAATTATATGTGCTTTTGATTCTTTAACCCTATTTCAGGCGCTTTTTAGGTAAGATTTAGAGATTGGAATGGTCTTAGCATTATTAGCAATAAGATATGAATAAAGATATAAGCGTAAATAAAAATTTAGAAAAGAATCATTTACCACGCGTCGTTGTGGTAGGTGCTGGTTTTGCAGGCATTAATTTAATTAAGCAGTTGAGCAAAGAAGATGTTCAGCTGGTTTTAGTAGATCAAAATAACTACCATACTTTTCAGCCCTTGGTTTATCAAGTGGCTACTGCTTCATTAGAACCTGGGGCTATTTCTAGTCCTGTAAGAGGAATGTTTGCCGGTCAGGAAAATTTTCATTTTCGCATGGCAGAAGCACTGAGCGTGGATGTAGATAACTATAAGCTAATTACCTCAAAGGGAGATATTACTTATGATTATCTCATATTGGCCAACGGAGCTGTTGGAAATTATTTTGGGAACGAAGAGGTGAAGCAAAATACCCTAACATTAAATAATCTGAACGATGCTTTGTCTATTAGAGAAAAGTTCATAGAGAACTTTGAACAGGCATTACTCAAGCGTAAAAATGACGTGACAGAGTTAATGAATGTCGTTATTGTAGGCGGAGGCCCAACAGGAGTGGAGTTAGCAGGTGCGCTATCAGAACTTCGAAAGGACGTTTTACCAAAAGATTATCCCGACTTTAATACCGATCATTTAAATATCCATATCGTTGAAGGCTTAGATAGACTTCTTCCAGCTATGTCAGAAAAATCAGGTGCTCAAGCTGAACAATATTTGCAAAATATGGGTGTAAAAATTTCCACTGGTAAAATGGTGGAAAGCTATAGCGAAGATATTGTGGACTTGTCCGACGGCACGATTATTCAAAGTAATTTGGTCATATGGGCAGCAGGAGTAAAAGGAAATACTATCAAAGGATTTTCAGAAAGCCAAATGGAAAAAGGGAGTCTCAAAGTAGACGCTTTCAACAAGGTAGTGGAATCAAAAGCTATTTTCGCTATCGGTGATGTAGCTTTCCAACAAGGAAAAAAATTTCCCAAAGGTTTACCAAAACTTGCACCCGTTGCAATTCAACAGGGAAATCATTTAGCAAAAAACTTCAAGAAAATATTGCGCAATAGAGCACTTACTCCTTTTAAATACACAGATAAAGGGGTGATGGCGACTATCGGAAGAGCAAAAGCGATTGTGGAGCTTCCTGGGTCTGTACATGTGGCTGGTCGCATGGGCTGGTTAATTTGGGTTTTCGTGCATCTTTTCTCCATTATAGGTTTGAGAAGAAAACTTGCAGTCATGGCTCATTGGGCGTGGAGTTATTTCACCTTCGACAAAGGGAATCGACTTTTACTCAATCAAAAAGCACAAGAATTTCAAAAATAAGCTTGCTGATTTGAAATTAAATAATTGAATATCAAATATATACGATTGAAAAATAAATGAATAATAATCAGAACTGAGACAAAACGATCACTTAAAATTGATGGAATGAATAATTAATCATCCATTTCTAAAACGCCTAAATATTGTCAGATAGATAAAGATGATTTTTCATAGATCAAGTAGATCGAATTACACCAACTAAACCGACCAATCAAAAATAATTTTAACTAAATCTAAAACTAGAAAACATGGAAAATTCAAAAAAAGAAATTCAAGAAAATCTTAATAAAGCAGCTCAAAATGCTGAAAAGGAAATTAAGAAATTACAAGATGAAATGGCCGACGCGTCAAATGATGTAAAGAAACAAATGCAAACTACTATTGATGAAATCAAAGTACAGCAAGAAAAAATTGCAAATAAAACGAAAGAAGTTGCAGATGCTACCGAAGATAGCTGGGAAAAGGTGAAAGCAGAGGCTGACAACACTATGTCTGAAGTAAGTGATAAAATGGGTAGTTTGGTCAATCGTGTAAAAGCCAATGTGAGCTAAACGCCCATAGATTAAAATTGAACAGAAGGGCAGTGTCTTACTTTTAACGAAGTAAGACATTGTTGTTTTTTCTAATTTAGAATAGTTCCTTAGCCTCAGAATCAGACGGTTACCACAATCTTCACGGTTTGGAGCAAGCGATGTAACTGTAGTGTTTATTTCCAAAAAAGTGATCACATGAAAGCTGAAAGTGTGGCAGGTTTCTATTTAAACGAATGATATAACACCGATTCAGATTTACTGAACCTTGGCTAAAAAATGGAATTTCGAAAAAAGACTTTTTCATAACACTACTCACGAAAGGCGGGTTGTTAAAAGGTTTTTTCGAATCCTAAATCTTGAAAGAGATATTTATTCAACGCTTTTAGGCGAGCAATATCCCATCGATGAAGGATGAAATTGGGAATAATCTATTTTCGATAGCTAAAGCCTAGTCAAAGTGATTGTCTACCTAGAGAATAATTGGAAAAATGGACACTGCCTTCTGTCGCTTTTATACACACATTTCAGCGATAAAATCAAAGAAAAAAATTGAATTAAACACTCAACAAAACACATAAGATCATGCAGCAACCCTTAAATACTACCCAAAAACTTATTAAATCCCATTTATTGTCGGGCGAAATGACGCCTGGAAGTGAAATAGGGATTAGAATAGATCATGTACTACAGCAAGATGCGACTGGCACGCTGGTAATGTTGGAGCTGGAAGCCATTGGTTTGAAAAAAGTGAAAGCAGAACTGGCCGTACAATACGTAGATCATAATCTCTTGCAAACCGATTTTCGCAATGCGGATGATCATGCATTTTTACAATCGGCAGCCAGTAAAATGGGTTATTGGTATAGTCGAGCCGGAAATGGTATTAGTCATGTGGTTCACATGGAGCAGTTTGGAAAACCGGGAAAGAGCCTTATAGGTTCGGATAGCCACTCGTGTGCTGGTGGAGGATTAGGAATGCTGGCGATCGGATCTGGCGGATTAGATGTGGCGCTAGCTGCAGCAGGGGAACCGTATTATGTGAAAATGCCGAAAGTATTGGGCGTGGAGCTAAAAGGTAAACTTCCTGATTGGGTAAGTGCCAAAGATGTGGTGTTGGAAATGCTCAGGCGTTACGATGTAAAAGGCGCCAAAGGATATATTATTGAATATTTTGGTGATGGAGTGAAAAGTTTAAGTGCTTGGGATCGTCATGTTATTGCCAATATGGGAACAGAAATGGGCGCTACATCATCCGTCTTTCCCTCAGATGAGAGAACAAAGTTTTTCCTAAAACAACAAGGGAGAGAGGAAGATTGGGAAGAATTGAAGGCTGATGCCGATGCACAATATGATCTTACTGATAGTATCCAATTAGATGAATTGATCTCACTTATTGCACTCCCAAGCAGTCCGGGTAAAGTTGTTCCAGTTCGCGAAGTGGCAGATAAAAGCGTGTCTCAGGTAGTGATAGGTTCTTCTGCTAATCCCGGTTATAGAGATTTTTGGGTAGTAGCTGAGTCACTGAAAGGAAAGCAAGTCTCTCCAGAATTATCACTCGATATTAATCCTTCTTCCCGGCAAACCATACAAAGTCTGGCGAGCCGAGGCAACATGGCAGATTTGATTGCGTCAGGAGCGAGATTTCATCAAACTGGTTGTATGGGTTGTATTGGAATGGGGCAGAGTCCCGCTACAGGACAGATCAGCTTACGTACTATGCCAAGAAATTTTCCCGGACGCTCAGGAACGGTGGACGATCAGGTTTACTTATGTAGTCCTGAAACCGCAGTAGCTAGTGCACTGACTGGAAAGATCACCGTGCCAAGTGATCTCAATGACTTGTTTGGCATGAAATATCCAGCGTTTGAAGAGCCTGAGCAAGTACACACTAGTGGAACAATGATTACGCCTCCTTCTGCAGAAAAAGGCGGAAAATTAGTCATGGGGCCAAACATTCAACCTATCCCTGAATTCCCACAGCTTTCTGATCATTTTGAAATTACAGTAATACTTAAGATGGGGGATAATATATCTACCGATGAAATTTTAAAAGCTGGTGCTGAAGTGTTGCCTTTGAGAAGTAATATTCCCGAAATAAGTAAATATGCCTATTCTGAACTATCAAGCACATTTTATGAGAGAGCCAAAGCGCATACTGATGGTCATGTAGTTGTAGCGGGTGATAATTATGCACAAGGGTCGAGTAGAGAACATGCGGCACTGGCTCCCAGATATTTGGGTCAGCGTGCGGTTATCGCCAAAAGTTATGCCCGAATTGGATGGCAAAATCTGGTAAATTTTGGAATTATTCCTTTTGAATTTGAAGATCCAACCGATTATGACAGTATTTCGGATGGTGATTCGTTGGTCTTTAAAGATGTCAGAGAAGCGATTGCCAGCGGATCCGCAGTTAAAGTGACCAACGAAACAACATCAAAAAACATCCCGGTAAAAACATCTATCAGTAATCGTCAGGCGGAAATATTGTTGTTAGGAGGGGTGATCAATTATTTGAAGGAACATGCTGAAGCCGCATCTGTTAACTAAAAACTTACTCCTTACACCACTTATCGGTTGAGATTAAAAGTAGCGTTTTACTTCAAGTCAAAATCTTCCTATCCATTGGTAATCTCTATTTTCTAAATATGAATGACGATGGGTAGGTCTAAGAAAACATGGCGTGTATACTGCTAAGGAATGCGTGCGATTATAACGATCGAATAATCTGAATATCTATTATGAATAATTTTTTGTTTCAATGGGCTGAAGCAGCCAACACTTCGACAGGTTTTTTTTGGATGGCGCTTTGGGCATTTATTTTAGGTTATGCGCTAAGTTCCATGATTCAAATATTTGTAACACAAAAAAGAATGCAAAGCGTGATGGGTGCCAGTAATCTGAGAAGTATTTCGCTTGGTACGTTTTTTGGCTTTATCTCAAGTTCTTGCAGTTTTTCTGCACTAGCAACGACCAAATCACTTTTTCAAAAAGGAGCAAGTTTCGTATCCTCCTTGGCTTTTTTATTAGCCTCTACCAATCTTGTGATAGAATTGGGAATCATTATTTCTATTTTTTTGGGTTGGCAGTTTGTTGTTGGTGAATATGTCGGTGGAGTTTTTCTGATTTTAATTTCTTGGTTGCTCATTAGGCTCATAAAACCTCAAAAGCTAATCAACGAGGCAAGAAAAAATCTCGGAGAAATCGATAAAGACGAAAAATCTTCTGATTCAAACTTTGCTCAGAAAATTCAATCTTCAGAAAATTGGGCGAAGGTGGGAAAGCAATATGCGATGGAATGGAAAATGGTTTGGAAAGACGTAACCATTGGTTTTACTATCGCTGGAATAATTGCTGCCTTCGTGCCAGATTCATTTTTTCAATCGCTATTTATCAACGCTGGCACTGAGGTAAATGAGTATGATTTTCTTACGTTGTTGCAACATGTAGTCATTGGGCCTGTCGCTGCTTTTGTAACCTTTATCGGTTCTATGGGGAACATTCCACTGGCCGCTCTATTATTTACCAAGGGAGTCAGTTTTGCAGGTGTTATTGCTTTCATTTTTAGCGACTTGGTGGTATTTCCTGTGCTTAGAATTAATGCAAAATATTATGGGTGGAAAATGTCCATATTCATTTTGGGTTTATTGTTCACTTCATTGATCCTTACTTCATTAGCGTTACATTATGGATTCAATTTTCTTGATTTGATTCCGCAGATAAAAGAGACGAACATTACGGAGGCAAATCATTTCAAAATAGATTATACTTTCTTTTTGAATATGGCTTTCCTTATCGTTTCTGGGGTGTTGGTTTATTTTGGTTTTTTCAATAAAAAAGAGGTCAAGCATCATAAAGAAATGGCGCCAAAATCTCCTCGTTTTGAATCCATTCTTAAGTTTTTGGCCATAGGATGTTATCTATGGTTAGCCATTGGATTAATCCTAAATTACCTCATTCTTTAAAGTGAATCAGCCATTAAAATGGCCGATAATTGGATAATTTTTCAAGCGTAATTCAAGTTGTATTTTTTGCTATAATTAAGTGAAATTCACTGCGTCTCTACTAATTATTGGTCTTCGACTTCATCTAACACTTCTTTAAGTTTCACCCGTTCTCCATCTTCATAAGGCACAATCCAAGCACTTTCCACGCCCATCTTTCTCAATTCTTTTTTAAGGCGGTCTGCTTTATAATAATCTCTAAAATGACCAACTACATATTGATTAATTTCCTCTTGACGTTCAATGTCAAAATTGGATGAAGTATCATATTCTTCCGAAAGTTCTACCTCTTCATAGGCGCCAAGCTGTACTTTGAATACTACGCCAGACTTCATTTGTTCGGGACATTCTCGGTCTTGTTGAGATACTTGTTGAAGTGAACTTCGCGCTGATTTGAGCTGATTTTCGAGTTTTTGCTTTTCCGCTTTGAGTGATACGATTTCATCTGTCAGATTATTGGATAATAAAGAAAGATTTTCGCTTTTCTCGCGTGTTTCTTGCATTTCTTTCTGCATTTCCTCTCGTTCTGATTTAACCTCTGCAAGCTCTTTTTTAGCTGCACAGCCTAAGGTAAGTATGGAGACTGCAAAAATGGATAGTAAGGCGTTGCTACAATTAGTCATAAAAAATAGTGTTTAAAGAAGTTTCTGTTTTGGCTTACTGTGCTTCGCGTTGATGAAGTAAGTCTTTATATTCTGGATTTTTTTCTACAAAATCCTCAGCGAATGGACAGGAAAGTATTACGGTTTTGTTTTGTGAATTAGCCAATTCAAGCGTGTGCTTTACAAGAAGTCCAGCAAGTCCAATACTACGGGCTGCTTCAGGAACAAATGTTTCTTTGATATCCCACATGTCCTCTTTTGGTTTTTTATATTTTAAGTGCGCAGCACCACCATTAAGTTTAATGAAAAACATCTGATGTTCTTGGTCGTGTCTTATAGCTATATTATTAAGATTCATAATATTGTTATTTATTTTAAAATGAGTAATGGTAATTCGCTTTGTGATACAAGTTTTTTTCTAATGCCAGGATTAAATAGCCGTTTGAAAAAACCATGTTCTCGGTATACCAAAGCCAGAAGGTCTATCTGATTTCTTTCGGTGAACTCGGTGATTCCTCGTTCTACGTCTTCTGATGGTATGTTACAAAAGGAATAATTGATTTGATATTTTTCCATTTTCTTTTTCAATTCTAGCAAAAGGCCAGCGCGAGGTTCTTCTCCTTCATCTGTACTCCTTTGTACATGTATGATATATACAGGAGTATCAAGTCCTTTAGCGATAAGTAAGAGAATAGATAAGTCATGCTCATCAATTGTATGATCATGATCGATGGCCAGACATATTTTTTTTATCGCTCTGAAAGGATATTCACGAGGAATAACGATGACTGGGCAAGGAGCACTTCGAGTTACCTTTTCGGCCTTAGTCCCAATAAATGCTTCAATGCCTAAAACCTCACTGGTACCTATCAAAACAAGATCTATGTCTAACTTTTCGACGTATTTTTTATAAAAATCATCAACGACAACAGGTCCGGAATAATAATCGTACGGAACTGATGTAGCTTCAGGTACTTTATCGATAAGATTTTTGAATTGATTTTGTTTTATTGCTTCATGATCAATGGGTATTGGTGGTATCGACTGTGTTGACACGCCTGTACCGCCTATGCTATGAGGGGTTGGATTGTTGATGTTTGGAGGTAAGTATACATGAAAATACACCAGCTTTGCTCCGAACACTTTTGATAATTCAAGAGCATATTTGACAACAGTCTCGCTGCTTTCTATATCTATATCGATTGGGGTTAGTATCTTTTGAATCATTGAAGGTTCGTTTAAATTAAGTGTATTTTGCCCAGTTCATTTATCGTTTTACTAGTTGTTTCTTAGTTCTAAACAATTTGTTACTTACCGAAAGTATTTTCTAAAATTTATCAATTCCGACCGCAGTAACTATAGTGAATAATTGAAATTATCTTTCCGACTATTCTTCTTTAGTGAGCATAATTGAGTTATTCCAATTCATACTAAAAAATACCGCAATCTTTATTCCAGCTCGTGCATTTGGGCATTGAATGGGTTTAGTTTGATGATTTATTAGGTTAGATTTTGGCCTGCTCTACTATAGTGATGGTATATGGTGTTTTACACAAGGTTTTCGGCCAAATAGCGGACTTTTAAAAGTTGAGTTCACATCAAAGCTTTAACTCGCTTTCTTTTTAGCCTTGAGTAAAACATTCCTCGTCCTACATTTTCATGTGTATTTTCTTCTACGTCAGTTGTTTGGGGGTATCGTAACCTTACAAAGGATTGAATGAATCAATGGATGATTCCAGCGACTTTGAGTAGAATTTTTAAGGAGATCGGAAGTAAGAAAATTAACTTAAAACAAGTTTTAGCGCTAGCTGCTGGTTCCGAAAGTTTAATAAACCTTTGAAAAATGCCACATTAAAGATGGATGATAGCCGAAAATATAATAAGCTTGTATCAGATTGCTTTATTTCGCAAGTCAAGACAGCATTACTTCTACTTACGGCTAACCGGTAATCTGGATTTTCCATTCGGTTGATCCCAATCAATTTTCTTGTTTCTTTTAAGCATGGTTTTGGAATTTCAAGTTGCATGAATATCTCATTTAAAAACATCTTTTACGTCTTGGCAACTCTTATAGGGGTTGTTACCATTATGGCTTTAGCCAAAGGAATAATCATTCCCTTAGCTTTTGCAATGCTATTTTCATTTATCCTGTATCCTCCGGTCAAGTGGTTTAGGCAAAAAAATGTCGGTGTGATCTGGTCGATTATCATAACGATGAGTGGTGTGACACTTTTACTTGCGGGCGTTGTTTATCTTTTCTCTGCACAAATAGTGAGGATGACTGCTGATTACAACAGTTTTCAGGAAGAGCTAAGGAAGGTTTTTGATACTGCAGTTAGCTTCCTCAATAATGAGATAAACTTTGTTCCTCATATCAAAGTACAAACCATTTCTGAGGCGGCATCATCTTTTTTTGGTAATACGGGATTTGTTTTGGTATCGGATACCCTTGGCTTTACAACCACTTTTCTTTCTTATCTCACCTTATCCATCGTATTTACCTTCCTAATTCTGCTTTATAGTCGCCAGTTAACTATAGCGCTTACTCAGTTTAGTCCTGAAAAAAATCGAGATTCATTTTTGAAAATGCTTCAGGAGATTCAAAAAGTAGGGCAACAATACCTTACAGGAATATTGGTAATCGTATTGATCTTAGGAGTGCTCAACAGTACAGGTTTATTTCTTCTTGGTATAGACTATGCCATATTTTTTGGGTTTCTAGCGGCTCTTTTAGCCATTATACCGTATGTAGGTAGCTTTTTGGGTGGGCTTATTCCTGCCATTTATGCATTAATCACTTATGATAGCCTTTGGTATCCTGTTGGGGTAATTGGCACATTTTGGGTCATACAGTTTATAGAAGGAAATATTCTCAATCCAAAAATTGTCGGTGGGAACCTCCGTATCAATGCATTATTTTCTCTGATTTCCTTAATCGGCGGGAGCATATTATGGGGTATTCCAGGAATGATTCTTTTTCTTCCACTTACTGCTATAATTCGCACAGTAAGTAGTTACTATGAGGAACTTCAACCATTAGCGATCTTAATAGGGGAGGAGGAGAAGGAGAAACAGGAGGAGAATAAATGGTGGAAGAAAACGAAAAATTGGGTAAAAGGATTGCTAAGCAAATAGAATCAGCGGAAGAATTGCGCACCGTCACTATTAAATAAGATCTTAAAATAGCAAGTTGATTACTTGTCCCCAAACTGCTTCATTTATGCTTACCTCGACTTTTACTAGATACTCCAATACAGTTGTGTTTATATGGAACCTATTTTAACAATAGGATTATCGTTTTATGCTCTTTTCGGCTCACTCATACACAACTCATCAACATCTTTTTGAAGCTATAGTCAACTTTCCTACCCAGTATAATTCAATGATGCAAAAGCTCATTTTCTGCTTGAAATCTAGTGATACTATCACTATTAGTAGTATGTAGAAGTGTGATTTGGTTGGCTATTACTAGTGATTTTTTTCTTTATTTAGAATCATTCTAAGTTAATCTGGCATTCATCATTTAGTCTTGTATTCTCAAAACAAATCGATAACAAAAAAATAAATATCTAAAGCAATGAGAATTTTAAATTGGTTAACAATGTCCTCTTTAGGATTATTCCTGATCAGTTGTGATAGTGATGATGATATTGATGCGAATCCAGCATTGATAATACCAAGTGAATACATATCTGCTAATTATGCGGCAAATGTGACAGCAGAAAATACTGTTATAAATGAATTATCTACGATGACAGCAGAGGTAAATGCGGCAGAGGCAAATGCACAAAGCGGCACTGTTTCTGACATAGTCTATCCAACGACGCTTTCCTCAGTGACTCTTCCAGCCTACCGCACACTGGTGGAAGGATGGTTGACGGAAATTGTTAAAGCAGCTAACTCGTCTACCGCTTTTATAAATCCAGGCGATGGTACACCTGCAAATGACGAGGAGGGTGGCCTTTTGGGTAGCAGATTACTTGACGAAAATGGCCTTGAGTTGGAGCAAATGGTAGAAAAAGGTTCCTTCGGTGCGGCTCTTTATAACCATGCTTTAACGGTCATCAATGGCGATCTTAATAGTGCTTCAATTGATAAACTTGTGGAAATATTTGGGGCAGATCCTACTTTTAATTCAAGTAATACAAAAGCAGCTGCAGTTTATGCAAGCAGACGATCATTTCATGCCACGGAAGAAGGTTATTTCTATGATATGAAATTAAATCTGATTACTGCGAAGGCGGCCATTGAGGCAGGGGATGCTTTCAATAGCCAAAGAGATCAAGCATTAGACGCTTTCAAATTAAATTGGGAAAAATCCAACTTTGCTACAGTCATATTTTATTGTAATGCAACCGCGGTAATGTTGCGTGAGGCTGGTGGAGATCCTGACGCTTTGGGTAGTGCACTTCACGCCTATGCCGAAGGTGTAGGTTTTACTCATGGTTTTAGAGGTATAAGCGATAAGCAAATTACCGATGCTCAAATTGACAGTATACTTTCTTTGCTGCTCGCTCCGGCAGGTAGCACACCTGAGAGTTATAAGTTTCTTAATGATGCAACTTTACTTGACAATTTGACGACAGTCATAGAGGAAATTCAAGCCATTTATGGCTTTACTGATGCTGAAGTAGGGAGTTTTTACTCCAATAATCCTACCTAAGGAGAGTTTTACTTAAACAATATATTCAAGGTTGCCTCTTGCACTGCTTGCTTTAAAATAAACAAAGAAGTAGCATTTGAGGCAGCCTTATTTAACGATTATAAGTGCGATTAAAATATTATCCTATGTTAAAGAAAAGAGTAAGCCTTGTTTCTATATTCCTTCCATTTTTAGTTTGTTTACCTCTCCTATTTATTTCATGTGACGAGGAGGGTTTGGAAGAAATAGATGGTTTCGATCGGGGCGAAATGTTAGCAAGTCTTGCGGATGATTTAATCATACCTAATTTTGAAGCTTTGCAGGAAAGTGTATCTAAGTTGTCCATAGCGACAAATGAATTTGTGCAGAATACCAATGAAGAAAACTTGCTCAAAATGAGAGCTGCATGGGTGGAGGCAGTCACTAATCATCAGCATTGCACATCATTCGGTTTTGGTCCGGCCAATTTATCCTTGGGTGCTTACGGTACTGTTCTGGGTGTATTTCCAGTAGACGAAGAGGAAGTGGAAGCCAATATATTGAAGGCAGACGTCAATCTTGCCAGAAGCTTTTCTCGGGATGTCCGTGGTTTTTTTACGGTAGAATATCTGATTTATGGTAATGACAAAACGGAGATTCAGGTGATTGAATCTTTCGATCAACAGCGAAAGGATTATTTGTTACTTGTCATAGATGAATTGACTATGACAACTGAATCAATTGTCAATAATTGGAAGACTGATTACAGAGAAAAATTCATAAATAATGATGGTACGGCAGCTGGAAGTTCTGTGTCCATATTATATAACGAGTTTGTTAAAGATTACGAGAATATCAAAAATTACAAGGTAGAGTTACCGGCTGGACTTACAGCTGGTCAGGTATCTTCAGATCCTACACTTGTAGAGGCTTATTACAGTGGAATATCTAAACAACTGATTCGAGAACATTTTTCGAGTTCTAAGAATATTTGGATGGGACAAACCAGAGATGGCCAGGATATCATAAGTTTCGAGGAATATTTGGTAGCACTTGAAGGAGGACCGACGCTCGTTGCAGCTACAAAAGCAGCCATTGTAGAAATAGATAATGCCCTAGCAGCACTTCCGGATGTCAAGCTTTCAGAAATGGTAGATAGTGAAGAAGTAGTAACGCTCAGAACAAAGCTTCAAGCCAATACCGCCAATTTTAAAAGCTCAATGAGTTCATTGCTGGGTATCAGCATTACTTTCAACTCAGGCGATGGAGATTAATGGAATAGCGTCCGGTTCGATATAGTGAAGAATCTTTACCACTCATTTTTAAAATATTTGGAGCAACCCATACCGGTTGCTCCTCTTGTTACATTTCGTATGATCTTTGGCTTAGTTATGCTATTTAGCTGTCTGCGTTATATGTGGATGGGATGGGTAGATACTCAGTTGGTTGATCCGCTGCTCCATTTTCACTACTATGGCTTTGATTGGATCAGGCCGCTACCACGAGCTGGGATGTACGGCGTTTTCACCTTAATGTCTTTGTCTTGTTTGGCTATTTTTCTAGGCTGGTATTATAGATTATTTTCGGTGGTTTTCTTCCTATGCTTTACTTATGTCGAGCTTATTGATATCACCTATTATCTCAATCATTACTATTTTGTGAGCATTGTTGCTTTTCTGATGATTTTTGTGCCAGCGAATTGTTATTTCTCACTGGATGTTTTGAGAAACCCATTGATCAAAAGAACAGAAGTGAGTCGATGGTGTATCGGGATATTCAAACTTCAAATTGGGATAGTTTATTGCTTTGCCGGACTGGCAAAAATTAATTACGATTGGCTGATACGAGCCTTACCTTTATCCATTTGGTTGCCAGCCAAAACGAGTATTCCGATCATTGGATTTATTTTTAAATACAAATTCACGGCTTTTCTTTTTAGTTGGATCGGTATGCTTTTCGATACATTGATCGTGTTTGGGCTTCTTTTCAAAAAAACGCGCTGGCTCTCTTATATCGCAGTGGTTATTTTTCATACACTCACCGGAATACTGTTTCAAATCGGGGTTTTTCCAATAGTGATGATATTTGCGGTCACTATTTTCTTTTCTGCCTCATTTCATCAGCAACTGCTAGACAAATTAAACACGCTACTTCCAAATATTGGTACTTCAAATCCATTAAGAAATACCTCTACTGGATCAAAAAGTAAGATTAGAGTGGCGCCATTGCTGATATGTTTTTTTGCATTCCAAATACTTTTTCCATGGCGTTACTTGCTTTATCCCGGGAATGTGTTTTGGACAGAGGAAGGTTATCGATTTTCTTGGCGTGTGATGTTGATGGAGAAAGCAGGCACTGCGACCTTCTTTGTGAAGGATGCCGAATCAGGAAGAGAAGGTTCTGTGATCAACAGCCAATTTCTCAATCAACACCAGGAGAAGCAGATGGCCATGCAGCCTGATCTCATTTTGCAATATGCGAAATATTTGAAAGATCACTTCCTAGCTCAGGGTATGACGGAACCTCGCGTGAGAGCTGAAGTTTTAGTAACATTAAATGCTCGTCCTGCTCAGCTTTTAATAGATCCAGCCGTAGATTTGTCCCAGCAAATAGATCAATGGCAAAACAAGAAATGGATATTACCGCTGAACACTGATACTTTACCATGAGGTTTTACTTACCGCTATTATTTATTCTTATTTCCGTTTCACTTCACGCACAAACCTACGAGATCTTTGGTCAGGTAGTTTCTAAGGAAACAGGTAATCCTATCACGGATGCTACCGTATTCGTGGAGGTTCTGGGAGCACAGACAAGCACAGATAGTTTAGGTAATTATTCGTTAAAGCTACCAGAAGGCATACACGTTGTTGGTGTTTTTAGTCTTGAGATGACGACTTCTGTTCAAAAAGTGGATTTGAATAGTAATCTCCGATTAGATTTTATTTTAAAGGATATATTGAGTGAGCTGGAGGAAGTAGAGGTCACTGAAGTCAGATTGCAAACCAATGGAATTACCCGGCTGAACGCCATTGAAGGTTTTGGGATCTATGAGGCCAAAAAAAATGAACTGATTATTCTTGATGATTTTGCTGCCAATAAAGTATCCAATAATGCACGTCAGATTTTTGCCAAGGTACCCGGACTAAATATTTGGGAGAGCGATTTTGCGGGGATTCAACTGGATATAGCAGCAAGGGGTTTGGGGCCTAGCCGAACTGCCAATTTCAACACCCGGCAAAACGGTTATGATATGAGCGCAGACGCACTTGGCTATCCAGAGAGCTACTATATGCCATCGATGCAAGCAGTGGAGAGGATTGAAATTGTGAGAGGGGCGGCTTCATTGCAGTATGGATCACAGTTTGGCGGCATGCTCAACTTCAAACTCAAAGAAGTAAATGATAAACCTTTGGAAGTCAACATGGAGCAAGCGGTGGGTTCGTTTGGTTTGCTGAATTCGTATGTGAGTCTTGGTGGGAAAACCGATAAAGTACAATATTTCAGTTACTACCAATATCGCCAAGGAGAAGGCTGGCGCCCGAATAGTAGTTTTTACTCGCACCTTGGTTTTGCTAGTATGAATTATGAGTTCAGTGAAAGATTAAAAGTGGGAGTTGAATATTCTTTTCTCCATTATGTGGCTCAGCAACCCGGAGGCCTTAGAAATGATGATTTTGAACAAGGGGACATTAAGATTTCCCATCGAGGAAGAAACTGGTTTCAGGTGTCTTGGAATCTTTTTGCAGCAACTTTAGATTATAAGTTCTCTGATCAAACCAAGCTCAATGTAAGAAGCTTTGGATTGGTCTCGGGCAGAGATGCGCTAGGAAATTTAGAGCAAATCGATAGGATAGATGACCCTACCGTAAACAGAACGCTCATTAGTGATCAATTCAAAAACTTTGGATCTGAGGTTCGATTGCTACATTACTATAATATTTTCGGAAGAAAATCCGCCCTCGTAGTGGGAGGAAGGTATTACAATGGACTAACGCTACGCCAGCAGGGAGATGCCAGCCCCGAGGCAGATGCAGATTTCAATCACCTGAACCCCAATGAGCTTGAGGATTTTGACTATGATTTTCCAAGTCAAAACCATGCACTTTTTGCTGAGAATATTTTCAACCTTACAGATAAGCTTAGTATTACGCCAGGTTTGAGGTTTGAGCATATTCGTACAGATGCAACAGGAATATGGAGACAAATTGTGAGAGATTTTGCCGGCAATATCAAAGCGGAAAATACTTTTGAAGATGACCGTGTGGTCAGGCGATCGTTTTTGTTGGGTGGTTTGGGTGTGAGCTATCGACTCAGTGATCAAGTCAATCTTTATACCAACTACTCTGAAAATTTTCGATCCGTTACTTTTAGTGACCTGAGATTAAACAACCCCAACTTCCTGCTCGACAGTCTGATTACTGATGAGAGCGGCTTCAATATGGATTTGGGAGTGAGAGGTAATGTGTTGGATTGGCTCAATGTTGATGTAAGCCTTTTTTACCTACAATACAATGACCGCATCGGTGTACTGCTTCCAGCTGGCAGTACTTTGTTATTTAGAACCAATGTTGGAGATTCAAGACACTTTGGGATAGAATCGCTTTTGGAAATGGATGTATTTGGCTTATTAGGAAAAGAGTTTGAAGATCAAAGGCTATCTCTTTTTACAAATTTCTCATTAATAAATGCGACCTATATCAAGTCGGATGATAACGCCATCAAAGGGAAGCAGGTAGAATACGTGCCAAATGTCATGTTTCGGACGGGTTTGAGTTATGCATTGAAAGACTTCAAGGCTACTTATCAGTTTTCTTATATGGGCGATCAGTTTTCGGACGCCACCAATTCTTCAACCAATCCTAATGCACTCACGGGCTTAATTCCTGCATACACAGTAATGGATATCTCTTTTGACTATCAACCCGGTCGGTATAAGATCACAGCTGGGGTCAATAACTTGACCAATCAGCAATATTTTACAAGAAGAGCGGAAAGTTATCCGGGTCCAGGAATTATTCCTGCTACAATTAGAAGTTTCTATCTGTCTTTGGGAGTCCGTATTTGACTTGGTAACATCGTCCTACTTTATCAAAAAAATCTTTTGCTCTTTCAAAAAATGGATATAAATGCGATGAGCAATTATCGCATTTATATCCATAAATGAATCTCCCAGAGGAGCTTGGTTATGATTTTAACGCTTTGATTTAATCGCAGGGCGATAGCCCAATAGGTCTAATTCCCCGATGCTCTGCGTCGGAAGCTAGGGTCAAGGGTTCTACCCTTGGGTTTAATACCATTTATTTGAGAATCAATACAGGTACTTCTGCATGGTAGACCAGCTTTTCAGTCTTGTCAGCATGGAATATCTTTTCTAAAAATCCCCTTTCACTAAGCGATAAAATAAGCATATCTGATTTTTGTTCGTTTACAAAATCGATAATTCCGTCAAATACGTTACTATTTACTACGGTAGCATGGTCGTGCTTAAGTTCTTTTATGTGTTGATGAAAAGCGGTTTTTTCCAAATTCCCAAATTGTTCGGCTATATCATGGGAAGAAAATACATGGAGTACCTCAAGCTTTGACTTTTTGAAATTGACGAGCTTTTCAAGCAGGTCGAAGGAGTTTGATGAAATATTCAATTCATTAAGATCCGTTGCAAGCGTCATTTTGACAAAGTCATCTGCCTTAGCTTCTTTTGGTATGGCTAAGACAGGACAAGAAGCTGTTGTTGCCACTTCCATTGTATTCGTGCCGATCGTCATGCGAGCAAAGGCATTCTTTTCGCGAGTACCCATTACCACAAGGTCAGGCTTCTCATCATCTATTATTTTCTCAATTACCTTATTCAAAGAGCCAATTTTGAAATAGGAATTTATTTGATGATTTTCCCCTAGTTTTTTTTCTAGGTTGGAGACCAGCTCATCTAGTTTATTCTTCAAAGATGTTTGCAGTTGATCGTTCTTAATTACAGGCATGCTCGGGGTGTTACTGTAAGGCACAAGAGGTTTGAAACCATGAACGAGTAAATAGGTAACGTCCAATCCAAACAAGTTACGAAAAATAGCATCTGCATAATTCAATGCATTGTCTGATGCCTCGGTAAAATCTGTTGCGATAAGTATTTTTATATTTTTTGACATAAGTTCAATTTTAGGATAATTAAAAAATAAGCTTTTAGCGTTGAATGGTTCTCTTTCTATCAAGAAAGAGATCAAAATCATGCCACCGTACCATGCTATGGGTGACAATGGGTAATGCTCACTAAAAGCAGTTATTGGAAAGTACGATGTGAAATAAAATCCCCATGAGTATTGGTTTAAATGTGGAGAGGATAACACACTAATCCATCAAATACTCACTCATTCCCTCTTAAAGGGACTATAGAAGGCAAGGCATACTTTTCGCAATTATAATGTTAATAGATACATCAATGGGTGTTTTGAATCTGAGATTTGAGTCTTATTAGTTAACAAGTCCAAATCAAAAATGAATATATCTTTTAGCTGTTTGAGGCACTCATTATAAATAGCTACTATCAAGACAAATTATCATCTGATTGATTTTAAGATTGGATATAATTTTTTTATAAATCGTAAATCAAAGAACTATGAATCCAATAATTCCAGATATTCAAAATTTAATTGATAAGCTCATAATTGCTGAGGAGGTTTACCATAAGGCATCATCCAAAGCTCACGACCAAGCCATGACCAATCAGATAAAGATGTTGGCTGCAAGGAAAGAGATGCTTTTGGAAGATATAACCAAGCTCTTAACGCTTGAAATGGAGAATTATAAAGTAAAATGGAAAAATCGTGTTAAAGCGGAAATGGAAAAAATAGGCATTGAATTAGATCATATCTATCTCCGATTAAATCAGGGTAGCATTCTTAGCTTTTGTATCAAAAGAGAGGAAGAGCTTATTGAAATGTATAAGCAAGCCTTGAATGAAAAAAACCATCAACAGATAGGAGCTTTGGTTCGTGATGTGCTTCTCTATCAAATGAATGAATCTACGCAGCTCTTGGCAGAGTTAAAAGACAAGAAAGAGAGCTATAACTTCTCTGATAACGCATAGCATATTTTCAACTATCACAACCACCATCATTACCCAAACTAAAACTGAACAAAGATGAACAAGAAACATATATTAGTCCTTATAGATTTTAAGAATGAGCCAGAAGTAGGTTTAAAGTCAGCCATTAACATTGCCTCGCAAGTAGATGCTGAAATCAATCTTTTAAATGTTATAGATGAGCCTAATCCTTCGGGTGTAGAGCCCAGCGCAGATATTGTGTACAAGAAAAGAAAGGAGAATGTTCATGATCTTTTTACCATCGAGCTTATTAAAAAGAGAAAGCAACAAATAAGTAATTTGATTGAAACTCATAATTTCGGCGAGATCAAAGTTGATTCTAGCATTAAGCTTGGTGACTTTGAATCCATGCTAGAAGAATATTTGGAAGATCATCCAACAGACCTTATTGTAATGACCACTACAGGAGAAAGTAGTTTGTCTGAATGGTATTCTGGTAATCATGCAGCACAAGCGATGAGGATCGCCGATATTCCTGTACTGGCGGTAAAAGACTACCATCCTTTTACATATGAGTCAAACTTGTTGCTATTGGTTGATATAAAAAACTATAAAAAGGAATTGGTAGGCACCATTAGAAACTTCGCCAACTTAATGGCCATGAAAGTGCACATACTGCATATAAAGCAGGATAAGGATTTAGTTATAGATGACACTAAAGCTTGGATGAAATCCTTTGCCGAAGACAATCATTTTGAAAATTATGACATTTCAATCGTTGATAGTGATGACATGATTGCAAAAATCAAGTCATTAGCTGATGACCAATCGGTTGATGTTGTTGCCAGTATTTCTAAAACAGATACAGGTCTGGCGCGACTCCTTTTCGGAAGTGACACAGAAAAAGTACTGAAGGAAGTAGACGATCCAGTACTTGTGATCAATGACCCTGTACCTATTGTCAATGATTAGTTGCGTTGACAATTATTACAATTTTTTACTATTACTTTGCCAGCTGATTTTTCAGGAAAATAAAGATATTTAAATCTTTGTTTCCCGCATACATTGTTGGCTTTATAAGCTTCTTGAATTAATTTTATTGGCGCTATACTAAGAAGAGTATAGAATTCGAGAATTTAGTCCTTGAGATTTTTATGTTTTAGTAGGTTTTTTAAAAATACCGTTAGTAGGTATGTTTGTTTTGTATTTTTAACACAATACATTGAGCAATGGAGAAAATTGTTATTGTTGATGATGATAAGGATATATCAACAGTTTTAAAGCGGTTTTTAGTCAAAAATGGTTTTGATGTTCTCACGACAGATGTAGGAGATCAAGCGCTCGAATGGATTAAAAAAGATAAAATTGATTTGGTCATTTGCGATTTTGAATTGAAAAATTATAATGGTATTGAATTGCTTCAAAAAATCAAAATCCTCAATCATCAGATACAAGTCATCATTGTAACCAAATATTCCAGCGTAAATGTTGCCATGGATGCTGTGAAAAAAGGGGTTTTTGATTACGTAATTAAGCCACTATATCCTGATGAAATTCTTTCCACCATTCAGCAAGCGCTTAAAGAAAGAAGTGAAAAGATGGCGGATGAGAATAAACCGAAAAAAAGGCCTAAATCTTTGTCGAGTGATTACATAATAGGCTCGAGCTATCAATCTCAAATGGTTCAAAAGCACATCAATTTAATTGCCCCAACGGACATGTCCGTTATTATTGCTGGAGAAACGGGCACAGGTAAAGAGTATGTTGCAAAGTCGATTCATGAAAAAAGCAATAGAGCAGATAAGCCTTTTGTAGCCATCGATTGTGGAGCTATACCACAAGAGCTGGCAGGAAGCGAGCTTTTTGGTCATGTGAAGGGTGCTTTTACAGGTGCAATAGCAGATAAAAAAGGATGCTTCGAAAGGGCTCATGAAGGGACATTATTTTTAGATGAGATCGGAAATCTGGACTATACGAACCAAGTACAATTACTGAGGGTTTTGCAGGAACAGACAGTGCGGAAAGTGGGGGGAGTCAAAGATATTTCTGTAAACGTGAGGATACTTACCGCGACTAATGAGGATTTAAAAAAAGCGGTGAAGGCAGGAAAATTCAGAGAAGATATTTTTCATCGGATAAATGAATTTAAGATTGAAGTAGTCCCCTTACGCGACCGCCTGGAAGATATTGAAACTTTCGCATTTCACTTTTTGAAAATGGCCAATAAGCAACTCAAAAAGAAAGTTGCTGGTTTTGAAGAAGAAGTGATGTTAAAAATACAAGCTTATCATTGGCCAGGAAACTTGAGAGAGCTTCGTAATATCATCAAAAGAGCGGTTCTCATGACGCAGGGTGAATTAATTGGCCTTAGTGCATTACCAGTAGAGATTTCACAGTTAGAAAATAAAGTTACTTACAGCATTCCGCTAATATCAGAAGGTCATGTATCCATTGGTTTAAAAGAGATTGGAGAGAATGCTGAGAGGGAAGCCATAATTGAAGTTTTGAAACACACAGACTATAATAAGACTAAAACAGCCGAAATGCTTCAAATAGACAGAAAAACACTATATAACAAAATGAAGGCTTTCGATATTAAGATTTAGTCATTATTGAAATGCTTAAACCAAAAGGAGAAATTTTTTAAAGCGTATAAAATGAACACAATATCTTTTTTGAGACATTCAGGTAACCCTTTGTTAAATGGTAAACAATCCATGGAATTGAGTGTTTTTCCTACATTATTATAACCTCTATAACCTCAAACCCAACCTCATGGCAAAATATTGCTTCTCCAGAATAGCGCTATTATCGATACTCGTTGCTTTTACGTTCTCGTGTACAGAGAAAAAGACCAAACAAGTGACAAGCGAAACGATGACAGCCTCAGGCGAATATCTTTTTGAAGGGCCAAACACCCTACAGGGAGACTTTTCCTTTGATATCTCAGCATTATCGAGTAAAACAGGAGTAACGGCGGAAGATATCTCTGAGGTATACGTTGAATCTATCCGCGTAATTTTTGAAAATAGTGAAACGCAAGAAGTGGTAGAGAGTGTCTTGATTCAGTTGGTAAGTGATGAATTACCATTGCAATCAGCGGGAACTTTAACCACTTTTACAGGCACGGAAAGCCTACTCAATGCTAATAAAGAGTTAGATATTTTATCATACCTTAAAGATCCTTCATCGCAGCTCATTGTAGATGCTAACCTTAAGAGTGAAATGGATGAGTTAAGTGTCTCGGTAGTTTTTGAGTTTACAGTCAAACATTAATTTTTTTAAATCCCAAAAATCATGAAAAAGACCCTATTATTTACTTCCCTTTTTTGTCTACTTTTCTTCACACAGGCGGCCATTAATGATGATCTGATAGGAATTTGGAAACCAAGCAATGGCAGATCTCTTGTGAAAATCGAAAAGATCGGCAATAAATATTATGGGAGAGTTGTTTGGCTGATCGAGCCGAATAACGAAGATGGTTCGCCCCGAACAGACATCAATAATCCTGACGAGTCATTGCGATCTACTCCGCTCAAAGGATATAGGTTGATGAAAGATCTTGCCTATGATGAAGAAGAAAAAGTTTGGACAGGAGGCACAATTTACGACCCAAACAATGGCAGTACTTACAATTGCACAGTAGAAAAAAAGGACGACAGCACCATCGAAGTTCGAGGATATATTGGTACAGCCGTCTTTGGGAGAACAGATGTATGGAAGCGCATGAAGCGCAAATGAGCATTAAGGGCTAACCAAACTAATAGTGAACTGGGCATAAAAAGTATTGCTCAGTTCATTTTCTACAAAATAATTAGCATCATCAAATCCACGGAAGAATTCACCGTCATCTAAGTTAAACTGATAGTTGATTCTATAGCCAGCCTGCATCCCAATCCAAATAAAATCATTGAGTCCTCGATTGTAGGATAAACCTAACCGGATCTCTGATCTTCTTAACTCTATTTCTTTGTCTTGAAAAGAATTAAGCGGTGACGTATTATTGAAATCGTATTGATCGATATTGCTAAGCCTATAAGTAGCTCCTTCTACTTGGTATCCCATCATCAATAACGATCGACTATTCCATCTGTATCTTGCCTGAACTCTTGCCGGAAACAAAGCTTCCATGCCCCATTTTGGATTGTCAAACGTCTGATAATAATACACCACAGGTAACAAATTACGAGCTCCACCAAGATAGGTGTGAGAAACGCCAACACCCCACATCAAATTATCACTTGGTTTAAAACCATAAATTGCCGCTGCTGGTAGTCGTATTTGGTCGAATGTAGGCATATCAGCGAAGGAGTAGTCACCATTAAATTCACCGCCCAGTTGAAAGAGTAAAAATCGCTTTTCATTCAAAGGCTTAAAAACGGTAAGATTCGTATTGAGCCATTTCAGCGAATGATTTCTAAGTGTTTCATGAAATGGATTGACGAGATTGTCTTGGGTGAAAGAATAGCCCATTTGCACATAGCTCAAACCCCAATTGATCAGAATATTATTTCTTGATAGAATAGGAATATTGGTCGTAAGTCGGAAGCCGCTGTTGAAGCCAATCTCTGAGCTTCCAGCAGCGTAACCACTGAAAGCATCTGAACTGAGTGTAGACGGTCCTTGATAATCGACACCAACAGAAATAAGTGGTGTAGGTTGCTGGCCGAGCACTTTGTTGGTACAAAAAGACTTAGTAGTTCCACCTACCTCCTCGAACATCGATGGATCGAAATCGTCAAAGTCTTCAAGCGTATCATCTTGTGCTCTTGCTGAGTAGTTTAATAAACTGAAGGTAATAAAACCGATCAACCAAAATTTCAAAAAACCAGTGTCCGTCATATCTTGTATAATTTAATTTTATAAAGATATAATTCAAAAAACGATAAGTTGTTAAAAATTACCCTTGGTATCCAGAAATAATTGCTGAATTTTCAAAAGAGATATTTTGTAAATAGCGACAGATCGTCGCTAGTGTTGTGATCTTTTAAAAGGAGAAACCAAGGTTTTGTAACTTTTCTATAAACCGATTTGGATGAAATGATTCAATATTCTGAGGTGGCTTATTATTCAAATCTTCCCAATTTTTTATGCCGTAGCACTATTCATTGAGCTTGCTGCATCGAAATTTAATGTCATTTTATTTTGTCCAATGCGAGATATTTCGGTTTCACTTCCAAAATGTTTATCCATGCCTTTCAACAAGGAATCGAACAGCTCAAACAAATCACGATGCGACTGATAAGTTACATTCAGTGTACCGTCTTTGTTCCATTCGTAAATAAACTTTGGTGGCTTAGCGCCAGGCTTTTTGTTTGTCACCTGCTGATGAATACGATCAAGACTTACAATGAAATCCTTCGTAGAATTTTTACCCTCATAGAATTGTGGGTACATTTCAAGTGCATAAATGCAACTCCAATAAACCCCAAAATGATCGAAAAGCTGTTTTAAGGTAATGTCCAAAGTCTCAGCACTTTTAACAAAGAGTTCTATTGATGCTGTTTCGTCAATATCTTGAAGGATTTGTGAACCGAACGTATGAGTTTTTTTTTGACCTACTGCGAGTAGGCATTCTTTCCATTTGGATTCTCCAAAATTGCTGATTATCGTTTTTTCAAGACAAAAGTGAATGGTACCTTTCATAAAAATGGTTTTTGTAATAATAGACAAAAAAATGGTCAATCATATTTTGATCTGAAGACTTATAAGGTCGTCTGTTTGCTCTTCTTCTCCTCTATGAGTATCAACAAAGTTTAACAATTCATCTTTTGTAATAGACCTATTGGCCTTGAGAAGTGCGGTAAGGTTTCTAATTTTTAATTTTTTACCACTTTCGTTCAGTTGGTCAGGTATCCCGTCAGAGTGTGTAAAAATAACATCGCCTTTAGAAAGTTTAAGTTTCTTCGTTCTTATAAACTTAATCACTCTTTCAGGACTAAATGTGGCGTTTTTGGTTTTATGTTGTCTAAAGCTAGAGTCGTTAAAGTGATACAAGTTTAAACCCGTGGCACTATATTCCAATTCTTTATTCTTGTTATTAATTTTCCAGACCATCATTTCACAGCCAATTCCATAGCCCATTTCAAGGTTTTGCTCTTGCATATTGCTAAGGCTGCTGTGCAAGTTCTTGATTAACCAGTGTGGCGCGCCATCTTCCTCATATACTTGATTAAGTACCGACATAATACTCACCGAGGCGAGCGCACCTTCTACAGAGTGCCCGGTACAATCTCCAACAACAATCCAAGTGTAGTTTTTACTTGTTCGTGTCCAATAAAAGTCACCACCTACTACATCTTTCGGTCTAAAACATAAATCGACGTGGCTGAAGTGCTTTGCAATCTTGCTGATATCCGGCAATAGCAAGTTTTGGATGCGCTGGGCACTTAATATTTTCTGTTGATCAACCGTAGATTCCTTTTCTTTTGGCTTGAAATCATCGTCAATTTCAAGTTCTGTACCACTAAGTATGAATTTTATGAAGAAATGTAGTTTCGCAAATGACTTATCAGAGCTTAGTACAAAGAGCCATTGATCGTCCTTTATTTTGATGAGGTACAAATATTTGTCTTCATCGTATTGGTTGATGAAATATTTAATTTCTTTCTCCGGGTCGATGGCAAGAAAATAAAGTCGCATAATGAGTGACTCGTGATCATCAGGATCCAATCCTTGCGAAATTCGCTCGTATTGTATTTCATCATCAAGGACTAAGCCCGAATATACAATGCCTGGAAAGTTACTTTTTAAGTCGTCGAATAGTGTAGTAGGATTCATTTCAATTGATCAATGGCTTTTTCAAATTTTTCACTAAATTTTTCATACATCCTTATGGCTAATTCTTTATTTGGTTCAAGGTTTTCAGTATAAACTGAAACAAAATGCACTTGGTTGATAAAGAAAATAACAATACTGCCTTTCTCAGTAATAATGAATGAAAAGGAGGTGTGGAAGGACTCATCGATGGACATCATAGGAATATCTTTGTATTTCTCTAATATTTCAACATGACTTCCATTTGATTTAATTATCGGCAGTTCCATGCTGTGAAATGTTACTCCTAAGGCATTGGGATACGAGAAAAGGAATTGTTCAAGCAAAATATCAAGTTGGTGTTCCATCAAACTTTAAATTAATTTTGTGTAGGTTATACAACCGATGAACCAAACAATCGAAACATTGTTTAGTCTTTGTATGTATATACATTGAATAATTTTTTTTATCACTACCAAAAATGAACACACTATGGATGAACTAGGATTTGAACAAATATTTACCAATGAGTTTGGTGCTGGATATATCAACGAAGAGAAATTAACGATTGCGCTAATAGCACAGGCAGATTATATTCCAATTAAAAATTTCAAACAATTGTTTCAAATGCTCGGAGACGAGATTGAAGCAAATCCAGTTTACACCAAATTCATATTTGACAAACGAGCATTGCGTACTTTTCATCAACCTTCTATGAAATGGTATTTTATGGATTGGAAGACAGACATGATACAATATGGTTTGAACAGACATTATAAAATACTTCCAGATCTTGGTTATTTTCAAAAAGCAGTAGAAGCTGCAAGAAAGCCACTGTTGAAAAAATTCCCTCAAGATGTTCTAGCTAAATTAACTATCGAATATTCAGAAGATGTTGAAGCTGCATTAAAAGCTGAATAAGGATGAATTACATAATAGAAGCGACGAAGAACACACCCTTCGTTCACATATCTTCTGACGAAAAAATAATACAAATTAAGGGCGTTTCTCATCCAGAGCACGCCCTTACTTTCTATACGCCTATCATCGACCAGCTAAAACAATTATCTGAAAGCAAATCCACGACTTCTATGGAAATGAGCGTGTTTATGGAATACTTCAATACGAGCAGTGCGAAGTGCTTTTTTGATATATTCAAGCAAATAAAGAGGATGAAGGGTCAAGGAATGGATATTGATATCAAATGGCTATACGAGGAGGAAGACGATGATATGATGGAAACAGGTGAAGATTATGACGATATTTTAAATCTCAACATCAAGTTTATCGAGGTTCCTTTAACTGATATGTAGTAGCAATTCAAGACATAGTTGTCCTCACTTTATCAAAAAATATAATGAATTGCTGAACGATCCTTTCGTTTGAAATTAAAGCTATGCATCAAGGTTAAGTTGCGATGTAGGTTAGGAGCCCTTCAAACTCCCAAGTTGTGGTTCTTTCATAATCGAGACTAATCTACGAATATGTCGATATTACGTTTTTTAGATTGTATCATTGTTCATTTTTTATTTACTTAACAAAAGTGAAACTTATATATTACATTCACGTTTGTTAAGTAAATATTTTAATCTATGGAATATCAATTGGGTGAATTTGAAGAGCTTGTTTTGCTCACAGTAGCTGCGCAGCACGATGAGGCATACGGCGTTTCGATTTATGAATTTCTGACAGCAGAGACGAAGAAAAAGATCAATGTTTCAGCAATACATGTCGCATTAAAGCGATTGGAAAAAAAAGGATTTGTAGACTCTCGTTTCGGAGGAATTACAGAGGAGCGAGGGGGGCGTAGAAAGAAGTTCTACATCGTCACAGCTCTAGGAAAAAAAGTATTGGATGCATCTCACGATTTGCGAACCAGTATCTATCAAAAGATTCCTCAAATCTCCTTTTCAAGTATTTAGGATGTCTGGACAGCATCCACCAAAATGGGCACTCAGTTTTCTGAGATGGTACTGCCGTAAAGAATATCTTGATGAGATCGAGGGCGATCTATTCGAATGCTATCATATCAGGAGTAAGGATTCGGTGCGCTCAGCTAAGTTGTTTTTTGTTTGGAATGTCTTACGATCATTTCGCTTAATTAATCTTAAGAACACCCATTTAACGAACAATTTTGACATGTTTAGGAACTACATAAAAATTGGTTATCGATCCATAAAGAATGACTGGAAATTCAGTAGTCTAAATATTATTGGATTATCCATGGGCTTGGCTGTATTCGTCTCCATACTGCTATTGGTGAATCATGAAATGACATTTGATCGATTTCACACAAAAGGAGATCGTATTTTTCAAGTCATTCAACACTTTACCAATCCAGATGGAGATGATCCAGAGATATGGACATCTTTAAACCTCTCTGATGCACTAAGGGAGGAGATACCAATGGTTGAAAATGCAGTCACAGTTCATAGTGCATCTCCAACATGGTTTGAAATAGATGGAAATAGGTTTTTTGAAGAGGATGGAATTGTTGCTGGCCCTCAATTTTTCGACTTATTTGATTTTCAATTATTACAAGGCGATCGAAAATTTGCATTGGCTGATAAAAGTAGATCCATTGTAATTAGTGAGAGGATGTCGGTCAAACTTTTCGGGTTAAAAGATGGTGTTTTAGGTAAAATAATCTCAATAGAGCGGTATGGTGATTTTACCGTTTCCGGTGTTCTTGCAAATATTCCTCCTAATTCCTTTATCCAGTTTGATTATATAATAACCCAGAATTACGATATGTTTTTTGAACACGTTGCTCCATGGTTTCCAAATTATTTTAACTCGTGGAGTGGTTATCCAGCAGGTACGTTTGTGCTTTTAAAAGAACCAGAATTAGCTGAAAGATTTCAGGAGCAGGCAAACAAAGTACTCGAAAGACATATCAATGATGAAGCAGACATAAACCCTCATTACCTCATTAATCTTTATGATCTTCATTTTGGTTTAGTAGGAGTGGACGGACGGATTAATGAATATATAAAGGGTGATTTGAAGCAAGTGAAAATTATTGCAGTGATTGCTTTTTTAATTTTATTAATGGCTTGCTTCAACTACATCAACATTGCCACCTCGAGATCTATCCGAAGATTTAAAGAGGTAGGTGTTAGAAAATCTATCGGTGCATCAAAGGGTCAGTTAATGAAGCAGTTTTTGATTGAAGCTTTGTTAGTTGTATTCATTTCTTTTTTGCTTTCTTGTCTCTGGATCTTCATATTTCTTCCTTATTTAAAAATCATAACAGGTATCAATCTGGAGTTCACCTTAGAAGTGCTAGTTAGGATCGCTCCTTTTGTTGTTGCAACGCTCCTTTTTGTGACGTTTCTGGCTGGCTTTTATCCTACGATTTATCTTACCCGCTTTTCAGCGATCAGGATTCTTAAGAATATGACGATCTCGGTCAAAGGGAGTGCGACCTTGCGAAATGGATTAGTCATTATGCAATATTGTTTGGTATTATTCATGCTTTCCGCCTTGTTCATTGTTAATCGTCAATATTCTTTCTTTAGCAACAAAAACTTAGGTTTTGATACAGAAGAATTGGTGATTGTTGAAGTAAATGGAGGAGGAGTGCGGCAAAATTTTAAAACAATTAAGCAGTTGTTATTGGATCATCCACAGATCGAAAGTGTAACTGGACTTACTCGAATGATCTCTGGATATCGAAGTTCTGTTGCCATTAATGCAATCGATAAAAAAGACCCTGATCTAATTCATCCCATGCGGTTTTATGGAATGGATAAAGACGGACTCGAAACGCTAGGTCTTGAATTAAAATCAGGTAATTTTTTTCAGGGGATTAAAGGGTTAGATAGCACTACTGTTTTTTTGAATGAGCAAGCGGCTCTTCTATATGGAGGCACTGAGATCTTAGGAGAACCTATTTATTTACAAGATGATGAAGGAGGTTTTGAATTCAGAGGGACGGTTGGAGGGATTATAAAAGACTTTCATTATAGTTCACTACATGAACCCATCGGGCCAGTAATTATAGGATACTTGTCAAACCCCTTTCAAGGTTTAGATGATATTGTTATTAAGGTTCAAGACGAAAATATTTCAGAGACAATGAGTTATATTGAAAAGGTTCATAATCAATTCGATGAAAATGATGTTATGACATGGGAGTTTTTGGATGATATGGTTCAGCGTTCTTATGAGAGAGAAGCAACATTTCAGAAGGTCTTCACTATAGCTTCAATTATCACCCTTATTATTTCACTACTAGGAGTTGTAGGAATAACCGCCTATAATGTTGTAGCAAAAACAAAAGAGATCGGGATAAGAAAAGTTTTTGGAGCATCATTTAGCCAAATTTTAACCTTACAGGGTAAATCATTATTTAGGTTTCTGGTATTTGCTTCGTTGATTACGATTCCACTAGTTGCTTTGTTGGGGGAACAATGGCTAAATAATTACGCATATAGGGTTAATATTACTGTATGGCCATTTTTGTTGGTTATCTTTTTTGTTTTTTTACTAACTACAGTAATTGTGCTAGCTCTAAACTTTCAGATTGCAAAAGCAAACCCTGTAAAATCGATAAGGTATGAATAGTAGGTTTTCTTAGAGAAATTTCTGGGTGATCGCGATTGTATGATTTGTTTAAATAATATATGTGTTCAGCGGGATAGTTGTTAAGACTACATATCGCTCTATGGATATCTTGATGATCGCTGGTCAAATCATAATTTCAAGCGACTCCAAAGATTGGCTAAGAGCGAAACTTGTCTATGTAAAAAATAAGGCAAAAACTGAAGGGTTTAAACGTCCGGAAAACATGGTACTAAAATTAGTGATTAATTTGGGTTGCTAAAAAGCTGATTTCAATTGTGCCAAACTATAATTTAGACTTAAGACATATTTTGAATTATCTATTCTTTAATGTAAAAAACTATTCTTTAATGTAAAAAAGTAAATATAATTCCACCTTCAGGCAAACTGACTTGTCGGATGGGACTTAAAGCGTTCTATTAACTTAATTGAGGTCTCATTAACTGAGATGTAGTAGCAGTGCAAGATATAATTACCCTCAATTTGGGGTCACCTTATCAAAAAATATACTGAATTGCTCTACGGTTTTTTCGGTTGAAATAAAAGCTCTGATCCAAAGGTAAATTGTGATTAGGGATAGATCTTCAAAAATCTAAAACCAGTCTTGTTTATAGATGAACTATTGTAATAACACCAATTCACTTTGCAAAGCAATTTCTAATTCTTCATTAGTAGGAATGACCCAAACTTCTACCTTACTCGTGGTAGCTTGAATCGAGCGATTGCCATTTTCTTTCTTGCTATTTGCGGTTTCATCCAATTCGATTCCTAAAATCCCCAAATTTTCACAAATTAAACTTCGCAGCTCTGCACTGTTTTCACCAATTCCAGCAGTGAATACAATGGCATCCAAAGCACCCATTTCCGCAGCGTAGGCGCCAATGTATTTTTTGATTCGCTGCGTGTACATGTCTATGGCAAGTGTAGCGTTGGCCTCACCAGCTGCTCTTTTTTCTAAGACATCACGCATGTCGTTGCTGCCGGCAATTCCTTTCAATCCACTTTTTTTATTGAGCATATTGTCAATCTCTTCGAAAGACATTTTCAGCTTTGTTCCTAGAAAAAATGGAATGGAAGGATCGATATCGCCAGTGCGTGTTCCCATCATAAGACCCGCCAACGGACTCAATCCCATGCTGGTGTCTAGGCATTTTCCACCTTTTACAGCGGCCATACTGCAGCCATTTCCCAAATGAATAGTGATGATCGAAGGCTCTTCTGCAGGTCTTTGAATCAGCTTTAAGGCCTGCTTAGCCACATAGGCATGTGAAGTGCCGTGCATGCCATAAGCCCGTATTTTATCTTCTTCGTAGTATTTGTTGGGAAGTGGATATCTGTAGGATTTTGGAGGCATAGTCTGATGAAACGCCGTATCAAAAACTGCCACCTGAGCGGCTTCAGGAAAGAATTTTTCTGCAACCTCAATACCCTGAAGATTGGAAGGGTTGTGAAGTGGAGCAAGGGGAATGAGTTCTCTTATCTTATCTTTTACATCTTCTGTGAGCAGCGTTGCTCCGCTGTAAAATTCGCCACCATGAACCACACGATGACCTACCGCTGCTACTTCCTTGGTGTCTTTTATAATATTGTTTTTAGAATCGGTGAGTATAGCAACTATTTTCTCTAGGCCTGAGACATGGTCGGGTATGGAGACTTCAACTTTTGTTTTTAATTCTTCCCCATTTTTAAAAACGGAATAGGCAATGGAAGAGGAGGCATCACCCAATCGATCTACCAGTCCTTTGGTAAGTACTTTTCTTCCTTCCATTTCAAACAATACATATTTGATAGAAGAGCTTCCTGTATTAATGACTAAAATTTTCATAATGCTTTTGATTGGGATGTTACTTTTCGTGTTGAGCTTGAATAGCGGTGATCACCACGGTATTTACTATGTCCGCCACGGTGCAGCCACGACTTAGGTCATTCACTGGCTTATTCAACCCTTGAAGTACAGGACCAATAGCGATGGCGCCTGTTTCTCGTTGCACCGCTTTGTAAGTATTGTTTCCAGTATTCAAATCAGGGAAAATTAGCACACTTGCCTTACCAGCCACTTCCGATCCTGGCATTTTTTTCTGACCTACCTCCATATCAACAGCTGCATCGTATTGGATCGGACCTTCGATCTTTAATGATGGGTTTTTCTCTTTAGCTATTTTCGTAGCGGTACGTACTTTTTCTACTTCTTCCCCTTTTCCTGATGATCCGGAGGAGTAGGAGAGCATGGCTACTTTAGGTTCTAGACCAAAAGCTATGGTAGTTTCTGCCGAAGAGAGCGCGATTTCCGCAAGCTGCTCAGCATTTGGATTAGGATTGACTGCACAGTCACCATACACCAAAACTCTATCTTCCAAACACATGAAGAAAACAGAAGAGACTACTGAATAACCTGGCTTTGTTTTGATCAATTGCAAAGCCGGACGGATGGTGTGTTGGGTGGTATTCACCGCACCTGAGACCATACCGTCGGCATCACCTAAGTGCACCATCATGGTTCCAAAATAAGTCGCATCTTTTAGCAAGTCTTTGGCCATATCTGTGTTTACGCCTTTGTGCTTTCGTGCTTCATATAGCGCAACCACATAATCCGAGAATTTTGGATGCTTCACTGGATCTATGATCTGAATTCTATTCATATCTAAGATCAAACCAAGTCGGATTATGTCTTTATGAATCTGCGCTTCGTTACCCAAAATGATCAGGTCTACCAGCTCTCTGGAAGCAAGAATTTCAGCGGCTTTCAAGATGCGGTCATCTTCGCCTTCAGGTAAAACAATGCGTTTGCGGTTGGATTTGGCTTTTTTGAAAAGTCGGTACTCGAACATTTTAGGCGTGAGCACACTACTTGGAGACATTACGCTCATTTTTTCCATGAGCTGATTGATGGCAATATTTTTCTCAAAAAGTTGAAGCGCTAAAGATATTTTTCGATGGTTAGTTGGCTTGATATAGGAACGTACATTCGCTACGTTTTGAGCTGTTTCAAAAGTGTTGGTTTCTACCGCGAGAATGGGAACAATATCGGTAAGTCCCTCAAGCAGTTTATGATAGGCTTCCTCTAGGTCGTATCCTGCGGATAAAATAATACCGCTCAATGATGGATAATTGGAGGATTGATGCGCCTGCAAAGTCGTCATGACAATATCTCCTCTGTCTCCAGGGGTGATGACGAGAGAATTTTCCTTGATTCTCTTTAGGTAGTTGTGTGGCTGCATGGCAGCTATGGTGTAGTAATAAGCTAGTCGTTCTAATTGGTCCTTGCCATATAAAACTTTCGCACCGAGCGCATCCACAATTTCTTTGATGGTAGGGCTACTCAGAACGTGATTTGAAGGCAAGAAATCTATGTTGAGCAAATCTTTGGGCAAGTGTGCCTTGAGTTCCTTTTCTAAGGGAATTTTAACGGAATCAGGGACAAGATTGACAATGACTTTCACTACTTGACAACCTGTGCTTAGAAAGCTTTCTACATTCTGGTAAATAACATAGGCAAGCTCCTCTATACTTGTAACCTCGTCGGCTTTACCCACAACGACTACCGGACTGCCGAGGTTTTTGACAATTTCCTGATTTAGACTGTATTCAAATACCGAGCTTTTTCCTTCATAATCGGATCCTTCAATGACGATAAAATCAAACTTATCTTCGAGAGCCTTATATTTTTCAATGATACCGTCGATGATTTCATCGTGTTTACCTCTAGCTTCCAAATCCTGAAGTTGATCGGTAGTATAACCATAGAGGTCTTCATAGTTTGCCGAAATGTTAAAATGGTTCATGAAAAGGTCAATGTCCTTATCACGAGTTTGGCCGGATTTACTTTTGATGATAGGCCTGAATATTCCAACCTTTTGTGTAGATCTGAGCAAGTGTTCCATGAAACCAAGGGTAATAATTGATTTGCCACAGTATGCTTCCGTTGGATTGATATATATGGAGTTATTCATGTTTTATTTTTAAAAATTGACTGTATTAGCAAGGTCTTTTCTCCTATTGAACAGGCATCTGGACGCTTATCTTTTTGATTTTGGCGCAAAGTTAAACGACCACTTTAGCCTTGAACATAAGATACATCATGAAAATTTCAGATACTTATCATCTTTAGATTGAATGCCTTGCTCATATATACTACAATAAAGGTGGTTTAAGGTTGCTATTATTTCTTAAGAATGAGATTCTGTTTGAATTCTTCACGAATATTTAAGTTATCGATTGTCGCGTATTCAAATTTACAATTATAACAAGGCTAGAATGGTGTGCTTAAGGATACCTATGGTTCATAGATTTCTTAAAATCATTCTAATCCAAAAACACACTTATGCTGATTTTCATGAAAACCAATGGATCGATTGGTTGGAGAACATTGGACAGCAATTACCCACAATAAAGAAATCTTTAAATTAGAATGTGTAGATATAAGCGCTAATAATTTACCTTTCCTTTTGAAATCAAAATTTTAGCTGCGTCTTTTTATGCAATTAGTAACCATAGACTGGATCATTATCACAGCCTTTTTTGCAATATCTCTTGGTGTTGGATTATGGGTAGCAAAAAGTAGTAACAACAATGTTTCCGAATATTTTGCTGCTGGCAAGAACATGCCTTGGTGGCTCCTCGGGGTTTCTATGGTCGCCACTACATTTTCCACGGATACGCCCAACTTAGTAACTGATATCGTCAGGCAGCATGGCGTTTCGGGCAACTGGTCTTGGTGGGCATTTTTGTTTACAGGCATGCTTACCGTTTTTGTCTATGCTCGCCTTTGGAAACGAACCGGAATACTGACCGACGTTGAGTTTTATGAGCTTCGTTATTCAGGAAAAATAGCCTCTTTCCTAAGAGGTTTCAGAGCGGTATATCTTGGATTGGTTTTTAATGTTATGATTATGGCCACAGTAACACTCGCAGCTATTAAAATTGGCGGAGTATTATTGGGTATATCTCCGATTCAAACGGTGCTCATCGCTGGAACTGTCACCGTTATATATAGCTCGCTCGGCGGGTTAAAAGGAGTACTTATTACCGACTTTATCCAATTTTTTCTATCCATTACCGGGGCAATTATTGCTGCGGTAGTTTCTCTACAGCATCCTATGGTCAATGGACTTTCTAATTTGATCAGTCATGAAAATGTGGTGGATAAACTGGCCTTTTTCCCAAGCTTAGATAATCCTGAGTTGTTACTTAGCATCCTGCTTGTGCCGCTACTTGTGCAGTGGTGGAGTGTGTGGTATCCAGGCGCAGAGCCTGGGGGCGGTGGTTATATTGCCCAAAGAATGTTTGCCGCTAAAAATGAAAACCATGCTATGAAAGCGGTACTTTTCTTTAATGTAGCCCACTATGCGCTCAGACCATGGCCTTGGATTATTGTTGCTCTATGTTCTTTGATTGTATTTCCTGATTTGGTGAGTTTGGAAAATGCTTTTCCAGCTTCTGCAGCGGTGATTAACCATGATTTGGCTTACCCAGCCATGCTCACTTTTATTCCTGCGGGCCTTTTGGGTATTGTTATTACGTCGCTCATTGCCGCTTACATGTCCACTATTTCTACTCATTTGAATTGGGGCGCGTCCTATTTGGTCAATGACTTTTACAGTCGATATTTAAAACCTGATGCTTCGCAAAAGGAACTGCTTTTTATTGGAAGAATCATCACCGCTTTGTTGATGATTTTGTCCATGATTTTGGCGCTGAACTTGGAAAATGCTTTAGGTGCTTTTCAAATTTTACTTCAAATCGGCGCGGGTACGGGATTGATTTTTATTCTAAGGTGGTTTTGGTGGCGGGTCAATGCCCAAGGAGAAATAGCCGCCATGCTCATTAGTTTTCTGGTGGCGATCTATTTTCAATTTGTGCACTCAGCACTTGGTTTTAATCCATTAGCCTCTTATTTGCAATTGTCTATAGGTGTAGCTATCACTTCTATTGTCTGGATTATCGTGGTTCTGGTTACTCCGGCGGCCGATAATGAGACCCTTATTAATTTTGTAAAACTCGTTAAACCGGGAGGGCCTGGCTGGAAAAAAGTCATTCGATTGATGCCGCCAAGCACACAGGATCAGCTGAATGTACAATGGAATGTTCCGAAAGCTATTTTGATGATGTTGATTGCCTCAGTAGGGGTTTATTGCTTTATGATTGGTACTGGTTTCATAATCTATACCCAAGTTGTTCAAGGATCTCTTCTTTACGCTATTTCTATTGTAGCTATTTTGTGGATTTTGAAATTATGGAAAACGGAAAAACTGTGATTAGGCTAATCATTATTTTGTTGAACGCAACTCCATTATGACACTTAAAAACAGGTACGTCAAAGGTCAACATTGAATGATGAATTTTTCACTTTCAAGCGCTTGACATAGCGAAGAACATTCAAATATTGAATTTCTCAGCTACGACTAGAAATCGACTAACCTTATCTGAATAAAGAAATATTGTAGATAATTTCATTTTTATCTGAAAGCGGTGAACAATTAGTTACTTTTGTATGTATGTACATTGAATGTTTGATAAAACATCAATAAAATCAGAAAACAGATGAAAACTATGAAAAAAAATTACACAACACTATTGGCAGCTGGAGCATTATTGATCCTTTCGGCTTGTGGTACAAGCGGTTCTAAATCAGAAACGGCTACTGAAGAAAAAACCAATAATGCTACTGAAGTAACCTATATGGTATCCGACGAGGCATCTACAGTAGCTTGGAAAGGTGAAGTAGCTGGTGTTTATAGTCACAATGGTGTCATTGACATTGCGGAAGGTGCGGTCATGGCAAAGGGAGAGACCATCACTGGCGGAAACATTGTCATTGATATGACGACAATTCAGCCTTTGGACACTGCATCTTATACAGCAAGCGGTAAAAAGCCTCAAGACTTAGTAGATCACTTAACCACGGATGATTTCTTTTTGGTTAAAGAATATCCTACAGCTAGTTTTAAAATCAAATCACATAAAGGGGACCAATTGACTGGCGACTTAACCATCCGAGGGATAACTAAAGAAGCTACCGCAACAGTTTCAGGTTTAGAAGTTTCACCAAATTCTTTGAAAGGATCTGCAAAGCTTGTATTCAATCGTCAGGATTTTGATGTGAAGTGGGTACACTACATGAAAGACATGGTATTATCCGATGACATCACGCTAGACATTGATCTTTCTGCTTCGGCAAAATAAGGTTCTTAAAGAAATAGACAAAAGAAACCGGCTGAGTGCCGGTTTTTTTATGCCTTTTAGTTTTTTAGAATAGCAGTTCAAGGTCTTTTTTTTAAATGTAACTACCCCAGAATCTTGAATGCTTATCACTGAAAAGTGACTTGAAGATAGTTGCTGAATATGGACTTATTGTCACGATTGCTTTGATCCGTGTATTACATCAATAGAACTACCTACCATTTGCTATATTTACTTTAAATCAACTTTATTCTTCATTAATGGATGTAAATAATGAACGCGAACAGCTTATTAAATTATGGAAAAATTTCGGATCAGAAGTTAAGCCAGCATCCGAACCAAACCTTAAAACCCTAGATCAAATAGCGGTAAACTTTGCTCCAGGTACCTTTTTCTATTATGTTTTTGATTTTGCTAACTATGAAACTGCCTACGTGCATCCTAATGTTAAAAAGATGTCAGGTATCGATTCAGATACGTTTAACTTGGAAAAGTTCATTGCTAGGGTTCATCCTGATGACCTGTCACAGGTACTTAAAAAAGAGGAATACGTGTCCAAATTTTTATTGGAATATCTTCAACCTGAAGACATGCTCAATTATAAAATAAGTTATGTTGTGAGGATTAAGAAACCTGATGATAATTATTATTTCAACTTGCACCAAGCTGTAGCTCTAAGTATTACAAATACAGGCTCATTGGCCAAGGTTTTGTGTACTGAAACTGATATCAGTCATTTGGGAAACCCACCACTGAATACCATTTCTTTTATTGACCTAAAAGGAGATAAGTCTTATTTCAATTTGGATATCAATCATTTTGATCTTGAAGAAAAACTGTTTTTTGAATCTCCTTTAACTAAGCAAGAAATGAACATCCTTACCAAGATTTCTTTCGGTCTCAAAGACAGTGATATTGCTGAACAAATGAATATTTCAATCAATACAGTAAGAACGCATCGTAAAAACATTATCCGTAAAGAGAATGCTAATAATATGGTAGAAGTGGTCGCTAGCTATATACGTAGGGGTTATTTGTGATTATTAACTAACTAACAAGTATTGAGTCGACCTTTTAATGCTTTCTTATGTTGTCTAATTGTAAAACTACCACTACTTCGTTTAGTCCTCAAGACCTGAATTTTGCTCTGAACTGATATACTGTTTCGACTAACTCACAATTAAAAATCCCATAAAAATTAGTAAATCAGGCTTTTTGGTTGGACTCGCCAATGTTTAGTTGTTCAAGAAATTCTAAGTTTTGTTCTTAGTAAAGCCCACCAATGCTGAGCTCATACCAGCTTCGGAATCCTATCTAAAACCTATGAAACTATGTATATTGCATCTTCTGTCTAAAAAACGCCAGAACAAAAGGATTTCTTTTAAATTCAAAACCTCACTCTTCTAACTGAATTCGTGCAATATGAAACTTGTAATTTTCATCTTACTCCTAGCCGGTACAACGGTAAATTCTTGTAGAAAAGACAAAGCAGGGGAAAGCACTCCGAGCCTCAATCAATTGACCATTAAATCAGGTTTAACAGGAACTATCAAGGAAAAGAAAGGGAATTGTATGCCAATGCTCGATCCTGATGGAAATGCAACATCATCGTGCAAGGAAGTAGCCATTCAAGATACTTTAGTTATTCACGAATTAACTTCTTGGGATCAACTTATTGGTGAAGACTCATACTATGATTCTATAAAATCTAAACGAATTGCAACGGTAATATCAGACCAAGAGGGATTTTATGAGGTGAAGCTCAGCGAAGGGCAATACTCGATTTTTATCGTGGAGAACAAAAAATACTATGCAAACCGAGGAACTTCGGATGGTGTCAATCCTGTGAAGATTCAAGCAGATAGCGTTACCGTTTTTGATCCAGTGCTGGACAAGGCAGTATATTAGTTTGAATAGCCATTTTTGAGAAAAGTACAGAGTTTTAAGTTTCTCTCTACTTCTACATTCTTAAATTATTTGGAATGCGAACATTAGTCAATCAAGCTTTTCCAACGATAATTCTCGAATTAACGAAGCTGTATTTTTGCGTGCTATTGGCGATATTCCGGAGATAATGTTATCCTTCCTTTTTCACTCTGGCTGCATGACATGGAAAATAATTTAAAAAATTGATTGAAATTGGCGTAAGATTATTCACCAATCCAATACAAATTTCTGCGCTTTGAGCCTTTCATATACTTCTTGATCAAAGCGATATAGTTTGGCGGCTCTGTGTGATACGCCATCTTGCTTGGTATCACAGTCAACCAGCAGTTTCATTTTCAACATTTTTCTTCTAAAGTTGGGCTTATCCAGCTTAATCTGTAGAATGGATTCGTAGAGCGATTGCAATTGCAATAACGTGAATTGTTCGGGTAGGAGATTAAAACCAATGGGCTCTAGCTTTATATTTGATCGTAATTGAGTCATGGCATATTGAATAATCTCGCTGTGGTCGTAGGGTAACATTGGTATTTCTGCCAAATTAAACCACTGCGCATCCGACGCAGTGAAACCTGCAACCAATTCGTAATCTTCAAGACGTATCAGTGAATAGTAAGCCACTGTTACTACTCGCTTGGTGGGAAATCGATCAACGGAACCAAACGCCTTTAGCTGATCTAAGTAGAGTTCTTTCAAGCCAGTCGTTAAAAAAAGTATCCTGTACGCAGAATCATTCAAAGATTCATCTCTGTGAATAAATCCTCCCGGTAAGGCCCATTTGCCGGCACTTATTCCGGTAGCGTGCTTTACAAGTAAGATTTTAATCTCGGAGGAAAAACCAAATATCACACAGTCGATGGAAAGGTCTTCCATGATTTCATTAGTCATTAGCGAACCTAATCTTTTTACAAAAATAAATAAAATCAAAATTCTAATAGTCATAAAGACCATAAGATATATATTTACCTAAACGAAGAAGAATGTTTTACATAGGATACGACATTGGAAGTTCTAGCATAAAGGCTGCTATCATTGATAGTGTGACCAATAGACAAGTGGCTGTAGCTAGCTACCCCTCACAAGAAATGAGTATGATTAGCCATCAAACTGGCTGGGCTGAGCAGCATCCAGAGGATTGGTGGAATCATGTATGTGAAGCTACGAAGCTTGTGCTGTCAGAATCAGGAGTCCGTAAAACGGATATTGCCGGTATTGGTATTTCGTACCAAATGCATGGTTTGGTGGTGGTCGACGAGCATCAAGAAGTACTGCGACCTGCAATTATCTGGTGCGATAGCCGCGCAGTAGGCATAGGAGAAGAAGCGCTTTCGCAGATAGGTAAAGACTTCTGCTATAGTCATCTACTCAATGCTCCCGGAAATTTCACAGCAAGTAAGCTCAAGTGGGTAAAAGAAAACGAGCCTGAACTTTTTGCGAAAATTCATAAAATCATGCTGCCTGGAGATTTTATAGCGATGAAATTGACAGGTGCAATAACCACTACAGTTTCAGGTTTGTCGGAAGGGATGTTTTGGGATTTTCAAAACCATCGAGTGGCTGATTTTTTGATGGAGAATCTTGGTTTTGATCAGTCCATCATTCCTGAGATGGTACCGACATTTTCCAATCAAGGGACATTAACGACTCAGGCCGCTGAGGCACTTGGACTTCATACGGATGTAATAGTAGGATACAGAGCGGGAGATCAACCTAACAATGCACTTTCTTTAGGCGTATTAAATCCTGGAGAAATTGCTGCTACGGGAGGCACGTCAGGTGTGGTTTATGGCGTGCAAAACGTTCCAGTTTACGATTTCAAATCTCGTGTCAATAGTTTCGCTCATGTCAACCATACTATAGAGAATCAACGAATAGGTGTTTTATTATGCATCAATGGAGCGGGTATTCAGTACCGCTGGATGAAGCAGATGTTGGCCTCAGATGAGGTTTCTTATGATGCGCTTGAAGGCCTCATTGCTCAGATTCCTATTGGCTCAGATGGATTAAGCGTTTTGCCATTCGGTAATGGAGCTGAGCGCATGCTGAGCAATCAGGATATTGGTGCACAAATCAATAACATTCAATTCAATAGACATACTAAACCCCATTTTTATCGAGCAGCATTGGAAGGCATAGCCTACTCATTTGTGTATGGAATGGAAGTGCTCAATGAGTTGGGACTCCATGTAAACAAGCTTCGGGTTGGTAATGACAATCTTTTTCGGTCAAAGGTTTTTAGTGAAACCATATCTACACTGACCGATGCGCCAATAGAGATGATAGAAACTACGGGAGCGATAGGTGCAGCTCGAGGTGCCGCTTTTGCCAATGGGTCATTCAGCTCTTTGGCGGAAGCTGTGAGTGGTGACAAGTTGGTGAAGGAATACTTACCAGTAAAAAATGAAAAGCAGGCTTATTCCACAGCCTATGAAAATTGGAAAAATAATCTTTTGAAAAACATAAAATAGCTAAATTAATGAGTAATGTAATCTTAGGTGAAAAAGAATACTTCAAAGGCATAGGTGCTGTGAAGTTTGAAGGTAAGGAGTCCGACAATCCATTTGCATTTAAATACTATGATGAAAATAAAGTCGTAGCTGGCAAAACCCTCAAAGAGCATTTTCGCTTTGCTATCGCTTACTGGCATAACTTCTGTGGTACTGGCGGAGACCCATTTGGCCCTGGAACGAAAATATTCCCGTGGAGCACAGCGACAGATCCTTATCAGGGCGCTAAAAACAAGATGGACGCTGCATTTGAGTTTATGACCAAAATGGGAACACCTTTTTACTGCTTTCATGATTTTGATTTGATCGACGAAGGAGATTCAATTATCGAATCAGGCAAACGCTTGGACTTTATCACGGATTATGCGCTGGAAAAACAGAAAGCCTCAGGAGTGAAATTACTTTGGGGAACTGCAAATGCATTTTCCAACCCTCGCTACATGAATGGAGCAGCCACTAACCCAGACTTCCATGTGGTTTCTTATGCCGGAGCACAAATCAAAAATGCTTTGGATGCCACGATTAAATTGGGAGGAGAAAATTATGTGTTCTGGGGAGGAAGAGAAGGCTACATGAGCTTGCTCAATACCAATATGAAAAAAGAATTGGACCATATGGCGCAGTTCCTTCACATGGCTAAAGATTACGCCCGTGCCAATGGCTTTAAAGGTTCGTTCTTCATAGAGCCAAAACCAATGGAGCCCTCAAAACATCAGTATGATTTTGATGCTGCTACGGTGATTGCGTTTTTAAGAGAATATAATTTGATGGAGGATTTTAAGTTGAATCTTGAAGTCAATCATGCTACGCTCGCACAACATACCATGCAGCACGAAATGCAAGTGGCAGCCAATGCAGGATTGCTCGGCAGCATGGATGCCAACCGAGGCGACTACCAGAATGGCTGGGATACAGACCAATTCCCGACCAACCTCACCGAGTTGACAGAGATGATGCTCGTATTTTTAGAAGTAGGTGGACTTCAAGGCGGTGGTATCAATTTCGATGCGAAAACACGCAGAAATTCTACTGATTTGGATGATATATTTCATGCACACATTGGAGGCATGGATGCCTTTTCGAGAGCTCTAATCGCAGCAGACAAGATTCTTACCAAGTCTAATTATGCCCAAATGAAAGCTGAGCGCTATGCTACTTTCAATTCCAAAGAGGGACAGGCATTCGAAGCTGGTAAGTTGACATTACAAGACTTGGCCAAACTGGCTGAGGTCAATGGCGAGCCTGCAACTACGAGCGGGAAGCAAGAGCTTTTCGAAAACATTATCAACAATTTTATATAACCAAGATGCCCAAGTACAATCAGCGATTCTTAATGTCGGTCACCATTGTAGCCACTCTTGGAGGGTTGTTATTTGGGTATGATACAGCGGTTATTTCAGGAACAGTCGGTTCATTGAAGGCTTATTTCATAGATCCATTGGGTTATACTGAACTCAAAGCCAATTCTATGTTGGGTTTTGCTGTTTCCAGCGCCTTGATAGGTTGTATTATTGGCGGCATGAGTGGTGGTTACTTATCACTCAAGTTGGGACGAAAAAAGTCATTGATGCTTGCAGCGCTTCTTTTTACGATTTCGGCATTGGGGTCAGCGGCCCCTGAGATGGGTTTTGCCCGTGTCGGAGAGGGCGGATCTTCTTTTTTAAGTATTTTCATTGTTTACAGAATCATTGGTGGAATGGGCGTAGGACTTGCTTCTATGCTCTCCCCAATGTATATCGCGGAGTTAGCACCTGCCTCTAAGCGTGGTGCCTTGGTTTCTTATAACCAGTTCGCGATCATCTTCGGGATGCTTATAGTCTATTTTGTAAATTACAGTATTTCCTTAGCCGGTGATAGTACATGGCTTGACACAATCGGCTGGCGCTGGATGTTTGCGTCAGAACTAATTCCAGCCATTTTATTTTTCGTTTTACTTTGGTTCGTCCCCAAAAGTCCGAGATGGCTTGTTCTTAAAGACAGAGACCAAGAAGCTAAGCAAGTTCTAAATAAAATAAATGGGGAGGAAAACGGCTTAGCTGTATACAATGACATAGTCGCTGATCTTGGTGATCACAAATCCGCTCCTGTATTGACTTATGGTGTTTTGGTGATTGTCATCGGTGTGTTACTCTCTGTTTTTCAGCAGTTTGTGGGGATCAATGTTGTGCTTTATTACGCCCCTGAAATCTTCAAAAGTGCGGGTGCAGGTACAAGTGCTGCATTACTCCAAACGATCATTGTCGGTTTTATTAATTTGATTTTCACCATTGTAGCCATCAAATCGGTGGATCGTTTTGGAAGGAAGCCTTTGATGATCATTGGTGCTGTGGGTATGGGAGTTTCTATGCTTGCCTTAGGTTTGACTTTTGCCACAGAGAATATGGGTACACTTTCGCTCATCTTCATGCTTACTTATGTGGCAGCCTTTGCGGTTTCATGGGGTCCGGTCGTATGGGTCTTGCTTTCAGAGATCTTTCCAAATAAGATTCGTGGTAAGGCGCTTTCTATCGCGGTGGCTGCTCAGTGGATAGCCAACTTTGCGGTATCGCAAACTTTCCCAATGATGGATAATAATAGTACACTCAACGAGTACTTCAATCATGGTTTTGCTTACCTTCTTTATGGTGTTATCGGGTTCATAGCTGCATGGTTTGTATGGAAATTTGTACCAGAAACAAAAGGAACTTCTTTGGAACAAATGGAAAAGAAATGGGCCTAAATCAAAGAGTTAAACCAATAAAAAAACTTCATACTTCTAACAAGACAGGTGCTAGCAATCGCTGGCATTTGCCTTTTAGTGTGTCATGGATAATGAAAACATTAAGGCATGTAATTCTTACGACTCATCCCTGTCCCATTTTTCAAGGTTGCCATAAATAATTGCAGCAAATCCAAAGATGGAACTAGCCATGTTTTCATACTCTGCTCAGTTATGAATATAATTTTAGAAAACGCAATTGCGTTATTTGACCCATCGATTGGTTTATTCATACCCTGAAGTACTGTTGATTTTATAGAGCTTTGGCCTTGGTTATAATTCTTTGAAATGCCTTTCAAGAATTCTTTCCTGATCCAGGTTAAAATATGACTCATAAAACCAAATTTCTTTTCGCGTTTTTTGTTCTGCTCAATTCTCTGCAAGGTTCTGCGCAGCTCAAATGGACTGGCACTTCTGATAATGATTTTTTTAACGAAGCAAACTGGTATGACCTTTCTACAAATAAACCGCCCGCATCAGGGGCCATTGATCCATCGACTAACATTGATGTTGATTTGGAAATTGTAAACGCACCCAGCTTAGTAACGGCGGTCGGAATTATACAGTTAGGAACAGGACAACTTGTTTTGAATAATTCGTCATTGAAAGTAGATGTCATTCACGGTGGAAAAGTGGAAGTGGTAGAAAGCTACATCCACATTGAGAATAGCCATCCTATTCAAAACAATGTGGTCATCAATATTCATTCTGGCAATGGGTGGGTAAGACTTTTGAATAAAAATAGCGCCAAGGTATATGAGAGTGAATTAGCAAGATTTACAATCGATGGAACGGCGGCTAATTACCCTTCCAATATTAGACTCGATAATTATTATCGTGTTGGGACCGTAATTAGGAGTGGTTTGTCTACAGTTTCTCCATTGACTATTTTCAGTAAAGCAAACCAAACAGGCCAATTTGCCAAAATAGAGGTTGGAACTATTCATAAAGGCAAAAACATTCCAGCCTCTATGAATAATAAGATGAACTCTTTTTCCCTAAAAAGAGGATTTTCATTGGTACTTGCTACCAACGAAGACGGGTCGGGTAAAAGCAAGAACTTTATAGCTTCGGAAACGGATTTGGTAATCAATGAATTACCAGCATATCTTCAAAATAATGTCTCATTTATAAGACTTGTACCATGGAACTGGGTATCGAAAAAAGGTATCGGTGGGACAAGCAAAGGTTTAAATGAAACGTGGTTTTATCAATGGAGCAGTAGTGGGAACTCATCATTGGCAGAAGAATATGTGCCTATGGCTTGGGGTAAAAATGCCATTGATTCGGATGCAGATGTTCAATTATTTATAGGAAAGTATAAGTCAACCCATGCGCTGGCTTTCAACGAAAGCGATCATTGTGAAGGGCAGTCGGGGCAATATGGAGATTTGTGTAAAACAGACGTGGCTGCAGCCGCCTATCTCAACTTGCCTAAAACTGGGCTAAGGATGATTTCTCCTTCATGTCGAGAAAATGCGCCTTTTGGGTGGCTTAAAGAATGGTACGATAAAACAATCCTGCTTGATGGAAGAGTGGATGTGATCGGGGTACATTGGTATGACTGGGGCAGCAACCCAGCGGCTAACCCAAATCATAGCGCAACCGTAATCTTCGATAGATTCAAGGCTTATCTGAAAAATGTGCACGATTTGTACAATTTGCCAATTTGGATCACAGAGTTCAATGCCAATCCCAACCGATCGAATGCGACCAATTTGGCTTTTATGCAATTGGCTTTGCCTTATCTTGAAACCTTGGATTATGTGGAGCGATATGCATGGTTTCAACCCAACTCTGGAGTGGCCGACTATTACGATTCCGATGGTAACTACACCAATGTGGGCGCCTATTATCGTGATTTTGTGTCTTCGTCTTCTATGCCAGAAAACACTTATGCTGATAAAAATAGCATGGACTTTAGATATGGCTCTAATATTTCTGATGGTAATTTGCTCATCAATGGGGGATTTGAAAATGGCAATAAAGACTTTTGGAAAGGATATAACAATACAGCAATAACTGATGGAAATGTCCGAACTGGGAATGCAGCTGGTCGTATTTCATCTGGTGATGGTAGCTTTTTTCGTGAGGAGTCGGTGGAGCCAAATAGAAAATACAAAGTATCATTTTACTCAAAATGGAATGCAATGCCGACAGCCCAAATGAATGTAAGAGTACTAGATCACCCAACCGGAAATGTGCTTTTAACGACACCAATTCCTGCGGCAACACAATATGAATTAGTAGAGATGAGTTTTGTTGTTCCTGCCAATGTTGATTCTATAAAAATTCAATTCTATAAACCTGCAGGGCAGCCTACGTGGTTTTTAGATGATGTCACCCTAAGTATAGCAGAAGGAGGATCTTATGTAGAATGGCTTGGAGCGGTTGATTCCGACTGGAATAAGAGCGCTAACTGGTCTTTAGGGTTTGTGCCTGACGGCTCGAACAATGTCATAATCCCACAAAGCACCAATATGCCGACTATTGACCAAGGTGCGTATTCGGTAAATAACTTAGAGCTAAAAGATGGCGCTGTACTTGTATTGAATGGTACGGCCAACTTGACGGTGTTAGAAAATATGACTGCCAACACAGGATATGTCGATGTTACTTTTGGCGCCTCTTTATTGTTGAAAGGGACTGCTATAGGAAATAACCATCGTTTTTCAAGGGCAACCACATTTTCAACAACCACTGGAAAATACAGTGTAATCGGCTCACCAATCGTATCGGGGAATACGAGCAGCCTCGGAGGTTTGGTTTATTCCTATGATGAAAATGTCGCGTATGCAGCAGATGGAAGCAATCGCTTCGTGAGGGCTCAGAATGCGAATATGTCAGCTGGTGATGCGTTTTTTTCTGCCTCGACAGGAAACGTCACCTTCACTGGTGTTCCCAATACAGGCACGATCACGCAACCGCTGATTTACAACGCTACCGATGGAGAAAATGCCGGCTTCAATTTAATTTCAAATCCCTACACAGCTGCCATCGACTTAGACCGATTAATGACCGAAAATAATGCTGCCTTATCATCACAAACCATATACATATGGGACGATGGCGGCTCCAACATAAGCCAAAGATCCAATAGTGATTATATTGTCATCAATAGTTTGGGAGCCACCAGAGTCAATGCCAATGGCCGGGAAAATGGATGGGACAAAGGAATACGTGCTATGCAAGGTTTTTTTATCAAAGCCAAAGAGCTGGTAGATTTTAAGTTCACGACAGATATGCTCATCGAAAATAAAAATGATGCTGTTGCATTTTATCGGCATGAAAATACTTCAGTAAATACCATCAGGTTATCCTTAGCTGACGAAAATAATTATAGTGACTGTCTCGTGGGCCTCAAGGATGATGCAACTTTGGGTTTTGATCAAAAATATGATGCGATAGCAATGCAGAGCAATGCTCCTTTGAAGGTGAATTCCCTTCTTGATGAAGAAGCATTGGCGATTCAAGGGTTGCCTGGTGACTCGGAATTAATGTTTGTTGATTTGTCCGTGGAAACAGCGTATAAAGGTCTTTTTGAGTTTCAACTTACCGATGGTGGTTTTGATGGTTACTCCATTACTTTATTGGATCATGTAGCCAACAAATCGGTGAATCTGACTACCGGAGGTTATTCATTTACCGCAGACGCGAAAAAAGATCATTCCAGATTCCAGTTAGTCATTGCTCGTGAAGATGTGCTGTCCGAGCTTAAAGCTTCACCATCCGATCATAAAATATTTGCAGCGGATGATCTTCTTAAAATTCAACTACAAGATGGTGTAGACAATGCAAAAATACACATCATGGATATCGGTGGTCAAAGACTAAGGGAATATCATAACGTAGCATTGGTCAATGGACATGGGCAAGTTGATTTTAGAGGAAAAGGACTTTTTCTTGTAAGAATTATCACTAACAAAGAAGTCATTACTCGAAAAATAGTCTCGTATCATTGAGTTGGACTGACTTTTTGAATCAATCAAAAAGACAGAAAATTGAGTTTAAGATTTGACTATGAAATTACTAGACCAGTTTCAAAAAATGATGCCAATCTTTATAATCTATGAACCCAAATAAAAGCCAACTTTAATAAAAAAAAACCGACCAGAACTTAGTTGAATCCAGACCAGATAATGCTTGCTTATTAATATCAAACTATGTTTCAAAAGATAATTTTACTTGCACTTATATTCTTTATTGCCTCTTGTTCTAGCCAACAAATCAAGCCCAATATCATTGTCATTTTGGCTGACGATTTGGGATATGCTGATGTTGGTTTCAATGGATCAAAAGAAATCCCAACGCCAAATATCGACCGTATAGCCGAGGAGGGAGTTGTATTTACGGATGGTTATGTTACATACTCCGTTTGCGGTCCCAGTAGGGCGGGTTTGATTACGGGTCGCTATCAAAATAGATTCGGCTATGCCACAAATCCAATTATCGCGCCCGATGATCCCAATATGGGGCTGCCACTCACAGAGCGAACTTTGGCCACAGAACTAAAAACGGCGGGTTATACCAACAGCATTATTGGAAAGTGGCATTTAGGAACGCACGAGTCTTTATGGCCTGATAAAAGAGGATTCGATCATTTTTTCGGATTCTTATCAGGTGGGCATAGATACTTTCCTGAAGAGTATATACTCAACGACCTATCTGAGGTGAAAAAAGATTGGGATTGGTATCAAACCAAACTTTTGAAGAATAACCAGCCTGTGGAAGAGACCCAATATCTCACCGATGCGCTGAGTAGGGAAGCGGTTGCTTTTATTGATAAAAACCAAGAAAATCCATTTTTTTTATACCTAGCCTACAATGCACCACATGGCCCACTGCAAGCAACCGAAGCATATTTGAGTCGATTTGATCATATTAAAAATACCAAAAGGCGAACGTATGCGGCAATGGTTAGCGCCATGGATGACGGCATTGGAACGGTATTAGATAAACTCAAAGAGCTAAATATCGACGAAAATACGCTCGTGGTTTTCTTGTCCGACAATGGTGGGCCGGAACGACACAACGCAAGTGACAATGGATTACTGCGAGAGGGAAAAGGCAGCATGTTCGAAGGAGGTATTCGTGTTCCCTTTGCCATGAAGTGGCCCGATAGAATAGCCGCTGGAACTACTTTTAGTAAGCCAGTGATGTCTTTTGATATTTTTGCTACAGTGTGTGCAAATATCGGTCTTGTCCCGCAAAATAAGATTGATGGAGTAGATCTGATTCCTTTTTTGGACGGTACAAAAAGCGATCAGCCACACAATGCCCTTTTTTGGGTCGATATGGGTGACAATCATTTCGGAACACGTATGTCAGGTTTAAAGATTGTCAAGGAAAAAAATACCGAATTTGCGTTGTTCGATATCGAAAATGACATCAGTGAGCTTTTAACTGTCGATGATTCTATTGGTTTGAAAAGGATATTTGGTGAGTATCAAGCGTGGAGAGATTCACTGCCAGATCCACAATTTTTAGGATTAGAAGACCGTAAAACGTACAAGCAAATACAGCAGAGTAAACCCGAAGGATATGATCTAATCTGGGCTGACGAGTTCAATTATGGAGAAAAGCCAAGCGCTAAGAAGTGGAAATTTGAGCAGGGTTTTGTAAGAAATCAAGAGTTGCAATGGTATACAAGTGATAATGCCAAGATCGAAAATGGACTATTGATCATCGAAGCAAAACAAGAAAGTGTAGTCAATAAAAATTATGTCCCAAAAGATAGAGACTGGAGAAAAAACCGACCAGAGGCCGACTATACTTCAAGCTGTATTAAATCACGAGATCAGTTTTCATTCCAATATGGCATCATTGAGGTCAAGGCTAAAATAGATACTTCTATGGGTTTATGGCCTGCCATTTGGCTTTTAGGGAGCGAAAGGAAATGGCCTGCGTGCGGGGAAATTGATATGATGGAATTTTACCGACATGAAGGCGATGCTAAAATATTGGCCAATACAGCCTTTAGCTTAGAAGAGGGCTCAAAACCAGTATGGAATTCTACGAAAATATTGCTTTCGCAATTCCTAGCGGAAGATCCAAATTGGGCAGATAAATTCCATGTTTGGAAAATGAATTGGACCAAGGATGTCATTGAACTTTACATTGATAATCAACTGGTAACGACGACCATGCTCAATGATAAAACCAATAGTGATGGATTCAATTCATTTCGGCAGCCGCATTATATCTTGTTAAACTTGGCCATTGGTCAGCATGGGGGAGACCCCAAAAACACTTCATTCCCACGGACATTTGAAGTCGATTATGTACGGGTTTTTCAAAAAGCATCATAGCTTTTGAAGGGTGTTTTGATTGCTAAAAAAACAGACGCATATGCCTTAAGTTTTGAAAAATCGGAAGTAGCACCTATTGGTGTTTGGTGGCATTTTCATCTTGAAAATGTATATATAACAATATTTCGAAGGCAGAAGGTTGAATTCAACAAGCCATGCCAAAAACGATGCAAACCTGATCTGTCCAGTGACTTTTACATCACTACAATACGTCAGGTTACTATTATTTCATCAAAACCGTCCTTGATAAGCTCTTTGGCTGTTTTATGATCTATTTAACCCAATCAAAGACAGTATGCACCTCTAATTCTGGCGGTTCGGTCGATACATTTGATATAATATTTCAATGAAACTAAATCTACGTGAACACACTCCGTTCCCAATATTTTATATTTATAGCATTATTTGTGCTGGCCATCGTGACCAATTCATGTAACTCTGAGACGAGTCAAAAAAAGCCAGACAATAATCAAAACCCGAATGTCATCATTATATTGGCTGATGATGCCGGATACGCCGATTTTGGTTTTATGGGTAGCGACGATATGCTAACGCCAAACCTGGATAAGTTAGCGAGTGATGGCACTATATTCACCGACGCACACGTAACAGCTTCCGTTTGTAGCCCAAGTAGAGCCGGATTACTGACTGGAAGGTATCAGCAGCGCTTTGGGCATGAGTGCAATTTGGAACCAAACCAGCAAACTGCTTTTGATTCAGCACAGATTACCATTGCCGAATTTTTGAAAAGTAAAAATTACAGAACATCTATTTTTGGTAAATGGCATCTCGGTGAGGCTGAACATCAGCATCCTTTGCAAAACGGGTTTGATTATTTTTGGGGCTTTTTAGCTGGAGGCCGAAGTTATTTCGCAAATGAAGCACAGGACAAACCCGGAAACCCAAACGGATTACAAGAAAACGGTAAGCCCCAAAAGCTGGAAGGATATTTGACTGATCAAATAGGAAATAAGGCTGCCCAATACATTGAAAAGAATGCCAATGATTCGGCTCCTTTTTTTATGTATTTATCGTTTAACGCACCTCACACGCCCATGCACGCCAAAAAGGAAGTAATTGAAATGTTTGGCGAAGGTCACCAACGACCGGTTTATGCAGCAATGGTTTGGTCTATGGATGAAGCCATCGGGCAAGTGATAACTACGCTAAAGGATCAGGGCATCTATAACAACACCGTCATCTTCTTTTTAAGTGACAATGGAGGAGCACACAATAATAACTCCAATGTAGCGCCATTGAAAGGCTGGAAAGGCAACCAATTTGAAGGAGGTACTAGAGTGCCATTTACGGTTACTTGGAATGGAACATTGCCGGGAGGCAATCGCTTTGACGGCTTGTCCTCATCTTTGGATATTTATCAAACCATCGCATCTTTTTGGCCAGATCAAAAAACGGTGCTTGATGGAATAGATTTAATTCCATTCATCGCGGGAGAGAAAGCGGGTAACCCGCACGACCAACTTTTTTGGAGAAAAGATCAAATGGCCACTATCCGCTCGAAAGAATTCAAATACATTACATTATTTGATTCCGTTTCTGTCATGTATGATTTGAAAAACGATCTATCAGAAGCCAATGATGTTAAAAACATGAACCTAGAATTGGTCGATAAACTTGAGACAGAATTAGACTTATGGCAAAATCAATTGAAGGCTCCTTTTTGGAAAGAACCAGAATCGTGGAATAGGGTGACACGACGAGTTTATTTTGACTTAATGGCTAATAGACCCGCTAATGTGAAGGAACCAGCCGATCTGCGTCAATTAAGTAACTTAAAAACCCATTAAAAAAGAATTGTTGATCTAATGTATATTAATATCTATATCATTAGATTTCATCCAAACAACATTAATTGAAAAGTGTTCGCAATACTTCTACTTCTAATGTTGAGTGCCGATATTCAACCCCAGACACTCAATAATCAAAGCTATAATCAAACATTTATCGATGTTACCAATGGCTTGTCTAATAACTATGTAAGCAAAATTGTTGAAGACAATTATGGTTTCAAATGGATAGCTACCGAGGGCGGACTTAACCGATACGATGGTAAAAAATTTGAGGTATTTAAACCTACCAATACTCCGGCATTGGCCAATGAAAACATTGAAGTAGTATGTAAAGACAATTCAGGAAACCTTTGGGTAGGAACTAAAAGTGGCGGGCTGACTTATTATGATGCTATTTCCGAGCAGTTCGAAAACCTCAACAACAAAGTATTTTCAGAACTAATCGATCGATCGATTCGAATCAACTGTATTGCTACAAGCAAAGACGATAAAATATTTGTTGGTACATGGAATAATGGGCTTTTCATTTTTGACAAGAACAATACGGACAGCATTGTTCATATCATGAAAAAAAGCAGAATTAGTGTTTTGCAAACAGACGATTACGGGAATGTTTGGATTGCAGATGGACTCAACCTGATCAAGTACGACCCTTCAGAGGATAGGCTCATAAAAGTTGGTTCTTTTGGAGTCATTACCAGTATTTATCATGATGGAAAAAGAAACAGGCTTTGGCTAGGGTTTAATCGCAAAGGCGTGGCGTATTTCGATCTTGAAGATTATTCTTATCATGAGACCGCTTTTGTCTCCACCAATTCTTTTACCATACAGTCCTTGGCGGTAGATGACCTAGGAAGAGTCTTTGTTGGTACTTGGGGACAGGGCCTTTTTGTAAGTAACTTTTCTGGTGAAGATTTCAAGAAATATTCCTTATTATCTGGAATTGCGACGGGCAAAGACAACAACTCAAGCTACGAAACGATTCTCGATATCCATCTCGATGAAAATGGAGTTATCTGGATTAGTACAGCATTTGGTGGCGTGGTAAAAATGATGCCGGTCAACAATTTTGGCGGCACTGAAAAGTTTTTCCAAAAGGGGGAGTTGACCGATAATAACATCTATGCGCTTGCGGTAGATACACATGGAAAAACCTGGATCGGTACTTACGGCCAAGGCATCAGCTACGTAGAAAATGGCCAACTTAAACATCTGAAAACTCTACCTGTAACTAAAATCAATGTAATCAAGCAGATTGAGGATTTTGTTTTTGTTGGTGCGCGCGAAGGTCTTTTTAAATTACCAATGAAAAACCCTAAGGCTTTTTATGAAAAGTTTGATGAAAAACTGCAAAACGTAACCGCTCTAAGCATCAATGATAAGGGCCGGTTGTGGATCGGAACTCAGCAGAATGGACTTTTCTATATTGATAACGCTTTGATTAATAGTCAATTACAATCAGCAATAGCGGTAGAAGACTGGCCAGGAGGAGACAGGGTGAGTAAATTTGAAAAAGATGCAGCAGGCAATCTCTGGATCGGTACTTTTAAAGGGTTATATGCCTATGATATGGCAAACGATAAGTTTTTGGGTGAAGATCAATTACTTGACACATCACTTCCCAGCGATATCATCAACGATTTGTACTTCGACAAATCCAACAATAAGCTTTGGCTTGCGCTTTCAGGAGGCTTAGTAGAGCTTGATGTAGATGGTGTGAAGGTGATGCAACAACAAGTAAACGGAGTGAAAAACGGATTGAAAAATGAGTTTATTACTTCTGTTGTTAAAAGTGATGATGGTAATATTTGGGTAGGAACTGCGCTCGGGCTAGCCAAGTATTTGCCAGAAAGAAATGTATTTGAAAATTATGGTGCAGCTGAGGGTGTGTTGGTCCATTCTTTTAACATTAAAAGTGTGTCTAAAAATGATACAGGTCAACTCACTTTTGGTGCATCAAATGGCATAGTTTCCTTCGAACCCAGCGAAATCACTTATTACCAAGCCGATCCAAAAGTCGCTTTTACTGGATTAACAATTGACGGAGAGTCAGTTCAGGTCAATGAAAAAATCAACGGTAAAGTGATTTTAGAGAAATCACTTCAATACACTGCTCAGATAGATCTCACCCATCAGGATGAGACATTCTCGTTTAATGTGGCCACATTAGATTACCTAGGAGATGAAAATGTTCAATTTTCTTATCGCCTGCTTGGTTTCAATGATAATTGGAGTTTGCCCTCGTCTAATCGAGATATTCGTTTTACGAATTTGAATCCTGGGAACTACCAATTAGAAGTAATAGCGTCAAGAGATAACTTTCATTGGAGTGTGGCCACCTCAAAATTGATCAAAATCAAGGCCCCACCTTGGGCTACTTGGTATGCTTATACATTTTATGCTTTATTTATTCTTGGTGTTGCTTTTCTTATCAATTTCATTGCGAGAAAACAAGCAAAACTACAAGCCAAGCTGGATGTCGAGCAAATTGCAAGAGAAAAAGAACACGATTTATCAGAGGCGAAAATGGTCTTTTTTACCAATATTTCGCATGAGTTTAGAACTCCTTTGACCCTCATCCTTAGTCCAATAACCGAACTTTTGATGGATCAGGATATAAAAGGTAAAATTAGAAAGCAACTGACTATCGTAGATAAGAATGCCAGTCGTCTACTACAATTGATCAATCAGCTCTTAGATTTCAGAAAATCTGAAAATGGGCTTTTACAATTAAGAGTGGCTCATGGAGATTTTGCCAATTTTGCTAAAGAAGTTTTCCTATCATTCAAAGCGCATGCTGATGCCAAAGGAATCGGATACACTTTCAAGGCTCATCCTAAAAGAATCATGCTTCCGTTTGATAGAGATAAAATGGAAATCGTTTTAGTAAATCTCATTTCTAACGCTTTTAAATATTCAAAAAATCAAGGATCAGTGAGTGTCCAACTTACACAGGACGATAATAATTGTATTGTGACGGTAAAAGACGAAGGAATCGGTATTAGACCTGAGGATCTCGACAAGATATTTGATCGATTTTACCAAATTCAAACCATCCAATCTGCAAGAATAATGGGGAGTGGTATCGGGCTCTCTCTGGCCAAAAATATCGTGCTGCTCCATCATGGTGCTATCAATGTTTCATCTGAGAAAGATCAAGGATCAATTTTTAGCATTCATTTGCCGATTAAAAATGATGCCTTCGGGGCGGGGGAGTTTATAACAGACTTCAAAAATAGTGATGATCCATCGTCCTATATTGAATTGGATAAAGAAGGTCATGCTGATTTATTACAAAATACTGAGGTAAACAATGAAAATCCGACTATTCTGGTAGTGGATGACAATGTAGAAATTAGGCATTATCTATCCGGCTTACTCAAAGAGGAAGGATACAACATTAAACAAGCGGGTGATGGTGTAGAAGCCATACAAGTCGCCAATGATATCCAACCTGACCTGATCATTAGCGATGTAATGATGCCCGAAATGGACGGGATTACTTTTTGTAACATGATAAAAAATGACGTAAACACGTCACATATTCCGGTAATTCTGTTGACCGCAAGATCATCCACCGTGTTTGAGGTAAGTGGTTTGCAAACAGGTGCAGAAGATTATATTAAGAAACCTTTTCACCCCGCCATTCTTAAAACCAGAGTGCGTAGTATTTTAGAAAATAGGGCAAAAATTCGTGAGTATTTTGTAAATAAACTTCGATTTGAGCCTGGTGAGGATTTAGAAGCACCTAGTACGGAGGAAAAGTTCATACAAGGAGCCATTACATTGATAGAGGAGCATATCCACGATGCAGAGTTTGGGATTGAAAACCTCATGGATAGCCTCGCCATGAGCAAATCAACCTTGTATCGCAAGCTGAAGTCGCTTACTGGACTTTCCATTACGGCGTTTATACGTTCAGTGAAACTCAAAAAAGCAGCGGAGTTAATATTGACAAAAGACTGGAAACTGAATCAGATAGCCTATGAGTCAGGCTTCAACGATTACAAGTATTTCAAAACCTGTTTTCAAGATCATTTTGGTTGTTTACCTTCAGAATATAGAGCCAAACGTGCAGCTGCTGTCAATGGATAATCTTCATTTACCTTATAAAATAGCCAGAGGTTCAGTGAACCAGCCATCAGCCTATTGAGAGGACTATCCAGCAACCTTAAGTCATTATGAATAAAGTATTTTCCCCTTAACCCAAATGATAAATGAAAGAAAAACCCAAAAAAAGAGCTTCAGTGCCTCTTTTCGAATTATTTGAGACATTTGACCTAATGAATGCAGAGTATCACCCCCTCACTCATCCTCTATAGAATCAACTTTGGAAGAGTGAAAGGAACATTAAATCAAAAAATAAACGACATGCAGAAGAAACGAAACTTATATAATTTATGCTTGGCACTACTAGCCTTCTCTATTTTGGGAATTAGTAGTTGCGGTGAAGATGAAGATACTGGCGATGGTGCGGATCTCCCCAACGAAGTATCTATGACGAGCGCAAGTAGTCTTACCGTCACCGAAAAGGATACCACGATTACTTTGACCTATGAATTTATCATTGCAACAAGAGAATCTGGTTCTTTGGAAATAAACGCTACAGTAGAGGATTTATCTTATGGAGTAAACTATTCAACCACTCCTGCCGAGACAACAGGTGTGATCAGTGTGCCTTTCACTGAAGGTGCGACCACTGTATCATTTCAAATAGCCGTAAACGACGATGATCAAAACCTACCCAATGGTAAGGTCACTTTTACATTGGCTGAGGTAACTGGCGAAAGTTCTTCGATTACCACGTCAAGTGCTTCTTTTGCCTTGACCATATTGGATAATGAAGGCGAGTCAATAGTGCCTACTTCTGATGAAACCTTAGCGCTTGGTGAAAGTGTACCTGGAGCAGCTCAAGAAGAAGCCGTTGAAGTTACTTTTACTTCACTGAATATTGTTACTGATATTAGTGCTACCGCAACGGATGGTTTTTTAATAGGAGCTACGGCTGAAGGAGACTTTGCAAGCACCCAGTCATTAGCGTCAGATGCTACTTCATTTTTCGTAAAAGCGTCACCAGATGCAACTGCTGCATTGGGATTATTGTCGGGTTCGGTAACGCTTACTTCAGGTGAGGCAACAACAGCGTTTCCAGTAGAGACAATAGTATCGAGTGCCATAGGTCAATTGTTTTGGGTAGAGAATTTCGATTATCCTGTAGATGATACTTATCCTTCTTATGGTGAGAATGGAGAAAACTGGGGTATTGTGCCTGTTTCTGCCAACTACCGATTCATTTCAGTCTATAATGGAGCAGACCCAACTTTAGAAAAAATAAGAGGTCAGGATCGTGTTGGAGTATTGGATACTTGGTATACTCAAAATCCACGTTTGACTGGAATTGGTATGGGAGACAATCCTCTATCATTCACAGGATATCCGGGATCAGGAGTTGGACGTACCATGCGTTTTGCTTTTGATGTTTCTAATTACGCTCAGAGAAATGATTGTAAAGAAGAAGGAGCATTTCTTGGCAAAAACAGTGTTATTCTAAGAAGAATTGCTGATGACGGCAATGAAATCAAGTCTGGCAATGTTTATGTCTCGACAATGATCAAGGTAAATGAAGTGTTCCCTGAGGAAACACCAATTTTGAAGAATGCAATATTCATGCTTACTGGAGATGCGACTTATGTCAACAGCGAAGCTATGAAGCTCAATGTAAGAGATGATGGAGCTGGAGGGTTCAACTTTGGAGTATCAAAATCATCGGATGATGGATCTGTTGTTTACGGTGCTACTTCTTACGAGATAGGTACAACTTACGCCATAGTATTCAAAGTAGAAATCAATGAGGACTTAGAGGGTGAGGATCCTAACGACGTAGTGAGTGTTTATGTATTCGAAGAGGGTGCCACGATACCAAATTTTGAGAATTCATCTTTGGTTGCTGAGGCTGTGATCAATAAGGACAATCAAGAGGCAGACGTGCATGATGTGGTCAATGGTTTAGAGTTATTCTATGCCCGAGAAGTTGCAGATGTATTCGCCGCAGGAGGACCAGATAACATCAATGTTCAGGATGTGGAAATTTCAGGTATAAGAGTAGCTACTTCGTGGAACGCACTTTTCAAATCTGAAAGTGATGCATTATGGGATAGTCAGTCGGCTGATGAACTTCAGGAGCTTAAAAACGGACGCGCTGATTGTTCCGGGCCTGGTGTGAAAAACGCGAACAACGACGAATAAATCAGTAAAGCAAATAAATAGAATCACATACTCCATTCAGCCTACGCTGAATGGAGTTATTCCACGCTGATTGCATTAGCCTAAACATTTAAAATATGATTCAATTTTTATCTTCAACTTTATCGAGAAGTTTGATGGTGAGCGTCACCTTACTATACTCCACCTTTTTGATAGGGCAAGATCTGACAGTCTCAGGTATTGTAACAGATCAAAATAATGAGCCTCTACCTGGTGTAACTATTCTAGTTCCTCGTACCACCAATGGTACGATTACAGATTTTGATGGAAATTATAAGTTGAAAATCAGCGAGGGAGATAAATTAGAATACAGATTTATCGGTTTTCTAACACAAACTGTAGAGGTAAATGGAAGAACAAAAATTGATGTTTCACTAGAAGAAGATGTCGTCCAAATGGATGAAGTTGTCGTTATTGGTTACGGCACAGTTGACAAAAAAGACCTGACAGGATCTGTATCCATTCTTAGTGAAGATGACCTTGCTTTGCAGCCAGTCGTTCGTCTAGAGGCAGCCTTACAATCCAAGTTACCCGGAGTTGTCGTTAATCAAAACAGTGGAAATCCTGGAAGTGAAGTAAAGGTAAGAATTAGAGGGGCTAACTCATTTGGTGCCGGTAATGGGCCATTGTATGTAGTGGACGGCTATGTGGGTGCAGATATTCAATCATTAAACCCTGATGATGTTGCCTCTATTTCTGTACTTAAAGATGCTTCAGCAAGTGCGATATACGGTGCACAAGGAGCAAATGGTGTGATTATCATCACCACTAAAAATAACAAAAAAGACAAAACACAAATCAGTGTAAAATATCAAAAGAGCTTTTCGGAGCTGCGTACCCGATGGGACTTGATGGAAGGCTGGCAATATATGCAGACCGTCAATGACAGGCTAAGAGCTGGCGGTACGTCTGAGGATAATCTGCTTTTTTCCAGACTGGACATTCTTCAAGCACAAAGCGAAGGAACTACGACCGACTGGCAAGATGCCATCTTTCAAACAGGTCAGCAAGATCAAATTCAAGTATCAGTGAATAAGGGGTCATCTGTGCTATCTCTTGCGGCGCAGCAAAATACAGGTATTATAACTGGCACCAAATACAATAGATACAATCTGAGATATAATTACTCTGCTGATATTTTTGAGCCAGTAAAGCTATTTTTAAGCATTTCCAACGCCTTTGAGGATAGAGAAAATTCCAATAATGGTGAGCATATCAATGCGATCAGAGCGGCAGTAGGCTGGCCCACTAATCTTCCAATATTCGATGAAGTAACAGGTGATTACACGCGTAACGCTGCTTATGGACCGCTTCCTGGAAATCCAGTATTTATGCTCAAAGAAAATCCAAACAGAAGTTTTCGAAATGACCTGATAACCAACACTTTCCTGGAATTTAAACTAGCCAAAGGCTTGAAGTTTAAAACACAAGGTATCATTAACCTACGCGGAATATCTAGCACTTCATTTGATCGAGTATCTCCTAACATTATTGCGAGTAATCCTAATGCCAGTTCTTATGGTAATAACAACCGAATGTTCTTCAACTGGCAAGCGACACAGCAGTTGTCCTACAAAAAGACCATTGGTAAGCACGCCTTTGATGCAACGGGTATTTACGAGGTAAGGTCATCCGTCGAGCGAGGCTTCAATAGCAGCGGCTCTGAGTTAACTACGACTGCTTTAGGTTATTACAGCGCTGGTGTAGCCGACATAAGACTGAATGGTGCAAGTAGAGAAAACTTAGAGATCTGGTCATACTTCGGTAGAGTCAACTACACTTTCAATGGCAAGTATCTATTTACTTTTAATGCACGCCATGATGAGTCCTCGCGATTGGGAACAGGGTATGAAGGTGCAAATTTTTATGGTGGAGCTTTTGCCTATAGATTAAGTGAAGAAGCATTTTTTCCTAAAGGAGGAGCCATAGATGAATTAAAATTACGATTAAGTATCGGTCAGCTGGGCAGTCAGGCCGTTGATTTTCTTGAAACTATTGAGGTTGTTAATTACAACAAAGGGTATTCTTTTGATGGTAGCACTTTTACACGTGGTGCGGCAGTGTCAAGACCGAAAAATGAAAGACTAGGCTGGGAAACAACCAATCAAGTAGACGCGGGTATTGATTTAAGCTTATTTGACAATAGAGTCAATTTTACTTTTGATGCCTTTTATAAGAAAACGACCAACCTGATATTCAATCAATTAGTGCCGGCGTATGTAGGTGGTGGAAGCTTGAAAGTGAACTCAGGAGAAATGTTGAATAAAGGAATTGAGTTGGCCGTATCAGGTTACGCCATCGATAAAAAAGACTTTTCCATTGAAGTCAATGCCAACGTAAGCGTGGTTAGAAACGAATTGCTCGATATCTTAGGCGATGCTGATTTTATTGTTTCCGGACCAAATCAAAGAGATAATCCAGACTTACTAGACAACACGCACCGAAACTTTATTGGTCGGCCAATGGGATTGCTTTGGGGACTTGTATATGATGGCGTGTATAGTACCGATCAAGAAGATTTAGCGAGACAGTACAATCGATCGCCGGGAGATCCTATTTATCGTGATCTTAACGAGGATGGGCGAATAGACAACACTGACATGACGGTAATTGGCAATCCTAATCCTGATTTTGTTTGGGGACTGGTTACAAATTTTAGGTACAAAAAATTCACTTTAAACTTGGTATGGAATGGCGTACATGGTGTAGATGTGCTCAACTCATTGAAAGCTTCGACTTATGGAGGTGCTGGTAATAGAGATGCGACCAACCTAGATGTACTAGACCGATGGACTCCAGACAATCAGTCATCGAATATTCCTGGATATACAACCACCAGTGTGCTCTACCGGCAGTCGAGCCAATGGATAGAAGATGGTAGTTATGTAAAACTGAGAAATGCAACATTGAAATATGATGTGCCAGTAAAGAAACTCTCGTGGCTTAAAGGGGTATCGGATTTGTCTTTATTCCTAACCGCTCAAAATGCCCTTGTATTCACAAAGTACACAGGTTATGATCCTGAGTCATTGTCTAATACCGGAGATAAGGCCGGAGGATTCGATGAAGGCGGTTACCCCATACCAAGAACCCTATTAACAGGAATTAACATCACCTTTTAAGGTCTAATTATGAAAAGATTATTTCAAATATTTGTATTAACAATTCTTTGTACAACTTTTTCATGTGTTGACTTAGAAGAAGAACCAATCAATCAGCTTAGAACTAACTATTTCGAAAGTTTTGGCAGTTTGAGAGCAGCTGTCAATGGCACCTATACAGTATTGATCAGTGATGTATGGGAAAGATCCATTCAAGTAGGTAGCTTCAGAGTACCACAAATGGGTGCCGATGATTTTACCACTTTGACAGGATCGAATAAGGAAGAGTGGAGACAGTTTGATCAGTTTTATCAAAGCTCCGGAAATACACGACTTCAAAGATCAACTTGGGCATTGCTTTATGATGTCATCAGGCAAGCATCGTGGGACATAGAAGGAGCGGCCAGCTTGGAAGGAATAGTAAATCAGGAGGCGATAGATCAAACAGTAGCCGAGTCTTATTTTTTGAGAGCTTGGTGTTATTTCTGGTTGGTCAGAACTTTCGGTGAGGTGCCAATTATTACCAGCACAGTCGTAAACGATGATATTTATGATGTTGAGAGACAAAGTGTTGCCTTGGTTTACGAACAAATACTTGCGGATTTAGATTTTGCCATTGAGCATTTACCAGAAATACAATCAGATTATGGGTATGTCAACAAGTGGGCAGCAAAAGCCTACTTAGCAGAAGTGCATTTGACCATGGCTGGCTGGCCATTGAATCAAACGGAGCATTATGCGATCGCTAGGGATATTTCAAGAGATGTCATCCAAAACAGTAGTTATCAATTGATGGACGATTTTGCTTCTATTTTTCAACCAGAAAACGAAGGAAACGAGGAGCTGATATGGTCAATATCACTTTGTCCCATTGATGCATGCGGTGGCGGTTATACAGGTTCTTGGACAGCAAAAGCAACCAAACCTGCCGAGCTCAATGGTTATCAGGATATGTATATAGAGTTGTCATTTTTTGAAAGATTTCCTGAGGGTGCCAGAAAAGATTTCACCATGCTTTCTAATCTCAAAGTAGAAACGGGTAATCCAGCAGATCCCTCATACATTAGAAGGGTAGATGGATTAGAAGATAAGGAAATTTTCTACAACTACATTGATTACACCCAATTCACGACAGGTCATCCTTACTTGAAAAAATATTGGGGAGGCTTTTATGATACTACATTGGTGGCTGACGATCCTGCCCAGCCTGTTGATCCTCAAAGCCCAATGGATATACCTATGATGCGATTGGCCAAGGTATATTTAATGTATGCCGAAGCGCAGGCGAGAGCTGACGGAAGTCCTTCTGCCGAGTCATTTGAGTTTTTGAATCAAATCAGGAGAAGGGGTAAAGGTTACCCGATCGATTCGGTGGGTACAGAAGTAGATATTTTGCCAGGAACCTTGGGAACAGACGATTTTGTGAGAGCAGTCGTAGACGAAAAAGGATGGGAACTCGTGGGGGAATTGAACCGATGGTTTGATCTTGTGCGAACAGAGCGGGTAGAGGAAGTCAATGCGCTCAGAAGTCCTCTCGAACCATTGCCAATTCAAAATACGATCACAAAGCAATATTATATTGCGCCAATACCGGCAACCGAAATAGCCATAAACCCACGATTAACTCAAAATCCAGGATATTAATCCTTTTTACATTAAAAGAAATTCGAAAACCTTAGATTAATGAATCATATGAAAAATAGCTTTTTGATTGTAATAATGATGATGCTATCCTATGTGACTTATAGCCAAAGTCTTACATGGACTGGAAATGCAGATAACGACTTTTTTAATGAACTCAACTGGGTCGTTACTGGCACAGAAGAAAATCCCTCAGTGGGCAGTATTGATCCGGGAGTGGATATTGCTTTTAGCTTGAATATCTCCAATGCCAGCTTCGATCTTTCTGGTCAATCTATTTCCATGACTCCTTCCAATCTAGTTTTAACTATGAGCGCTTCGGAAGTTAAAATAGATGCTCTGAATTCGGGTAAAATCATTCTTGGCAATCAATCAACTTTAACTTTAGCTTCTTCTACTCCCTTGGGTGAAGAAGGAATCTTAGACATTTCAGATAATCAAAGTTGGGTTAAGTTATTATCTGCAGATGGTTTCGTGGCTGATTCGGTTTATTTAGACCATATCAAATCAAATGATCAATCCTTGACCTTAGGTACAGATGTAAGCATCAATCAATATTATTTCAATGGCTCATTAATTAGGCTTAAAGATGTCGATTATCAGCCTTTGACACTTTTTGATGGACAAGGCCAGTCAGGCGATTCTTTTGGAGTAACCAATTTCAAGGTATATAGTCGTAGCGAACTTGGGGATTTTGACAATCGAACTTCCTCATTTAGACTAGCGCGGGGTTATCAGGTAACTATGGCCATTTTCCAAAATGGTACAGGTAAAAGTCAAGTATATGTTGCCAGTGAAGAGGCATTAGATATTGATTTACCGCAGGCTTTGGACAATAACATTTCTTTTATTCGTGTAACGCCGTGGAACTGGGTCACCAAAAAGGGGGCTTCAGGCTTTGATAAAGACTTAAACCATACATGGGTTTACAATTGGAACAATAAGAGTGTTTCAACGCTGAATAAAGAGTATGCGCCTATGTCATGGGGCGGGGGCGGAGCAACCAATGCGGCCATCCTTGATTACCTGCAAATGGAAAATGTTACGCATGTAATGGGCTTCAATGAGTCGGACAATTGTAATGATCAATCAGGTCAGTATGGTGGGTTGTGTCAGATAGAGGTGGCAGTGCCTACTTTCAAAAATTTGATGGGTTCCGGGCTTAGATTGGTTTCTCCATCTCCAAGAGAGAATGGCCCTTTCACTTGGTTGAAAGATTTCAGAGATGAGGCAAAAGCCACAGATGTAAGGTATGATGTTTTGGGTGTTCACTGGTATGATTGGGGTGCTAATCCCGTGAATACTCCTTTTGAAGATCCTCAAAAAGTTTTTAATAGATTTAAAAATTATTTGGATAAGGTTTACGAAGAACACGGTTTGCCTATTTGGATTACAGAGTTCAACGCGAATGCCAATAGAGATGCTTCTGTTCATAGAGAATTCATGAAGCTCGCACTCCCTTATCTTGAAAGTTTAGAGTTTGTTGAGAGATACGATTATTTTTCTGTAAACCCTGCAGTTGCTGGTAATAGAGACGATATAGAATTTGGTGTCATGTTTAATTTGGAGGATGGTAGTATAACTGAATTAGGAAAGATTTTTAGAGATCACATATCTACTCCAGCTTTACCTGAGGCTACTTGGTCATCGCCTACATTTCTGGCAGGTCTAGATGAAAAAATTAACATTCGCATAGAGATTGCGCAAGATTCCCTTAAAGAAGGAAAGGCAATGTTTGTCAATGCTTATACAGACCGAGCTGTTGGAGCACCACAAACTTTTTCTTTCGAAATAGAAAATGCGGGTGAGGATCAGTTTCAATTTAGAGATACGGAAATAATGATTCCAGAAGGAGGAATTTCTGCCGAAACGGTATTGACCTTGATCAATGATGACTTGGTCGAAGATACCATTGAGGTAAAATTGATCATCAATGCTTTGTCAGATGGCATTCAGTTTGAGGATACTGAGATAACATTATTCTTCGTAAATGACGACCAACCGGTGGTAGTTGTTGAGCCAGTTTTAGGAACATCATCCGAATATTCTTTTGATATCTGGCCTAATCCGGCATCTGAAAAACTCAATATTGGAAATACTTCTAAAGATATTGCCTCTATCCAACTGCTTTCGCTGGATGGCAAAAGCTTTGATCTGAGATATAATGCGCAAAGCCAATGGGATATTTCCAAGTTTACTGCAGGTGTGTATATTTTGAAAATAAAAACTATTGATGGAGCTACCCAGACACAGCGAATCGTCATTGAATAGTGCAGCCTGTTATGACTATTAGATGTATATGTTTTGTCTATTTATTGCATTTGCATTTTTCAGACTCAGAAACGATGTATTACGATCAAAGATAGTGGTAGATTCAAGGAAAATTTATGCTTTTATTCCAGCTATTTAATGACTAACTATTGCCTATAATTAACGGTGAACCTTGACCAAAACCCAACTATATTATGACATCTCTTAAAGGCCTATTCATTTTTGTGACAGCTACTTTCTTGTTGTCTTGCCAAAATCAGGAACAACAAGTTGTGGAAGCCGCAAAACCTAATGTCATCATTTTTTATGTCGATGATCTGGGCTATGGAGATTTGAGCTGTTACGGAGCATCCAAAGTTGCTACGCCGAATGTTGATAAACTCGCGGAAAATGGTTTGAAATTAACTGATGCACACAGCACTTCGGCAACTTGTACACCTTCGCGATATTCTTTGCTCACTGGTGAATACGCTTTCAGGAATAATGCAGCTATACTTCCTGGGGATGCGCCATTGTTGATCTCGCCACGCAAACCAACATTGCCGAAAATGTTGCAAAAAGCAGGTTACAAAACGGCTGTTGTTGGGAAATGGCATCTAGGATTAGGCGATGGAAATATTGACTGGAATGGAGATGTGAAGCCCGGCCCACTGGAAATAGGCTTTGACTATAGCTTTTTGCTACCTTCTACCGGCGACCGAGTCCCATCGGTGTATTTGGAGAATTATCGTGTGGTTGGCTTAGCGGAAGGAGATTCTTTAAAAGTGAGTTACAATAAAAAAATCGGAAATCGTCCCACTGGGAAAGAAAACCCTGAACTTCTTAGATATAAGGCAGATCCTCAGCACAGCAACTCAATTATCAACGGCGTAAGCAGAATTGGCTTTATGGCTGGGGGACAGTCTGCAGAATGGGTAGATGAGGATTTTCCTAATCAGTTTGTAAGTAAAGCCGAAAAGTTTATTGACTCCTCAGGTGATGCTCCTTTTTTCCTATTCTTTTCATTTCATGATATTCATGTTCCCCGATTGCCAATGAAGCAGTTTCAAGGTAAATCAAGTATGGGGCCAAGAGGTGACGCAATTCTACAGATGGACTGGACAGTCGGTCAGATCATGGCGCTGCTAGAAGCACGAGGCATTGACGAAAATACCATCGTCATTTTTACGAGTGACAATGGGCCTGTGATCAATGATGGCTATGCTGACGAAGCAGTTAAAAAACTTGGGGAACACGATCCCACAGGAGGATTCAGTGGTGGAAAATACAGTGCTTTGGAAGCAGGTACACGTGTGCCCACCATCTTGAAATGGTCTCCAAAAATTAAAAGCGGAGAAGCTGACTTGCTTTTTTCACAAGTAGACATTTATGCATCTCTTGCATCTCTTTTGAATGTAAATCTGGACAAACGTGAAGCTATTGATAGCCAAGATCTATCTGGGGTGCTTTCGGGATCTGATTTGAAAGGACGCACAACGATGATAGAAGAGTCGGAAACGCTCGCACTTAGAAAAGGAAATTGGAAATATATCCGGGCAGTAGATAAAAATATAAAGTACCCCGTTTGGATAGAAAAAACCAAAAAAATTGAGGATGGATTATCGACAGAAGCTCAATTGTTTAATCTTGATGTTGATCCCACAGAAAGTGACAATGTAGCGCAAGAATACCCTGCGCAAGTTGCTGAAATGCATCAAATCATTGCTGATATTGAACTTCGGAATTCACGAGATTAATTACCTTCAAGAAATTTTAGCCCTCAACAAAAAGAACATGCGTTTAAATTCTATACCTTCTTTAAAATATTGGCTTACCCTTAAACTACTCGTTTTGACGATGCTATCACAAGCGCAGGAGCGTCCCGACTGGGAAAATCCGGAGGTATTTGAAAGGAACAAATTAGATGCAAGAGCTACTTTTTATCATTTTTCAGAGGCTGATCTAGTTGATAAAACCTGGCAAGAGTCTGAAAATTACCAATCTTTAAATGGTCTTTGGAAATTTAATTGGACGAAGAGCCCCGACTATAGACCTATAGATTTTTACAAGCCAAACTACGATGTATCTCGATGGGCTGAGATCACCGTGCCTGGCAACTGGGAGCTGCAAGGCTATGGCATTCCTATTTACACCAATGTTAAATACGTTTTTCCAGCAAATCCGCCTTTTATACCTCACGATTACAATCCTGTGGGCAGTTACAAAAGGACTTTCTCTATTCCAGAAAACTGGATAGACCAAAAAGTTACTTTACATTTCGGAGCGGTCAGAAGCGCTTTTTACGTCTGGGTAAATGGCGAAAAAGTAGGTTATAGCCAAGGCAGCAAGTTGCCTGCCGAGTTTGATATTACTCATTTTTTGATAAAAGGAGAAAATCAATTGGCTGTAGAAATTTACCGCTGGTCAGATGCCAGTTACATCGAAGATCAGGATTTTTGGAGGTTGAGCGGTATGGATCGCGATGTATATATGTACGCCACACCAAAAACATATATCGAAGACTTTACGGTTATGGCCGGTTTAGATCCAACATATGTTGATGGAAAACTGTCGCTAGATGTTTCTCTGAACAATACCAGCAACCTACGAGCAAATACTACGGTAGAAGTGCAACTGAAAGATGGGGAAAAGGTCATTTATGAAGATACAAAAGCCATAGAAGTAAAAGCCAAAAACAATACAAGCATCAACTTCACTAAGACGATAGGAAACGTAAAACCTTGGACAGCAGAGACACCCAACTTGTACTCGCTCATTATTGTAGAAAAAGACGCAAAAGGAAAGGTGCTCGATGCTACCAGTAGGTTGATTGGCTTCCGATCTGTAGAAATTAAGAACAGTCAATTGCTTGTCAACGGTGTTGCGATTTATTTAAAAGGGGTCAATCTTCATGACCATAGCGATACCTCAGGCCATGTGATTGATCCGGAATTGACCAAGTTGGATATGCAGATCATGAAGCAAAACAACATCAATGCCATCAGGTGTAGCCATTATCCTAAAGATCCACATTTCTATGAGATGGCTGATAAATATGGTTTTTATGTTATAGATGAAGCCAATATCGAAACTCATGGAATGGGCACCACCAACCAAGGTTTAGATAATAATGAAAAGAAAAAAGCCATACATCCGGCTTATTTACCCGAATGGAAAGAAGCGCACTTAGCCAGAACGAAGAGAATGTACGAGCGCGATAAGAATCACCCATCGGTCATTATTTGGTCACTTGGAAATGAAGCGGGCAATGGCGATAATTTTTATGCGACCTACGATTATCTCAAAAGCGTAGACCCAACACGACCTGTACAATACGAAGGAGCAACTGGCTACGAAAATACCGACATTCAAGCACCTATGTATGCCAGAATGGGGAAAATGAAAGCATACTTAGAATCAGGAGGCACAAGACCATTCATTCAATGCGAATATGCGCATGCCATGGGCAATAGCGTCGGAAATCTTCAAGACTATTGGGACTTAATAGAAGCCCATGATATTTTCCAAGGCGGTTTTATTTGGGATTGGGTTGATCAGGGATTGCTTACCAAAAATGAAAATGGAGAAGAATACTGGGCTTATGGCGGAGACTTGGGCGGAGCAGATCTTCAGAATGACAACAACTTTTGCCTGAATGGAATTGTAAATCCAGACCGCACGGCACATCCGGCATTGTTCGAAGTAAAAAAAGTGTATCAATACATCAAGTTTAAGAATTACGATTTGGAAACCGGAGAACTTACCGTTTACAATGGCTATGACTTCATCAACCTTGATCAATTTGTTTTTAACTACCAGCTATTTAAAAATGGATTGCAGGTTGCCGAAGGAGGTTTACCATCATTCTCCTTGGCGCCTCACACAAGCCAAACTTTGCCATTAAAAATTACCGATGAGGTTACGGATCAAGCAGAATACAGGCTACAAATCTTCGCCTCAACGAAAGAATCACAACCGTTATTAGAAAAAGGGCACTTGCTGGCCAAAGCAGAATTTGACCTTACTCCGCCTGTTTTTGAGTCGTTTGGCTGTGATGTTGCTTCGAAAATTTTGGTGGAAACAAGTGGGAATCAAACCTTATTCAGTAACGATAATTTCAAAATCACTTTCGACAATCAAAAAGGTGAGCTTATTTCGTTAGATTATGGCTTTGGCAATGTGATCAAAAATGGACCAAAAGCTAATTTCTGGAGAGCGCCTACCGATAACGACTTTGGCTTTAAAATGCCGGTAAAAAGGAAGGTCTGGAAAACGGCAAGTCAAGAGCAGAGATTAACTTCTTTCGAGGTGTTTAATGCCACAAAACCTGAGAAAAAAATCACTAAAGGCAAGATCAAAGGGTGCTATGCCGTGGTGGAAACGAAATACGCATTAGATGCTGTAAAAGGTATTGCTACAATTATTTATGAAATAAACGGAGAAGGTGAAATAAAAGTAACAATGGAGGTGAATAACTTCGCTGATGGCGTGCCAAACCTACCGCGACTCGGAACAAACTGGTCGGTGAGTGAAACCCTGAGTCAAGTCAATTGGTACGGACGTGGACCTCACGAAAATTACCAAGACCGGTTTACGAGTGCATTCGTTAATCAATATTCAGCTTCGGTGGATGAGCTTTACTTTCCATACATCAGGCCCCAGGAAAACGGATACCGTACAGATACACGTTGGATGACTTTGAAGAATGATAAAAATCAGGGAATTCGTATCACCGCGATGGATCAACTTTTTGGATTCTCAGCGTTGAAATATTCCATAGATGATTTCGATGAGGGAGAAGCGAAGATCAACCGTCATACTACAGATTTGGAGGAAAAAGACTTTATCAATCTCAACATAGATTTGATGCAGATGGGCGTAGGAGGAGATACAAGCTGGGGTGCCCAGGCTTTACCAAAATACCAGATCAAGCCAGGACAGTACAAATTTTCTTATGTCATTGCTCCCATGAAGTAGCCTATCCGTCCAAAGGGGACTCATGTTTTTTTGAAATTTTCAGTAGTGCTTTTTCCCTTTTGCTGTTTTTGTTGAACTCAGAGATAGTTATGAGTCTGGGCTTTAAATAAGATTCTTTATATGCAATCTTTTTCTCTTTTGACAAAAACATAAAGTTTTTTGGAATAATTGTGCGACGAGAAGCACTTCAATCCCTCATATCGAATAAAGCCAAAGCAGTTAGATGAACAACACATGATCATGGAATTAAATGATCAACGGCTCACTATTGCGCCTTAAACCTAAAATTGGTTCATATATCCCAGCGGATGAATTATTTGAACCCCTTGTAAAAGGGTGGTTAAACTTACTTAGCCTTCCAAATAACAAGAGATAATTAAATTTTAGGAACATGAAAAAAATTCGACTTTTATTAACGTGTTTAACAATAGCACTGGGGATTGGACTGGGGCATGCGCAAACGCTGTATTGGACGGTTGATGCCACTGGAGAAACCGGCACAATCCCATTTATCGACGATGCTGATGGAGCAAACACATCCACAAATTATACTGATTGGGTAAACTATGCCGGAAATGCTGCAAATCAGCAAATAGCTTATGCTAACAATGAGCGTCACAGGCTTGCAGGGTATCCGAATAGTGTGGGTGGCCAAGTATTTCGGTTATCTCCCTGGAATGGAACGGAGAACAAAACCAATAACATAGAGTATGCCCGAAGAATAGGTAATACAACTGGAGCTCAAACGCTCTACTTGGCTATGGTGGCAAGCGTAGTAACACTTACACCTCAAACATCTTCTTTTCCATTAGGATTTGCTGCTTATGGCGGTGGGGCTGCTGCTACTCGTACCTGGGGTCCTAGATTATTGATCAATAATAAGGACGGTGTGAATGGTAACTCAGCTAATTATGAATTTGGAATAGTGAAGGATAATGATGCAGGAAATAGAATTTTCTCAACGGAGAAAACCTATATTGCTGATGGAGGAGGAGCAGGGACAAGTGCAGTATTCGTGGTAATGAAACTAACAATGGATGGTGATAACACTAACGGAAACGACGTATTTCAATTATTTACCAGTACGTCTTTTCCGATTGAAGAGCCTGCAACTTGGGATTTAACCACTACAACTGGCGCTGATATTGATGTAAACTCGGTTTTCCTTCGTGAGAAAATGGATTTTAATGGCGGACCTCAGGATCATAACTTCGATTTCAATGATATGAGAGTCGCGGACAGTTGGGATGCATTATTTCCTACCACAACTTATGCCGGCTCAGCTTGGAGCAGCGGCAATCCTAACTCTTCCACAAGTGCTAAAGTAAATTCAAATTTGAGTCTTGCGAGCGACTTGGTGGTGAATAATCTTGAAATTAGTGCTGGAGTCTCAGTAACAATTGCGGCTGGTCAGACTTTAGACGTTAAAGGAAATATTTCAGGCTCAGGAAACTTGGTAGTGGAATCAGGCGGATCTTTGCTGGTATATGATGGCAATACCTTGGGTTCGGTAACGGTGAAACGTAATAGCTCGTTCGAAGATGCAGCAAATAGATATAGCTTCATCGGTTCACCCGTGGCAGGCTTTGACATTGCAGGTTTGAATTCGGGTTTTCATTATACCTACAATACATCGGATGATACCTACACTGCAGCAAGTGGCGTCATGACTCCTGGTGTTGGCTATACTTCAGCTGGAAAAAAAGCGCTAGAATTTGTGGGCACGCCAAATGTCGGTACGATTAACGTAACATTAGATAACACAGGTGATCAATTCAATTTCATCTCAAATCCTTACACATCAGCGATTAGCAGGTCTAGTTTTGTTACCGCAAATAGCAATATAGACGGATCTATTTACCTATGGGATGATGGGGGATCGAATGTAGGCAAAAGAACAAATGCGGATTTTATTACCGTAACGAATGCTGGAGCTACAGGCGGATCAAATGGAAGTGGAGCTACTTTCGATGAAAATACGGCAATAGGCTCAGCGCAAGGTTTTCTGGTAAAAGGAAGTGCCGCCGGAGATGTTACTTTTACTGAAGCTATGCGTGTGATGGACAATAATGCCGATGGGAACTTTTTCAGACTTGATAATGAGCTGTATAAGTTCAAGTTAAACGTGGCAGGATCTGGAAATCATGACCAAACATTAATAGCATTCACTAACCAAGCCACTGATGGTTTTGATAGGTCTTGGGATGCTACAAAAATGCTACTTGGTGGTAGCTTAGGTTTATATACCAAAATGGAAGAGTCCAAATTGGCGGTTCAGGCTTTACCTTTAATTGAAGGATCAATCGATATTCTGTTAGGTTTACAAGTGATGCATGACGATGCTTATGTATTGAGCCTAGAAGACGTTAATATTCCAACTAGCTATACCATCACACTTATAGATAATAAGACCAACGAAATTGTAAATCTTATTGACGGAGAGGTGACATTATCACTTTCATCGAGCGATCAAGATCGATTTACGTTGAGAGTGTCTTCTGTGAGTGACGTTCTTTCTATTGATGACCTATCGAAAAGGTTAAAAGCCTACATGAGTGAAAATCAATTGAACATTGAATCTCCATCAATAAAAGGAGAGGCATTCCTTACTGTTTTTGATTTTGGTGGAAGAATTTATACAAAGTCAAATGTATCATTTGATGAAAATGGCCGCTCGAATATCAACGCAGCTTTCTTGAAATCAGGAATTTATATTGTTAAAATTCAAAAAGGGAAGAGCATTCAAACAACAAAAATTATCATCAATAATTAAAATCGACAATCATGAAATTAAAGTATATAGCAACAATAGCATTGTCATTTTTGGCTCTTGTTCCAGTTTTAGCTCAAGGTGCACCACCAGCAACCCCGATTGATGGAGGTTTATCGCTTTTGCTCGCAGCAGGCGGAGCTTATGGTGTGAAAAAATTGATGAATAAGAAAAAGTAAGTTTTCATTTGGTTTAAATAGTTTGAGCACACGCCAATTTTCTCGAATAGGTGTGTGCTTTTTTTTATCTTTTAAAATGATACGCTCTAAGGTGGGTATCGCTGGGAACTTAGGAACGGTGAGAATTAGGAATCGGCATTATGAATATGTCTTCCTTTTTAATGCTTCAGGTCTTTTAATGCTGAGCAATGAAAGTATTCTAATGGATTGGTGTCCCATTCAGAACTCCAATAACTTAAAATTTTCACAGTTTGGTACTCAGGTTAAAAACTTGAAAAGTGAGTATTTCTTCCACAGAATCTTAGATACTTAGATCTAGATAGAAACCTTCCTTTCTTAAAAGTTCGTACTTGGCAGTATTGAAATTGTAAATGAAAGCGCCCTTCCGTGAGGCGCTTTTATCTTTTTTATCCGTTTTTATCAATAAGTCAGTGGAGAGGATCTTCTTTCGAAAGTTACGATCATCAATAGATTTGCCATAAATCGCGTCATACAAGCTTTTCAATTGAGGCAAGGTGAAATCAGTGTTCAATAGTTCAAATCCCAAAGGATAATTTCTAGCATTCTGCCTGAGTTTTTCTATTCCCAAATCGATCATTTTTTTATGATCAAGAATAGGTTGTGGTAATTTATCAAGGTCAAACCATCGCGCCCCGTGATTGGTGGCGATTTCCCGATTGAGCTTATCGAGCTTGATCAAGCTCCAATAAAGAATTGAAACTACACGTCCGCCAGGATCTCTATTTGTATTCCCATAAGCATGCAACTGCTCTAAAAAAACGGTTTTTAAGCCAGTAAACTTTTCTAATACACGTGCTGCTCCATCAGACAGATGCTCCTCTTCATTGACAAAACCTCCTATAAGAGACCAATCATTCGCAAAAGGCTCAAGTTCGCGCTGAAAAAGAAGCACCTTCAGGTTGTTTTCAAAAGTGTCATAACCAAATACTAAACAGTCGATCGCGACCCATATTTTCGGGTGATTGTATGTCATGATTCAAAAATACTATTTTGATTTTTAATTTATAAACGTTAATTTAACGTTTATAAACGAAAGCCCCGAATATGTCTACTGAGCATGAACTAGCCTCGCATGTTAAAAAAGTATTTATTGAGCAATTTGGTCAAAACCCAATACTGATCAAAGCGCCTGGAAGAATCAATATTATAGGGGAACATACCGATTATAACAATGGATTTGTACTGCCAGCCGCCACTAATCAAGCGATATATATAGCGATTGCAAAGGCTGAGAACTCACATTCAACACTCATTTCTTTAGACTTAAATCAAACACACATTTTCGATATTAATGAGCTGGTTATATCAAAAAATAAGCTTTGGGCTAATTACATTTTGGGTGTACTGGCGGAAGTAAAAAACGCCGGACATAAACTACACAATATTCACATGGTATTTAGTGGCGATGTGCCTCGTGGTTCTGGCATGTCTTCATCAGCAGCTTTAGAGTGCGGTACGTGCTTCGGGATCAACGAGATTTTTGATTTAAAAATCAATAAGCTAGATATGGTAAAAATGTCTCAGATGGCAGAACATAATTTTGTGGGCGTCATGTGTGGCATCATGGATCAATTTGCTAGTACGATGGGAAAGCAAAGCCATGCAATGCTTTTAGATTGTAAAACGTTGGATTACAATTATTTTCCCATTTCAATGGAGGACTACATGATTGTCCTTTGCAATTCCAACGTTTCACACAGCTTAGCCGACTCTGAGTATAATACAAGACGTTTGCAATGCGAGGATGGTGTAAAAAAACTCAAGCGTTTCTATCCAGAAATTAAGAGCCTTAGAGATGTTTCATTGGATCAGTTGAAAGACAAAAAGAGTGCACTATCAGAAGTAGTATTTAAGCGATGCAAATACATTATTGAAGAAAATGTAAGAGTATTGGCCATGACCCGAGCTATGGAGAAAGCAGATTTCGAAATGATCGGAAATTTATTGAAAAGTGCTCACTACGGCATGCAATACGAATACGAAATCACTTGCCCGGAAATAGACTTTATGGCTGCTTTTGCTAATGATAGAACCGATGTATTAGGTGCCCGAATGATGGGTGGAGGTTTTGGCGGATGCACCATCAATTTTGTGAAGAGAGGCGCGGAAGACCAATTTATCAAAGAAATGAATGAAGCTTACAAGGCACAGTTTTCTAAGGAAACAACACCAATTAAAGTAATAATATCAGATGGAGTTAGGCGTATTAATGTATAGCTAACTTCAATCAACTATAATATTCAAAATTTTATACTTCATACTACTTACTTTAATCAGTCCAACCCCTTAGGGTTGGATTGTTTTTTTTACCTCACTTGATTTCGAGTTGCGCATTATGGGAAGCAATCATATCCACGTAATCCTCCACTTTAAAGTCTTTTTCATCAAAAATTCCTTTGCGATGTTTGAGCTGTTCTTGGCGAATAATACTCCTTGAAAACCTTCTGACACTTTCAACAGTATTTAAAATTAAACCTGGTACGGGTATGCTTTTTCCATGAAGATCTTTGGCCACCATGGTAAAATAGGAAGAGTTACAATGCTTGATTTCACCGGTTTGGATATTTTCGCTTTCCACTCTCACGCCCACAATCATCGAAGTTCTTCCTGTAAAATTGATCATCGCTTTTAAGTTGATAAGCTCACCTACCTCGATAGGGTTCAGAAAGTCTACTTTGTTGACCGAGGCGGTCACGCAATAATTTCCTGAATGTTTTGATGCACAGGCAAAGGCTATTTGATCCATAAGGTTGAGCACGTAACCACCGTGAATTTTTCCACTGAAATTAGAGTGAGATGGCAACATGAGCTGAGTCATCACGGTTTCTGATGCGGAGGTAGGTTTGTATGATTTGGTCATTTTGGTAGGTTGAGGGAGTGTTTGGTTAAAAATTGAGAGATGCGTTTACTAAATACAAAGCGAGCAGTCCCAAATAAAAATAGAGTATATTCAGCAGACCGTACATTAGACTTACCCTGTGTTCAAGGTACTTATTTGTGTACTATCTCGTTTACACAATATAGTTTTTTCGAAAAGCGAAATTGAGCTTGGTTAACGCGATGCTTTGCTGAAAATTATTTGATGGACTTGAAAGCGTATTTGATAAGCTTTTCCATGTCGACAAATGCTAGCGTTTTTTCATGTGTCGCTTCCAAAACCAATTGCGGTGCTTTTCCATCGCGTTCAGCCTCCGCCCAGCGTGATGCGCACAAACACCATTTATCGCCTGCTTTCAATCCTGGGAAATTATATTCCGGTCGTGGCGTACTCAAATCATTGCCCGCCAGCTTGGTATAAATTAAAAACTCTTCGGTCATAATTGCGCAAACTGTATGCGTTCCTGTGTCCATTGGGCCTGTATTGCAGCAACCATCTCTATAAAAACCAGTCATTGGTGTTTCACTACAAGTTATGAGCGGTTCACCGAATACATTTTTGTTATCATTCATATTATACAAAACACTTTTTGTTTGATGTAGTTTCAACTTTTAAAGATAACACCTATGGTATCTTCAATTATACTAATCATCATTTACCTCATGTCACCAACAGATTTCAAAGTGGACTTTAATGATTCTGAAATACAAGATTGGCAGGTAATCAATGATGGAGTCATGGGAGGATTATCCAAAGGGAGAACTGTATCGACCGAAGAAGGAGTCTTGTTTTCCGGCAGTGTGTCACTGGCCAATAATGGCGGTTTTACCTCGTATAGAGGGCCTTACCGCAGATATGATTTAACTGATTTCAGTCAATTAGTCATCAAATACAAAAGCGAAGGAATCTCTTTAGCTTTTCAAATGTCCGTTGATACAAGGTTTTACATCCCTAATTATAAAATTAGCTTACCAAATAGTGCAAACCAGTGGGTAACCAAAACCTATAATTTGTCAGATTTCAAACAATATCAACTTGGAAATTTTACTGGAAGATCTTTTTCTCAAGAGAATAAGAAAGAGATTATTCGACTTGGTTTTATTACGAATGAGAAGAAAGAGGGTAATTTTAGTTTTGAGATCGATTTTTTTGAATTCCGGTAAGTGATGCTTTGGGACTTTATATTAGAATAATGTGCTGAATAAGTGTCTTCCATAGAAAGGCTCAAATAGGAGGCAACCTTGTATTCGGTGTTTTAGCGCGTTTTTTCAAGTTGAAAACAAAAAAATCTCAGTTCCAGACTTCTTAATCTGAAAACTATCAATTGGAGTTTTTTAAAAGTGCACGTAGGAGTTTGCTTTTTAAACAAAACTTACACAACGGAAGGCTACTGACTACCTGTATAATTGTGAGATCAATTGATCAAAGAATGCGTATTAAATGTAATATTTGCCTCGGAAATATAGTGAATGAATTTATTGTACTTTTTTCCTAAGATCAACTTTTATGAGGACAGAAAAAATGTTGCCAATCATCTTCTTACATAAACCATAAGTATGAAGGGTTTCTTTTTATTATTGATGCTTATTTTTGCTAGTTTGACTACTTTCTCACAAAATGAACTTGCCGATGACTCCTTAAAAAGCAAAAAAGTCAAGCCCAATTACCTCACTTTAGGTGCTGGTTTTCATGCCTCAAAATTTAGAGATATTGCCACATCTCCCTTGTTTTATGAGGGCTTGGGAACAGTTTTTTCTCTAAGTGCTTTAACGAGCGATGATAGAGTAGAATCAGAGTTTGCATTTCAAAACTTGAATGGAATACACGGGGTTGTTGTTGGCAATGAATCAGCCATTTCTACTTTCAACCAGTCTATTTTGAGTTATAGCTATTTGTTGAGTTTTCGAAAAATATCTAATGAAAAATGGAATTTTAAGGCCGGCGCAATGCTCAATGCTTTATTAAATGTAAGGCAAAATGAATCTCTTTTTAACAACTCATTTGGATTAGAATCTGTCAATACGCTTTTTGTCTCAGCACAGGCCAAAAGAGATATCTCGAGGAGTAAATTGGTCGTAAAAAAATGGCTTTTTCTGAAGATCAAACTCAAACCTAAAGAGCGAGATATTTCCTTTAGATTCAATGTTGGTGTGGTTAACAATAACCTTCGAAATGGTTATGCTTATTTGAATCAGTCATGGATAATCAGTGACGACAGTCAGGTTCTTGATGGATATAAGTACTCTTTTTTCTCGGGCACGCGGTTGACTACCGAGTGGAATTATACGAGACATCTTACCAATGGAAATGCGATCCGATTCGCATTTAATACAGATGTGTACAGCACAGGTAATCAGTTAGATAAGTTCGAAGCTGCGCATTATACAATGAAATTCATCTTATTATTCAGAACAAAATGAGATCACTGATGAAGCGTTTTTCGATTCTCTTTTCGATTTTAATGATCACAAATTCATGTGAGCAATTGATCTTGGACGATGAGTTGGTCTCTGTAGATCCGAAAACCAATTTTGATTACTTATGGAATGAGTGTAATACAAAATATGCTTATTTCGACGTGAAAAATATTGATTGGAATCAAGTGTACGATCAATATTCCCCATTGATTTCATCGGAAATGTCCCAAGATTCTCTTTTTCAGGTAATGCTTGCTATGCTTCTAGAGTTGAAAGATGCACACACCAACTTAGTCTCAAGTTTTAATATATCATTTTACCAGATAGACTTGGTAGGCCAAGATAATTTTGATTTCAGGATCCTTGAAGAAAACTACTTGCCATCCAATTATTATATTTCTGGACCTTTTGTACATGATTTTTTGAGTGGAGAGGAGGTTGGATATATAAGGTTTGGTTCATTTTCAGGCGATGTTGACAATGTAAATCTTGACTTTGTGCTTGACCGGTATAGAAATACCAAAGGACTCATTCTCGATTTGCGTGAAAATGGTGGAGGCACTCCAACCGACATGTTTCGCCTGCTCTCAAGATTTATTGATCAACGTACTTTGATCTATTACTCTCGTATAAAGGAAGGTCCGGGGAAAAATGATTTTTCTACTCCGGAGGCGGCTTACATAGACCCGCATGAAGGATTGCGATATAATAAGCCGATAATGATGCTGGTCGATCGAGGAACTTACAGCGCCGGTTCTTTCACGGCATTAGCTACCAAAGCCATACCAAATATCACTTTGTTGGGAGACACGACAGGTGGTGGCCTTGGTGCACCCAACGGAGGACAATTGCCCAATGGATGGACTTACCGTTTTTCTATTTCCCAAACATTAACCTTGGATAATGATCCGAGCTACGAAAATGGCGTTCCACCGGATATTCTTGCGTATTTTGATTGGACAGATTTATCGAAAGATGAAGTATTGGATGCGGCGATTAGGCAAATAGTCAATTAGGTTTATTATTCATTTCTCGCAATCGAATTTCAGAGACCGCAGGATTGAACTATCTTTATAAACAAAATGATTATATAACTATAACATCACTTAAACATAAAAATGCCAACAACTAAACTTCAAGAACCTCGAAAGCTTAATAAGGCTAAGCTGAAAACAGAAATCAGTTTTACTGTTGTTCATTTATTGCCTTTACTGGCTATTTTCACTGGTGCAACGGTATTTGATTGGATAGTATGTGTTGTTCTTTATTTTTCCAGAATGTTCTGGATTACAGGAGGTTATCATAGGTATTTTGCCCATAAGTCATATAAAACAAGTCGCTGGTTTCAGTTTGTGATTGCATTTATGGCACAAACCTCTGCACAAAAAGGAGCATTGTGGTGGGCGGGACATCACAGAGTGCATCACAGAACAAGCGATACCTATGAAGATCCACATTCAATGAAACATTATGGTTTCTGGTATTCACATGTTGGCTGGATCATAGGACCAGACTATAAAACGACCGATTATAAAATCATCGGAGATTATTCTAAATATCCAGAGCTGGTTTGGTTAAATAAAAACTATTTGGTGCCGCCAGTAATCTTAGCTTTATCAGTGATGGCACTTGGAGGGATCGTGAATGGTGGGAGTATTTTGGCCATGTTTACCACGGCAGGGTTTTCCACTTTATTGATTGGTTTCTTTTTGAGTACAGTTATTCTGTATCATGGTACTTTCAGCATCAATTCTATCATGCACAAGTTTGGCAATCAGCGCTATGAGTCGCATGATGAATCGAAAAACAACTTAATCTTGGCGTTGGTAACGCTAGGTGAGGGATGGCACAATAATCATCATTATTATGAAGTAGCTGCAAGGCAGGGTTTTTTCTGGTGGGAAATTGACATCACTTACTATATCCTGAGGGTATTTGCATTCTTTGGTTTGATTTGGGATATGAAGGAAGTACCACACCATATCAAATACTCTAAAAACAAAGAGGAGGCCAAGGAGTTAGCAAAAAAAGCCAAGGAGGCAGCTTAAATCGGGCACTTGGGTAATTGTTTTTAGAGGCAGAAAGGTTCCTAAATTGAACCAAAAAGCGTTTTGGGCTTTTTAAACGAGCATATCAAAATCTTAAAAATGAGATAAAAGCATAGATTTTGAGGTTTTCGATCGGCCTTGGATAAATTTCGATAAGAAATTCAGGCTATGATAATCAAAATCGAATCCCATGTTTGAGCGAAGCGAGTTTGGGATTCATTGTAGGAACAGTCTGAATTTCAGAAATTTATACACAGCCTTGATTTCTTTGCATACTTTCTGCATCAAGGCAGAAAGTATGGGCCTGTCCGGCCAAAGGACTTTAAAGGAATAAACATGGAAGCCCTAAATCGTTATAACGTTCCTCTCAATTCTTGTTCTCTTTCGATAGCCTCAAACAAGGCTTTAAAATTTCCTTTACCAAACGAGTTGGCACCTTTTCTTTGAATAATTTCGAAAAACATTGTAGGCCGTGGATTTACGGTTTTGGTAAATATCTGAAGCAGATAACCTTCTTCGTCACGATCAACCAATATTCCTAATTCACGGAGAGGAGCTAAATCTTCATCGATTTCGCCAACTCTATCCAGCAATAAGTCATAATAAGTAGAAGGCACCTTAAGAAATTCTACGCCTCTGCTTTTTAGTGCAGTGACAGTTTCAATAATGTTGTCAGTGGCCATGGCTACATGCTGTACTCCCGCACCTTCATAAAACTCCAAGTATTCATCAACTTGTGATTTTTTTAACCCTGCCGCAGGCTCATTGATAGGAAACTTGATTCTACCATTGCCATTACTCATGACTTTGCTCATCAACGCAGTAAACTCAGTAGAGATATCTTTGTCATCAAAGGAGAGAATTTGCTTGAAACCCATAACCTCTTCGTAAAATTGAACCCATTTGTTCATGGCGCCCAGTTCTACATTTCCCACCATATGATCAACAAATTTTAATCCTGTTTCTGTTGCTTCATAATGAGGACTCCAAGCTCTGTAACCTGGAAGAAATACTCCGCTATAGTCTTTTCTTTCAACGAAAATATGAACAACATCGCCATAAGTGTGGATTCCAGAACGTACGATCTGTCCATTATCATCCTTTTCAATTTTAGGTTCCATGTAGGATACAGCACCATTTTCTATCGCCTCGTTGTATGCTTTGGTGGCATCTTCGACCCATAAGGCATTCACTTTCACACCATCACCATGCTTGTCGATATGCGTACCTATGGCAGATCCGCTTCTAAGTGGTGTAGTAAAGACCAAGATTATCTTACCTTGTTTTACCACATAAGACTCTCTATCTCTAACGCCAGTTTCTAGACCTGAATAGGCCAAACTTTGAAACCCAAAGGCAGACTTATAATAATAAGCGGCTTGTTTGGCATTGCTTACATATAATTCTATGTAGTCCGTACCATTAATAGGCATTACATCCTCATTAATTTGAGGGGCTGCTGTGGTCATGTAGTTACTCATATCGATGGATTATTATTAGTTGTCAAGACAAATATATTAAAATTATTTGCCGTTATCAAATCTGAATAATCAAGGTAACTACCTATAAGTCAATAAGCTCGGGCTTTTCAGAAAGATTTAAGAATAAGCGATTCATGATCCTGCGGAAATCTTCATAATCCTGCTCTGAGAGACTTTCCCAAGATTTGGCTCTAAGCTGTTCTATTTTTGGCTGACATTTTTCAACCAACTGGCTACCCGATGCTGTAATCTGAATAAACGTTTGCCGGCGATCGACCTTGCCAGCAACTTTTTTTACATAATTCTTAGCAGCCATTTTTTCTATGATTCGAGAGACTGTAGGAGCGTCTTTGAAACTTTTTTCGGTAAGTTCCTTTTGTGTCAACTGACCTTCATGGTATAAGGCGTCAATAATTACCCACTGATCGGGAGTAATATCCACGTCAAGTTCTTTAAATACTTGAATGAAACTTAGCTTGGTAACTCTAAAGGAGCGCTCAAGAAGAAAACCTACTTTTTTATCGTTGATATCGGGCATAGTTTTAGTAATCGACAAAAGTCATTCAACTAAGTAAAAAAATTATTCTAACCAGGATTTGTAATACTCACCATCATCGATTTTCAACGCTTCTTCTGTCACTTTCAGAGGTTTAAACGTATCGATCATTACAGCCAATTCTTCTGTGACTGTCTTGCCTATGCTTCTTTCATATGCACCAGGATGTGGACCATGTGGAATTCCAGAAGGGTGCAAGGAAATATATCCCTTTTCAATATTATTTCTACTCATAAAATCTCCATCGACATAATAGAGCATTTCGTCAGAGTCAATATTCGAATGGTTGTATGGAGCTGGAATTGACAATGGATGATAGTCATAAAGCCTTGGACAAAAAGAACATACGACAAAGGCATTGGTTTCAAAAGTTTGGTGTACGGGTGGTGGTTGGTGTATTCTCCCAGTAATAGGCTCAAAATTATGAATGGAAAAACCATAAGGAAAATTATAACCGTCCCAGCCCACAACATCAAATGGATGACTCGCATATTCTAACTCGTGAATCATATTCATTTTCTTGATTTTCAATTGAAAACTTCCTTTCTCGTCATATGAGTCCAACGCTGTTGGCAACTTATAATCTCGCTCACAGAAAGGAGAGTGCTCTAGCATTTGGCCAAACCAATTGCGATATCGTTTTGGCGTATATATTGGCGAAAATGATTCCGCAATTAATAGTCGGTTATCTTCACTATCAAATTCAATTTGATAAATAATGCCCCTAGGTATGATAAGATAATCTCCATACTCGAATGGTATATTCCCAAGCATCGTTTTTAAGGTTCCGGTACCTTTATGTACAAATAGCATTTCGTCGGCATCCGTATTTTTATAAAAGTAGGAGGTAAGCGATTTTCGGGGAGCGGCGAGGCTAATATGTACATCATTATTCACCAAAAGTCTTTTGCGGCTATCGAGATAATCATCCTCTGGTTGCACATTGAAACCTTTCAGCATTCTTGAGGTGATGTTATTCTCTATCGCGATTTTTGGGGAGACATCTACTGGCTCTTTAATGGATTTGACCATCGTTGGCCTGTGGTGATGATACAGTAGGGAAGACATGCCATCGAAACCGATAGTGCCAAAAAGCTGTTCATAGTACAGATCTCCGTTTGGTTTGCGAAACTGTGTATGTCTCTTTGGTGGAATTTGTCCTAGTTTATGATAGATGGGCATTTTTCTTGTCGTTTATTTTTGGGTTGCGTAAATATAAGAATTTGATTCTCGGGATTAAAATGCACTTTGGCACGTTAATTGAATAATTAGTTTTAGTTGGTAATTGAGTTTGATTCCTAGTGCTCTGATTATTTTATGGTTAGGTTGGTTATTTTTAGAGCACGCACCCCGCTTTCAGCGGGGTGTTTTTATTTGTACAATATTGTTTTGCTTCTTCAAAAACACTTAATTTTGATGACAATCATTTTAAAACTCAATTATGAAAAAGATTTTAATAGCCCTAGTCTTCGTTCTAGGATCGTCTTATGCCTTTAGCCAAGCGGGCATTTCGTTAGGATTAAAGGGAGGTATAAACCTCGATAATTTAAATACTGATGATGCTGCTGCAAACTTTGAGGGCAGAACAGGTTACCATTTTGGTGCTTATGCGAATATTAAATTGACAAAATTCGCCATACAACCAGAGATTTTGTATTCTGCTCAAGGTACTACGGTAGACTTTGGTGCTGTAGCTGCTGATTTTGATCAGGACTTGGTGTATTTAAATATTCCTGTCATGTTTAAGTTTTATTTAGCTGCAGGTGTTAATCTTCAGGCAGGGCCTCAATTTGGTGTCTTATTGTCAGCAGAGCAAGATTTACCAACTGGTACTGCGGATATCAAAGATCAGTTGAATGGATCTGATATTAGTGCGGCTTTAGGAGTAGGTTGGGATGCACCTTTTGGGCTTAACCTTACTGCAAGATATTTACTAGGACTTGGTGAGGTTGGCGATGATCCGGCAGTGCCTGATTTTAAATCAAGAACTTTCCAAATTTCACTAGGTTACAAACTGTTTGGAATAGGAAACTAATTCGACTAAAGTAAATGAAAATAAGCTGGGCTAAAATCCGGCTTTTTTTATGCCTAAAAATTTGGCTGATAAGTGCATGTCCTTCGCTGATTTAACCCAAAGCTGTAAATATTATCGAATTAATGGCATAAAAAAAACCTGTCATTTGAACGACAGGTTTCTAATGCTATTTGCTTCTATTAGCAGTATTCATTGAATACTTCTACTAAATGATTGGCAATTAATTCGGCTGGTCTACCCTCAATGTGATGTCTTTCCACCATGTGAATCAACTCACCATCTTTGAACATCGCGATGGAAGGTGAAGACGGAGGATACGGCAATGTATATTCTCTCAATTTGGACGTTGCTTCCATGTCCACACCAGCGAATACAGTGGCCAAATGGTCAGGTTTTTTAGGACTGGCATTTACAGCCATTGCTACACCTGGTCTTGCGGATCCAGCGGCACATCCACATACAGAGTTGATCACAACCAATGAAGTTCCTTTATGATTCTTCAAGTGAGCATCAACTTGATCTACAGTTTTGAGTTCGTCAAAACCAACATTCGTTAATTCGACGCGCATTGGCGCTACTAATTCTTCAGGATACATATTTATTTTGTGTTATTACTTATTATTATTTATTACATAAAACCGAGCTCCAGCTTAGCTGCTTCGGACATCATTTCTGTTGCGTAGGGAGGATCAAACGTCACTTCCATAGTTACATCATTCACCTCTTCGATTTCTCTAATTCGCATTTCTATTTCACCCGGAATACTTTCTGCCGATGGGCAGGCAGGAGATGTTAGCGTCATCAGTACATGCACATTATTAACGGGAAATACATTAATCTCATAAATGAGACCAAGTTCGAATACATCGACTGGTATTTCAGGATCGTAAACCAACTTGATGGCTGCCAAAACCTTATCCCTAAGGATATCTTCGGATGAATTATTATCTTCAGTGCTCATGCTTGTGAGGTTTTCTTTGCGCTAAAAGCGAGCGCATAAATTTTCATTTGTTTGATCATAGAAGCAAAACCGTTTGATCTTTGTGTACCTATGAATCTATTCATGCCAATTTTATCTGGAAAAAAGATTTCCTGATTAAGGATGGCTTCTGAGGTTTGACCGGATAAAACGCGAACCAAAATGCTTACCAAACCTTTGGTGATTGCCGTATTAGAATCTGCTTTGAAAATGATTTTATTGTCTTCTTGACGAGCCGTCATCCATACTTTGGACTGACAACCCTTAACGATATTATCATCGATTCGTTCTTCGTCTGTAAGGCTGTCTAGTTTTTCACCTAGTTCCATGATATAATTGATGGTCATTTCCATATCACCATCTAGCATGGAAAACTCCTCAATAATCTCTTCTTGTATCTTTTTTAAGCTTTCGCTCATCTGAATTTCTTTATAATTTCCTCCAAACCAGTTTTTAAAATATCGATTTCTTCCACTGTATTATAAACGGCGAAACTAGCTCTCACAGTTCCTTCTATTTGAAGTCTATCCATTAATGGTTGTGTGCAGTGATGTCCTGTTCTTACCGCAATACCTTTTGCATCTAACCACATGCCTATATCGAATGGATGAATACCTTCGATATTGAAAGAAATAACACTCGCTTTTTTCTTTGCGACTCCCACTGGTATAAAACCGTCCAACTGATTTAACTGTTCAGTTCCATAATTGAGTAATTCGGTTTCATAGGCTTGCAGATTGCTTATTCCGACATCATGCATAAAATCCATCGCTTTTTTCAAAGCAATCACATCGGCAATGTTTGGTGTGCCGGCTTCAAATTTGTAAGGAATATCATTGTAAGTGGTTCCTGAAAAGGAAACTTCATTGATCATTTCTCCGCCACCTTGATAAGGATCCATTTTCTCAAGAAGAGATCTTTTGCCATAAAGCAACCCAACACCCGTAGTACCATACATTTTATGAGCGGACATTGCCAAGAAGTCGCAGTTCAAGTCCTTGACATCAATATTCCCGTGAGGCGCGGCTTGTGCACCATCAACGATCATAATGGCTCCAACATCATGCGCCATCTGTCCCATTTCTTTTACAGGATTGATGGTGCCAAGTGAGTTGGAGATGTATACAATAGAGACAATTTTTGTTTTTTCGGAAAGCAAATTTCGATAACCTTCCATGTTAATTTCTCCTTCATCAGTGACCGGAATCACTTTTAACTTAGCGCCTGTTTGTTGACAGAGCATTTGCCAAGGAACAATGTTGGAATGGTGTTCCATCTCCGAAACAATGATCTCATCACCTTCTTTTAGAAATTTCCTACCATAGGACTGTGCGATAAGATTTAACCCTTCGGTAGTTCCTTTGGTAAATATGATTTCTTCTTTTTCTCTGGAATTGATAAAGGCCTGAGCAGCAATGCGTGTCTCTTCATACGCAGTTGTTGCTCTTTCTGCCAAAGTATGAATTCCCCTATGAATGTTAGCATTGTCCTTGCTATAATAATCTGACAAAGCTTTGATTACACTATTAGGTGTTTGCGATGTAGCGGCATTATCAAAATAAACCAAGGGTTTCCCATTTACGTTCTGATGTAAAACAGGAAATTGCTCACGAATTGCTCGAACGTTCAATAGGGAAGTCGTACTATCCATTTTTCAATCCTTTCTCAATTAATTCCAGAATATTTTCTTTTATTAGCTCTTCGTCTACTTGATTAAGCGTGTCTTTTGTGAAGGCATTTAATACGAGACTAATGGCATCATCTTTTGAAATACCTCGAGCTCTCAAGTAAAATATCGCATCTTCATCTAGTTGACCAACCGTGCAACCATGCGAACATTTAACATCATCCGCCCAAATTTCTAACTGGGGTTTGGTGTTGATGGTGGCATTTTCGGAGAGCAGCACATTATTGTTCGCTTGAAAAGCATTTGTTTTTTGCGCCGCTGGCCTCACGTAAATTTTACCGTTGAATACACCTTTTGATTGGCCTTTGAGAATACCCTTGTACAACTCGTTACTGTAAGTATTCGGGGCTTTGTGATCAACAGCTGTATTGTTATCTACATGTGTCTTCCCATCAATGAGGTAAATGCCGTTCATGTGTCCTTCACAGTTTTCGCCATCTATGGCAATAACAATGTTGTTCCGGATTACCGCTCCACTAAATGAAAATGTATTGGTATAAAAACGGCTGCTTGTATCTTGTTTAGCAAAAATCCCCTCTACTGCAAAAATATTTGAAGGGTAGTTTTGTGTTTTTGTGTATTTCAAAGAGGCATTTGCATCGACATTTGCTTCAATCGTACTATTGATAAATGCTTTATGATCTCCTTTTACGACGAGTTTCTCATAAATGGAAAGTTCACTGCCAGTATTGGATTTTACAAATATTCTTGGGAATGCGTAAGTTTCCTGGTTTTCTGAGTCGACAAAATGGTAAATAAATGTAGGCGTGCCTTGCTTGTTTTTTGATACCTCAATATGCAAAGCCGCGGTGCTGTTCGCACTATTCCAAGCAGTAAAAGCATCGTTCTTTTGGTCTGCTACAGAGCCGAAAGCTGCATGAACCTCATGAGTTAAATCGACAGCTTTTATCGTCATGCTATTGTCATCGGCTTGTAATTTTGAATCTTTATGGGAATAAACCCCATTCAAAAAAACCAAATGATTCGCATTTTCAACAGGATAAAAAGCATCTTCAAAGTTGACTTGGGCATTAAACTCGCCACGAGTGGACCAGTCGAAGTTTTTACTTAGAATACTTTTGATCGGTGTGAATTTATAAGCCTCACTCTTCTTCTCTGGTATACCTAGTGCCGTAAAAGCAGCTAATCCTTCCTTTTGAAAGTTACTCTCAGCTTTTATTTGTTCAATTATCTGACTTTCCAATGTTGTTGTAGTTGCTTCCATATTAAGCTAATTCTCCTACTTCTTCTTTAATCCAATCATAGCCTTTAGCTTCAAGCTCAAGCGCCAGACTCTTGTCTCCAGATTTTACGATACGCCCATTGTAAAGAACATGAACGAAATCAGGAACTATATAATCAAGCAGTCTTTGGTAGTGCGTAATCACAATGGTAGCATTTTCACTAGACTTTAACTTATTGACTCCATCAGCCACGATTTTTAACGCATCGATATCTAGGCCTGAGTCCGTTTCGTCAAGGATGGATAATTTTGGCTCCAACATAGCCATTTGGAAAATCTCATTTCTCTTTTTTTCACCACCTGAGAAACCTTCGTTGAGCGATCTGCTCAATAGTGCTTGATCGATCTCCACTAACTTCATTTTTTCTTTCATTTCTTTGAGAAACGAAACAGCGTCCATTGGTTTTAAACCTCTAGCTACCCGAACTTGGTTCAATGCTGTTTTTAAAAAATTGGTGGTAGATACTCCAGGAATTTCAATAGGATATTGGAAAGCTAAGAATATTCCAGCTCTGGCTCTATCTTCAGGGCTAAGGTCTGTCAAGTCTTCACCTTGAAAAGTGATAGATCCTCCATTTACCTCATAGTCTTCCCTGCCTGCCAAAACGGAAGCGAGCGTGCTTTTACCTGAGCCATTTGGACCCATAATCGCGTGCACTTCACCCGGTTTTACTTCTAGGTTTATTCCTTTAAGGATTTGCTTATCCTCAATCTTTGCTTGTAAATTTTCTATTTTGAGCATTTTGTATAATAATGTCTATTCAAGTCTTTTGATTAACCTACGCTACCTTCAAGCGTTAGGGCAAGTAATTTTTGAGCTTCCACGGCAAACTCCATAGGGAGTTTATTCATCACTTCTTTTGCAAAGCCGTTGACGATTAAGGCGACTGCACTTTCTTCGTCAATTCCTCTTTGCTGGCAATAGAATATTTGATCCTCGCCAATCTTTGAAGTCGTTGCTTCGTGCTCTATGTGGGCTGTTTTATTCTCCACATCGATGTAAGGGAATGTATGAGCACCACATTTGTCTCCCATCAATAGGGAATCGCATTGGGAGAAGTTTCTGGCTCCTTCTGCTCGCTTCATGATATGCACCTGACCTCTGTAGCTGTTTTGAGAATGACCAGCGGAAATACCTTTAGATACAATTCTTGATCGAGTATTTTTCCCAATGTGAATCATTTTAGTACCTGTGTCCGCTTGCTGGTAATTATTGGTTACTGCAACAGAATAAAATTCGCCTATGGAATGATCACCCTTAAGTATACAAGAAGGATATTTCCAAGTTACTGCGGATCCAGTTTCCACTTGCGTCCAACTTATTTTGGAATGATCGCCGGCACAAATACCTCTTTTGGTTACAAAATTGTAAATACCACCTTTGCCATTTTTATCACCAGGATACCAGTTTTGCACTGTTGAATATTTTACTTCGGCATTTTTAGCTGCATATATTTCTACTACGGCTGCATGGAGTTGATTCTCATCTCGCATTGGCGCAGTACATCCTTCCAGATACGATACATAGCTGTCATCTTCTGCCACAATCAGCGTTCTTTCAAACTGACCAGTATTGGCTGCATTTATCCTGAAATAGGTAGATAATTCCATAGGACATCTGACCCCTTTTGGTATATAACAGAATGAACCGTCAGAAAAGACCGCTGAATTTAAAGCGGCATAATAGTTATCTGTGGCAGGTACTACAGAACCCAAATATTTCTTGATTAGCTCAGGATGTTCTTTCACTGCTTCGCTAAAAGAGCAAAAAATGACCCCAAGTTCTGAGAGTGTACTTTTGAATGTGGTAGCTACCGATACCGAGTCGATCACAGCGTCTACAGCGACACCAGTCAATCTTTTCTGCTCATTGAGTGAAATGCCTAATCGATCGAAAGTCTTCAATAATTCAGGATCTATTTCGTCTAAGCTATCCACTTTTTTGGTTTGCTTAGGAGCTGAATAATATCTTAGCGCCTGATAGTCTATTTTCGGATAAGAAACGTTTGGCCAGCGAGGCTCTTCCATTTCTTGCCATTTCCTAAATGCCTTCAGTCGCCATTCGAAAAGCCATTCTGGCTCCTCCTTCTTAACTGAAATGAATTTTATAATATCTTCATTGAGTCCTAAGGGCGCTTCATCAGCTTCAAAATCAACATGCCATCCATGTTCGTATTCTTTTGAGGTAAATTCTTCGAGAATTTGATCGTCTTTGCTCATATTATGTTTATCTCTAGTTGGCTAACAGTTAAACAACCATTAGGGTTTGCAAAATAAACACTTATTTATATTAATTCTAAATAAGGAGGGAAGTGCTTTGAATATTTAAAGTAATTGAAATTCTAAATGTGGCTTAATTCGTCAGATTTCAAGATACATGAGCGTTTCTGTGAAATATTGATCTTTCACTTTAATTGCTCTTGGTTTAACTCCATATTCATGAAAGCCTACTTTTTGAAATAAATTATGTGCTGATTCGCTGTTTTCAATCAGTGCTAGATAGATTAATTTGATTCTGCTATTGACCTTTGCGTTTTTAATGCACTCAAAAAGTAGTGACTTACCGATCCCTTGTTTTCTATAGCCTGAATGAACGAAAAGGTTACTGATGATGCCAGTATGTTTTGTTTTTACTTTTTGTCCTCGCTCAAATTCAATCATGCCTACCAGTTCACCTTCATCCCAATAACCTAGTATGAATTTTTCAGATATAGGGGCGTTGATAAAAATTTCAAAATGCTGAGTAGCGTTCGAGGCAGGATCAGTTTCGACAAATGAATTTGGCGCCATGGTCAGGCTGTCTTTGAGCAAGTCGAGGTATTCGTCTTTATCCTTATGATCCAAATTCTTTATCACGGAGGGAATATAATAATGAATCGTGGATTATTATGTTCATTCACTTTTAAAAAGTTGTTTTGTCAGACCGATTTATCATAAGCTTCATTCAACCAACTGGTAAGTTCTTCATCGATTTGAGCAATTGCGGATAATTTCACTCGGTGTGTACACATGGTTCCGAAAGGTCCCGAGTTCTCTAAGCGTTCAGTTACAGGCTTGTCTTTTAGCTTTAATCCAAGATCAATTCTTGTTTTGGTGGCGGGTTTGATGAGTGCAAATTGATGCTTTCTACGCAAGCTCACACTGTCCTTTTTTGGCGTTATGGTCACGTCGTTACCAAAAGCTGAGACTACCTCGATTAATTTGTCATAAATGGGTTTAAGTGATTCCTTGCCCTTATATTGAATGGAAAGCAGATCATCCTCTTCGAAAGAGGCAGCATCTGATTTTCTGGCTTTCAATGTCACGAAATTGGCAAAGCCGTGGGTAAAACCATGCTCTTTTTTGAGTAGCTGCATTATTTCTCCATGTTTTTGCAAACCACTTTTGTTTACGATCTCCAACCAGTCATCTAGCGTTTTTCCGGTTTTTTCAAATAATCCTTCTTCCATAATGGCGTTTTTAAGGTTTAATATAGCTAAAATCAGTGTTATCTAAAGCTTGAGCGATTCGGCGAAGGACGAAGCTTAAGTAGTAGAATAGCTTGCTAAACAGATAATGTTTCTACTTTTGCGCTTAAAAAAAGGGAATGGCACACTTCGAAAATCTGAATTTATCTAATGCCTTACGCAATGCGGTGGAGGATTTAGGTTTTGAAAATCCTACACCGATACAAGAGGCAGCCTTTCCTTTGGTGCTTTCTGGTCGCGACATGGTCGGAATAGCTCAAACAGGAACGGGTAAAACTTTTGCGTATTTGCTCCCTTTGCTCAATAATTTGAAATACGCCAATGATTCTAATCCACGTATATTAATTCTTGTTCCTACGCGCGAGTTGGTGGTACAGGTCGTGGAGCAAGTGGAATTGCTTACCAAATACATGAGCGTGCGAGTGATGGGCGTATATGGCGGCTCCAATATTAAAACGCAGCGTGTGGCTGTTGCAGCAGGTATGGATGTGCTTGTGGCAACTCCTGGCCGTATTTATGACCTAGTGTTGAGCCGATCGATCGAGTTAAAAGCGGTCAAGAAATTGGTCATAGATGAAGTAGACGTGATGCTGGATCTTGGGTTTCGTTTTCAAATCACCAACATTTTTGAGCTCTTGCCAGAAAAAAGGCAAAGTGTCATGTTTTCAGCAACGATGACGGAGGATGTGGATGTGCTGATTGATGACTTTTTCGTAGCACCAGAAAGAATTTCAATTGCAATAAGTGGCACACCACTAGAAAATATTGCTCAGTCGGCTTATGCTGTTCCTAACTTTTATACGAAAGTCAATTTGATTTTGGATTTGGTTTCGCATAAGAAGGAATTTCATAAAACGCTCATTTTTGTTCCAAATAAAAGAAGTGCAGATCGTCTCTTTGAAGTGATGGAGGAGTTTTACGAGAAAGAAGTCTGCGTTATACATTCAAACAAGACACAGAATTATAGACTAAGATCCCTGCGTCAGTTTAATGAAGGAGTTAAGCGCATCATGATAGCCACAGATGTGATTGCCCGTGGACTGGATCTTGACAAGATATCCCATGTCATCAGTTTTGATGTGCCTTTGTATCCTGAAAATTACATGCATAGAATAGGCCGTACTGGTAGGGCGGAAGAGCAGGGTAAAAGTATTTTACTTTATACTGATAAGGAGGTTAAGTATAAAAAGGCGATTGAAGGCCTAATGCAATATGAAATTCCACAGGAAGTACTCCCTGAGCATGTGGAAATTTCCCAAGAATTAACTCCTGAAGAACGACCAAAACCTAAGGAAATCAATAGTGCCCACAAGCATAAGGATAACATCGAGGCTGGTCCGGCTTTTCATGAAAAAAAGGAAAAGAATAAAAGGGAAAACTGGGGAAGCGCCTACAAGCGCGCAGGGAAAAAATACAAAAAGCCGAAAACGCGAGGGGACAAGCGTGCCAACAACAAAAAAAGGTAAGTCAGAGGACTTACCTTTTTTGTCAATGATTTTCTGTTTTGATCATTGTTAGTTTTCGCAAATTTTCAATGCTTACCGTCTGGGTGATGTGGTTTTTCTCGGCCATGCGCACCATCTTGACAGCAAGGCGGTAACTTATTGTATGATTCTTCATTTCTTGCAAAATTATCCGCGTGGTAACCCACTTCTGTTACTCGCTTTCTGATTTTATCAGCATCTGTCTTTTTGCCATTATAAAGTACTGTAAGCACTTTACTGTCAACGTCCAAGTCAGATTCTTTGACCCCTTTTTCAAAGGCCAAGTCTTTCTCAATGGCGTATTTACACATTTCGCAAACTGCGGAGGTCTTGATTTTTACTTCGTAACCTTTGGCTGTTTTCACAGGTTGATCTTGCGCTGATGCCACTAGGCATGAGGCGATCAAGGAGAGGGTAATAATTATTTTGTTCATCATTTTTAATTTTCAATTTTATATCTAAATCCTGCGTAAATGGCTCTGCCGGCGACAGGTGCCCATGTAAAAGAAGCATCAAAGTTATTTCCAAAAGGATTCTCTGCATCAATAATTGGGTCGCTTTGTCTGAAGTTTAACAGGTTTTCACTTCCCAAATAAATATTTCCCCATCGAAATCCTCTACTCACCTGCGCATTCATCAAAATGAAATCATTGGTAAGCGCTGTTCGCTGATGTTCTATCGGGTTATTCAACGTATTTGGTAATCGTTTTTCACCGTACCATTGTAAGGTCGCGTCGGCTTCCCATTTGTCATATTTGGACGCGTAGGAAGCATTGAGGAAAAATCTGTCTTGCGAAATAAAAGGCATTCTCATTAATTCATTATTGATCGTGGCTTTTACGTCATAATATTTATACGCACCCTTGATACCGAAATATTCCGTGAGTTGCACCTTCGCCTCTAATTGCAAGCTGTGGGCGTAAGATTCGCCATCCAGATTGTAAACCACCAAGGCAGAGGTCTTTTGATCCATATCATAGATGATCTGATTTTGAAAACCCGTGTAAAAGTAATCTCCGGTGATATTGATTTTTTTACCGCCCACGTTCAATTCGCTGACTATGCTTCCGCCAATATTCCATGATTCTTCAGGATTCAAAGCTTCTTCTACTATGAATGTTCTGTTAGACACGAGAATGTTGGTGTTTTCCATGACAGGATTGGCAACCCTTCGACCTTTTCCCACGGCAAATCGAGCGAAAGTAGCTTCTCCAATTTTGTGCTTCATATGTAACCTAGGAGTGAAAAAAGTACCATATAGATTGTGAAAATCCGCCCTTAAACCAGCAACGATGCTCCATTTGTCTGATGGCAGATAGGAATACTCATAGAATAGTCCTGGTACGACTTCCGTTCGTTGAAAGCCAGAGTCTAAATACACTTCATCGAAATCATCATACAAAAAGCTTAGTCCTGCTTTGTACTGATGAAAGGTGCTTCCAATGATATTCTGAAAGATCAAGTTCGTGTAAATCGTCTTTTCTGTTCCTGAATACGCCTTTCTTCCAAAGCCGGCATCAATGTCTGTATAAGATCCCGAATAAATTAAACCGATTCCTTGGTATGGTTTCTCAGGAAACAAGACTCCAGTTTTTCCGAAGAGTTCGAGGCGTGTGGTTTGATTGGCAAAGCCATACTCTGGTGAGGTACGAAAGTCATCCTCGAAACCATAGCCTAACTGACCACCCGCTTTCTGATCGCTCATGACTTGCATGCCTATTTGGGACATGATTCTTTCTCCGGAATATTTATACCTATTTAAAAAGTTAATCTGTTTGCCTTTTGGGATATCCATGAAACCATCCTCATTCTTGTCTATTTCATTGCCAAAATAGTCGGTATGGAAAAGTATGGCGGAGGACCATTTATCGGTCAAGTCGAAAGAGCTATTTGCGTTGAGTTCCGTGCGACCAAAGGAATTGACATAGCCATTGAGATAGAGCTTTTCACCATTCTCTGGTTTTATAAATTCGACGTTGAGCTGTCCTGTCATAGATTCATATCCATTGACTACTGATCCAGCCCCTTTTCCCACATCAATTGATTGCAGCCATGTCCCCGGCACATAACCTAAGCCATAGCGCTGAGAAAGTCCACGAATGAGTGGAATATTTTCTCTATTTATCTGCACGTATTTGCCGTCAAGGCCAAGCATTTGTATGGTTTTGGCGCCACTCACAGCATCCGTATAACTCACATCAACAGAGGCGTTTGTTTCAAAACTTTCGGAGAGGTTACAACAGGCTGCTTTGGTTAATTCCGCTGAGGTGATAATCTCCACATGTTTTGGTTCCAAATTATCCATAAACGTGCTGCTACTCGAAACGACCACTTCGTTTAAAGCTTGTGCATCTTCTTTCAGCATAATATGCATAGGCTTACTAAAAACTGCTTTTAAAGTATCAGAAAGATAGCCCGTATAGGAAATTGTAATTGTTGGATTTTCGTTTTCTAAGGCCAACTGGAATTTCCCATTGACGTCAGTTACCGCTCCGTTTTGAGTATTCAACTCAAGTACAGTAGCTCCAATGAGCGGTTCATGGTTCATGTCAGCAACCATCCCTTTGATGATTTGCTGGCTAAAAGATGATTGACTTATTGCGATAAGCCAAAGTATAATGATGATTTTTTTCACGACATTGATTTTTAAGTATGTGGAGTCAAAGCTGCGAATTCTCGCTTTAGGCTTTGATGTTCTATAAGTCACTCGAATGTGTGATGATCTCATAGGCTCCAACTAAAACACTATTTTTCGAGCTAAAAAGTATTTTGCTCGGTTGTTTTAATCAAAATCGTGGTACTATATACGGAATACCTGATAGGTAATATTCAGGTCGAGTAGTGGAGGTGGAGGAGATTTGATGATAACCAGATGGCTATCTTTTTCATTGATATAAAGATGGTCTTCCCAAATAGGAAAAACGTTGAAAACCAACTGATAGGCTTGCGGTGAAAGTTTGAAATCAAACGTGGAAGGACTGAGGTCGTCAACCTTCAACTCTTCGTGCACATCTTCACAGCATGGCATTTGTGTTTCTGTATCTCCGCCAAAACAATTTTCTGCCTGCTGGAAAATAGCTACAGATTTGAGTCTGCCCATGCAATAATGCTTTTCCACACTTATGCCCATTGTTGATGCCAACAAAAGGAAAGCTAGAAAAGCGTGCGATATTTTAATGGAAAGTTGTTTCACTGCAGTTACAAAGATACGAAATCAAAGGGCAAATGTTTTAAAGAAGCATCCAAACAGCCATACCGACCATCGTCAGGTCTTCAATGATGGTAACGGTGCTCATAGGCAGGTTAAAAACATCGCCCAAGCAGGCACATTTTATTTTTCTTTGATTCAGATTGCTTTCAATGACACCAATACTACTGATTCCTAACACGACAATCGTGACCCAATTGGTGAGCGTAGGGTTGAAATTGATCAGATAGGCAATACCCAAAGTGAGTTCAACGAAGGGATAAATATATCCCCAACCGTGCCACTTGGCAGCAACGATATCATACATCTTGTAAGAACTCGCAAATCCTTGGAGGTTTAACAATTTGAAAAAGGAGAAAACCAGAAAGAAACCAGCCATAAAATGCCGCATCCAAAGCCCAAAATTTATTTCTTGAAAAGGATACTGCACCAACAAGCTGACCCCTGCAATGAAAGACACAATAAGTATCAATGGCTTGTAAGTATCCACTGAGATTTCGGGGAGCTTAACTTCCGCAACCCTTTTTTTAATGGAGGGCATAGGAGGGAGACTGTCGGCAATAGGGTTTTCAGAAATGGTATACTTGCCTTTGCGTTGAAGGAGTTCATTGATTTCTGTTAGATCTATTTCATCATCTGCTTCGATGGTGGCTTGTGGATAGGCTAATTGAACTTCAGCTTTATTCACTCCAGCGACGTTTTCAAGTATTGTTTTTACACTCTGCACACAACCATCGCAGGTCATGCCTGATACTGCATATTTGCTTTCCATTTTCTGTTTTAATAAAGTCTCATTTGAAAATTACACCTTTTACTGGCTCTGATTATTTTCAAGGCATTAGCAGTGTAATCATCTCTTCATTCCGAGTAATTGCTCATTCGGTGAACAATCAGCATCGCCTAAATAGTTCGCCGATGGTCGTTGATTCGAGACTTGCTTTTATGGCGCAATGATAGATATCAAATCAGAACAAGCTAAATTATTTTATCATTTTGCGAATTGTTAAATTGGCGCTATGGAGTTATCACCACTCGATGAGTATTTTGAAACTAAGCAAGAGCCGATGAAAAGTTTCTTATTGGCATTGAAAGATGTCATTTTGCGCTATGACTCGGCTATGATGATTAGCTGGAAATGGCGTACTCCCTTTTTTAGTTTTGGTGAAAAAATGATCTGCTATTTTTCAATTCAAAATAAAACCAAGCGCCCATATCTTGGATTTGGATTTGGTTCGGAGCTGCATCATCCAGCCCTGCTATCCGAGGGTAGAAAAATGATTAAAGTCCTTTACTTTGATGAAAACGAAGATGTAGATGTGGATTTGGTTTACGAAATCTTAGACGAGGCAGTGCAAACTGCGAAGTTTAAATCCAAAAAGCATCAATAATTTTCTAGACCTAAAAATGAACACTGAATTAAACAGAGTGCTTTAGTCAACTATTTTTTCCTATAAGTGAACCAAAAATCAGAAAATACAACGAATGAAAGTGTGCTGCATACACATCAGTTTTCCACGCCAATAGGAGATATGCATGTAGGTGCCACGGATGCAGGTGTGTGTCTTTTGGAGTTTTCCGATAGGCAGACGTTGGAGACACAATTTGAGGATTTGCGGCGTATGTTGAAAGCCAAAATAGTTGAAGGAAAGAATGAGCATACTAGAAAGGCTGTAACGCAAGTCTGTGAGTATTTTGAAGGAAATAGAATGGCCTTCGACTTGGAATTACTTATGCTTGGTACTGAGTTTCAAAATCGTGTTTGGAAAGAGCTACAAAATATTCCCTTTGGCACCACCAGAGCATATGGAGAACAAGCCATGGCTTTAGGAGATAAAAAGGCCATAAGGGCGGTTGCATCAGCCAACGGAAAAAATCGAATGGCCATCGTCATTCCCTGTCATCGTGTGATTGGTGCCACAGGTGAGCTTACGGGCTATGCAGGAGGACTGCACAGAAAGCGCTGGCTACTCAATCATGAGAGTAGTCAGTTGAGTTTGGGAATTTAAAAATTCAAAGTATTGCTTACCAGATCAGCTGTTTTTGAGGTAATGGTATAGTTCAGAGCCGTCATTTCGAACCCGACCGGAGGAAGGGTGAGAAATCCCCTGCTGTTTGAGGGAGACTTCTCACTCCATTGCATTCCGTTTCGAAGTGACGGTAAGGTGACGAGGATGTCTCCTTCGTGCCTCAGTTCGACATGACGCCCAACCATGCCCGTCATTTCGACCGCAGGGAGAAATCTCCTTCCATTTAGGGAGACTTCTCACTCCATTTCATTGCGTTTCGAAGTGAGGGTGATAAAGAAACTACTCTAGTTCATCGTACAAATCACGCCAATTTGGATTCAATTGATTTATCAAGTTAAATTTCTTCTCACGGCGATACTTTTTGATTTGCTTCTCTCGATTTATTGCTTCTTCGATTGAGTGGAATGTTTCGAAATAAATCAACTTTTGGATGTTGTATCTGGCCGTAAAACTCTTTGGATATACCTTATTCTTATGTTCATAAATTCTAGGAATGAGGTCTGAGGTAACGCCTGTATAAAAAACAGTATGATGTGCATTAGTCAAGATATAAACGGCCCCTCCTTTTTCCATTAATCAAAAGATAAGTCATACTTCGTAAAAAAGGTAAAGAGATTTTAAAACCCCCCGTCATTTCGAAGGAGGTACGACTGAGAAATCCCCTGCTAGTTCAAGGAGACTTCTCACTCCATTGCATTCCGTTTCGAAGTGACGGTAACCATTTCCGTCATTCTGAGGAGTGAGGAACGAACGACGTGAGGATCCCCCACTGTTTCGTAGAATGTTTCCTTCGTACCTCAGTTCGACATGACGACCAACCATTCCCGTCATTTCGACCGCAGGGAGAAATCCCCTTCTGTTTAAGGAGACTTCTCCTTTCGCTGCGCTATAGTTCGAAGTGACGGTGAGGAAACGGAGACTTCTCACTCCATTACATTCCGTTCACGAAGTGACGGCATACGTACCCCGACTTCCAAGAAGTCGGGGTTTTTTTATGCTTTTTGTCCAACTATACATGCAATCACACCTCCGTTTCCTTCAATATACCATAAAGTGGGTATTTTTATTAAAACGTTGTTGGTCTAGTTTTATGAACAGTTACATCTGTTATTAAATTAAAATCATAAAACTATGAGTACAGGAAATGCAATTTCTATTGAAATCCCACAAGCCGACATAGACGCGGTAAAGGCAGCACTGGCCACCATCCAAACGACGCTTGCACCTTATGTGCTGGCGCTTACTCCGGAGCAGCGCAAGACGATCCCAAAAATGAGCGACGGCACAGTGCCTTTTGTAAGTAAGGTGATGGACTATGCCACGAGCGACCCACAGTTTACGCCACCCTATATGGATGTGCCTGAGATGAAAAAGGACTTTGACGCCACGCTGGCATTGTTGCCTTTGCTTCGCACGGTAGACCAAATAGAGGACAACCTCAACGATACCACGATGCTGGCAGGATCGGAAGCATTCATCGCGGCGTTGAGTTACTACAACTCTGTGAAAATGGCTGCCAAAATGAACATCCCAGGCGCGAAAGCGATCTTTGATGATCTGAGGGTGAGGTTTGAAGCAAATGGCAATAGGACGAAGTAATGGTCTCTTGCTGCTGTTGGATTATAATTATTAGTTGAAGCAAGCCTTGACGATACCGTCAGGGCTTCTTTTTTGGCAAGAATCGTTGCTTATATAATAGCAGAGATGAGTCCAGTCGGTAAAAAGATGACTAGAGTCAGTTAAAAGGTGACTCGGGTCGGTAAAAAGGCGACTGATGTCGGCAAAAAGGTAAGTCGAGTCACATAATTGGCGACTGCAGTGAGTAAATAACCGACTGAAGTTACCTATTTGGTGACTGCAGTTTGCAAAAAGGTGACTCGGGTCGTCTATGAAGTAGGGAGGGGTACTTGGCAAGTGGGTGGGGGTACTTCCGAAGTGGGTACCCCCACTTCCGATGGGGGGTACAGGCGTTTAAAGACACTTTTTGGGATTTTGTTCAAAGCCGTCATTTTGAACCCGACCGGAGGACGGGTGAGAAATCCCCTTCCATTTATGAGGACTTCTCACTCCATTGCATTCCGCTTCGAAGTGACGTTAAAGTGACGGGGACTTCTCATTCCGCTTCGCTACATTTCGAAGTGACGGTAACCATTTCCGTCATTCTGAGGAGTGAGGAACGAAAGACGTGAGAATCCCCCGCTGTTTTGTTGGATGTCTCCTTCGTACCTCAGTTCGACATGACGACCAACCATTCCCGTCATTTCGACCGCAGGGAGAAATCCCCTTCTATTTGAGGAGACTTCTCCTCCTTGCAGTCGTTCGAAGTGACGATAAGTTGAGGGAGACTTCTCACTTCATTGCATTCCGTTTCGAAGTGACGGTAAGGTGACGGGGACTGCTCCTTTCGCTTCGCTACATTTCGAAGTGACGGTGAGGAAGCGAGACTTCCCCTTCCATAGCATTCCGTTTCGAAGTGACGGCATCCCTTCACGTAATTTCGAAGGCGGCCGGGGAGGTACGTTTAGGAATTTAAAAATTCAAAGTATTGCTTACCAGATCAGCTGTTTTTGAGGTAATGGTATATTTCTTCTTATTAAGAGGACTGGTTTTTAATAAAATGGTCGCAATACCAGCTTCCGATTTTACTGGATTGGTGCCTATAAGTTCTCCGCCATTGGTGGTGAAAGTGACGAGAGCGTCACTGTCAGGGATGAGGTTGCCGTTGGCATCTACGATTTTGGCATAAACGAAAACTAAATCATCTTCGGTGGTAGAAATGGGCGTGTTTGAGAGGTCTACTTCAAGCATGATTTTATTGGCAGAACCAGGTGTGGCTACTAGGTCTTGCGCCATCTGCTGATCATTGATATATCCAATCGCTTTTAGCTCGCCTTTCTGGAATTTTTTCAAATCAAATTGGAATGTTGGAAAATCAAGCTGATCGTTGTAGCTATTTCTTGTGGCCAGTTTTCGTTCGATGAGTTTACCGTTCAGATATAAGCCTACCTCTTCGCAGTTGCTATAAACGGTGATGTTTGCTGGCGAGTCTTCTGTCCAATTGGTGGCGATTTTAACCATGGGTCCTATGGCGTTTTCTAGGTTTAAAGTGTCAAAAGGAGGTCGCTGACTTTGATAGAAATAATAAGCGAACTTAGGAATCCGAAAAATATCGCTGATTCCTGAGGCTTCCAAGTCATTGGCATAGCCTCGATTATAGTCAAACATGAGCCAGTTGGCATCACCGATCGTGTTTGGTCCTTTTCTGTTACTATTTGCGGCTTCTTGAAAGTTTAGTGCTTGTTGTAAAAGTCGTTTTTCTCCATGCGCCCGAAGTTGCCTGCTGGTACGCTCTTCTTCTTTCAACCCTTCATAAGCCGCTTGATTAAAGCCTGCATTGTGGGCGTAATATTCCCAATCGCCATATTCGGCAATGAATAGCGGCCGATTATCGGTGCGATATTTTATCCAATAATCAGGCGCTCGCCCATGCTGGCGAGCGGGAATATATAAGTCGAAGGCATCATGGTCGATCCAGCCAGCACTGTACGTATCCTCAAAAGGCAATTCCTCTTTTAATATCTTGTTTGCTTCCACCATGTAAGCGTCGGTCATGGGAGACTCATTGAGTGAAACTTCCCAAAAGACTACTGAAGGATGGTTACGGTCGCGCCGAACCATGTCACGAATATCTTGGTAGGAGTTTTTGAGGAACTCCGGATCATCACTGTAATATTGCCAACCTGGAATGGCATTCATTACCAAGATACCAAGCTCATCGCATGCTTCTAAAAATGAAACATCTTGCGGATAGTGTGAAAGTCTTACAAAGTCAAAGCCCGCTTGTTTTATTTTGATCGCATCTCTACGATTGGCATTCTTAGAGATGGCATAACCCACATAAGGATATTCCTGATGTCTATTTGTACCTCGGAAATACTGTTTTTCGCCATTGAGAAAAAACTCCTTTTGCGTGAGTTCAATACTTCTAACCCCAATTTTTTCTACTTCCGTCTGTACAATTTGATTCTCTACCATCAACGAAGTTGACAGTTCATAAAGGTGCGCATTTTCCGTTGACCAAAGCGCTGGATTTTGTATGGTTAAGTCCAGAGTAATTGTTTGGTGTGAATTTGGAGCGATAGAAGAAGGCTCGGAATTGAAGGTAAGGACTTGACCTGATTTTGCTTTCAGCTCTGCTTTGATCGATACGTTTTTGGCAGCCTCGTTTTTATTCGCAATATGCACTTGCAAAAATCCTTTTGCTGCTTTCTCGCTGACCTCATCAAAGTGTATGAGCGTACCTCCACCTGCTGGAACTTTCGCTTCTATGGGATTCGTGATATGGACTTTATCGAGCTTTTTCAAATTTACTGCTCGGTAAATGCCGCCATAAAAATTGAAATCAAGACCGGAAAGTGATTTTCCCGGGGGAATCGTAGCATTATCCTCATTGTTTACAACCACCAATAATGTATTGTCTTTATCAAAGACCAATTGATCCGTGATATCCACAACAAAAGGTAAATACCCACCTTGATGTTTGGTTAAAAATTGGTCATTAAGATAGACACTCGCTTCATGCATGACACCCTCGAATTCAATTTGATAAATCTTCGAAGGGTCATCGACGGAGATGATTTTTTTATAAGACAAATAACCCTGCCATTGGTCATTAACTACCAAAGGCTCAATGACAGGTGTATGGGGGATATTCACCTTTAGCCATTCACTGGTATCATTCATGCGAACCATCCAATCATTATTCAATGAATGAGTAGACCGAGTCACTGCATTGGTTTTTTTAGTAGCTGATTGATTACAACTTCCAAGGAGTAGTATAGCTGCCAAAAGGCTTACAATTTTTATGTGTCCCATATCTTGCAAATGTCCGCAACCTTTCAACTTTTCAAGGTTGACATTTTAGCCCAATAGGGTGGGAATTTTCGTTTTTGTTTAAACTGCAGTTTTTTACGAGAAATTGATCTGAGTAGGATTGTTGCGTCTTTAAGCTGGTAAATCACTAAAGATTGATTTTTTGATGATTTAGCCCATTGGTGAAAAAATACACCTCATTTGATGAATTTTTAGGAATTGTGACATCTCACTTAATTCCAGCTTTGTATTCAGCAAAAAGGCAGTCCTCATCCTTCATGGGGTTTGAACTTTAGATACAAAACGAAAATTGAAAATGATGAAAATGAAAAATTTACAAAAGAATTGGAATAGGATTGGATTTGGTTTGGTCCTGAGCGCCTTGGTATTGATCGTCTCGTGTACTGAAGACGAAACAATGGAAACAGTTTACGCAGAACCTACGATTGAAATAATATCACCTACAGATTTAAGTAATTTGGAAGCTTTGGTAGCAAGCCCAATATCCTTTACTATTAAAGTAGATGCGGAAGCAGGGTTGAGTAGTGTCAGCTTAAACGGGAATAATATTAAAACGTATTCGCAGGGAGAACTCACGGATACATTTGAACATGAATATGTGCCCGGTGAAAACGGAACAATCACGCTGGACTTTGTGGTAGAAGATGCACAAGGAACATCATCAGCTAACCTTAGCCTTAATCTTGAGGCGGTGGGTGATTTCGGATTTCTTCTTGCCGATTTTGGTGGAGACCCAGGATCTAGTACTACGCTTTCTACCATAGACCCAGATCATTGGGATGGAACACGAGCGATTACCACTTTTGCAGTGAATGGAAATCTTACAAGTAGTGCGACTTACGAGAATGTTGGAAGTCAGTTTACCATGACCACTGGAGCAACTAATCCAGACCCTGAAGCTCCGTTGGTATACTCAGGTAAAACGATGAAAGTGGTTAAAAATCCTGCTGAGTGGGGAACTGCTGGCTGGTCACACATTATGTTTGATTTTGGAACGTTGATGGACCAAGCTACTGTAGAAGCACTTCCTCAATTGAATGCCGAACAAACCGGATTGACGGCAGGTACCAAATTCGTGGAAATTGATGTTTTCTATGAAGACACTGAAGCGGTTCCGTTTGCGAGTATGGTTGGCGATGATGTTGTGATCGGCGATAATCCAGCGTTTGGGTCTGACAAAACGAAAGGTTATTCATTTTTCCTTATGCTTACCAAGCATGAAGACCACCGACTCAACCCTGATGGCGCAGGAATGTATATTGGTTATGAAGAATATATCACAGAAGCCAATACTTGGATCACGCTACGTTTCGATGAGCTTTACTTAGAAAGTGTGGGTAACTTCTTTGGGTCTGGAAATGAAAATGCCGCCACCTCAGATGTGATTGATGGAGTGAAAATAGTTGCTGGTGGAGGCTATGGTGATGGTCAATCTGAAAACGCCATTTACTTCAGGAATCTTCGTATTGTTGATGCTGATTAAAATTTTTTGAGTCCTCATTATTGTTTGTAAATTGAAAAGACCCGCAAGGGTCTTTTTGCAATTTTAGGTTATGAGAAAATATGTATTTATACTCATTTTATGTAGTGCCTACAACATCTTCGGGCAGGCATCTAAGCGCTTTTATGCGATTGGTACGGCTGATGGGCTGTCTAGCGGCTCCATTACCTCGGTGGTTCAGGATAAAACCGGATTTATCTGGATTGGCACCAAAAATGGCCTTAATAGATACGATGGGCATGATTTTATAACCTACAACACTTCCAATTCCGCGCTAAGCTCCAACGATATTTCCTCTCTTTTTATTGACAGTAGCCAAAGGTTCTGGCTCGGAACCACAGGCGGGGGATTATATATTTTGGACAATGAGCAGATTAATACCTCAGGCACAGATTTCTCATCTATAGGTCAAATAATTATCCAAATTTCCGAACCAATTCCTGGGGTTATCATGGTTGTTTCTGAAAGAGGGTTATTCAAAATTTCGACTAAGAATGACTCAAGTTTTGAATTTGTAAAGGTCTTAGATAAATCTTGGTTTCCTCATTATCTCGAATATGCACATCATAGCTATTGGTTAGGCTCTCAGCAAGGGGAGCTGTTTCAGTTTAACGAATCTTTCGAGCTATTAGAAACCTATTCAATAACCAACGATAAGTCAATCGGAAATATCATTTTTGATATTTATTCTGTCACACAAGATTCAATCTTGGTAGGCACCAAAAACGATGGTCTCTTACTTTTAGATAGAGTCCAAAAGACCTTCAATAGTGCAGGAATTGAAAAAACAATTGTTAGAGACATCTACCTAGATTCTGATGGAATACTTTGGATTGCCACGGATGGAAAGGGCCTGTATAGCGGAGGCTTGCAAAATGGTTTTCAACGACATGAGCATATTTCAGGAAGCAATATTTCCATAGTGAGCAATGCCATTTATAAGATTTTTGAGGACAATATGCGCAATTTGTGGCTCGGGACTGCATGGAATGGAATCAGTGTAATCGATCAAAAAACCAAAGAATATGATTTTTATTACAGTGATTTTTTAGGAGAAGAAGCCAGCGGCGTGCTTAGCATTTTCGCCAAACAAAATAGGTTATTTTTTGGGGCAGATGGGAGTGGATTGCACGCCTATCAGAATAAGTCCAATTTGAAGATACCAAGAGATAGCTATGTTCAAATGATCAAAGAATTGGACGATGATTTTTACTGGATTGGCACTTTCAATAACGGGCTTTATCGGGTCAATGACAATCGCACCTACAATTATCAGGTGCGATCCAATGATCATTCGATTAGCTACAACGACGTGCGAGATGTCGTGGCTTTGGGGGACAAAAAATATCTTGTAGCGACCTGGGGAGGTGGTCTCAATTGGTTTGATGCGGAGAAAGAGATTTTCAATACTTTGTCTAACGCTGATAGTCTCCAACCTGATCCGATTAACGTAGTAAAGCTTGAAGAATTAGGAGTAAAAATATGGGTGAGTACTTTTGGTGAAGGGTTATTCTCCTTTCATAAATTAAGCGGAGAGCTTAAAAGAGCACTTATTGAACCTAAAAACATTGTTTCTCTGGAAGCTTTGGAATCCACTTTATACATAGGTACTTGGGACAAAGGACTTTTCGCCATGGATACGAGCACCCTTCAAGTGACCCAAGTGACCAATGCTGTTTTGAGTAATAATGAAACAATCGTTTCCCTATTAAATGATGAAAATGGAGGTCTTTGGATCGCCACCAAAACCGGAATCTTTCACAAAGATCCCAGTGGGAACATTCAACAAATCCCTCAGCTTAAAGGAGAATATCATATCAATGCGAATACTCGAGATGAGGAAGGCACCTTCTATTTTGGAAATACAGCCGGAGTAGTCTCTTTCCAAATGTCAATCCTCGATCAGCAAGTGGATACATTGAACATTGAAATGTTGGGCGTTTCTTTATTTAATCAAGAAATAGATCATACATCAGAACTGTGGTCCGGTGAGGATCTGCTTTTAGCTCATGATCAAAACACCCTCACTTTTGATTATGCAGGGCTAAGTTTTCCGGCCTCTGCGGCTATCAATTATGAGCTGAAACTAACCCCTCTCCATAGTGATTGGATTCAGATGGGTGCTCAGCGTTCAGTCACTTTTGCAAACCTGACAGATGGTGCTTATCAGTTGGAAATTCGCTCTAAACAAAAGGACTCTGAAGTCTTGGTTTTTGATTTTATCATCCTAAAACCTTGGTGGCGGAGAGGATGGGCTTTGCTATTATTTATCACGGCATTCAGTTTATTACTTTATCAGTTTCAGCGCTACACTACCACTTGGGAAAAGCTTAAAGGGAACCTTCGTATCGAAAAATTGACACGAGAAAAAGAGGTGGAAATTAGTCGAATTAAGCAAAAGTTTTTTGTTAATATTTCGCATGAGATCAGAACTCCACTAACCCTCATTATCGGGGAGTTGGAAAATCTGGCGAATCGAACGGCAGGGGATAAGCAAGTTTCCAGTGCCTTGCGTAAAGTAAGGTCCAATGCGAACCACATGACCCAACTTATCAATGAATTACTAGATTTTCGAAAACTTGACGCTGAAGGCATGAAACTGAATGTGGCAGAAGGCAACATTGTCAAGTTCGTCAAAGAGATATATCTGTCATTTCAAAACAAAGCTGAGTCCTTGGGCATCACTTTTAATTTTGATAGTAAAAGCGAAAAGGTTCAACTCTGGTACGATCGAGACCAGTCCGAGAAAGTTTTTTATAATCTCCTTTCCAATGCTTTCAAGTATACAGAGGCCGGTGGAAAAATTTCTGTTTTTGTGGAAGAGGACGATCAGTATGTATTTATCAAGGTTTTGGATACAGGAAGGGGTATTTCGAGTGAACAAGTCGACTATGTATTTGATCGTTTTTATCAAAGCGACAATAGACATAAGCTCGAAGGTTTTGGTATTGGGTTGTCGATAGTGAGGGATGTAGTACAGCTCCATGGAGGGGAAGTTGGTTTAGAAAGCGTGGAAGGAAAAGGGTCCACATTTACGGTGAAGCTGCTCAAGGGTCATGCTCACTTCAATCCGGCCTTCATCATGGCTGATTTTGTGGATAGTGAGACAGTGAGTTACTATAAAACTGATACCGCTTTTATGGAGGAGGAAATAGAAATGCCTCCGAGCGACGTGACGCTTTTGATAGTCGAGGACAATGAGGGAATTAGAGATTTTATAGTGGAGGCCATTGGTACTGGATACCAAATTATGACTGCTTCAAACGGCTCTGAGGCTTTGTCCATGATGCAACAAGAACTGCCAGATATTATCATTACCGATGTAATGATGCCTGTCATGGATGGTATTACCTTTTTAACAAAAGTAAAGGGCGATAGAAATACAAGCCATATTCCGGTGATTGTACTCACTGCTCGAACGGGTCTGATTTACAAAAAGGAAGGTTTTGATATTGGCGCAGACGATTATATCACCAAGCCATTCAACACACTGCTGCTCAAGACACGCTTGAAAAATCTCTTGAAAAATCAAGAGCGATTACGCAATAGGATTAGAAACGAATACCTACTCAAGCCCAAGGATCTTGACATTAATTCTCCAGACGAACAGTTTCTTGCAGATCTTTCTAAAATAGTCGATGATCACATTGGTGACTCGGAGTTGAGTGCAGATTTTATTGCCAAAAAACTCGGAATGAGCCACTCGGTGATCTACAAAAAACTCAAAGCCCTCACTGGACTGAAACTCGTGGAGTTTGTGAGAGATTATCGGCTTACCCGTGCGACGAAGCTACTGACGGAATTTGGATTTTCTATAGCTGATACCTGCTACAAGGTGGGCTTCAATGACCGAAAGTATTTTTCTCAAGTATTTAAGAAGAAATACGACCAAACACCGACGGATTATATTAAAAACCATTCCAAGTCTTCTTAAAACGAGTTTTTACCTCTCTTCTACAGAAAATCTACACCTTGTTTTGCTAGCATAATTGTCATCTTTGACCATATCAAAATGGATAATCCATGAAAAAAATTACAATCAAAATGACATTGACAGGAATAGCGCTCATCTGCTTATTCTCTATCTTGATGTTAATAATGACCAACTACGTATGAACAGCCAGTTGAGTATTTTTAAATTTTTCCGATGCGATAATCGGTTCATTTCAATTTTCCGTAAAGTATCTTTTTTACTACTGATTTTTGTTTCAATAAAAGGCTATTCTCAAAGTGAGATTAAGGGAAAAGTCGTGGACTCAAGTGATGGATCGCCATTGCCAGGAGCTACTGTTTTAATTCCAGAAACAGGCAAAGGAACCGTCACGGATATAGATGGTAATTTTACTTTGAGTGCTGCCGAGGGGACAAAAATTGTGGTGAGCTTTATTGGTTATTCAAACACCGAAATAACCATCGGGTCAGAAAGTACCCTTAATATTTCGCTAGACATGGATATTGAGTCGTTGGCGGAAGTAGTTGTTGTAGGATACGGAACCAAACGTAAAAGTGATATCACAGGATCTGTAGCTTCCATTAGGAAGGCAGATATGAACCCTGGACCGATTGTGTCAGCAAGTAATTTGTTGCAAAATACGGCTCCCGGTGTGGTGCTTACGCAATCCAGCGCACAGCCAGGCGGAGGTTTCGATGTGAAGATTAGAGGGGCTTCATCCGTGCTAGGCGCCAATGGTCCACTTTATGTTATCGACGGATTTCCTGTGACCAGTGACAATGTGCAGCCTGGATCTTCTTCCCGTCATCGCTCTTCGCCTCCAAGAAATCCGCTCAACGGAATCAATCCTCAAGATATCGTCTCTATAGAAATTCTGAAAGATGCGTCTGCCACAGCCATTTATGGAGCCAGAGGAGCGAATGGTGTCGTTTTGATTACGACCAAAAGAGGAGGTTCGAAAAAACTAGCTTTGGACTATAGTTCTTCTTTTAGTATTCAAAATTTAGATCGAGAATACGACATGTTGAATGCCAGTGAGTTTGCCAAGGTTTCCAATGAAGTTTTTCTCAGAAAAAACCCCGAAGGCGATCCCATTTACTCGGCAGCTCAAATCAACAATGCAGGAGAAGGGACACAATGGATTGATGAAATAACGAGACTAGGCACTATCCACCAGCAGCAGATATCTGGGAGTGGCGGCAACCAAAATTTGAAATATTATATTTCTGGTAATTATTTCCAACACCGAGGAATAGCCGATGTGTCAGAGCTAGAAAGGCTTGGTGGTAGAGCTAACATTGACTATTCCAAGGGTAAGTTTAAGACTGGCATCAGCGTATTACTTTCACAAACTAAAGATAGACAAGTTCCTTTTGGCGCCAATTCTGGAGGAGCTGAGTTCGGCGGATTGTTTGACAATACGAGGAACTGGTCACCGCTATTGTCTGTGCGAGATGAGAATGGTGATTTTTCGGTACATCCCGTTAGAAGCTTAATACCTAATCCGGTTTCTTTGCTAGCCATTGATGATCAAACAAATACCAACAGATTACTTGGAACTGCTTTCGTGGAATATGAAATTTTGGAAGGCTTAAAAGCTAAAATCAATTTTGGTAGAGATCAGTCTCATTCAGCGCGTGAAGCCCTGGTTCCTTTGTCGGTCATCCGAGGTGAACAAGCCAATGGCGAAGGAGAAGTGGGAGAGATCGATAGTTGGAGTACTTTATCGGAATTTACGTTATCCTATGAAAAATCTTTACCCAATAATAGTCGATTGACGCTATTGGGGGGAACGACTTTTCAGCAGTTTGATGTGGAAGGTGTGTCTAGTTTTTTTGTCAATTTTGCCGATCAGTCCACAGATTTCTCACAGATCACCAATGCCGATACACTGAGTACTGTTCCATTTAAGGAACGCTCGCGACTCTTTTCCTATTTGGCTAGAGTGAACTATTCCATCAATGATCGCTATTTGTTTACCTTCAGTTTCAGAGCAGATGGTTCTACCAAGTTCGGCCCTAATAATAAGTGGGGATATTTTCCTTCAGGAGCTATCGCATGGAAAATTCATAATGAAGATTTCTTTAATTCTTCCTTCATCGAAGAGCTTAAGCTGAGAGCCAGTTTTGGCCAAATAGGAAACCAAGAAATAGGTAATAAAAGGTCACAGTCGCTTTACAATGTCACTCGAAGAACGGTCATCGGCGGACAACCCATACAAGGACTAGCAGCTTTGCGGCCTGATAACCCAGATCTAAGATGGGAAACGACCACACAGCTCAATTTAGGAATTGATTTTGCGATTTTCAACAGTCGAATTTTCGGATCTTTTGATGTCTATGAGAAGACAACAACGGACGTCCTGCTTGATTTCCAGCTTCCAGGAACGGCTGGGTTTGATGCTGTGACTGTGAATGCTGGGAGCATCACAAATCGAGGAATGGAATTTTCCCTAACCTCAAAAAACATGGTTGGCGCCTTTGAATGGACTTCTTCTTTAAATCTGGGATTTAATAAAAATCAATGGAAAGATCGTGCTGGGTTTTACCCTGAAGGAAGGCTCATTGCGGTAGAGAACGGCCCTTTAGGAGGGGTTTATGGTTACCGTGTGATTGGCTTATTTCAAACAGAGGCAGAAATAGCCAGTAGTCCTAATCAGGAGGCGGTCGCGATACCACAGCCAGGCACTTTCAAGTATGAAGATGCTAACGGTGATGGTGTAATCACGCCTGAAGATCGTGTGCTTTTAGGTAATTATGATCCAGATATGACCTTTGGGGTGAATAACACCTTTAGTTATAAAAACTTTGACCTCAACTTCTTCTTTCAAGGGTCGATCGGACGCGAGAAAATGAATTTTACCAGAGCTTATCTTGAAGATGTCGACGACATCACAGAGGGCTTCAACAAGTCCAGCGCCGTGAAGAACAGATGGACACCCAATAATCCATCAGGAACAGTGCCTGGATCTGATGGTATTCTGGGAGGTTTTGCCAATAATAGTGAGTACATCGAAGATGCTTCTTTCGTGAGATTACGAAATATTACGTTAGGCTATACTTTCTCAGAAGTTCGTAAGATTTCAAATTTGAGAGTGTATGCTGATGTGCAGAATTTGATTACCATCACACCATTTGAAGGTACTGATCCTGAAACCGATGAGTTCAGACAATATCCCAATGCCAAAACATATACGCTTGGTTTGAGCGCCACATTTTAATTGTTGATGAATATGAATATTTCAAATATGATAAGCCACCGACCGACTGCTTTGTTACTCATTATCTTCATCACATTTTTTCTGCAATGTGAGCAGGTATTAGAAGAGGATGTCTTTGTAGATGTTGCGTCGAATAATTTCTTTCAAAATGATGCCGATGCGATTACCGCCGTGAATGCTATTTATGCCAAACTACGTGCCGATGGTACAGTCACAGGCCAGTCGGGTCAGCAGGAAGGTTGGGGTGCTTTTGGATATGGAGAGGCCAGTATTTTTAACTACCAGCAAGTGCAGACTGATGAGCTTTTTGTAAAATGGTCTGGATTCAATGTATTTACGAACTTCACATTGACGCCCTCTAGTTATGGTAATTTCGGTTCTGTTTTCGGTGATTTATTTGAAGGTATTTTTATTGCCAATAATTTATTAGTAAATGTTGACGGAAACCCCAATGTAAGTGAGGAGATACAAAAAAGAGTAAAAGGCGAAGCACTCTTTGGAAGGGCTTTATTTTACAGCCAAGCGCTCAGCCTATTTGGAAACATACCTTTAATCATCAAGCCGCAAAGTGACCCGCTCAATTTACCAGTGCAGGCGCTACCTTCGGAAATAGCACAGCAAGTCATTGCTGATTTTACCTTAGCAGCTGAGCTTTTGCCAGCGAGTTATCCAGCGGAGGAGTATGGCAGATTCACCAAAGGCGCAGCATATGCTCAGTTGACGAGATTTCAGCTCAATCAGAAAAATTGGCCTGCGGCTATCAGTGCAGCACGTGAGGTGCTAGGGCTAGGATACAGCCTTTCTCTAAGTTATCGTGACATCTTCAGTATAGACAATGGAAGTAATTCGGAGATTATTTTGACAATACCAAGCATCGCTCAGCCGGGAATTGGAAATACGATGATTGCCCATACATCTGAGTCTGATTATGAAACAGGAAGTTGGGGAGGTCATCTAGCCAGACTTGGATTCTATAATTCTTTCGATCCTGATGATATCAGAGGATCTTATTTGGTAAAAGACTACACAAGTGTGACTGGTGATGCGAAAAGTATACCTGATGGCGCGATGATTATTAAATATCAGCCAGACCCAAATAGGGTAGGGCCATGGGCAGGAAATGATATCGTTTTGCATAGATTAAGCGAAGTATATCTCACCCTCGCAGAGGCACTCAATGAAGAAAATGGGCCAAACCAAGAATCAATAGACTTGATCAATGCATTGCGAGATAGAGCATTTGACAGTGATCTTACCAAGCAAATTCAGTTAGTTGATTTTGGGACTAAGGACGCCTTAAGAGATAGAATTCTTCAGGAAAGAAGTTGGGAACTATATGCCGAGAATTATCGCCGTGAAGATCTTATCCGACACGGGAAATATGTTTCAAAAGCCGTAGAAAGAGGTATTACCAACGCACAACCTTTCCATGTGCTTTATCCGATTCCTCAGGATGAAATAGATAGAAACCCAAATCTGAAACAAAATCCTGGTTATTAATGAGGCCTGACAAGATGTTGGAAAAAAAGAATTGGAGTAAGTATATCATCCTTATTTTTTTGACGCTGACGTCCCATGGGACTTATAGTCAGACCTTCTATAAAGGGGTGGATCTCTCGTATGTCAATGAGCTGGAAGATTGTGGCGTTCGATACTTAGATAAAGACGGTAAGGAAGCAGAAGTTTATGGCATTTTCGAAGCAAATGGTGCCAACATCGTAAGGCTAAGGCTATGGCATAATCCTGCCTGGACCAACTACAGCAATTTGACTGATGTGAAAAAATCCATCAAAAGAGCTAAGGATTTGGGAATGGAAGTCCTTTTGGATTTTCATTATTCAGACTTCTGGACTGACCCGGGAAGGAACTGGCGACCAGCCGTGTGGGAGGAAATTGAGGATGATGCGGTACTTTCAGACTCACTCTATAACTATACTTACCATACGCTTTCGGAATTAAACGAAGAGGGATTACTGCCCGAAATGGTGCAAATAGGTAATGAAACCAACGGCAATATTCTGATTAAAAGAGAGGGAATAGATATAGGCAATGGCACACCAAACTTATATCCAATCAACTGGGCGAGGCAATCCATGTTGTTCAATAACGCGCTAAAAGCGGTTACTGATCTTGAGTCCATATTAGAAAAAGAGATCCAAACGATGATTCACATTGCCAATGCTGAATCTGCGGAAAGTTGGTTTGCCAATGCCTCTCAAAATGGGGTTGCTGACTATGATATTATTGGGTTGAGTTATTATCCACAATGGCATAATCAAGATGTGAGAGAGCTCGGAGATTATGTGGCCTTCTTTAAAGAGACGTATAATAAGGAAGTCATGATTGTTGAGGTCGGGTATCCTTGGACGAGCGCTGGCTCTGGAGATGCGGCCAACAACGTACTAGGAGGGCCAAGTAAGCTGAGCACCTATGATGATTTTTCCCCTGAAGTGCAGGCGCAGTTTTTAACAGAACTGACGTGGCTGGTCAAAGAAAATGGAGGCGCAGGGGTCATTTATTGGGAGCCCGCTTGGGTGTCTTCTTCTTGCCAAACCTATTGGGGAACCGGCTCTCACTGGGACAATGCCACCTTGTTTGATTTTGAAAATAAACCACATGCCGGAATGGATTTTCTTTCTTATGACTACACTACCAAACCTGATGGCCTAAAAGAACAAGAAATCACTTTCAAAGTAAACATGGAAGGCGTTTCGGATATCAATGACGTCTTTGTGACTGGAGATTTTACAGGAGAAGGAGATTGGCAGTTTTTACCCATGGAAGGAAAAGAAAGTGACATTTATGAGCTGAAGACCACTATTCCCGGTCGATCTTCTGGTGCTTATATTTTTTACAAAAACAATGATTGGGTGGTGGAATACCGCGAAATAGTGCCTGACGCTTGCGCTAATTTTTGGAATACCCATCGCTATTATTTGGTTAAAAATAGTCCGGTGGAATTCAACTTTGCATGGGGTAGCTGTACTACTGCCGTGAATGAATTACCATTAAACTTAGATGGTATTTCGAAAAATGAAATCATACGCGTTTTCCCCAATCCGGTGGTTAATGAGCTTTTCATCAATGAGGGAATAAATATCCAAAGTGCTGTATTGATGGATGCGATGGGAAGGACAGTGCCAATTAAAATGGAAAATAATACCATTGATATGGGAGCCTTTTCCAACGGCATATATTTCTTGAAACTCGACACAGACGAAGGAAGCCAAACAATAAAAATTCTAAAAAATGATTAAATACCTTTTCATTAGTGTGCTTTTTTTTGCGTCTTGTACAAATACACCACGAGAATATGTTGGTGCTGACCTTTCTTATGTTAACGAAATATTAGACTGTGGCGGAGCTTACCGTTCTAATGGAGAGTTAGTCGATCCTTATCAGCTCTTTTCAGAAAAGGGAACCAACTTGGTTCGGCTTAGACTATGGCACAATCCGACTTGGGCAGGTTACTCTAATTTCGAAGATGTAGCACTAGCCATCAAGCGATCAAAGGCGCAGGGCATGGAAGTGCTCCTCGATTTTCATTATTCTGATACTTGGGCAGACCCACAACATCAGGTAATTCCCAAAGCTTGGGAAACGATCACCGCTTTACCCGTCTTATCGGATAGCCTTTACAATTACACTTATGCGACGCTCAATAAACTACACCGCGAAAATTTGTTGCCGGAGTTTGTGCAGGTGGGTAATGAAATCAATATCGAGATCATGCAAGACTCGGCCAATATGGTTGTGGATACCATCAATTGGGAGAGAAACCTTACGCTGATCAATGCCGGTTTGAAAGCCGTCAATGATTTTTCTGTGGCGTCTAATACCGACATTCAAAAAATGATTCATATTGCACAGCCAGAAAATGCTCTTTGGTGGTTTGACCAAGCCACTAAAAATGGTCTGGCCGATTTTGAATGGATAGGATTATCTTACTATCCTAAGTGGTCAAGTTTTGGTTTGGAGGAGCTTTCGGTCGCTCTAGATTCTTTGATTAAGACCTACGAAAAGGAACTCATGATTGTGGAAACGGCTTATCCTCACACTTTAGTCAATGTGGACAATGCCCATAATATTTTGGGAGAAGATGCGCTTATCGAAGGCTATCCGGCCACTCCCAATGGTCAGTTTCGTTTTATGAAAAAACTGTTGGAAGAAACTCGAAAATCAGGCGGTCGAGGTGTTATTTATTGGGAACCCGCTTGGGTGACCTCAGATTGTCGTACGCTTTGGGGGCAAGGATCACACTGGGAAAATGCCTCTTTTTTCGATGGCCAAAATGGCAATGAGGCGTTAGAAACTTTTGATTTTTTCCAACTTGAACCAAACAGTCATTAACTAAAACTAGCTATCCTATTGAAACATTTTAATAATTACCCCATGCTTTTTTTATCCATTTTTAGCCTTCTATTTTCTATGCTGATAGGTTGTTCAAATACTGAAGACGTAGTAGTAGAGGAGGAAATAGTAGTAATAGTCGAGGAAGAGGAAGAAGAGGAGGAGGAAGAAGAGGAAACGGGTTCTGGAATAGCTAATGCTTGTGGTTATCCACTTTATCCTCCTTTAGATACATTGATTGCATCCCATTCTTCTTGGGCAAGAGGTCACTATCCTAAGCGGATTGAAGTGTTTCAAAAGGATACTATTACACCACAGAACATTGTCATACTGGGAAACAGCCTGACAGAACAAGGTGGAAACTGGTCTACTAAAATTGGCAATGGAGCAACGGTAAATAACAGAGGAATCGCAGGGGATAATTGTGATGGCGTGCTGGCAAGATTGGGCGAGTTGATGTGTAGTAAGCCAAAGAGTATATTTATTATGATTGGCACCAATGACCTTTGGACCAATTATACCGTAGCAGATGTGGGATTAAAAATCAACGAGATAGGCACAATCTTGGCAGACGCACTACCTGAGTCAGAAATATTTGTGCAAACGCTGATGCCGCTGGGAGAAGGCCATGATAGAGCCGAGCGACTCAATGAAATCAATCAAGAAATCAATGGATTTACAGATACAAAATATCAACTGCTAGATACATTTTCAGCCATGGCCAATGAGCAAGGCATTCTCACGGCAGATTTGACAGTAGATGGAGTGCATTTGTCAGCCGCTGGTTATGATAAGTGGGTGGCTTTTTTGAAAAATTCGATTGATTAGCTCATAGCCGTCATTTCGACCGCAGGGAGAAATCCCCTTCCATTTGAGAGGGACTTCTCATTCCGCTTAGCTACATTTCGAAGTGATGGTAACCATTTCCGTCATTTCGAACCCGACCAAAGGAAGGGTGAGAAATCCCCTTCTGTTTAAGGAGACTTCTCATTCCGCTTCGCTACATTTCGAATTGACGGTGAGGAAACTGGGGATGTCTCCTTCGTACCTCAGTTCGACATGACGAATAACCATTCGCGTCATTTCGACCGCAGGCAGAAATCTCCCTCCATTAAAGGGGACTTCTCACTCCATTGCATTCCGTTTTGAAATGACGACCAACCATTCCCGTCATTTCGACCGCAGGGAGAAATCCCCTTCTATTTGAGGAGACTTCTAATTCCGCTGCGCTACATTTCGAAGTGACGATAGGGAAACGGAGACTTCTCTTCCATTCCATTCGGTTTCGAAGTGACGACCAAAAGATATATGCGACCCGATCTCCGCGACCCGATCTCCATAGATCTACGCGACGTAGATTTTAAATACTTGAAGGTCTAAAGGAGCTCAGCAAATTTGAGCCTTGATTTTTGACAGCTAGTGAAATAATCGCTAGGTTTTTTGCTTGCTTAAATTGTCAATTAGTTGGTTTGGGACTCACAGTTTATGAAGACAAAAAGTTTGGTGTAGCACTACTGGTTTTTTCGTCCAAGAAGAGGGGTGATAAGCTCTGCAGCGGTGTTGCATGCTAAGCAAGTTACCAAACAGTATTGGACTACACCTGTTGCCTTAGTAGTAGAACATTTAAATACTGACATTATGAAAACACTAATAATAGGCGCAAATGGCCAAATAGGAAGCATTTTGGCAGCTAAACTAAAGAAAAGCAATCACTCTCCAGTGCTAATGCTGAGAACTGAGAAACAAATTGAGGAATATAAAAATCGGGGATATGATACGGTTTTGGGAGATCTGGAAAAAGATTTTGGACACGCTTTCGAAGGAGTAGAAGCTGTAGTCTTTACTGCTGGGTCAGGCGCACATACGGGAGATGATAAAACTCACCTGATTGATAGAGTTGGTGCAAAAAAAGCAGTTGACGAAGCGATCAAACATAAAGCAAAAAGATTTATCATGGTCAGTGCTTTTGGTGCAGATATGGATTCTTCTCAGTGGCCTGCGTCTATGTCAACGTACTATGCGGCCAAGGCAGATGCTGATAAGTACCTCTTACAAACCAATCTGGATTATACCATTCTTTTGCCTGGTAAACTTACCAATGAGTCTGGGACGGGTAATGTGATGCTCGGCGACAAGCTAGAACAAAGATCTGGAAGCATTCCGAGAGCTGATGTCGCATCTGTTATTACACACATTATTGACGCCAAGCAAACTTATGGAGAGGCGCTCGAACTGCTAAGTGGGGAAGTCCCTGTGAATGCCGCCATAAAGTCTATTTGAAATGAGGTACTCATCGGATAAGCTCTTGATTAACTTTAACTGAAGCGTCTTTGGGAGATTAACAAGTTTTCAAGCCAAGAGTGATGACTTTGCCATCTAAGATTCTTACCTATCATAGAGACAAACTGGCTGGTAGGAAACAATATACTCAACATTAAAAACCAAGAATAATATGATATCTGTAAATATAGAACCAGTAAATTTTAATATCAGTCAAGAACTTATGGGTCATGTAAAAGGCACCTTCGAGGAGATTGACAAGTACAATGATATGATCGTTAACGCGGATGTGTATCTAAAATCATTGACCGAAACTGCCACTGGAAAAAAGGAGGTAAGCATCAAAGTCAACCTGCCTGGCAAAGATATTTTCATCTCCAAAGAAGATGAGGACTTTGTTTCAGCTATGCAAGAATTGTACGATACACTCAAGGTTCAATTGTCAAAGCACAAAGAAATGCACAAGGATAGACACGAACCAGTACCCGGAAAATCTAAAATTTGAAGAAATAGTTTTTAGCTCTTTTCGAAAGGTTATTATGCTTCGCTACACGGTGAATTAGCAGATTAATTGCTTTCATTTATTAAAAAAAGACCCATTGGCCTCCATTTTTAAGGCCTCCATGCTCAATGAAACACGCCATTTTCAATCTTCATTATAAGAGGTCAAATGAAACAAGAAAAGAGGATCTCATTCGCAAGCATAATGACTATATTTCTGCCACGAGCTTGGCGAGGTATTTTGAATCAAGGAAAAAGTATAGCTAAAGCACCCAGCCAGAACCTTACGAGAATAAAAACTTCATTGAAAAAAGTGACTATACAAGACTATACCTGAAGAGCTGCGAATTCAGAGTACAAATCGATAGGAGTATTTGAGCAAAAAGGTATTAGTCCCTTTGAGATCTGTGAGCTTATTGGTGAGTGTATTGAAGTTATTGTCTTCTTCTAGGTCTGAATAAGAGCCATTATTAGCCCAAACAAGGAATAGGGTAGAGCCGGGTATATATTCCCATCGAGCGACTAAGTTAGACCTGAACTCAACCAAGTTGAAGTCTGGGTCGTCTAGTTCAAACTGACCGTCAAAGGTGTAAGTAGTCTTGGATTCACTCAATGTAATTTGACTTTGCGCTATGTCTATAAAGCGGGCGCTGTAAGTATCCGAAGTTGAATTGTCCACCCATTTGAATTGGTCAAATTCAGCCTTGGCAATAAACGGCTGTCCCCAAAACTCCAGTGTGAGATTAGGCGTGATGTTGTAATTCATTCTCATAGACATGCTGTACGTTTCCTGAATCACACGACCAAGCAAGTATTGAGTCCCCGACTCTGAACTGAATTGATTGATGTATTGAAGATTATTTCGGTCTTTGCTTATTTCTGGAGAAAGTGACAAACTCATAGCATCGATGGGCCGATATCTGATATTGAAGGAATAGTTTGAGCTCTTGGCAAAATTTTGGTTGCGCCAGTTATAGGAGTTGTTAAATGACATTCGGAGTTTGTTTTGTGGGTTTGTCCCTATCCAATACCCATAATTTGTCCCGCCTGGGTAAATAATGGAAGGACCACCACGCAAGTCTGCATTGGATATCCTTTGTCCTGAGAAACCTATTTCTTGACCTAACTGCCACAAGTTTAATAGTTCAACGCTACCACTGATTTGACTAGATGAGCTTGTTTGAACCCCACCGAAATCTATGTTTTGCTCACCGTATAATCGATAATTCTGTGATCTAAAAAAGCGATTTGGAGCAATGACTCTGTACCGCGTAAAAAACCAGTTATTGATATTGTCAGTCTGCACCAGAAATCCTATGTCATTTAGCGCCAAGCTTGGCGACCGGTAATTTGAGCCAACCGTCCAAGTAAAATTACCCGAGCGTTTCCCAATCGCAAAGGTTCCTACTGTACCAGTCAGGGAAGTGCGCGTGGAATCGAGGGTGGTATGTCGGTTGTTGGGTCGCTGGAAGAAACGCTCAGAGGCAGTCTGAGTCCGATAGATGGCTCCTTGCGAACCATTCACTTGGCTGTACATCCCTCTCAGGATAAATCCATAATTTCTGTTTTTGAAATTATGGTCTAAATCAAATCCTCCACTATGTGCATTATCATGGAGTAGTTCTAATCCATTTTCATCATTACCCATCCTGTGGACACTGCTGAAGAAACCACCAAATACCGTTTTACCACCGTCAATATCTTGTTGCGCTCGTGCAACGAAGTAGTTGGTATAGGGTTCTACCTTCTCCTTTCTTCTTGCCCCAACCGTGTCGATTACTGTGGCAAAAGCCCGGTCAGTAAAACTCTCTAAGATTCCCCATGAAAAGCCTTTGGCATTTTTTCCCGTTAGTTTCGCAGCACCCAATATCCTGGTCTGGCTAGGCTTGTCCATGTATGCTATATTTTCACCATCTGGCGATCCCTTTGGAGAGCCACCAATTCGCCTTGAATAAAAGAGATTATTGATTCCGCCACTTGTTGGGAAAGTAAGGGTGTTGGCTCCCTCAAGGAAAAAGGCTCTTTGCTCTCTAAAGAACAACCGAAAGGCAGAAAGATTGACTCGTGAGGGATCCGCCTCTACTTGTCCGAAATCAGGATTGACGGTAAGGTCGAGCGTAATATCTGAGGTGATTCCGATTTTGGCATCCACACCAATATTGGTGTTTTGCTCTTTTCCAGTATTTCTAAAAGGATTCTCTTCTTCCACTGGATATGTTTCAGTTTGTCCTACTACATAGGGCAGGATCTCCAGTTGTTTTTGTGGTTTGATTCCTTTGATCCCATTCAGTTCGCCAAATAAATGAACCCAGCCAGGGGCAGTCGGATTGATGGGCTGCCAAGTAGAACGCTCCTCATTTCTAAATAATCGTCTCATTATTTGAAGTCCCCACGTATGGTTCTCCTTATCGGCAAAGCGTAATTGTGAAAGTGGGATTTTGAATTCGGCAATCCACCCTTGATCATCCACGCTGGTCTTCAAGTACCAAATGGGATCCCAAGTGGAGTCCCAGTTGTCACCATTGTTGGTGATATACTCATCTCCTTTGACACCTGAAACCGAGGCGCTGAAAGAAAATGCTGTTCGCTTATCTGCATAGCTATCTATATTTATTTCCACAAAATCACCCTCAAACCCATCGCGCCTCGACATGCGTTTTACTATTTGATCAGGATCTGAGTCAAAAGCGCGAATGCCTACGTAAAGGAATTTGGCGTCATATAATATTTTGAATTGAGTGGATTGAGATGGCATCACATTAAATGAAGGAGAATGACCTACAAATTCTCCGCCCCAAGCTACCTGCTCCCAGGCTACTTCATCTAATTTTCCATCTATGGCGATTGGAGAACTTGCCCAATCTGTTGTATAAGATTTGACTGGATGTTCAGAAATCTCTTGGGAAAATGTTTCAAATATATTGGCAATAAAAATGAGAAGGAATGCTGCTTTAAGCATTGAAAGGGCTTAGTGACTTTTGAAAATAAAATAAGTATACTGTCAAATGAGAGAATGGTTGCAAAATTATGTCAATTCCTCTGTATTGTTTAATGAATAAGTGGCTTTGAAAAGTTATAATTCCTTCAGCGGGTAAAAGAATAAAGGGAGGAAGAGTATTTACGTCTGTTCAATAAGATGATACATTTTTGAATCCTTAGGCTAGTTATCCATGCCAGTGTCATATGAGGCGCCATATCTTGTCAAGGATGAATTTACACTTCCATCTTCAGCTATGGTGACTTTATATATTCGATCATACTCACCTTTCTCCTCGATTTTAGATACGGGATCACCTCCTAAGAGACCTACCATCTTTGGCGTGGTATTACTATGGCCAACTATTAAATGATTGCCACTTGTCTCCTTAACCTTACTTGCCAAAGCTTCAAGGTTACTAGGGTCGTATATTTCAATGGTTAACCCAAACTCTTCAGCGACTGGTGCAGCAGTTTCCCGGGTCCTTATATAATCTGAACTATGCACATATTTGATATTCGCATTTTTCAGTGTCTTGACAAGCTCCATCGCTCTTTTCTTCCCAGCTTCTGATAGTTCAGGGTCTTTAGAGGAATCAACTTTCTCAGCATGTCTTACCAAGAAGACCACCACCGGTTCTTTTTCTCCAGTCGAGTTTTGAGATGATTGTGTACCACAACCGAATTGGATTACGGAGAGAATGATTAGAAGTAAAAAGGTTGAAATAGAACGGAAAGGAAGGGTGTGGATTAACATTGTCTGTGTTTGGTGTATCATTCTGCTTAAAACTAAAGAATTGGCGCGATATGCGGTGAAGCTTTTAAACCCGTTGTGAAAACATCCAAATTCCCAACTTGGAAAAAATGAAATTTCAGATCGTATTAACCCTTTCTTACTGCCACTACTGTAAAATCATCACCACGAAGCATGGCGAAGTTTTTTGTTAACTCATGAAATGCTGCTTCAAAATCTGCCGCTCTTGACAATTCAATTAACTTTTGATTCATTGAAGCTTTTCTTGCAGTATAGAAACCATCAGAGCAAAGCAAAATCAGCGCTCCTTGTTCGATATTTTCTTCACTAATATGAAATTTCAAGTTGTTTTTACCCAGATATTCTGTCAGAGATTGCTTACCTGAGTGCGATACTGTATCATCCTTGCTGATACAATTCACTGTCGCGTGATCCACTTTATATATTCTAGAATCCCCAATGCTGCACCAACAGAACTGATCTGTTTCATAAGGCCATACCATCACCGATAAAGTGGAGGCCATTCCCATGCATTCTTCTGAAATCTCAGAGAGTATTTCAATATTGGTATCATTGATACTATCATGGATTCGATCGAGTAAATTATCACTTAGTGCATATTGAAAACTGAATAAAAAATGTTCACAGGCCATTTCAGAAGCTTTCCAGTCACAGGGCTGTCCGCCAACGCCATCTGCGACTAATGCAACCAGAATTTTCTCTTCATTAAAATCCTTAACTAATAAATGGTCTCCGTTTCGAGCTTTTCCAGAATTGGGGATGGTGTAGGAGTGGTGTTGCATGGCTATTTCTTGTGATTTTAGATTTAATTTAGCTTATAACTTATTGTTGTTTTCAATGTGGGTGTTTTTCAACTTTTTGACGAACCTTGTAATAAAAAACGACTATGCATTTCGCATAGTCGTTGTGGTTTTAGGGCGGTAAAAAGACTTTAATGTTTGACCATAACCTTACCAGCATTTATCCAATTTCCATCCGAATTAAGCATGAGTAGGTAAATTCCAGAAGGTATTTTATCTACGTAGATCTCTTCATTTTGCTTGATGATGGACAAACGTTTTACAGTTACACCATGCATATCAATCAGTTTGGCCTCTTTGATTTCCGAAGGAAGCCCACTAATTGTAAAGTGCGAACTAACAGGATTGGGATGTATCACCAGATCTGATAGTTCTTTTACTGACAAAACAAATATTACTTCAATGTTGAAGGTATCTGATATGCTGGCTCCTTCACTATCTGTAGCAGTAACTACAACATCAAAACTACCTTCATCAAAAATTTGAGGAATGCCTAGAAAGTTCATGGTATTAAAATTAAAACCGAGCCATGATGGGAGAGGCGAATTATCAATAAGTCTTGCCCTAATTGTTAATTGATCACCTTGATCTATATCTAAAAAGGTGCTTGGATCAAGCAAATAATCGAATTGTTCTAAGGCAGTTGCCGTTTGATCCACTAATTCGACACCCAAAGTCGGCGCATCATTGATATTTATCACTTCGATAGAAAACTCATCAAAAACACTAGCCCCCGATAAGTCAGTGGCCATGAATCGAAAATGGAGAATACCTACTTCGTCATTGGAAGGTACTCCACTGAATGTAAGCGTTAATTCATCGAAATTCAGCCAGTTAGGTAACGGGTTTTCATTCGTTAAGCTCAGCGTATAGCTGAGCTGATCACCCGCATCTTCATCGGCAAAAACATCGTTCCCTATCTGGAAGCTAAAAGCTTCATCTTCATTGGTGGTTTGATCAGGTATAGCATTCGCCACCGTTGGGGCATCATTTACATTGATGACTTCCAGCGTAAAATCAGTGGAG